>NZ_JAAAMT010000001.1 GCF_009905435.1 Pseudomonas sp. R5(2019)
AAGCCGAACTGCGCGAGAAAGGCATGAATGAAGAAGCGATCCAGAAGCTGGCGCCGCACAAGGTGATCCCGGGCAACCGCCCGAGCAACACCCTGGTGGCCGAACGCATCAGCCCGCGTCGCCTGGGCGCGCTGGTGGCGATGTATGAGCACAAGGTGTTCGTGCAGAGCGTCATCTGGGGTATCAACGCCTTTGACCAGTGGGGTGTCGAGCTGGGCAAGGAGTTGGGCAAGGGTGTGTACCAGTGCCTGACCGGGGATGCGTCGCAAGAGGCTGACGATGCGTCGACCCAGGGCCTGATCAACTACTTCCGCTCACGCCACCGCGGTTGATCGATCTGAGTCTGTTGGCTTGCCTGGCCTGTAGGAGCGGACCTGGCCGCGATGGGGCGCGTAGCGGCCCCCAAAGCCAGGTCCGTTCCCAAAGATTCGCTCCCGCGCCCCCACGCAGACCTGTATCGATGCAGGTCAATCTTCAGGCAAATTATTGAAGATCCTCTCCAGCGTGCTGTTGAGCTTGCTCAGCTGCGCATCCGTCAGCCCGTTGAAGCTTTCCCGAATGATCCCGCTGGTGGCTGCCTGGACCTTCTCGATCATCCTGCGCCCAGGTTCGGTCAGCGATACCTGGGTCACACGGCCGTCGATTTCGCTGGCGCGGGTGTCGACCAAGTCATCTGCCTTCATGCGGTAGACGATCTTGGTGATGGTCGACAGCTTGGCGATGGCGTGGGTGGAGATCTCTGAAATGCTCGACTCGCCGTTATCCAGCAGGATGAACAGGATGCGGTAGCGCGGGATGTCCATGTCGATCTTTTTCAGGGCCTTTTCCATGGCCATGGTGTAGCGGCCATTCAGGCGTGCGAGCCAGTAAAAAGGGTAGTCCTCTTTCTTGAAGTGCTCGCTGGTGGGGTTGTAGCGGTGCTGGCGCTTTTTCGGGGTAGGCATGCGTTGAATTCTTGAGGTTGTGCCCGGGAGCGGTGCGGCCGTTGTGCCGTGGGCGGCTTCATGTGCGTTGCACTCTAGCATGCTCTGGACGGTGTCGGGATTTACCGGATAAATTAATTGACATTTCACGTAAAAATTACCATTTTAAATCCAGCCATCAGGCGGCCCTGACAGCCGCCTTTTTTCTGGAGAGCCCAATGACCGACCGACTGCACGCCCTGGAACAACGCCTGGCCTTACTGGAAAGCGAGATCGCCATCCGCGCCTGCATGAACCGCTACATGGTTTTGTGCGATGACCTGGGCGTTGACTCGCCGCTGGATGAACTGGCTGGCCTGTTCACTGAAGATGCCGTCTGGGAAGGCAAGGGCGCCAAATACCGGGACGCCTTCGGCGGCTACCGTGGTCGCGAGGCGATCAAGGCGATGTTCGCCACCTACATGGTCGAGCCCGCGCACTTTGCCCTCAACGTCCACTTCCTGACCTGCGAGCTGATCCAGGTGCAAGGCGACCAGGCCAGCGCCAGCTGGGTCATGCTGCAAACCTCGACCTTTGCCAGCGGCGCCTCGCACCTCAACAGCGCGCGGCTCACCGTAACGTTCCGGCAAGAAGCCGGGCACTGGCGCATGGCGCATTTCCAGACCGAAAACCTCTTCAGCCGCCCGGTCAGCCGCTGGAACAGCAGCGCCGAGTTGCCGGTTCCCAACCGCCCTGAATAATCGCCCGGACACCCCCCTATGAAGCTGTACGAACTGTTGACCTTCACCCTGCGCGTGCGGACCCAGGCCCAAGCCCTGCAACAGCTGGAAGCGAGCCTTTTCGGCCCGCAAGTGGGTGGCACCCTGATCGGCTGCTGGGCCTCTGAAATCGGTGCCTTGAACCAGATTGCCGTCCTGCGCGGCTTTGCCGACGAACAGGCCCGCCTGACCGAGCGTGACCGCTACCTGTTGGCCAAGGATGCCTTCGGCATCGAGCAGTACCTGCTCGACATGAACGTCGCCAACTACACCCTGTTCCCGTTCCTGGAACCACTGCAGCCGGGCGCCCATGGGCCGTTCTATGAACTGCGCGAATACAACCTGATCCCATCAGGGCTGGCGCCGACACTGGAGGGTTGGGAGAAGGCGGTGGGGCCGCGCACGGCAGCGGGCTATTCGCAGGTGTTTGCCGCGTTCTACGCCACCGACGGGCGCACGCCACGCTACCTGCATATCTGGCCGTATGCGAGCCTTGAACAGCGGTTGGATGTGCGCACCCGGGCAGTGAAAGACGGGGTCTGGCCGCCGGAAAACTCCGGGCCGCAGTTGCGCGAGATGTTCAGTACGGTGTGCTTGCCGGCTGCGTTTTCGCCGTTGCAGTAACAGAGGGCTGGGAGCAGTGGCGGATGCCGGCATTGCAACCTCGTATCGGTGTTGGGTGAGAGCTTCAACGATATGAGTTTTCTCTTATAGATCATTGCTTAGCCTGAAACGGCAACAGACCCCAGGTATTCCAGCGAGCCTTTGAACAGGCTCTCAGAGAATCGACCAGGGGTAGATGATGATTAGGCGATCATCGCCAAAGTCCTGGCCACCATCGAAGTCGCGGCGGACCGTAGTGCTACGCCATTTCAGGGTCAGGTCTTTCAGGCTGCCGCTTTGTATCGTATAGGCCAGCTCCGATTCGCGTATCCATTCCTCGCCGTTGCTGTCGCTCGGCGACACGTCGATGTCCCAGCCACGGATATAGCGGTTCATGACGGTCAGGCCGGGGATTCCCAGGCCGGCCATGTCGTAGTCGTGGCGCAACTGCCAGGAGCGCTCGCCGATCGCGTCGGCAGTGAAACTATAGCCATCGTTGGCCACGGTGGCGCCGCTGGCACCATTGACGCGCATCCACTTGCTGTTGCCGCGGACCTTCATCAGCCCCAGGTAGAGGGTGTTGTTGCCATGCCTGGCCGAGAACATGCCGGTGTAGGTTTCGTTGCTCAGCTCGCCGTCGAGCTTTTTGCCGTTGTCGCTGCCGTTGAAGTAGCCGACGTTGGCGCCCAGCACCCAGTCGCCGACGGGTTGGCTGTGCACCAACTGGTAGTAGCGCTGGTCGTAGATGTCTTCCAGTTCGGCGAACCAGGCACCGAGCATAGTCTGGCGCTCGTTGAAGCTGTATTCGGCTCCCGCGACGTTGAATCGGTCGGAGGCGCCCGCGCCGAGGAAGCGAAAGTCCTCCAGACTGCCGTCCTCGCGGGGACTGTTCTGGCGTAACTGGCCGACGTAGAGGGTGGCGCTCTCGATATCCCTTGAGGTGAGCAGGCCGCCCTGGAAGGTCTGCGGCAGCGAGCGACCATCGTCCGAGCGCAGCACGGGCAATACGGTGGCCCACTCGCCCACTTTCACTTCGGTTTCGGCAAGACGCATTTTCCCCGCCAGGCCCAAGCGTCCCCAGTCGTCCGGCGGGTAGCCGTCGTCGTGAATCGGGGTCATCTGGGTATTGCGCGACCACTTGTCGCCATCGAGCTTGAGGGACAACAACCCCAGTGCATCGACCCCGAAGCCAAGGGCGCCTTCGGTATAGCCGGAGCGGGCGTCGAGGATCAGGTTCTGGCTCCAGTGCCGCGCATAGCCTTGCCGCCGACCATCGATGAGCGGGCCCTGATCGTCCACGTAATTACGATTGAAGTAGTAATTGCGCAGGGTGAGACCGACCTTGGCGTCCTCGACAAAGTCGGCGCTGGCGCAAAGGGGCAGGCCCGCAATGCTCGCCAGGATCAGGGCGGCAGGAGTCCAGGGGTGCCAGGGCGACACCTTCGTTGGGAGGCGCATCGGTCTGATTCTCCAAAACAATTGCCAGGCAACGCTTGACTTATCGCCTTGCCGATGCGCGACCCCCCCGGGGGCGTTCGTCGGCGACGGCCCCAATCAGACTAGCCCAGATTTCTCGCCAGTCAGCGCGACAGGGGCGGGAGCGAGACTCCGGCTTTGCGGTTTGCGGGGGAGGTTCCCGCGCGGGAGCGTGGCTGCTTGCGCCCAGCGCAGTCGTCTACCTGGCCAGTGGCATCGCCTGGGTGGTCGGCGTGGCCTTCGCGCTGCAGTGGCGGGCGGGCTGAGGTCAGAGGGTACCCCGCCCCAGAAATAGTCACGGGTTGCGTGAGCGTGGCTATCCTTGAGTCAAGGTGCGTATTGCGAGCTGCATCAATGGATCGCGCCGCTCAGCCTGGATCTTGAGCCAAGTCTTTGAGCTTACTGGGGATCACCCATGAAACGAGCCGTTTCCGATGAGCCTGCACAAGACTGCGCCCCAGCCGTCGACCCCGCGCGGCGCGGCTTGCTGCTAGGCCTGCTGAGCGCCTATACCGCATCCCTGATTCCCTGGGCGGTGGCCCAGGCGGCGCCCGATGCCGAGCGTGGCGCCTTCGTGGCGCTTTCCGCGCTGATTGCCGGTCGCCAATCCCTCGACAGCGAACTGGCGGCGCGCTACTACGACGCACTTGGCAAGGCGGACCCGGCCTTTCCCCAAGCGGTGAAGGACGTGCTGCTGCTGATCAACCAGCGGCAAATCGCCCCGCTGCAGCTGCAGCCGCTGCTCGATAGTGATTATCCGCAGCTGGCGCCGGTCCCCCGCAAGATCGCCAGCGCCTGGTTTCTCGGCGTCGTCGGTGACAAGGCGCAGGCGCGCGCGCTGGCCTACGAGAACGCCCTGAACGCGGTATTCGTCAGCGATGTGCTGCAGCCGCCTAGCTATTGCTACGGCGCCTACGGCAGCTGGGCCAACAAACCTGCCTGAGGAAGAGCCAAGTGACCGAACTGTCGTCTGCTGATGTCGTCGTCATCGGCTCGGGGATCTGTGGTGCCCTGACCGCCCGCAAACTGGCCCAGCGCGGCGCTTCCGTGCTGATGCTGGAGGCCGGCCCCCGGGTGTCCCGCGCCCAGATCCTGGCCAACTTCCGCAACTCGCCGCGGCGCAGCGACTGGATGTCGTCTTATCCATTCTTTCCCTGGGCACCGCATCCGGTGTACCAGCCGGAGGACAACGGCTACCTGGTGCAGGCCGGTCCCTATCCGTATGCCGCCGAATACATCCGCATGGTCGGCGGTACGAGCTGGCACTGGGCGGCTCACGCCTGGCGCTACGTGCCCAACGACATGCGCATCCACAGCCTGTACGGCGTCGGCGTCGACTGGCCGTTCGACTACGACGAGCTCGAGCCCTTCTATCAGGAGGCGGAAGAGATCATGGGCGTTGCCGGTTCTGCCGCCGAGCACCCGGAGTCGCCGCGCAGCAAGCCGTTCCCGCTGGAGCCGGTGGCCGAACCCTACGCCATGCGGCGCCTGCGCGAGCGCCTGGCGGGGGTCTATTCGGTGGTCGGCAATACCGCGGCGCGCAACAGCCGCACCTTCGATGGCCGCCCGGCCTGCTGCGGCAGCAACAACTGCCAGCCGATCTGCCCGGTAGACGCCCAGTACCACGGCGGGCTGGCCGTCGACGCCGCCGAAGCCGCGGGGGTCAAGCTGATCGCCAACGCCGTGGTCTACCGCCTCGAGCACGACGACCAGGACCGCGTAGTCGCGGCCCACTACTACGATCCGGACAAGAAGTCCTATCGGGTCACCGGCAAGACCTTCATCGTCGCCGCCAACGGCATCGAAAGTCCGAAGTTGCTGCTGCTGTCGACCAGCGACAAGCACCCCAACGGCCTGGCTAACAGCTCGGGCATGGTCGGCCGCAATCTGATGGATCATCCCAGCACCTCAATGACCTTCGACGTGGATGAGGATGTCTGGCTGGGTCGCGGGCCGCAGAGCCCGAGTTCGATCAACACCCTGCGCGACGGTCCGTTTCGCGCCCAGCGTTCGCCGTATCGGCTGGACTTCACCAACATCTCGCGGGTGGACGGCACCACCCGGCGTCTGCTGCAGGAAGGCGTCTATGGCGAGGAGTTCGAGAAGCGCCTGCGCCACAGCGCCGCCCGCGAGATGAACGTCAAGACGGTGCTGGAAGTGCTGCCCAATCCGGAAAACCGCATCACCCTGAGCGATCAGAAGGATGCCATGGGCATTTCCAAGCCGCAGGCGCACTACGCCATCGATGCCTACACCCGCGCCGGCGCCCAGGCAGCCAAGGCCGACTTCGCCCGCATCGCCGAGCTGATGGGCGCGACCAACATCCGCCTGACCGACGACGAGCACTTCGCCAACAACCAGCACATCTGCGGCACCCTGAGCATGGGCAGCGACCCCAAAACCTCGGTCTGCGACCAGTACGGGCAGGCCCACGACCATGACAACCTGTTCATGGTCGGCACTGGAGTGCTGCCCACGGCGGGCACCTGCAACTCGACCCTGGCCGCGGTCGCCGTGGCGTTGCGTACCGTCGAGCACATCCTGCCCGATCGCTCGAGCGTGCGTTCCTCGAACGACGCCGCGTCGAACGCCTGAGCGAGTAAGGAGTAAGCCATGAAATTGACGATACACCTGATCGCCAGCCTGACGGCCGCCATCGGTTGCGGCGCCCAGGCCGCCAGCCCGGCGGACAGCGAACTGATCCAGCGCGGCGAGTACCTGGCCCGGGCCGGCGACTGCGTGGCCTGCCACTCGCTCGTCGGCGGCGAGACCTTCGCCGGCGGTCTCAAGCTGCCGACCCCGATCGGCGACATAGTGGCGACCAACATCAGCCCGTCGAAGACCGCTGGCATCGGCAACTACAGCCTCGAACAGTTCTCCGCGGCGGTGCGCCAGGGCGTGCGCGCCGACGGCCAGCGCCTTTACCCGGCCATGCCCTATACCTCTTACGCCAAGGTCACGGATGCGGACATCGCGGCGCTGTATGCCTACTTCATGCACGGGGTGAAGCCGGTCGACAGCCAGCCGCCGGAGACGGCGCTGCCGTTTCCGTTCAACGTCCGCGTCTCCATGGCGCTGTGGAACGTGCTGTTCCTCGACGACCGGGTCTACCAGCCCGATCCGGCGCAGAGCGAGGCGTGGAACCGCGGAGCCTACCTGGTGCAGGGCCTGACCCACTGCAGCACCTGCCATACGCCGCGCAACCTGCTGATGGCCGAAGACGCCGCGCGCGATCTGGCCGGCGGCGAGGTCGGCGTCTGGCATGCGCCCAACATCACCGCGGACAGCTATAGCGGCATCGGTGGCTGGAGCGGCGAGGAGCTCGTGCAGTACCTCAAGCGCGGCAACATCGCCAAGGGCCAGGCCTCTGGCCCCATGGCCGAGGCGATCGACCACAGCCTCCAGTATCTGAGTGACGCTGACCTGCAGGCCATCGCGGTATACCTGAAGACGGTGCCGGCGGTGGCCGGGCAGGGGGTGGCCAAGCCCGTGCAGGCCTGGGGCGAGGCCGGCGACCAACTGGACAGCATCCGCGGCGTCGCCTGGCCGCAGAACCCTGACGAGCTGAGTGGGCCGCAGCTGTTCGATGCCTACTGCGCGGCCTGCCACCAGGCTCACGGCCAGGGGAGTCCGTTCGATGCCCGGTTGCCGGCACTGTTCCAGAACACGGCCACTGGCCGCACCCAGACCAACAACCTGGTCATGGTGATACTCGAAGGCATCCACCGGGTGGGTGAAGGCGAGGAGATCCCCATGCCAGGCTTCGCCCACGAGCTGTCCGACCAGCAGATCGCCACCCTGGGCAACTACCTGACCCAGAGCTACGGCAACCCCGCGGCCGAGGTCAGCGTGGCCCAGGTGAAGGATCTGCGCGCGGGCAAGGTCGCGGCCTCGGTGGACCTGGTCCTGCTGGCCCGCCTCGGTCTGGCGCTTGGGGTCATCGTGGTGCTGGCGGCGCTGGCATGGGTGTCGCGGCGCAAACGCCGGGCGGCCTGAGAGCCTGCTCACGATCTGCCGCGCGTCGGCCATGCTGCGTTGCAACGGAGCGAAGCGGAGGCTACATCCAGCGCCGAAACGAATTTTCCGTGCTGACTCTCCAGCAGACGCCGCCGATCGTCCCTTTCAGGAGCGAGCTCGCAGCGAAGCTATTCTCTAATGGCGAAATACCGCCTGTCTAATCGACAGGCTGCCTGACGCGAGGCGTGACAACTGTGCTGTAACAATCACCCGATTCATACCTCAAAGTAAAACTGCACTGAGGCTGCCTTACTATTGGCATCTTCAGTCCATCTGAGGACAAGCTCATGGACGATGAGCAGGAGCTGATCAAACGGCTGCGTGAAGGCGACAGCAATGCCCTTGAGACGGTGATCAAGCTTCATCATGCTTTCCTGGTCGCCATGGCCACACCCTTGGTCGGACCGGAATCGGCTCATGATGTTGCGCAGGAAACGTGGCTGAGGGCCTTTGTCGGCATAAAAAAGTTCGAGGGGCGTGCCAAGCTGCGAACCTGGTTGGCCCGAATTGCCATCAACGAGGCCCATGCCATGAGGCGCAAGTGCGGGCGCGAAGTTCCTCTGGATGGCTGGGGCATCGACGCCAGTTCGCCTATCAGCCAGCACTTCAACGAGAAGGGCGCCTGGAAAACCCCGCCCAGTCAATGGCACTACGAAAGCCCTGAGGAGCTGTTGATCGAAGCCGAGTTGCACGCGTGCATCCGCAAGCATTTGCGCATGTTGCCTGGCGATCAACAAAGTGTGGTACTGATGCGTGAATTGGGGGGGCTGGAGTATGACGAAATCGCTCAAGCCCTGGGTTTGGCCGAAGGCAATATCCGCGTGCTGTTGCACCGGGGGCGTCAGCGCATGCAAGCGATGCTCAATCACTTTCAGGAGGAAGGAACATGCTGACCTGCCACGAAGTCTCGGAATTGGGCTCCGAGTTTATCGAGGGGCACCTGAATTTTCGTACCCGCTGTGCGGTGCTCATGCACCTGCGCAGGTGCTCACGCTGCGAGCTGTACATCAAGCAACTCGAGCTGACCTCCCGAATGCTGCAGACCATACCCTTCAAGGATGAAGCTGTAGACAGCCAGGCCATTCTGAAGAAACTCAACCAGCTCAATCGATAGGTTGCGCTGTAACGAGGGCGTGAGGTGGGTGTTCATTTGGCACATCCGTGTGCCGGAGAGGGGGATACCGGCTTGGCTGGCATCTCCGCCTTGATTCATGATGCACGTACATGTCCTCAATGGGCACTGCGATAGAGCATTCTGTCCCTCAGGATGGGCGACTCGAATTTGGGTTCCGACGTTTGGAACTGTTGGTCCTGCTGATCGAGCTCAACCCCGGAAGCCGTGGGTTGTGTCTTGATCATTTGAACATAAGGATCACTGGTGTCCTGGCTGGGACTATTGCTGATCAATCCCTGTTGTTGCAGACGAAAATCTATCAGACGGTCGCTGCCGTTTTCGCCCAGTGCCATGCCCGGCCCCATCAAGAGTGCCGCCAGTGCAGTGACGTACAGTATCGATTTCATGGTGCAATCCTCCATTCTTGCTGGCCCCGTCATTCGATGGATGGGAAGGCGCTTTGTTACAGCTGACCTGCCCAGTCTTCCTGTTAGCCGACGGACGTACCTTGCCTGTTGGCCGGCCAAGGCCTTATGGTGCAAATGCCTGTTGAGTTCTCTCAGCAATAATCTTTTGTCACATGCCATGGTGCCTTGGAGAGTTACTTGATAGGACTGTACTTCCTCGTGTTGATTTTGGTGGAACGCCGGCGGAAAATGCTGGTCGGTCTGCTGTTGAGCAGTGGCCTGATCATGGGCACCGCCAAAGCCACGGCGGCCACACCGAGCGCGCAACGAAACGAGCAAGCTAGCCACCGGCTTCAGGACTGGCATGCCCTGATCGCTGATTCGACCACATTGAGCGACGCTGAAAAGCTGCAGTTGGTGAATGCGTTTTTCAATCGCCATATCCAATATGGCGAAGATTCCGACGTGTGGGGGCAAGTCGACTACTGGGCCTCGCCGTTGGAAACCCTCGAGCAGGGCGCTGGCGACTGCGAGGATTTCGCCCTCGCCAAGTACTTCACCCTGCGACTGCTCGGCGTTTCCGAGCAGAGTCTGCGTCTCGTTTACACCACACAAACTTCGGCAAAGCAGGCGCACATGGTGCTCGGCTACTGGTCGGATACCGCGGCAGAGCCCGTGTTGCTGGACAACATCACTCCGTCCATCCTTCCCATTGCCCAACGCCTTGACCTGGAGCTGCAGTTCGCCTTCGGTGACGTTGACCTCTATCGGTTCGAGCACAATCACCTGCAAAAGGTCGGCAAGGCCGAACGGCTGCCGCATTGGCCAATCCTGATGGCCAAGCTCAAGCACGAAGGTTTTACCATGGTCAGTAACCATGCAAGAAGCATGTCGCCACCACTTCAGCTTTCAGCCATTCAAGGGAACGTGCTGAGATAAGGTGACATCCTTTGCACTTGCTGTTGCAGGCTGTGGACTTCGCTCGGGGTCACGGCGTTGCACCTGGTGGACAATGGCGCAAATGTAGCGTTTGCCCGGGGGTTTCAACAACCTGTGGGGGGATGTCCATCGTCTGTGCTGGCCTCTTCGCGAGCAAGCTCTGCTCCTACAGCCCCCCGCTGGTTCCGCGACCTGGATGGGCTGTAGGAGCAAGGCTTGCCTGCGATGGGGCGCGCAGCGGCCTCCGAAGCAGACTCAGGACTCTTCTTCAAGCTGCAATTCAAACATCAGCATCGAACGCCCCGTCACTTCGAAGACGCTACCGAAATCCCACAATTCCTGACCGCGCAGTTGCGGGCGGTTGGTGTCGATCAGGCAGTTCCAGTATTCGCCTTCCGGCACCTGCGGCAGTTCGAAGTTCACCACGTCGTGGTGGGCGTTGACGATCAGCAGCAAGGTGGCGTCGGAGCCGGGCTTGCGGATGCCGGATACTTGGGCGCGGCCGTCCAGCAGCATGCCCAGACAGCGGCCATGGGCGTCGTGCCATTGCTCGACGGTCATCTCGGTGGCGTCCGGCGCGAGCCAGGTCACATCCTTGACGCCAATGTCCTCGTTGTAGGTCCCGACCAGAAAACGCCCACGGCGCAGCACCGGGTAGTTCATGCGCAGCTTGATCAGGCGCTTTACGAACTTGAGCAGGCTTTTGCCTTCGTCGTCCAGGTCCCAGTTGACCCAGCCGATTTCGCTGTCCTGGCAGTAGGCGTTGTTGTTGCCATATTGGGTGCGGCTGAACTCATCGCCGGCGACGATCATCGGCGTGCCCTGGGCCAACAGCAGGGTCGCAAAGAAATTGCGCATCTGGCGCGTGCGCAGGGCGCTGATTTCGGGGTCGTCGGTGGGACCTTCGACGCCACAGTTCCACGACACGTTGTGGTTGGTGCCGTCTTGGTTGTTCTCGTCGTTTTCCTCGTTGTGCTTTTCGTTGTATGAGACCAGGTCGCGCAGGGTGAAACCGTCGTGGGCCGTGACAAAGTTGACCGAGGCAAACGGCCGCCGGCCGCGCTGGTTGAACAGCTCGGCGGACGCGGTCATGCGCCCGGCGAAGTCCGCCAGCTGGCCGTCATCGCCTTTCCAGAAGGCGCGCACAGTGTCGCGAAAGCGGTCGTTCCACTCCATCCAACCGGGCGCAAAACCGCCCACCTGGTAGCCGCCGGGGCCGCAGTCCCAGGGTTCGGCGATCAGCTTGACCTGGCGCAGTACCGGGTCCTGGCGGCAGGCGACGAGGAAGCTGTGACGCTCGTCAAAGCCTTCGTGGTAGCGCCCCAGGATGGTGGCCAGGTCGAAGCGAAAGCCATCAACATGCATTTCAGTGGCCCAGTAGCGCAGCGAATCGGTGACCATCTGCAGCACGCAGGGGTGGCTCAGGTCCAGGGTATTGCCGGTGCCGGAATCGTTGATGTAGAAGCGCTTGTTGTCCGGCATCAGCCGGTAGTAGGAGCTGTTGTCGATGCCGCGCATGGACAGGGTCGGGCCTTGCTCGTTGCCCTCGGCGGTGTGGTTGTAGACCACGTCGAGGATCACTTCCAGGCCGGCGTCGTGCAGGTGCGCGACCATCTCCTTGAACTCGGCGATCTTGCCATGGGCCAGGTAGCGCGGGTGCGGGGCGAAGAAGGCGATGCTGTTGTAGCCCCAATAGTTGTTCAGGCCCTTTTGCAGCAGATGCTGGTCGTTGACGAAGGCGTGAATGGGCAGCAGCTCGACCGAGGTGACCCCCAGCTTGCGGATATGATCGACCAGGTCCTCGACCATCAGCCCGGCAAAGGTGCCGCGGACTTTGTCCGGCACCGAGGGGTGCACCATGCTGATCCCGCGCACGTGGGCCTCGTAAAGGATGGTGCGGTCCCACGGGATGTTGACGCGGTGGTCGCGGCCCCAGGTGAAGGCCGGGTCCACCACCTTGCTTTTGGGCACGAATGGCGCGCTGTCGCGTTCGTCGAAGCTGAGGTCCGCGTCGGGGTGGCCGATGGTGTAACCGAACAGGGATTCGGACCAGCGCAGCTCACCGACCAGCTGCTTGGCGTAGGGGTCGATCAGCAGTTTGTTGGGGTTGAAGCGGTGGCCGTTTTCCGGATCGTACGGGCCATGCACCCGGTAGCCATAGACCAGCCCCGGGTGCGCATCCGGCAGGTAGCCGTGGTAGATCTCATCGGTGTACTCGGGCAGCTCGATACGCTCCAGTTCTACCTCGCCTGTCGAGTTGAACAGGCACAGTTCGACCTTGGTGGCATTGGCCGAAAACAGCGCAAAGTTCACCCCCAGGCCATCCCAGGTGGCCCCCAGCGGAAAGGGCAGGCCTTCGCGAATCCGGGAGGGTTCATGGTTGGGTTCGGGCGTCTGTTTGCGAGGGCTCATGCTGCAATCCTTACTCTGCGGTCAGGTGCGTACGGCGGCGCCGGGGCCAGCGTTCAGGCAGTAGAAGTCTAATCCCTCGTGCTATCGAGCAAGGCTGAAAGACACGAGGGCTGGAACGGGGACCATGACCATCCCGCTACAGACGCGTTGCGACGGGATCAGCTGGTCGGTGGCTGCTGGCTGGCGCGTGGCTTTTTCGCTGCGCCAGGCTTGGCCGAAGCGGCGCTGGCCGTGCTTGCGGGCTTGGCGGCCCTGGCCTTGCTGGCAGCCGGTTTGGCGGCCGCCTTGGCAGCCGGCTTTGCCGCGGGCTTGGCGCGGGTGTCGCTCGCAGCGCCATCCTTGCCAGCGACGCTCTTGCGAGGGTTGGCCTTGGGCGCCAGGGCTTCAGCCTGGGCCAGTTTGCGGCCCATCTCCCAATGACGCTCTTCCTGGCCCTCAGGCTTACCTTCAGACTCCCAGATCTGATAGGCAAACTCACGGATACGTTTTTCGTCGGCACTCATTTCTACGCTCCTGACTACAGTTCAGTGTGTTATGAACAGATTGACGGGGAACTCGTTCAGCGCAGTGCTTAGTCGCAACGCTCTATCTGGTGTGACTACAGCCTCGGCAAAAAGTCCCTTCCATCGAAACGATGACGCGGTGAATGGCAGAATCAGTGTGGTGTCGTCCCAGCTCTGTGGCGGGATCAGCGGAATTGGCGTGTTGCCCAGCAGGCGGCTGGCGAGCCGGGGGACGATGACAATCGCTTTCTGGTCATCGTTTTCCCGCAGGAACGCCAGCACGTGACCGGCCTGTTTGCCGCTCACTTCAAGCGGCTGGTAACTGCCGCGCGCGAACAGCTCCGGGTACTGGCTGCGCAGCGCCAGCGTGCGGGCGATCAAGGCTTGCTTGAGGTGGCCATCGCGCCAGCTTTCCAACAGTTGCGCGGGGTGCCTGGCATCATCCAGGGCCTGCCGGCGAGCGGCGAAATCCACCGGTTGGCGGTTGTCCGGGTCGACCAGGCTGAAGTCCCAGAACTCGCAACCCTGATACAGATCCGGCACGCCCGGGGCAGTCATGCGCAGCAAGCATTGTGCCAGGCTGTTGAGGGCGCCGGTACAGGCGATGGCGTGGGCGGCCTCGGCAATCGAGCCACGCAGTTGCTGGGCCGGAGCCTCCAGCAAAAGGCTGTCGAGAAACTGCGCGCAGGCGCTTTCGTAGTCGTCGTTGGGGGCACTCCAGCTGCTCTGCAGCTTGGCCTCGCGCAGGGCTTTCTGTTGCCATTGCCGCAGGCGCCCGGCGTAGGTTTCGCAGCCCGCCTGGTCATGGCTGTCCAGGCCCAGCGGCCAGCTGCCGAGCAGGGTCTGGTAGAGCATGATTTCATCGCCGGGCGAGGGCGCGGTCTCGTTGTGGGGGCTGTCACGCAGCGGCGCGGCCAGTTCCATCCAATGCTCAAGGCGGGCACTGAACCAGTCGCTGCGCTCGCTCAGCACCGCCAAGCGGGCGCGGGTGTCTTCACCGCGCTTGTGGTCGTGGGTGGCGGTGGTCAACAAGTTGTCCGGGAAGGCTTCAAGGCGCTGTTCGCAGGCGGTATGGAAGGCCTCGGCGGGCGCGCTGAAGTGCTCGGCATCGAAGCCCACGTCGTTGCGCGACAGCAAGACTGCCGAGCGGTAGAAGGCGGTGTCTTCCACGGCTTTGGCGGCCGTCGGTGAGGTTAGCTGCTGGAAGCGAACGCAGGCATTGCGCAGCACCTTGCGAGCACGCCCCGGCGGCTGTCGGCGCCAGCCTTCGCCACCCAACCAGTGCTGCAGGGAGTCGAGCACCGGCCAGTCCGCTTCGCTCAGGCTGGCGCGGGCACCCTCGACGGCCTGCTGGAAAAAACCTTCGTCTTCGATCTGGCGGCCACAGGCATTGAGGTAAGTGCGGTAGACCGGGTAGTGCACCACCAGCGCCTGCAAGGCCCGGCGAATCGCGCCCAGGGTCAGGTCACGACTCATCAGGTCGCCGCGGGCGACGTTGAGCAAGGCCTGGGCGACTGACTCGAAGTCGCCGGCCAGGGTGCCATTCAATACCCACTGTCGGGCCTGGCGCACTTCTTCGTTGAAGTCGGCCGGGCGTCCGCTCAGGTCGCTCCAGCTTTCGCGCAGCACGGCTTCGCCGGTTGGGTCGTGTTGCAGCAGCGACACCTGGTTCATGAATTCATAGCCGGTGGTGCCATCCACCTGCCAGTCCCGGTGCAGCTGTTCACCGCTGCCCAGAATCTTCTCCACATAAATCGGGAAGTGCTCGATGGCCGCTACCAGCGGCCGTTCGCCCAGCAGGGCGTTGACCCGCCGCCGCAGCTTGCGGCAGTAGCCGCGCGGGTCGGCGAGGCCATCGATATGGTCGATGCGCAGGCCATCGATCAGGCCGCGGCCAATCAGCTCGAAGATTTTGCCGTGGATGGCTTCGAAGACGGTAGGGCGTTCGACCCGCAGACCGCCCAATTCATTGATGTCGAAAAAGCGCCGCCAGTTGATGTCGTCGGCGGCGGTACGCCAACTGGCGAGTCGGTAGTGCTGTTTTTCCAGCAGCTGGTGCAAACGCACAAAGCCCTCTTCGGCGCGCGAATCAAAGTGCTCCAGCAGCGTTTCCAGCGCCACGGCCACAGGGGCTTGAGTGGCCAGGCGGGCCAGCTCTTTACGCAGTGCCTGGGCGCGACTGTAAGCCTGGCGCTTGTCCTGCAAGGCGCTGAATCGTTCGCCCAGCGCCTTGAGTCCGGGGTGGTCGCAGGCGCCGAGAATGCGCCCGTAATCCGGCGGGCTGATCGGAAAGCGGTGTGCGTAATGCCCGACGTAAAAGGCACCACGGCTGGCATCAAAACGCAGCGCCATGTCACCGGCCTGCAGCACTGCGCCGTAGTCGCGGGCCAGGAACGGCAGCAGCAATTGCCCCTCCAGCAGCGGGTCGGGGGAGTGCCATTGAATGTCGTAAAACTCGGCAAAAGGGCTGCCGCGCCCCCACTCCAGCAAGTCCAGCCACCAGCGGTTATCCGCGCCGCCCACGGCCATGTGGTTGGAGACGACGTCCAGCAGCAGGCCCATGCCATGCTGACGCAAGCCCGCGACCAGCCGCTCCAGCGCCGCTTCACCGCCCAGTTCCGGGTTGATCACGGTCGGGTCGACGACGTCATAGCCGTGCATGGAGCCCGGGCGGGCCTTGAGCAGCGGCGAGGCATACACATGGGTGATGCCCAGCCGGGCGAAGTAGGGTACCAGCGGCAGGGCGTCGTCGAGGGTGAAGCCCTTGTGAAATTGCAGGCGTACGGTCGCGTTCAAGGGCTTCATCGGTCACGCTCGCCGGCTTGATCGCGGGCCTGGGCCAACAACTCCAGGCGTCGGGCAGCGTCTTCATCGTCGAGCAGATCAACGCTGGGCAAGGCGAAGCGCCGGCACCAGTTGGGGTGGCCTGCGGTGGTGCCCGGCAGGTTCGGTTGCTCCTCGATGCCGAGCAAGTCTTCCAGCGGGATCAGCACCAGTGGCGCCCGGGTGTGGCCGAGAAACCGAATGCTGGCGTCGATGACCTGATCGGTTTCCTCGGCGTTGTCCTTGAAGTTATGGCTGTCCTGGGCCAGCACATTGCGCAGGCCCTGGCGCTCGTGTTGGCGGGTCTCGCGCCAGTGCTGCTCGCCGGGGGCATCGATCAGCTTCAGGTCGCGGTACCAGTCAATGTCCCGCGAGCGCCACCAGCCGTTGAGCGTCGACAAATCGTGGGTGGTGCTGGTGGCCAGGGCGTTGTCCGGCCATTGCAGGATCGGCTTGAAATAGCCGGTGTGGTACTGCTCGAACAGCAGCACCCGAATACCGAGAATCGCTCGCGCCGCGAGTTTTTCCCGCAGGCCGTCGGGCACCGTGCCGAGGTCTTCGCCCAGGACGATGGCTTGATGGCGCACCGACTCCAGCGCCAGCAGGCGCAGCAGGTCGTCGAGCGGGTAATTGAGGTAGGCGCCGTCGCGCGGCGAGTTGCCGCGCGGGATCACCCACAGCCGCTGCAAGCCCATCACATGGTCAATGCGCAAGCCGCCGGCGTGGGCGAAGTTGGCCCGCAGCATTTCGATAAAGGCGCGGTAACCGTGGCGTTGCAGGCCTTCAGGGGCAAACGCGGAAATGCCCCAGCTTTGCCCGGCGCGGTTGAGAATGTCCGGCGGCGCACCCACGGTCAGCTCCGACAGCAGCTCGTCCTGGCGGCTCCAGGCCTGGCTGCCGGCACCGTCGGCACCCACGGCCAAGTCGGCGATCAGGCCGATGCGCATGCCCCCGGCGCGCGCGGCTTGCTGGGCCCGCTCAAGGCTGCGGGCGACCAGCCATTGGCAAAAAGCGTAGTAGCGCACCTCGTCAGCATGGGTGCGGGAAAATTCGGCGATGGCCTCGCTGCGTGGGTCGTGCCAGTCGCTGTGCCATTGGCGCCAGTCCTGAGCGCTGCCCTTGGCCGCGCATTCGGCTTGCAGGGCCTCGAAGCGGCAGTGGTTTTCCAGCGCTTCGCCACCGGCCTGGCGGAAGCTGTCGAAATCGCTGGTCAATGGGTTGTCGCCGCGATTGAAGTCATTGAACAGTTGGCGCAGCAGGGTTTGTTTGGCGGTGGTCGCGGCCGGCCAGTCGATCAGCGGCAACTGCTCCAGGCGCTGCAATTCGGCGTCGAGCCCGGCCTGTTCGATGGCCAGGCGCACCGCGCGCTCACCGAGAATCTCGCCAGGTGCGGCGTAAAGGCTGTTGAAGAACAAGCGGCTGGACGGGGAATACGGGCTGTAGCGATGGGCATCGCTGCTGAACATCGCGTGCATCGGGCTGATCGCCAGCGCATCGACACCGCGTTCGGCGGCGCTGCGGGCCAGCAGTTCCAGGGCCTGGGTGTCGCCGAATCCGCCATCGCCTTCACGCCGCAGGCTATACAGCTGCGCGCTCAAACCCCAGGCCCGGGGTGCCTCGCTGTCCAGCGCATCGGCCATGCTGTAGCAACGGGCGGGCGCGACCGCGACGGTGAAGGCTTGCCTCTCGATGGTGATCTGGTGATAGCCGATGGGTATGGCGTGGCTGAGCGCCGCGTGCTCGTCGAGTTGCGTCTCGTGCTGGCTGCCGTCTTCGAGCAGCACCTGGCAATGGCTGTGGGCAGCAAACCAGCGCCCCAGCTTCAGTTGCCGGCCAAGGTCGACGGTCAACAGCGGTGGCAGGCTGACGGATTTGCCCACTTCTTCGAGGCTGCGCAGGCTTTTTTCGATCTCGTCCAGGCTGTCGGCCGGGTGCCCAAGGCCAGCCAGCACCTGGCGCAGCACCTGCGGGCGAACGCGTTGCGGCTGGCCATTGGCGTCAATCCAGTCCACTGACAGGCCGGCATGGCGGGCCAGGTATTCCAGGCGCTCATCACTCATGGGGCAGGTCCTTGTGATCGGGTAAGGTCAGGCTGACCAAAGCGGTGAAGGGCGCAAGGTGGTCAGGGTCAAAAGGCTCGGGGGAGCTGATCAACAGATGCTCGCCAGCGGCGGGTAGTTCCAGCGAGATGCGCTCTTCGCTCAAGTTCAGGTCGATGCGCAAGCAACTGCCATCGCCCAGCCGCCAGCGTGCGGTCAAGGCGCCATCGCCATGGACCCGCGCGTCGAGGGCCACGGCACCCCGCAGGCGCGGGAACAACTCACGCTGACGCAGGCGCAACAGCTTTTGATAGAACGCCGGCCAGGGCTGGGACAGCTGCGCGGGCGCGCTGTCCGGCAACGGTCGCGAGTCGTTGAAAGTCGACTCGGCGTTGGGGTCGGGAATTCGCGTCCGTCGTTCGGCGTTGGCAAATGCCTGGAAATGGGAAAATTCGTTGCGCCGGCCTTCGCGCACCAACTCTGCCAGCTCGCCATGGTGGCTGGTGAAATACAGGAACGGTTGCTCGGCTGCGTATTCGTCACCCATGAACAGCAACGGGATCATGGGGCTGAGCAACAGCAGGGTAGTGGCGGCGCGCAAGGCGTCGGGCGGGCACAGGTGGGCCAGGCGCTCGCCCAGGGCGCGGTTGCCGACCTGGTCGTGGTTCTGCAAAAACAGCACGAAAGCGCTGGGCGGCAAATCGCCGCTGGGCTCGCCACGCGGTTTGCCGTGGCGATTGAGTTCGCCCTGGTAGACAAAGCCTTCGTTCAGGCAGTGCGCCAGTTTATGGGTCGGTTGTTCGGCAAAGTCGGCGTAGTAGGCTTCCCGCTCGCCGGTCAGCAGTACATGCAAAGCGTTGTGGCCGTCATCATTCCATTGCGCATCGAAACCGCGCTGCATCAGGTGCGCTTCGTTGTGCTCGTTCTCTACCGTCAGCCAGATCTCGCGGCCCGCTGGCGTCAGGTGGCGCACGCGTTGGGCCAGTTCGATCAAGAAGCTCGAGTCTTCGATGGCGTGCACGGCATCCAGGCGCAGACCGTCGAAGCAGTATTCAAACAGCCACATCAGCGCGCTGTCGATAAAGAACTCGCGCACCTCACGGCGTGGAAAGTCGATTGCCGCGCCCCAGGGGGTATGCCGGTCGTCTCGGAAAAAACGCTTGGCGTACTCGCCCAGGTAATTGCCGTCCGGGCCAAAGTGGTTGTAGACCACGTCCAGCACCACGGCCAGGCCGAGGCTGTGGGCGTAGTCGATCAGGTGCTTGAGTTGTTCGGGTGTGCCGTAGGAGGCTTCCGGGGCAAAGGGCAGCACGCCGTCGTAGCCCCAGTTACGGTCACCGGGGAATTCCGCCAGCGGCATCAGTTCGATGGCCGTCACGCCCAGCTCGGCGAGCCGCGGCAGATGCTGCTCGACGCCGACAAAGCCGCCGAGCAGGCCCACATGCACTTCGTAGAGGATCGCCTCGTGCCAGGGGCGGCCCTGCCAGCCAGTGTGTTGCCAAAGGTAGGCGTTGGGGTCAACC
This sequence comes from Pseudomonas sp. R5(2019), assembly GCF_009905435.1. Taxonomy (GTDB): domain Bacteria; phylum Pseudomonadota; class Gammaproteobacteria; order Pseudomonadales; family Pseudomonadaceae; genus Aquipseudomonas. Next base: position 19,538 of record NZ_JAAAMT010000001.1, read on the forward strand.
ACGATGCTCGGATCGTGCACGTCACCGTCCTGGGCGCGGGAGGCCGGATCGGGGACCTGCAAGCGGCCATCGATGCAATAGCGATAACGTGTACCGGCCGGGCAGCGGGTCTGGATCACAAACCAGCCGTCGGCCTGAGGCAGCATCGGGATTGAGTGGTCATCACCCAGCTCCACGCTGACCTGGAGCGCATCCGGCGCCCAAAGGGCGAACCGGGTGTGGTCCTGATCCAGCATGATGGCCCCGTGGGGCCATTTCTCCGTTGACCTTAAGGGCATCCAGTCCAGCCTCTTCAATACGTGGTTGCGGTTGCGCGCTCCACCAACTCCTCGTACAGACGGGCATAGGGTTCGACCGCCTGGCACCAGTTGAACGGCTGGGTCATCGACAGGCAGCGCATGGCGTTGAGCAGGTTTGGTTTACTGTAGACATAAAAGGCCCGGCTCAGTGCCTGCTCGTAGCTTGCCACGGTCGATTCATTGAACAGAAAGCCCGTGACCCCGTCTTCGATGGTGTCGGCCAGCCCGCCGGTATTGCGTGCCACCGGCAGCGAGCCAAAGCGCTGGGCGTACATCTGGCTCAGGCCGCAGGGCTCGTAGCGCGACGGCATCAGCAAAAAATCGCTGCCGGCGAATATGCGCCGGGCATCGGTTTCATTGAAGCCGATGCGCACGCCGATCTGGCCGGGGAAGCGCAGTGCCAGCTCGCGCATGGCCTGTTCTTCCTCGGGCTCGCCACGGCCGATGATAGCGATCTGGCCGCCGTTGGCGACGATGAACTCGGCCACGCCCTGGGTCAGGTCCAGGCCTTTTTGATAGACCAGGCGCGAGACCACGGCGAACAGCGGCCCGGTCGAGGGCTGCAGTTTGAACAGCTGGCGCACATGGCTGGCATTGACCGCTTTGCCGTCCCAGTCATTGAGGCTGAAGGGGCAGATCAGGTGCGGGTCGGTGGCCGAGTCCCAACTTTCGTCGATGCCGTTGGGGATGCCGCTGAGCAGACCCTGTTGTGCCTTGCTGCTGAGGAACCCTTGCAGGCCGCAGCCGAATTCGGCGGTGGTGATTTCCTTGGCGTAGGTGGCGCTGACCGTGGTGATGTGGCTGGAGTAGGCCATGCCGGCCTTGAGGAATGACAGTTTGCCGTAGAACTCCATGCCTTCCTGCTGCAGCGCGTGCGGGGGGATCGCCAATTCCGGGCAGCAGGCGCGGCTGACCACGCCTTGGTACGCCAGGTTGTGGACAGTGAACAACGTCGGGGTTTTCAGGCCGCGCCAGTGCATATAGGCCGGGGCCAGGCCGGCTGGCCAGTCGTGGGCATGCACCAGGTCAGGCTTCCAGTGGACCATGCCTTCACCGGCGGCGATGTCGGCTGCGGCCAGGCCCAGGCGGGCGAAGCGGATGTGGTTGTCGGGCCAATCGCGCCCATTATTGGCGCCATAAGGGGTGCCTTCGCGCTGAAACAGTTCGGGGCAGATCAAGACGTAGATGACCAGACCGTCCTTGAGATCCATGCGGCCGATCTTGCATGCCGGGAGTGCCGCATGACCGCCAAGCTCGCCAACGATATGGATCGGGTTGTCGCTATTCATGACTTGCGGGTAGCCGGGGATGAGTACGCGCACGTCATGCAGAGGGTGCATGGCCCGGGGCAATGCGGCAGAGACATCGCCTAGACCGCCGGTCTTGACCAGATCAGAAATTTCGGATGTGACAAAAAGAACTTTCTTGCGCTTGGGGTTAGCGTGGGACTCTGGCGGAGTCCCCCTGCCGGCCTTGGTGACGTCTGGCAGCGCCGACTCGGTGACTTGCTGGTTTAAACGCTCTCCATGAGTTTCGACAGCGGCACTGATCATTATTATCTCCCCGTGCATTTAATACGAAAGACAAAGCACCTGATGTTGTTATCCATGCACCCCGCGTGCCATACGTACAAGCGCTGTCCTCTGCAGCCAAACGGGCTGACGGGCTTGACGGTGGGGGTGGGTCGACCGCGCCTGGGGGTGTCCCTTCGCGATGGCCTTCCTAATCCCTGACCTACTGGTCATTCGGAAGTTTCGACTACTTTCTGTCGGATTGTCCGAATGGTAGACCGGGCAACGGCTGAGTGTAGGAGAGAAGTGAGACGATGTGGAGGTTAATAGCAAACTCTTCGACTGGCGGGTCACGAAGCGGATTAGGGTAGAAATTTTAGAAGCGCCGAAAGCAACGCGGATTGTGGGGGGGCGTAGGAGCGGACCTGGCCGCGATGGGGCGCGCAGCGGCCCCAGAGGCCAGTGACATCTGCGGCACAGTTTGTGGCTGCGGTAGGTTTCAGAATCGCTGGGGCCGCTTCGCAGCCCATCGCGGCCAGGTCCGCTCCAACAAATCAACCCAATCTAGAGTTGGCCCATCAACCCGAACCGTCGCTTGAGCACCCAGTCCAACACCGATTTGGGCAATACCTGCGCCATCAACGGCAACGCCCGGCTGCCATTGCCAATGCGCACCAGCCTCGCAGGCTTGGGCGCGCTCACGGCCTTGAGCAACGCCTGGGCAAAGTCCGCCGCCGGCGTTGGGTGATCCTGCGAAGCCCGGGCCCGCGCACGGATACTCTCGCGCAGCGGCCACCATGCTGACTGCTGGCCAATCAGCTGTTCAGCCTCGCGCCCGGCGTTGCTGGCAAAACTTGAAGCGATCGCCCCCGGCTGGACCTCCATCACCCGCACGCCAAAGGGCGCCAATTCAAGCCGCAAGGTATCGCTCAAGGCGTGTACCGCCGCCTTCGACGCGCAATAGGCCCCGGCAAACGGCGTCACCAGCACGCCCGAGACACTGCCCACATTCACCACCAGCCCACGGCTGCGGCGCAACACCGGAAACAACGCCCGGGTGACCCCGACCACGGCAAACACATTAGTCTCGAACTGTCGGCGCATGGCCTCTACACCGCCGTCGAGCAGCGGCCCCATGGCACCGTAACCGGCGTTGTTGATCAGCAGGTCCAGGCCGCCACTGTGTTGGTTCAGGGCCTCGGCCAGGTGTTCCAGGGCATCGCTGTCGTTGACGTCCAGTTGGCGGGCGACGAAACCCGAGGCCTGCAGGTGCTCGACATCCTCGGGCTTTCGCGCTGTGGCCCAAACCTCATACCCCGCGCCCTTGAAGGCTTCGGCGAGGGCGCGGCCAATGCCGCTGGAACAACCGGTGATCAGGGCAACGGGCATGGCGCGGTCCTTGTGCACTATAAAAAGAGGAGGGTAATCAACCGGAGAAGCTGCCTTGCAGGCGTTCCGGGCGGAATTCCAGGGATTGCGGGCGGTAGCCGGGGCGCAGCGGCGGCACGGGCAGGCAATCTTCCCACTGGGCGCCGGCCTGCAATTCGCCGGGACCACGGTAGCGCGGGGCCGAGTAAAGGTTTTCAACGAGGTTGACGGTATCGCCGGGCGCATACGCGGCGACGCGCCAGCGCAGTTCTACCAGCGGCACGTCGTTGTTGTTTTTCAGCTGCACCATCAGCGGCCGGTCGGCGGGGCAGCGTTGTGGGTAATCGCTGGTGGGCGCATAAATCAGGCGCAGGTCCAGGCGTGCCAGTTGGCGGGCTTCGCGAGTTTCGAGCCAGACCACCCACAACGCCACCAGGCCCAACCCGAACAAAGCCGCCATGGACACGGGCAATGCCTTTGACGGGTAGCGCAACAGCAGCACCAGCCAGGTCAGGATAAGCAGGACGCCGATAAACATGCAGGCAGTACCTTTGGTCGGGAGTTGACCAATCGTACCGGCTAGAGAAAGAAAAGTCGCTGGAGCCTTCAAATCGCCTGCATCAACGAATGAAATGCACCTTGCCGCTATCATCGTTGCCCATGTAAATCCCATACACCCCGGCAGTACGCTCTTCGATATAGCGCTCCAGGATCTGGCGGATGGCAGGGTAGTAGATGCTGTCCCAAGGGATGTCCTGGGGCGCGAAGAAGCGGCAATCCATGGTCTCTGGCCCGTACTCGCCGGTGATCTCGGTGGCGATGGCGCGAAACACGATGTACACCTCACTGATCTTCGGCACGCTGAAAATCGAGTAAGGCGAGACGATCTCGGCGCGTACGCCGGTTTCTTCCCAGACTTCACGCAGCGCCGCCTGTTCGGTGGTCTCACCGCTTTCCATGAACCCCGCTGGCAAGGTCCAGGTGCCAGGCCTTGGCGCAATCGCGCGCTGGCACAGCAGGTACTCGCCGTCGCGCTCGATGATGCAACCGGCGATGATCTTCGGATTGACGTAATGGATGTAGCCGCAGCCCCCGCACATCAGCCGCTCGTGGGTGTCGCCAGGCGGTTGTTGCAACCTGAGATCGGCGGTACCGCATTGCGGGCAAAAGCGCGGGGTAGGCATGGTCAGCGACCTATTCTGGGTTCTTTGATGGCGATGGGCGTGGCCATGTCGCGCAGCTTGCCCGTCTCGTTCTGTTTCTGGCGCAGGTACTCAAGGGCCACCTTGGCCGCCGAGCGTACGTGGTCAACCGAGGCCTGGTGCGCGGCCAGCGGGTCGCCGCTCTTGATGGCCTCGACCATGCGCTCCATTTCCTGGTTACTGGCACCGCGGCGGTTTTCCTGGGACACCGAGGTGGCCCGCAGGTAGCTGATGCGTGCTTGCAGTTGACGCAGCTGGGTGGCGGCAATGTGGTTGCCGGAGCCTTCGAGCAGCACATCGTAGAAACCCTGCACCGATTCGAGCACCTGTTGCAGCTCACCGCCTTCGAGCGCCTCGCGGTTTTCTTCCAGGGCACGTTCCAGCGCGCGGATGTCCTTGGCCTTGGCATTGAGGGTGAACAGCTGAACGATCAGGCCCTCCAGCACACAACGCAGCTCGTAGATATCGCGGGCATCTTCCAGCGTGATGATGGCCACGCGCGGGCCTTTGGCGTCGGCAAACTCCACCAGGCCTTCGGACTCCAGGTGACGCAGCGCTTCGCGCACCGACGTGCGACTGACCCCGAGGCGATCGCAGAGGTCGCGCTCGACCAGGCGGTCGCCCGGCAGCAGGTGGAAGTTCATGATCGCAGTGCGTAGTTTGTCCAGCACGATTTCGCGCAGGGTGACAGGGTTGCGGTTGACCTTGAAGCTGTCGTCGAGTGGCTGGCGTTTCATGGGGCTGCTCTGTAATGGCTGTCCAGTGGGCCGCAGCGGAGTCGTCTCGATCCCGAGTGCTCCGTGCGGGGGTGTCGAACAGCCAGTCGTTAACTGGCTGCCTCAGCGTCGGCTTCGGCGAAGGCCTCTTTGGCCAGCCTGAAGCTGTCTACGGCAGCGGGGACGCCGCAATAAATACCGACCTGAAGCAGAATTTCGCGTATTTGTTCACGACTCAAGCCGTTACGCAAGGCGCCGCGAATATGCAATTTGAGTTCATGAGGCCGGTTCAGGGCCGAAATCATGGCCAAGTTTATCATGCTGCGTTCTTTGAGCGACAAACCGTCGCGACCCCAGACGTGGCCCCAGCAGTACTCGGTGACCATTTCCTGCAGTGGGCGGTTGAAGTCGTCGGCGTTTTCAATCGACTTGTTCACATAGGCCTCGCCCAACACCTGAGTGCGGATCGCCAGACCTTTTTCGTATTTCTCGTTGCTCATTGTCTGTCTCCTTAAGCTTACAAACCACCCATGAGGGTGTATTTGATTTCCAGATAATCTTCGATGCCGTACTTGGAGCCTTCGCGGCCCAGGCCCGAGGCTTTTACGCCGCCAAAGGGCGCCACTTCGGTGGAGATCAAGCCTTCGTTGATCCCGACCATGCCGTACTCCAGCGCTTCACTCATGCGCCAGGCGCGGCCCAGGTCGCGGGTGTAGCAATAGGCGGCAAGGCCGAATTCGGTGTCATTGGCCATGCTGACGGCCTGGGCTTCGCTGCTGAAACGGAACACCGCGGCCAGTGGGCCGAAGGTTTCGTCGCGGGCAACTTTCATCTGCGTCGTCACGCCGCTGATGACCGTGGGATGGAAGAACCCGTGGCCCAGCGCATGGCGTTCACCGCCGCAATGCAGTTGTGCGCCTTTGCCCAGTGCGTCCTGAACATGTTCTTCCACCTTGGCTACCGCGCGCTCGTTGATCAACGGGCCCTGGGTAACGTCGGCCTCGAAGCCATCGCCGACCTTGAAGGCGCTGACCCGCTCGGCGAGCCGGGCGACAAAGGCGTCGTGGATGCCGTCCTGTACCAGGAAACGGTTAACGCACACGCAGGTTTGCCCGGCATTGCGGTACTTGGCGATCAATGCGCCTTCAACCGCACGTTCAAGGTCGGCATCGTCGAACACGATAAACGGCGCATTGCCGCCCAATTCCAGCGAGACCTTTTTCAGCGTCGGCGCGCATTGCGCCATCAGCAATTTGCCGATGCCGGTGGAGCCGGTGAACGACAGCTTGCGCACGTCGGGGCTGGCGGTCAGCTCGCCACCGATAGCGACCGCATCGCCGGTGATGACGTTGAAAATGCCAGCGGGAATCCCGGCCTGCTCGGCCAGTGCGGCCATGGCCAGCGCCGAAAATGGGGTTTCCGGCGCGGGCTTGACGATGCACGGGCAACCCGCGGCCAGCGCCGGGCCTGCCTTGCGGGTGATCATCGCCGCCGGAAAGTTCCACGGGGTGATCGCCGCCACGACGCCGATCGGCTCCTTGCTGACGACGATTCGTGCGTCACCCTTGTGACTGGGGATCGTATCGCCATAGATGCGTTTGGCTTCCTCGGCGAACCACTCGATAAAGCTGGCGGCATAGAGGATTTCACCACGGGCTTCAGCCAGCGGCTTGCCTTGTTCCAGGGTCAGGATTTCAGCCAGTGCGTCAGCATTTTCAAGCATCAGCGCGTGCCAGCGCTTGAGAATAGTGCTCCGCTCCTTGGCCGTGCGCGACCGCCAGGCCGGCCACGCGGCGTTGGCGGCGGCGATCACTTCGCGCGCCTCGGCGGCGCCGAGGTTGGGGACCTGGCCGATCACTTCACCCGTTGCCGGGTTGAAAATGTCCTGCGTCGCGCCATCGGGCGCATCGCACCATTGGCCGTTCAGGTAGGCCTGTTGGCGGAACAATTGCAAGGCGTTGGGGGTCATGCCGGCTCCCGGGATCGAGAATAAAAAAGGGCCGCACCCGAGGGTGGGACTACGCGGCCCCCGAAGAAAGCAATCAGGCGAAGGGAGGCAGGGCGCCCAGCTTGCCTTTGTGGTAGATCATCGGCGTCACCGGCTCCTGGGGCAGGATCAGGTTCTTGACCGCGCCAACGATGATGGCGTGGTCGCCTCCGTCGTATTCGCGCCACAGTTCGCATTCGATGATCGCCGTGGCCTTGGCCAGCAGCGGGTTGCCGCGCTCGCTCAGGTGCCACTCGATGCCGGCGGCCTTGTCCTTGCCCTTGCCGGCAAACGCGTAGGCTTCGGCCGCCTGATCAGCGGCCAGCAGGTGAATGGCGAACTGTTTGCTGTCGCGCAGGATCGGGTACGTGTCCGAGGCGTAATTGGGGCAGAACAGCACCAGCGCCGGGTCGATCGACAGCGCGCTGAACGCGCTGGCGGTGATGCCGACAATGCTGCCCTCGGCGTCGAGGGTGGTGACCACCGTGACGCCGGATGGGAAGGAGCCCATCACTTCTTTGTAGATTCCGGGTTCGATCATTTCAGGCCACCTTCAACGCATCACGAAAGGGTCGGGCATCGGCGACTGCGAGAGGTTGATCCACACCGTTTTCAGTTCGGTATAGGCCAGCACCGAATCGATGCCGCTCTCGCGACCGTAGCCGCTGTTCTTGAAACCGCCGATCGGGGCCATCGCCGAGACTGCTCGGTAGGTGTTGACCCAGATGATTCCCGAGCGCACGTCACGGGCCAGGCGATGGGCACGGCCCAGGTCGCGCGTCCAGATGCCGGCGGCGAGGCCGAACTGGGAGTCGTTGGCAATGGCCAGTGCTTGGGCTTCGTCCTTGAACCGGATCACCGAGGCGACCGGGCCGAAGACTTCTTCCTGCATGATCTTCATCGAGTTGCTGTCGCACTCGAACAGGGTCGGTTCATAGAACCAGCCGTCACCGGCGACTTCGGCGCGCTTGCCACCCAGGCGCAGGCGCGCGCCCTCTGCCAGGGCATCGGCGACCAGGCCTTCGACCACAGCCAGCTGCTGTGCGGTGGCCATGGGGCCCATCTCGCTGGTTTCATCCTGCGGGTTGCCAATGCGAATGCGCTTGGCGCGCTCGACCAGCCGGGAGACGAATTCGTCGTAGATTTCATCTTGCACCAACAGCCGCGAGCCCGACACGCAGCTCTGCCCGGAGGCGGCGTAGATGCCGGCGATCGCGCCGTTGATGGCGCTGTCCAGATCGGCGTCGGCAAAAATGATATTCGGCGACTTGCCGCCCAGTTCCAGCGACAACTTGGCAAAGTTTTCAGCACTGCTGCGCACCACGTGACGCGCGGTGGCGGCGCCGCCGGTGAAGGCGATCTTGCGCACCAGCGGGTGACGGGTCAGCGCCGCGCCGGTGGTTGGGCCATAGCCGGTCACTACGTTGACGACACCGGCTGGAAAGCCGGCTTCCAGTGCCAGGCGAGCCAGCTCCAGAATGGTCGCCGAGGCGTGCTCGGACGGTTTGAGCACGATGGTGTTGCCCGCGGCCAGGGCCGGGGCCAGCTTGATCGCGGTCAGGTACAGCGGGCTGTTCCAGGGAATGATCCCGGCCACCACGCCGATCGGCTCGTGCACGGTGTAGGCAAACAGGTCGGGCTTGTCCAGCGGCAGGGTACCGCCTTCGAGCTTGTCGGCCAGGCCTGCGGTGTAGTGGAAGAACTCGGGCAAGTAGCTGACCTGGCCACGGGTTTCGCGAATCAGCTTACCGTTATCGCGGCTTTCCAGCTGAGCCAGACTTTCCTTGTTTTCGGCGATCAGATCGCCCAGACGGCGCAGCAACTTGCCCCGAGCGCTGGCGGTGAGGCCGCGCCAGGCCGGGTTATCGAAAGCCTTTTGCGCGGCCTGTACGGCGCGCTCCACATCCGCCTCGTCGGCGTCGGGCAGTTCAGCCCAGGCACTGGCGGTGGCCGGGTTCAGGCTTTCGAAGGTTTTGCCGGACAGGGCATCGAGCCATTGGCCATCGATGCACATCTGAAAGCGTTGGAGTGTCATGCAACTATCCCCTTGGCAGAATCGGAGAGGCTTGGCGCCTTGGCGAGGAAGTCCAGCAGCATCTGGTTGACCAGTCGTGGCGACTCGACCGGCATCATATGCCGCTGCTCATCGAGCACGGCAACCTGAGCGCCGGGAATCCGCGCGGCCAGTTGCCGGGCCATTTCCGGCGTCGAGCCAGGGTCCAGCTCGCCGGTGGCGATCAGTGTCGGCACCTGGATCTGGCCGAGGTCTTCGGCGCGGTACATGTCCTGGGTGGCAAACAGCTCATAGGTGGTCAGGTAACCCTGCGGATCGTTGCTCGCCAGGGTCTGGCGAATGGCTTCGATCTGCGCCGGGTTGGCTGCCTGGTACTCGCGGCTGAACCAGCGCGACAGCGCCGCTTCAGCGTTGGCATCAGGGCCGTGTTCGGCGGCCTGGGCGGTGCGGGCAATCACGCCGGCACGCTGTTCCAGGCTGCGGTTGAATACGCTGTTAAGTACCACCAGCCCCGACAGGCGCTGCGGGTACTGCAGGGCAAAGGCACGTGCTACCAGCCCGCCCATGGAAAAGCCGATGACGGCAGCCTGGGTGATTTGCAAATGGTCGAGCAATTCGGCCAGTTGCGCGGCGTAGCCCAGCAGGTCAGTGCCCTGGGCCGGCCGAGGACTGTCGCCATGCCCGAGCATGTCATAGGCAATGACGCGATATTGCCCGCAAAGGCCGACGATCTGGCCGCCCCACATTTCTTTGTTCAAGCCTACGCCGTGGATCAGGACCACAGGTTGGCCTTGGCCAGTCGCCAGATAACTGGTGCCGGCCGGGGTGCGTTCAGCGGTGAGCCGAATCATGGGTCGCTCCTTGTTGACACGCCCGGTTGTCGTTATGGGTTTTTATTGGGCTTTTTCTGCGGCCAGTTCTTCCAGATCGATGTAGCGGTTGCCGATGCGCGGGTGCAGGCGGCCGCCGTCGGCACAACCGAGCACCACAACGATCTCGTCGGCACGCGGGGCGTCTTCGATCTGCATTTCCAGGGTGATGTAGTGCGAGCGCAGGCCTTCGTCATCCTTGTGCATCATCGGGATCTGGATGGACGTGCCCGGGCCGCCGCGCTTGTTGGTGAAGCTCAGGTAGCTCTTGGCCTTGACCGCTTCACGGTAGTGGTTGCCGAAACGCAGGGTGTGGATCACGGCCGAGGCGTGTTCGATTTCGCCATCGGCACCGACCACAGCGGCTTTGCCATAGGCTTCGATTTTTTCAGCGCCGCCGATGATGTTCACCAGGCGCTCGACCATCAGTGCACCCAGGTCAGAGCAGTTGGCCCTGATTTCAGGCTTCAGGTCTTCGACGAAACCACGACCCAGCCATGGGTTCTTGATCACAACGGCCAGGCCGACCATGGTTACTGGTTTGTCGGTCGCCTTGCCGCCTTCGATAAAGGTTTCTTCGACGTAGCTGACGATTTTGCGAATTTCGAAACTCATGGGACTGCTCCACATCAGGGTGATTAGCTTTGTGTGTCTGATGGTATACCATAATATTGTGTATGCAAGTCCCTTGTGCAAATTCGTGTGGGGGGCAGGCGACGGAAGGTCGTTCGGGGGGGCGGGGAGGGGGGGCAGGGGTTTTTGCGGGGCTCAAAAGCATCGCGGGCAAGCCCTGCTCCTACCGGGGGGGGTAGGAGCAGGGCTTGCCCGCGATGAATGTTGCGCTATTTAAAGCCGGTCAGAGGTAGATCAGACCACTACACCCTGGCTGCGCAGGTAGTCGTCATAAGTGCCACTGAAGTCGACCACGCCATCGGCGCTCAGCTCGATGATGCGAGTAGCCAGCGAAGATACGAACTCACGGTCGTGGCTGACGAAAACCAGCGTGCCCGGGTAGTTTTCCAGCGCCAGGTTGAGCGCTTCGATCGATTCCATGTCCAGGTGGTTGGTCGGTTCGTCCATCACCAGTACGTTAGGCTTTTGCAGGATCAGCTTGCCGAACAGCATGCGGCCTTGCTCACCCCCGGAGATCACCTTCACCGACTTGAGGATTTCGTCGTTGGAGAACAGCATCCGGCCCAGGGTGCCACGGATGACCTGTTCGCCCTGTGTCCACTGGCCCATCCAGTCGAACAGGCTGACATCGTCTTCGAAGTCGTGGGCATGGTCCTGGGCGTAGTAGCCCAGCTCCGCGCTTTCGGTCCATTTCACGGAACCGGCGTCTGGGGTCAATTCACCGACCAGGGTGCGCAGCAGGGTGGTCTTGCCGATACCGTTGGGGCCGATGATCGCCACGCGCTCGCCGGCTTCGACGGTGAAGCTGAAGTTTTCGAACAGAGTCTTGCCATCGAAGCCCTTGGACATCTTCTCGATGGTCACGGCCTGGCGGTGCAGTTTCTTGGTCTGTTCGAAACGGATGAACGGGCTGACCCGGCTCGATGGCTTGACCTCGGCCAGCTGGATCTTGTCGATCTGCTTGGCGCGCGAAGTGGCCTGCTTGGCTTTCGAGGCGTTGGCCGAGAAGCGGCTGACGAACGTCTGCAGCTCGGCGATCTGGGCTTTCTTCTTGGCGTTGTCCGACAGCAATTGCTCGCGGGACTGGGTCGCCGCGGTCATGTACTCGTCATAGTTGCCCGGGAACAGGCGCAGCTCGCCGTAGTCCAGGTCGGCCATGTGGGTGCAGACGCTATTAAGGAAGTGCCGGTCGTGGGAAATGATGATCATGGTGCTGTTACGCGCCGTCAGAATCGTTTCGAGCCAGCGAATGGTGTTGATGTCCAGGTGGTTGGTCGGTTCGTCGAGCAGCAGCACTTCCGGGTCCGAGAACAGCGCCTGTGCCAGCAATACCCGCAGCTTCCAGCCGGGTGCGACTTCACTCATCGGGCCAAAGTGCTGGGCCAATGGAATACCCAGGCCCAACAGCAGCTCACCGGCACGGGATTCGGCGGTATAGCCGTCCATTTCGGCAAACTCGGTTTCCAGCTCGGCCACGGCCATGCCGTCGTCTTCAGTCATTTCCGGCAGCGAATAGATGCGATCGCGCTCGGCCTTGACCCGCCACAGCTCTTCGTGACCCATGATCACGGTGTCGATCACGCTGAATTCTTCGTAGGCGAACTGATCCTGGCGCAGCTTGCCCAGGCGCACGTTCGGCTCGAGCATCACCTGCCCAGCGGACGGCTCCAGGTCACCGCCGAGGATTTTCATGAAGGTCGACTTGCCGCAACCGTTGGCGCCGATCAGGCCGTAGCGGTTGCCGTTGTTGAATTTGACCGAGACGTTCTCGAACAGCGGCTTGGCGCCGAATTGCATGGTGATGTTAGCGGTAGAGATCAAAGTCTTATCCTGCGGGGCTTTCAGAGTAGCTATGGTTGCGGCAGTACCTATTTAGTACCCATTTCTGACATTCCGAGCTTGGACATTTCATTCCAATCCGAAGCGGAGCTGATCCAGCGGGCATAGGTCGATAGCAGCATTTGGACGCTATGCCCGAGCTGGCTGGCGATGAACGCAGTGTTCATCCCGGCCATCAGGCATAGGGTGGCGTAAGTGTGGCGGCAATTGTACTGGGGACGTTCGCGCAGGGATAGGGCAGCGAGCGCCTGCTTGAAGTGCTTGTCCAGTACGCTGGTCTCCTGAATGAACTCGGCACCCTTGCTGGGTGGGAACACATAAGGGGATTGCGCATGCTGCATTTTCCTTGCGGCTTGGCGCATGGCGTTCTCCTTGGCCCCCTTCAAAGCCCCTAAAGCCCGGTCATCCAGTAGCACGACGCGGTTTTTCTTGTTCTTGACCCGTTCCTGTATTTGTCGATCCGCGACGATCCGACACACCCTGGCCGTGCGCTTGTCCTCATCTACTTCAGTCCATCGCAACGCCATAATTTCGGACGGACGCATCCCGGTGAAGAACGCAAATTCGAAATAAGCGGCATAAATGCGGGTGAACGTGCCGAAGATTCGTACAACTTGGCAATTATTTGATCCGCGTCGGTCTGCTCGAACGGGTCAACATCCTTGCTGGTGCGCCTGGGCAGGTGGCGTGATTCGTTGAAGTGGACTATTGGTTAAGACCCGGCATGGGGCCGGAAGACAGGGGGGCTACGAATGAAAACGCTGATAGTTGATCACTCTTGGACCAAAATCATCGAGCGAGATGAGTTTGCCAAGGTCGCGCTGGCGGCAAAGATCGAGCAGATCGAAGAAATTGAAGCTGCCATTCGAGCGGTTGAAGGTGACGAGGCAGCCCGCAATGTTCTACATGATGGCTTGATAAAGCATGCATTAACGCGCTGCCTGGAGAACTTGCAGGGATCTGCATCCGTAACAGAACAGGACTACTGGATCTGTTACGAGTTTGCGACAACCGCTGCGAAGAATGCAGAGCGAATCATTGACGAAGCGCTTTCGCACGTAGGGTCGTGATCGTATCTGCGAATGCCCGCCTTGGAGTTCGGCGCAGTCGTCGATGGTGCAACTACAACTGCTCCTCTCCAACATCAATCCTGCGCAGCTCCATCACATCGATGGTGCTTTCGCCGTCAGTGATCTTCCAGATGTTCAGCAGGGCGCACATGACATAGCGCTTGCCGTATGTAGTGGACGAGCCCACAGCCTGCACGGCGTTACGACCCTTGCCGATATCTACCGGCAACAGCATGGCTGTCTGCTCGCGGTGGCCATCCCGATGCATCAGGATTCCAGGGTCCGCTTGCGTTGATCAAATCCGAGGCATAGAATCTCCCAAAACGGGAGAGCATTGCGAATGCGGGTCATCGCCAAAAGCACGCTGGTGAAGTTCTGGGAGGCGCCTGGGCATGAAGAGGCTAAAGCCCCTCTGGAAAGCTGGCATGACACCGTGCTGAAGGCCGCCTGGAAGACACCTCAAGAGGTGAAAGACCAGATTGGTAATGCCAGCATCTGCCGCAACAACCGCGTGGTGTTCAACATCGGCGGTAACAAGTACCGGCTGGTTGTCGAGATGCAGTATCGAGCCGGTATCGCCTGGGTGAAGTTCATCGGCACGCACCAGCGCTACGACGAGATAAACGTGGAGACGATCAATGAATATTAAGCCTATCCGCAATGATGAAGACCTTCATGCCGCCTTCCGACGGCTTGAGGCTATCTATCAGGCCGAAGCCGGAACACCGGAAGCCGACGAGATGGAAGTGCTTGTGACCCTGGTCGAGGTGTATGAGAACAAGCACTATCCGATCCAGGCCGCTGACCCGATCGAGGCGATTAAATTTCGCATGGATCAGCAGGGGCTGACCCCGCGCGACCTAGAGCAGTACATCGGGCCGAGCGGTCGCGTATCGGAGGTTCTGAATGGCAAGCGGCGCTTGAGTTTGGCCATGATCAAGCGTCTACACGACGGGCTGCGAATTCCTTACGAGTCACTCCTCTCTGGAACCGCTTAACGAAAAGCAGGCGTGACCGGCGTTTTTGTTAGAAGGATAGAGCTGATGAGCACTATGTTGCAGCACCGGGGCTACTGCTGTGCAAGCGGAAGGTCCCGCTACCGTAGTCGCTGACTGCGGTAATTTTATGAGCTCCCACACCAACAATTACACCCGCAGGTAGTCAACTGTCGGGAAATCACCCGCGTTAGCCTCAGCCACTCACCCGCAGCAGGGTATTAGCGGCGAAGACGTATTTTTTGCTGGGTGAGGTCATTGATGAATGACCCGGAGTCGCCTTGCAGGGCCACGCGTGTTGCACGATAGAATGAAGTCCAGCGTGAGCAGTGCAGATCGCGTAGCTTGCGATAAGCCCATTGCCAACTGTTGGATGAGCGCGAAATTGTCGGGGCCATCGTTGATACCTCAAAGTTGTCGCTTTGATGGGATGTTAGAAAATCAGTGGCACTAATTAATCATGCGGCGGATAAGACAAGCAAGGATGTGTTGGTATCGATTTTGGAATAAAAACTACACGAAGGTTCTAAGTGAACGCAAGTGAAAAGCGCGAGATAGAGCGTCTGGATGGGTCTTATCAATTCATTTGAATGGTGGTCGGTAAATATTTAAATCCTGTCGAGGTGATGGCTCTTTAATGGCCTTCTTAGTTTTTTTTAGAATATAAACCAGGTTTTATATTAAATTCAGGAGTTTCAATGAGCGATGAGATTGATATTCACGAACCCGAGCATGATCACTTGCTTGATCATGAGTTCTACGAAAACGAGCACGCGGTTGAAGAGGAAGTGCAGCCGCTGTATGACGATGAAAACGGTGCGGACGATGTCTGGGAGGATGATCTGGATTGATTTACCAGGCGGGTACCAGCACCGTTACTGATGGCATTGGGTGGCAGCCATGGCGGCCCGGGCGGCGGCCAGCGCATGCGCTGAACCCTGCCGGGTAGGAGCAGGGCTTGCCCGCGAAGCAGACGCCGCGGTGAATCTGACAGATCGGGGTGAGCCCTTTCGCAGGCAAGCCTGGCTCCTACAAACTCTCGCGATAGGGATTACGCGGATCATGCGTCCAATCCAGAAACGGCTTGCCGGTGTCCTGCACTTGCATCTCGATGCAGTCCTCGACCGGGCAGGTGATCTGGCACAGATTACAACCCACGCATTCCTCCTCGATCACTTCATAGCGGTGCGTGCCATCAGGTTCGGCGATACTGGCGATGGCCTGGTGCGAGGTGTCTTCACAGGCAATATGGCAACGCCCGCAACCAATGCACGCCTGCTCGTCGATATGGGCAATGACCTGGTAGTTGATGTCCAGGTTCTTCCAGTCGGTGGTATGGCTCACCGCAAGCCCGGAGAAGTCGCTGATGCGTGCGTAACCCTGGCTGTCCATCCAGCGCGACAAGCCATCCTTCATGTCTTCGACGATGCGAAAGCCATGCAGCATCGCCGCCGTGCACACCTGCACCGCGCCGCTGCCCAGGGCGATGAACTCGGCTGCATCGCGCCAGCTGCCAATTCCGCCGATCCCGCAAATCGGCAGGCCACGGGTCTGTGGATCGCGGGCGATTTCGGCGACCATGTTCAACGCGATCGGCTTGACCGCTGAACCGCAGTAGCCACCATGGGTGCTCTGATCGCCAACGATGGGCAAAGCGACCATGCGCTCAAGGTCCACGCTGGTGATCGAATTGATGGTGTTGATCAGCGACACCGCATCGGCCCCGCCGCGAAACGCCGCCCGCGCCGAATGGCGGATGTCGGTGATGTTCGGCGTAAGCTTGACGATCACCGGTAGCGAACAATGTTGCTTGCACCAGCGCGTCACCTGCTCGACATACTCCGGCACTTGCCCGACCGCCGCGCCCATGCCGCGTTCCGGCATGCCGTGGGGGCAGCCGAAGTTCAGCTCGATGCCGTCCGCGCCGGTGGCTTCCACCAGCGGCAGAATGGCTTTCCAGGACGCTTCCTCACAGGGCACCATCAGTGACACCACCAGCGCCCGGTCCGGCCAGTCTTTCTTGACCTGGGTGATCTCGCGCAGGTTGATCTCCAGCGAGCGGTCGGTGATCAACTCGATGTTGTTCATCCCCAACACTTCGCGGTTAGGCCCGTAGTGCGCCGAATAGCGTGACGACACGTTCACGGCCGCCGGGTCCTCGCCCAGGGTTTTCCAGACCACGCCACCCCAGCCCGCTTCAAAGGCGCGGATCACGTTGTAAGCCTTGTCGGTCGGCGGCGCGGAGGCCAGCCAGAACGGGTTGGGGGCTTTGATGCCGGCGAATTCAATCGACAGATCGGCCATTTATGCAGCCTCCACATTGAGCATCAATTGGGCATGGATGGCTTCGGCGGCCAGCTTGCCGTGCTGCACGGCCTGCACCGTGAGGTCCTGGCCGAGCGCGGTGCAATCGCCACCGGCATAAATGCCGGGGACGCTGGTGCGCAGCTGTTCATCGACCTGCAACCTGTCGCCGTCGCGGGCCAGTGAGCGGGCCAGCGAGTCGATCAGGGCGCCGTCGTCGAAGGTCTGGCCGATGGCCTTGAAGATGGCGTCGGCCGCCAGTTCGAAGGTTTCACCGGTGTCTTGCAAGCGGCCATCGACCAGCCGGGTACGGGCAAACCGCATCCCGCGCACTTGGCCCGCGTCGTTGAGCAGCACCTGCTCGGGCCGGGCCCAGGTCAACAGGCGCACCTGGTTGTCCCGGGCAATCGCCTGTTCATGCTCGGTGGCGCCCATGTCGGCATGGCCACGGCGGTACACCAGGTTCACATCGCGGGCGCCGAGGCGGGCCATTTGCACGGCCATATCGATGGCGGTGTTGCCGGCGCCGATCACGATGCAGCGGTCGGCCAGCGGCAACTGGCTGAGGTCGTCGCTCTGGCGCAGTTCGCGAATATAGGTGGTGGCCGCCAGCACGCCGGGGGCGTCTTCATCGGCCATGCCCAGCGCGCGGCTGGCAGCCAGGCCGATGGCCAGGAACACTGCGTCGAACTGCTGATGCAGCTCGCTCAGGCTCAAGTCCGTTCCCAGGCGTTGGCCATGGCGAATTTCGATGCCGCCGACCTCGAGTAAAAAGTCCACTTCTCGCTGGGCGAAATCATCGACCAATTTGTATTTGGCAATGCCGTACTCGTTCAGCCCGCCGGCCTTTTTCCGCGCCTCAAAGATCACTACGTCATGGCCATGCAGCGCCAACCGGTGCGCGCAGGACAACCCCGCCGGCCCCGCGCCGACCACGGCAATGCGCTTGCCGGTGGCCGCCGCACGCTGGAACGGGTGCTCGCTGAAATGAGCATTGTCCAATGCATAGCGCTGCAGTTGGCCGATCAACACCGGTGCGCATTCCTGATGGCTGTTGCGCACACAGGCTTGCTGACACAACACTTCGGTCGGGCACACCCGCGCGCAACTGCCGCCAAGGATATTGGCCGAAAGAATCTTCTGTGCAGCGCCCTGAACGTTCTCCTGCTGGATATTGTGAATAAAGGACGGGATATCGATTTCACTCGGGCACGCATTCACGCAGGGCGCGTCATAACAGTACAAACAGCGCGCGCTTTCCAGGGCGGCCTGGCGGTGGTTGAGGGGAGGGGCCAGATCGCCGAAGCGATCGGCCAGCGTCGCTGCCTCGGCACCGGGCCTGGGCAAATGGTTCAGAGAATCGATCACGGTGATGACCTCATTTCAGTCGTTACGCTCTACGGCGCTTGGTTTGTTGTGTTCGGCGCGTTTGTTCAGCAGGTCGAATACCGCCGGATAGGCGGGGCGCTCGATATAGCGCCCGGCACCGCGCTCGGCGCGCAGGTCGCCGTTGGCCCAGACCAGCCGGCCCTGGCTGATGGTGTAGCTGGGCACGCCGCGCACGGTCTTGCCTTCGAAGATGTTGAAGTCCACTTGCTGGTGGTGCGTGGCGGCCGAGATGGTGCGAGTGCCGTGCGGGTCCCAGAGCACCAGGTCGGCGTCGGCACCGACGCGAATCGCGCCTTTGCGCGGGAACAGGTTGAAAATCTTCGCCGTATTGGTAGAGGTCAGGGCGACGAAGTCGTGCATCGACAGCTTGCCGCTGTTGACGCCTTCGTCCCAGAGCACGGCCATGCGGTCCTCGATGCCGGCGGTGCCGTTGGGGATCTTGCTGAAGTCGTCGCGGCCGACAGCTTTCTGTTCGGCGCAGAAGCAGCAATGGTCGGTGGCGGTGGTGTGCAGGTTGCCCGATTGCAGGCCTTGCCACAGGGCTTCCTGGTGACCACGGGGGCGGAAGGGTGGGCTCATCACGTAGCCGGCGGCGGTTTGCCAATCCGGGTGGCGGTACACACTGTCATCGAGCAACAGGTGCCCGGCCAGTACTTCGCCGTAGACCGGCTGGCCCTTGGCGCGGGCGTAGCGGATTTCATCCAGCGCCTCGCGGGTCGAGACGTGCACCAGGTACAGCGGCGTGCCCAGGGTTTCGGCAATGCGAATGGCCCGGCTGGCCGCTTCACCTTCAACCTGCGAGGGGCGCGACAACGGATGGGCTTCCGGCCCGGTCATGCCCTGGGCCATCAGCTTGCGCTGCAGGTGATAGACCAGCTCGCCGTTTTCCGCATGCACAGTAGGCACCGCGCCCAGCTCCAGGCACCGCTCGAAACTGGCGACCAGGGTGTCGTCGGCGGCCATGATCGCGTTCTTGTAGGCCATGAAATGCTTGAAGCTGTTGACCCCATGCCGGGCAACCAGCTCAGCCATTTCCTCGCGGACCTGTTCGCTCCACCAGGTAATGGCGACATGAAAACCGTAGTCGGACGCGGACTTTTCCGCCCAGCCGCGCCATTGATGAAAGGCTTCGAGCAGCGACTGCTGCGGATTGGGAATCACGAAATCGATGATGGAGGTGGTGCCACCGGCAAGGCCTGCCGCCGTACCGCTGTAGAAGTCCTCACTGGCGACCGTGCCCATGAAGGGCAGTTGCATATGGGTATGCGGGTCGATGCCACCGGGCATCAGGTACTGGCCGCTGCCGTCGAGCACGTCGCAGCCCGAAGGGGTGTCCAGGTGCTCGCCAATGGCCTGGATCAGGCCGCCGACACACAGCACATCCGCACGATAAGCTTCTTCGTGGGTGACCACGGTGGCCCCCCGGATCAACAGCGTCATACCGAGTTCCTCGCAGGCTGGGCCGACTGATGCCGGCTCTTGGTGTCGTACAGCGGACGTGGTTCCCGTCTTGGCTGTCAAGATTGGAATCTAGTTGCCCGTTGGGGAATCGGCAAGGCCGTCCGGAATAAACTTATAACCTTTTGAAAACCCCGGTTTACAAGGGCCTGGAGGCATTTGGCAGGCGCAGGAAGTGACCAAAGGCAGGCTGACTGCCTTGACAGGTTGCAGAAATAGTCAAGATTTCTTCATGGGTATTCCTGCGTACCACTCCTGGAGCGGCCACATGCAAACGACTCATTCGCGCGTTATCGAGCAACACGGCCTGATGGAGTTGGAGACGGGGAGCGACGTGCTCGACAGCCCGCGCTACAACCACGACATCGCGCCCACCAAAGTTCGCGAGCGGACCTGGAACAAGTGGCATATCACCGCGCTGTGGGTCGGCATGTCGATCTGCGTGCCCACCTACACGTTGGGCGGTGTGTTGACCGCTTATTTCGGGCTGAGCGTCGGCGAGGCGTTGGTGGCCATTCTGCTGGCCAATATCGTGGTGTTAGTGCCGCTCACCTTGAATGCCTTCCCCGGCACCAAGTACGGGATTCCCTTTCCGGTACTGCTGCGCTCCTCGTTCGGCATCATTGGCTCCAACGTGCCCTGTTTGATCCGGGCGCTGGTGGCCTGCGGCTGGTTCGGCATCCAGACGATGTTTGGTGGGTTAGCGATTCACCTGTTCCTGGGCTCGCTGTCGGCGGACTGGAAAAGCCTGGGCGGCACCGGCGAGGTGATTGGCTTCATGATGTTCTGGGCACTGAACCTGTGGATCGTGCTGCGCGGCGCCGAGTCGATCAAATGGCTGGAAACCCTCTCGGCGCCGCTGTTGGTGCTGGTCGGCGCCGGGCTGCTGGTGTGGGCACTGCCGAACGTTTCGATCAGCGAACTGATGGCACAGCCGCCCAAACGGCCCGAGGGCGCCAGTGTCACCGGCTACTTTTTTGCCGGCCTGACCGCCATGGTCGGCTTCTGGGCGACCCTGTCGCTGAACATCCCGGACTTCAGCCGCTACGCCAAAAGCCAGAAAGACCAGATTCTGGGCCAGATCATTGGCCTGCCGCTGACCATGTTTCTGTTCGCCGCCCTGGGCGTGATCATGACCGCGGCCTCGGCGTCGCTGGTAGGCGAAACCGTCTCTGACCCGGTCACCCTGATCGGGCATATCCAGAGCCCGGTCTGGGTCGCCCTGGCCATGGCGCTGATCATTATCGCCACGCTGTCCACCAACACCGCCGCCAATATTGTCTCGCCCACCAACGACTTCCAGAACATCGCCCCCAAGCGGATCGGCCGGACCAAGGCGGTGCTGCTGACCGGCGTGGTGGGGTTGGCGCTGATGGCCCATGAACTGCTCAAAAAGCTCGGCTGGCTGGTTTCCGATGTCAGCCTTGAAACCCTCTACTCGAACTGGCTGCTGGGCTATTCGAGCCTGCTGGGACCGATCGCCGGGATCATGGTGGTGGACTACTTCCTGATCAAGAAACAGCGCCTTGACCTGGCCGGGCTGTACCGCGATGACATATACCCCGCCTGGAATATGGCCGGCTTTATCGCCTTCGGCGTGCCGGTGGTGCTGACGCTGCTGTCGCTGGGCAGCCCGGTATTCAGCTGGTTCTACGACTTTGGCTGGTTCACCGGTTCCGCCCTGGGCGGGCTGCTGTATTTCGGCGTGTGCAGCCTGCGTGGTGCGCGCGCGAGCGGTCAGGTCAAGCCTTTCGTTTGAATACACCCAAAGGGCTCAAGACCCTGAAATTTGCCCGAGGAGATGTCCATGGAATCAGTCACCCAGGTTCTGCAATCCAGCCAGCGCCACATCAACGGCGAGCGCCTCTGGGGCTCGCTGATGGCGCTGGCCAGGCTCGGCGCCACGGTCAAGGGCGGGGTCTGTCGTCTGGCGCTGACCGACCTCGATCGCCAGGCTCGCGACCTGTTCGTGCAGTGGTGCGAGGAAGCGGGTTGCACCGTCAGTATTGATGCCGTCGGCAATATCTTTGCCCGCAGGCCCGGGCGCAACCCGGAGCTGCCGCCGGTGATGACGGGGAGCCATATCGACACCCAGCCCACCGGTGGCAAATTTGACGGCTGCTTCGGTGTGCTGGCCGGGCTTGAAGTGATCCGCACCTTGAACGACCTGGGTGTGGAAACCGAGGCGCCGCTGGAGGTGGTGGTCTGGACCAACGAAGAAGGCTCGCGCTTTGCGCCGTGCATGATGGGCTCGGGGGTCTTTGCGCAGAAGTTCACGCTGGAAGAGACGCTGGCCAAGGTCGATGCCCAGGGGATCACCATGGGCGATGCGCTCAACGCCATTGGTTATGCCGGCTCTCGCACACCGACCGGTCATGCGGTAGGGGCGTATTTCGAAGCGCATATCGAACAAGGGCCGATTCTGGAAGACCAGCACAAGACCATTGGCGTAGTGCTGGGGGCGCTGGGGCAGAAATGGTTCGACCTGACCTTGCGCGGCGTCGAAGCTCACGCCGGCCCCACGCCGATGCACCTGCGCAAGGATGCCCTGGTGGGTGCCAGCGTGGTGGTCGGCGCCGTCAACCGCGTCGCGCTGGCACACCAACCCCACGCCTGCGGCACCGTGGGTTGCCTGCAAGCCTATCCGGGTTCGCGTAACGTCATCCCCGGTGAAGTGCGCATGACATTGGATTTCCGTCACCTGGAACCGGCCCGCCTGGATTCGATGATCGCCCAGGTGCGCGGCGTGATCGAAAGCACCTGCAAGCAACATGGCCTGAGCTATGACCTGGTCCCGACTGCCGACTTCCCGCCGCTGTATTTCGAGCACGGCTGCGTCGAGGCTGTGCGCAGCGCCGCCCACGGGCTGGGTCTGTCGCACATGGACATCGTCAGTGGGGCGGGGCATGACGCGATCTTCCTCGCCGAGTTGGGGCCAGCGGGGATGATCTTCGTGCCTTGCGAAGGCGGGATCAGCCACAACGAAATCGAAAACGCCGACCCCGAGGACCTGGCGGCAGGGTGTGCGGTCTTGTTGCGGGCGATGCTCGCCGCCTCTGTGGCGGTGGCGGACCGGTTGGCGGCGTAGGGCGTAGGAGCAAGGCTTGCCTGCGATGGGGCGCGCAGCGGCCCCAGGGTCTGCTTCGCAGCCCATCGCAGGCGAGCCTTGCTCCTACAGCGCCGGGTTTGTCAGTTCCGTTGGCTGAGCTGGGTCGACACCTGCTGCATCAAGTGCTCTACCCACCGTTCGGCCTTTTCCGCGGCACCCTGTACGAGCGCTTCGGTCAGCGCCAGGCGTGTCTGCCACATCTTCATCGCCAGGGTGCTGTCCGGTTGATGAGCCATCGCCAGGGAATTGAGCGCGACGAGAGGGGTGTAAAAACGAATCAACGGCTTGTTGCCGGTCAGCTCGGCCAGCTTGGCGTGAAACTCGTTCGCCAACCGTATCGCAATCGCGACCTCTTGCCGTTCGGCATACTGACGCTCGCGCAGTGCCAATGCGCGCAATGCGCTGATCTGCGCATTGCCAAGGTTGCCGGCCAGGGCGACAGCAATGCAGCGCTCGGCATGGCGGCGGGCCTGTACTGTCTGGGCCAGCGCGGCGGCGTCGAGCGTGATCAATCTGGCAACCCGGCCGGAACGCTTTTCGATCAGGCCTGCGAGGCTCAAGCGCTCCATCACATGGGCCACCGTGCCGCGGCTCACCCGGTAGGCCCGGCCGATCCAAACCGCGGTCAAGACTTGGCCGGGGATCAGGCGCTGGTCGAAAATGGCCTCAAGAATATCGGCATGGACCTCGTCGGCGCTCATTCGCCGGCTGGCGGCGCGCAGGCGCTGGGCCTGCGAGAAGGATAAAACGTTGGACGAAATCGAAGCGGTGCTACCCATCATTCAGGCATGCTCCTGTGGTGTGAATCGGTTCATTCGCTGTCCGGGATAGTCAATTGCACGTCCAGCCGCAGACCTTCCTGGACGATGTGCTGGCGCATGCATTCGCTGGCCTGGGCGCTGTCCTTGTTGCGAATGGCGCGGACCAGCGCTTCGGTTTCGTCCAGGCGTGCCGCCAGGTGCTCCGGGGAGTTACGCAGGTTGGCGGTGCACTGCTGCAACGCCACCCGGGTTTGCTGCACCATGCTGTGGAAAATCGGGTTGGAGGTGAGGGCAAACAGCTGCTCGTGGAAGTCGATATACGCTTGCATACCGGCTTGGTTGTCTTCAGCTTCCAGTGCTTCGCGCATGTCCATCAGCATCAACCGCAGCTGACCGACCTCACGCTGGCTGATCGACTGGGCAACCAGCCCGACAATAAAGGGCTCCAGGGTGTAGCGCAGTTGCAGGACGTCGGCCAGGGTCGCGTCGGCCACCGCGCTCGCAGCCGGTGGGGCGACCACAGCTGGCTCGTTCAGCACCATCACGCCTTTGCCCGGCATGCTGCGCACCAGCCCCTGGGTTTCCAGCACGGTCACCGCTTCGCGCAGGCTGGGCCGGCTGATGCCCAGTTGCTCGGCCAGTTCGCGCTGGCCGGGCAGCATGTCGCCCGAGCGCCATTGGCCCTGGGCGAGGGCCTGCCGGAGTTTTGCGACGACTGAATCGACGACGGTCGAGGAGGTAATCACCTTGATCTTCCTGTGTTAGGCCGACACAGGGAGGGTTCGTCCCTCCGCAGTCGGGAATCAGAATTGTTGTTGATGTGGCTGGGCCGATCCCTTGCGAGGCTGGAAGCTGAAGCCGTCCTTGCCCCCCAGCACGTTGTTGGCGCGCTGCACATCAATGTCTTTTTCCCATCGGGCGATGGCCACGGTGGCGACGCAGTTGCCGATCAGGTTGGTCAGTGCGCGGCCGATGCCCATGAACCAGTCCACCGCCAGCACCAGCACCAGGCCGACCACCGGGATCGCCGGCACCGCCGTGAGGGTAGCGGCGAGGATCACCAGCGCCGAGCCGGGAATGCCGTGGGCACCTTTGGAGGTAATCAGCGACACCAGCAGGATGGTCAACAGGTCGGTCATGGCCAGTGGCGTGCCGGTGGCGTTGGCGATGAACACGATGGCCAGGGTCAGGTAGATCGAGAAGCCATCGAGGTTGAACGAGTAACCGGTCGGGATCACCAGGCCAACGGTGGAGCTGCCAATCCCCAGATGTTCAAGCTTGCGCATCACTTGCGGCAGCACAGCGTCGGAGGACGCGGTGCCCATGACGATGGTCAACTCTTCGCGCAGGTACTTCAAAAACGGCAGCAGACGCAAACCGGACAAGCGCATCACGCTACCCAGAATGAGCGCGACGAACGCTATGCAGGTGATATAGAACAGCCCTACCAGACTGCCCAGGTGCTGCAGCGACTGGACGCCGTACTTGCTGGTGGTAAAGGCAATGGCGCCGAACACGCCGATGGGCGCCAGACGCACGATCATGCCCATGATGCGGAAGATCACATGGCTCAGTTCGTTGATCAGCCGGGAAATGCCAGAGGCGCTTTCACCGACCAGGTTCAAGGCACTGCCGAACAGCACCGCAAACAGCAGCACCTGCAGAATGTTGTTGTCGGCAAAGGCACCGATCACCGAGGTCGGGATCAGGTCCATGATAAAGGTCGAGGCGCCGTGGATCTGTTTGGTCCGTTCGGCGAGGTCGCCCATGTCCGCAGGGTTGAGTTGCTCAAGATGGATGTTGGCGCCGCTACCGATGCCGGTGGCATAGGCGCAGATCAGGCCGATCACCAGGGCGATGGTGGTCAGGACTTCGAAATAGAGCACCGATTTAAGGCCGATGCGGCCGACTTTCTTCAAGTCGCCGGCGCCGGAGATACCGCTCACCACCACGCAGAACACGATCAGCCCGATCAGCATCTTGATCAGTTTGATAAAGCCATCGCCAAGGGGTTTCAGTTGGGAGGAAAACTCTGGGAAGCTGAGCCCGCAAATGATGCCAAGCATCAATCCGAGTACAACCTGGAGGAAAATCGAGCGTGAGCACCATTTGAGCATGGGAGGATCTCCAGTCGGTGTCTGCCTGGCGCGTGGCCAATGGCGAGGACTTAATTATTGTGGTCTTACCGGTATGTCCAGTGCTGGCCGATTCTAGGTCTTCCGAGCGGGAGAAAACAAGCGAATTTATCCAAATGACCTTACCGGTATGACCAGTTGTACTCAAAGCAATAACCAGGCCATCCCGGCTGCCGCGGTCCGTCTGTAGGAGCGGACCCGGCCGCGATGGGCCGCGCAGCGGCCCCAAAAGTCAGTGATATCTGCGGCGCAGGGTGCGTCTGCGGTCAGTTTCGGAATCGCCGGGGTCTGCTTCGCAGCCCATCGCGGCCGGGTCCGCTCCTACATCTGAGACCTCTTTCAGTGCTTTTGATCGCGCAAAGCACCAAAGCCGGTCAGGCCTTGCTGCGCGGTTTGACCACTCGCTTGCCGCCGGTTGCGCTGCTTTTGCGCTTTTTCTTCCACGGCGCAGCGCCTTTCCCGGCCGGGCTGGCCGGGCCGCTGATGGTCATGCTCAGGCCGGTGCAGCGAGCGACCTGTTTGCTCATCCAGGCAGACTGCTTGGCGACAAATTCCTCAAGGCTCATTTCTCCGCTCTGCACCATGTCCAGCGCCTGCTCCCAGATGGCGGTGGTGCCAGGGTCGGCAATGGCGCGCGGTACCGCGTCGATCAGGCTGAAGGCCGCCGGCGTTGCGCACAGTGCCTTGCCTTGTTTGATCAGATAGCCGCGGTCGAGCAGGCCCTGGATGATGCCAGCCCGCGTCGCCTCGGTGCCAATGCCGGTGGTGTCCTTGAGCTTTTGCTTGAGCAGCGGGTCATCCACCAGTTTGGCGACGTTTTTCATCGCCTTGATCAGGTCGCCTTCAGTGTAGGGCTTGGGCGGTTGTGTCCAGAGGTCCTTGAGATTGACTTCGAGCACCGCGCAGTCCTGGCCTTCGCGAAGGGTTGGCAGAGGTTGTGGCGCAGGGGCCTCGCGGCTCTTGGCCGGGGTCAGGGCCTCGGGTAGCGCGCGCCGCCAACCGGGCTCGACGATCTGCTTGCCCACCGCACGCAGGGCCTGACCTGCACACTCGAAGTCGGCCTGGGTTCGGTCGTATTCGTGGTTGGGCAGAAACTGCGCCAGGTAGCGCGCGCGGATCAGGGTGTAGACCGCGCGGTGTTTGCCGGTCAAGCGGTCCAGCGCCTGGGCCGCGGCGGTGGGGATGATGCCGTGGTGGGCACTGACCTTGGCGTCGTTCCAGGCCCGCGAGCGCCGCTGTGGGTCGAGGTGCCTGGTCAGTTCGGCAAGGCTTGGGTCGGCGCGCCCCAGTGCCGCCAGGATGGCTGGCGCCTCGCTGTGCTGGCTGATCGGTAGATAGCCGCAGTCGCTGCGCGGGTAGGTGATGACCTTGTGGGTTTCGTACAGCGCCTGAGCGATATCCAGTGTTTCCTGGGCGCCGAGCCCGAGCTTTTTCGAGCAGACTTCCTGCAAGGTGCCGAGGTCGAAGGGCAGGGGGGCGGCCTCGCGGATGCGCTCGGTGCGAAGTTTTACCAGACGCGCATGGCTGGCAGCGCGCATCGCCTCGGCGGCCTGCTGGGCCAGGGCTTGATTGAGGCAGCGGCCTTGCTCGTCGCAGACATCGGTAGCCGCGCGCCACTGGGCGCTGAAGGCAGCACCTGCGCTGTGCAGCACCACATCGATGGCCCAGTACGGGACCGGCACGAAGTGGGCGATGCTGCGGTCGCGATCCACGACCAGGCGCAAGGTGGGCGTTTGCACACGGCCGACCGGAAGCACGCCCTGATAGCCCGATTTACGCCCCAGCAAAGTGAATAGCCGGCTCATGTTCATACCGATCAACCAATCGGCGCGCGATCGTCCCAACGCCGAATGGTAGAGGCTGAAGGTGTCGGCGCCAGGCTTGAGGGCGGCCAGTGCCTTGCGGATCGAGGCGTCGTCCAGTGCCGACAGCCAGAGCCGCTGGATCGGCCCGCGATAGCGGCAATGGTCGAGCAGCTCACGAGCGATCATCTCGCCTTCGCGGTCGGCGTCGGTGGCGATGACCAGTTCGCTGGCTTCACCCAGCAGGCGCTTGACGGCCTTGAACTGGCTGGCGGTTTTGGGCTTGACCTGCATCTTCCATTTTTCCGGGACGATGGGCAGGTCTTCGAGCACCCAGCGCTTGTAGCGCGCGTCATAGGCATCCGGCGGGGCAGTTTCCAGCAAGTGGCCGATGCACCAGGTGACCGTGACGCTGGCGCCGACCCAGCAACCCTCACCCCGCCGATGGGCGCCGAGCACCTTGGCAATGTCTTTGGCCTGGGAAGGTTTTTCGCAAAGAAACAGCCGCATGGTTCCATCGTTCAATCGGGGGTGAGCTGCATAGAATGCGCAGAATAGAGATCACAGGCAAGCTTTATCTGTATATCCATACAGCAAAATGTTTTCAGTCAGGTTTCTTCTATTAACAGGGGGTTGGTTATAGCCAAAACCAATCATCGGCATCAGCTTTGCCAATGAGCGTTGCCCCGGATCAATGGTTAGGATTCTCCCCATCAACTTTTCAACCCCTGAAGGAGAGTCACCCGATGCCTATCATCAACAGCCAAGTCAAACCGTTCAACGCTACTGCTTACCACAACGGTCAGTTCGTTCCCGTTTCTGATGCTGACCTGAAGGGCAAATGGTCGGTCGTATTCTTCTACCCGGCCGACTTCACCTTCGTTTGCCCAACCGAGCTGGGCGACCTGGCTGACAACTACGCCGAATTCCAGAAACTGGGCGTGGAAATCTACGGTGTGTCGACCGACACCCACTTCACCCACAAAGCCTGGCACGACACCTCGGACACCATCGGCAAGATCCAGTACCCGCTGATTGGCGATCCGACCCACGTGCTGTCGCGCAACTTCGACGTGCTGATCGAAGAAGCCGGTATCGCTGACCGTGGCACCTTCGTGATCAACCCTGAAGGCCAGATCAAGATCGTCGAGCTGAACGACGGCGGTGTTGGCCGCGATGCATCCGAGCTGCTGCGCAAAATCAAGGCGGCCCAGTACGTTGCCGCTCACCCGGGCGAAGTCTGCCCAGCCAAGTGGAAAGAAGGCGAAGCCACTCTGGCGCCGTCGCTGGACCTGGTCGGCAAGATCTAAGGCCTTGACCCAGCCCTGGGCGGTTATCCGCACCTGACTCGCATCACCGCCCTCCAAAACGCCCGGGCGAGCCATCGCTCGGGCGTTTTTTGTTCACCGAATAAAGGAAATCGCCCGTATGTTGGACGCCAATCTTAAAGCCCAGTTGAAAACGTACCTGGAACGGGTCACGCAACCGATCGAGATCGTCGCCTCCCTTGACGACGGCGCGAAATCCCGCGAGTTGCTGGGCCTGCTGCGTGAAATCGCCAGCCTCACACCTCTGATCAGCCTGAGCGATACCGGCAGCGATGCCCGCAAGCCGTCGTTCTCCCTCAATCGCCCCGGCGCGGATATCAGCCTGCGTTTTGCCGGTATCCCCATGGGCCACGAATTTACCTCCCTGGTGTTGGCACTGCTGCAAGTGGGCGGTCACCCGTCCAAGGCCAGCGTCGAGACCCTGGAGCAAATCGCCTCGCTCAAAGGCGAATTCAATTTTGAAACCTACTTCTCGCTCTCGTGCCAGAACTGCCCGGACGTGGTGCAGGCGCTGAACCTGATGGCGGTGCTTAACCCGAACGTGCGCCATGTGGCGATCGACGGCGCATTGTTCCAGGCCGAAGTGGATGCCCGCCAGGTCATGGCGGTGCCGAGCGTCTACCTCAATGGTGAAAACTTCGGCCAGGGCCGCATGGGCCTTGAAGAGATTCTGGCGAAGATCGACACCAGCACTGGCGAGCGTCAGGCCGAGAAACTCAACGCCAAGGATGCCTTCGATGTGCTGGTGGTCGGTGGTGGGCCAGCCGGTTCTGCGGCGGCCATTTATGCGGCGCGTAAAGGCATCCGTACCGGTGTTGCCGCTGAGCGGTTCGGCGGCCAGGTGCTGGACACCATGGCCATTGAAAACTTCATCTCCGTGCAGGAAACCGAAGGGCCGAAACTGGCCGTGGCGCTGGAAGAACACGTCAAGCAATACGACGTCGATATCATGAACCTGCAACGCGCCCAGGCGCTGATCCCCGGTACCCACGGTGCCCTGCACGAAGTGCGCTTTGCCAGCGGTGCATCGCTCAAGGCCAGGACGGTGATCCTCGCTACCGGTGCCCGCTGGCGCGAAATGAACGTGCCAGGTGAGAAGGACTACCGCAATCGTGGTGTTGCGTACTGCCCGCACTGTGATGGTCCGCTGTTCAAGGGCAAGCGTGTGGCGGTGATTGGTGGCGGCAACTCCGGTGTCGAAGCGGCCATTGACCTGGCGGGTATCGTCGCCCATGTCACCTTGCTGGAGTTCGACGGCCAGCTGCGTGCCGACGCCGTATTGCAGCGCAAGCTGCACAGCCTGCCGAATGTCACCGTGATCACCAGCGCCTTGACCACCGAAGTGCTTGGCGACGGCCAGAAGGTCAATGGCTTGCGCTACAAGGATCGCAACAGCGATGAACTGCGCGATATCGCACTCGAAGGCATCTTTGTCCAGATCGGTCTGTTGCCCAACACTGATTGGCTCAAAGGCACTGTCGAGCTGTCGCCACGCGGTGAGATCGTGGTGGATTCCCGTGGTGAAACCAACGTGCCGGGGATTTTCGCAGCGGGCGACGTGACCACCGTGCCGTACAAGCAGATCGTGATTGCGGTGGGCGAGGGCGCCAAGGCGTCGCTGGCGGCATTTGACCACCTGATCCGCACCTCGGCGCCAGCCTGAGTGGTGCTGTGGGAGCGGCGCCAGGGTCGCTCCCGGAAAAAGATCAGCACAGGCCGGTCAGCGCCCCGGCCACATGCTGCGCAACACCCCATCCCTGCGCACCAGCCCATGAAATAGCGCAGCCGCCACATGCAGCAGCACGGTGGCAAACAACAGGTAGGCCAGCACGCCATGCAACATGCGCAATACGGCGTACAGGCGCAGGTCGTGGGGCAGCAGCGCCGGCAGTTGCAACGGGATCGGGTAGCCGCCTGCCGAGAGCATGCCCCAACCTATCAGCGGCATGGCGAGCATCAACCCGTACAGCATCCAGTGCGATCCCTTGGCTGCCCAGCGCTGGGCGGTGGGCATGTCGTCCGGCAAGGCCGGGCTGCCGAGAGCCAGCCGCGTGGCCACACGCACCAGCACCAGGACCAGCAGGGCCAGACCAATGGCCTTGTGCAGGTCAATCAACAAGGTGCGGCGCGGTGACAGGTCGGCAACCATGCTCACGCCGACAAACAACATCGCCATGATCAATACCGCCATCAGCCAATGCAGCAGGCGGGCCAAGGGGTGGAAACGGGTGGACGGCTGCTGGTTCATGGCTTGGCTCCCAGGTGTGCCGCCTCGCGGCTGCGACGGTTGAAGGATTCGGCGTAGGCGGCAGAGCGGGCGGCAAGAATCGGGTCGTTGGACGGTTCAATGCCACGGGGCAGGATCAGCGGGTCGAAGTTCAGGTCGCGGCAGACACCTTGTTCAGGCGCCTCGACCTGCTCGATCACCAGCGTGCCAGCGTCCACCTTGCGACGCCCGGCTGGCCACAAATGGGAAGGGTCGTCCAGCGGATCACCGGGCTCGGCCAGGGTCAGCATCAGCTTCCAGTGCAGCGGGCCTTGAGAGAGTCGCTGTTGCAGGTCGTGCTGGAGAAATTCCTTGTCGTCGACCTGTGCCGGCAGCGCGGCGAACGGCGTTTGCGGCACCATCTGCCAGCGTACGTAATGGGCCGTGCCAGCGGCATCCATCAGGCGAAAGGCGTTGATGCCGTGGTAGCTGGAACTGGCAAAACTATCAGACGGCTTATAGTCCTTGGCCCATTGACGAAAAGCTGCGCTTTCCGGGTGCTGGGCAAAAAAGGCCTGCATTTTTGCCGGGTCGGGTTTGCCAGTGGCAGGGTCCGGGGTCATGGCCAGCATTTGCTGGTAGAAGCCCTCGACTGTGCTGACGGCCAGCACCGGCGGGGTGTTCATGCCGCTGCGCCAGCGCTGGCCGTCGTCGGTGCTGAACTGCACGGCCAGGCTGCGGGTGGCGACGCTGGCGTCGGCACTGAAAGGATTGGCGCCGCCGATGGCGAAGCGGCCGATCACCGGCACCTTGGGCTGGCTGAACACCCGGGCGCTGGACAGCGGCTCGGCCAGGCCGCTGCTCCGAAAATAGCCGCTGACACACAGGCCCTTGGCGTGGTTCTTTCGATAGCCGGGGTAGTGCCCGGCCTGGTCTTCGAAGGTGTCGATGATGCGCTGGGGCGTCAGGCGCTCTGGGCCAATCCAGCCGGCGACGTAGGCGAAACCTGCGCCCAGCGAGGCGACGCCGAGGCCGATGGCGGCCAGGCGCAGGGTGCGGGCGCGACCTTGTAACGGAATACTCATGGACGGCGATCCGATCAGTGAATGAGCCGGTACGACGCTCGGCGGCAGACTTTATTCCAAGGCTGTGGAATAAACTTCGGCCTTGAGCGTCTGCCTCGTACACTGACCGCCTGCAGGCCCCGACCCCAACGATGAATGACCTGAACGACGACCAATTGCGCGACATGCTCCAGCGCCTGCGCCGCTTTGCCTTGTGGCTGACCCGCGAGGCCAGCAGCGCCGACGACCTGGTCCAGGCCACCGTGGAGCGCGCCCTGAGCCGCCGCGCCCAGCAGCAAAGCGACGACAGCCTGCGCGCCTGGTTGTTTTCGATCCTCTACCGACTGTTCCTCGACGGTAAACGTCGGGAGCGTCGGCATGCCCGCTGGTTGTCCTGGTTCAGGCACGATGAGCCGCTGGGCAGCAATACCGAAGATATCGTGCTGGCCGAGTCGGGTCTGGCGGCGTTCGCCCGGCTGTCCGCCGAGCAACGGGCGTTACTGCTGTTGGTCAGTGTCGAGGGCCTGAGCTATAAGGACGCCGCCCTGGCCCTGGATGTGCCGATGGGTACGGTGATGTCGCGCTTGTCGCGAGCGCGTGCAGCACTGCGTGAACTGGCCGAGGGCAGCGCAGCGCCTGCGGCATTGAGGAGGTTGAAATGAGTCGGTTGATCCCGTCTGAAGATGAATTGCATGCCTATGTCGATGAGCTCCTCGACCCCGAGCGCCGTCGCGAGGTCGAGCTTTACCTGGCGGCCAATCCCGCGCAAGCCGCGCGGATCGAAGGCTGGCGGGCCGATGCCAGGCGACTGCGTACCGCCCTGGCGGGCCTTGCCGAACAGCCGCTCAATCCACGACTCGACCCGCGTGTGGTGCGCCGCGAGCTGCGTCAGCGTCGGCAACGGCGCTGGGCCAGCGCCGCGATGCTGCTGGTGGCCTTGGGTATCGGCGGGCTGGGCGGCTGGCAGGCCCGCGAGTCCATCCTGAGGGCCAGCAACCCGCCGATGGCCGATGCCGTGCAAGCCCATCGGTTGTTCGCTCATGCCTCCAGCCTGGACCTTTCGGTAGAGCAACCGGCGCAGTTGCAGGCCTGGCTCGGTAAACATTTCCGCCATGCCGGCCAACTCCCCGACCTGTCGGCGTACGGCTTCACCCCGGTGGGCGCGCGCTTGCTCAGCAACGAACAAGGCCCTGCGGCGCTGCTGCTGTTTGAGGATGCCAAGGGCGAGCGCATCAGTCTGTTTCTACGCTCACCCGGTGAGCGCTATGCGCGCATGCCCAGTGGTGAACGGGTCGATGGCCAGTTGCAGGCACGTTACTGGTCCCAGGGTGCCTACAATTACGCACTGGTCAGCGACGTGTCGGACCGTCGTGCGGCTCAGCTGCGCACGGCGCTGGGTATTGCTTTGTAGGCATTCAGGATCGGTGGTTGCGCAGGCGTCGATCCAGCGTGAACGTCTCGGCGCTGAGCACGGCTTTGACCGATTCCATGTGCATCGGGTTGAACAGGTAGTTTTGGCTGTGCGGCATGATTGCGCTGGGAATCGGAAGTAGCAGGGCTGTGCCTGCCTTGAGAAAACTATCGCCCACATCCTTGGTGTAGCGAGTGTCGGATTGCCAACCTGTTCCGAGGGAGGGAGCAGGGGCAATACTGACCTCGTCGGGGACTTCAACCCTTAGCAGTTGCAGTGTTTCGGGAAAGTCTTCCTGATCCACCTCCAGGTGAACGAGTATTTCCAGCATCGCCCCGGCGGGTGTACCGGCCAGATAGACCGCCGGCCGACCGGCTGTGTGCCAACGGCCACCGGCCAGAAAACCACCTCGGCCGGTCAAATCGGTAAATGCGCTTATTCTCCAAAAAATCAAAAGGCAAATCCTTCTGCCAGTTGAATCAACATTTCCTCGACCTGACGGGTGCCTTGAATAGTCGACAGCATGGCCATGGGGCTTCTGCCCGAGAACCGGTCCTTGGGCTTGGACAGCCAACGCTTGGCCTTTTCATCGTTGCCGAACAGCACATCGGCCATCGCCGTGATATGAGCGGCGCGGAACAACCGGTCACTTTCATCCACCGTCAGTCGCTGGTCTTTGGCAATACGGGTTTTCAGGGTCTTGAGTGGAATGATCTGATCGCGCTCCAGCGGCGTGACATCGCCCTGGTCGCAGAGCTGCATCAGTCGTGCGGCGGCGAAGCCCGACTGAATCATTTCGTGGATCTCAAGTTCGGTGGCGTTAGCCGGAATCTGTAACAGCGACTCCAGGCGAGCCCGGTAGGCGCCGTAGGCAGGTTCTCGCATGATTTCGGCAAACATCGCTGGCGCTCCTGACGCGGCATTTGCCGAGTAGTATCGGGCATATGCCGCTTTATTGAAAGCCCAGAGCGGCGACTGTGGGTGCGTTAAGCCCTTCAGCCTGATGTGTTGTAACATTCCGCGCTTATTCCGCTATCTGCGAAACACCCCCCGCTGCGCTTTTCAGGTACTCCATGAAATCCACCCGTATACGTGCCGACGTCCTGGCAGGACTGACGACCTCTTTTGCTTTGGTTCCCGAATGCATTGCCTTCGCCCTCGTTGCCCACCTCAACCCACTGATGGGCCTCTATGGAGCCTTTATCATTTGCACCCTGACTGCGTTGTTCGGCGGTCGCCCGGGGATGATTTCCGGTGCGGCAGGGTCGATGGCCGTGGTGATCGTGGCGCTGGTGGTGCAGCACGGCGTGCAATACCTGCTCGCGACCGTGTTGCTGGGCGGGTTGATCATGGTGCTGTTCGGCCTGCTGCGCCTGGGCAAGCTGGTGCGAATGGTGCCGTATTCGGTAATGCTCGGCTTCGTCAACGGGCTGGCGATTGTCATTGCGCTGGCGCAACTGGAGCATTTCAAGGTGGGGGCGGCGTGGCTCAGTGGCACGCCGCTGTACCTGATGTTGGGGCTGGTCGCGCTGACCATGGCGATTGTCTATGGGTTGCCGCGCCTGACTCGCGCCGTTCCGCCGGCGTTGGTGGCGATTCTGGGTGTGGGCCTGATGGTCTACCTGCTCGACCTGCCGACGCGCACGTTGGGTGATATGGCGCATATCGCCGGTGGGCTTCCGGGCCTGACGCTGCCCGGCGTGCCCTGGAGCCTGGAAACCCTGCGCATCATTGCGCCGTATGCGCTGTTGATGGCGCTGGTAGGTTTGCTGGAAACCCTGCTGACGCTGAACCTGACCGACGAAATCACCGAAAGTCGTGGTTACCCGGACCGTGAATGCGTGGCACTGGGCGTGGCTAACCTGGCGTCCGGTCTGTGCGGCGGCATGGGCGGCTGCGCCATGATCGGGCAGACCGCGATCAACTTGAGCTCCGGGGGGCGCGGGCGTTTGTCCGGCGTCGTCGCAGGTGTCATGATCCTGATGTTCGTGCTCTTCCTGTCGCCGCTGATCGAGCGTATTCCGCTGGCCGCGCTGGTGGGCGTGATGTTTGTGGTGGCCCAGCAAACCTTCGCCTGGGCCTCGCTGCGAGTGCTGCACAAAGTGCCGTTGAGCGATGTACTGGCAATCATCGCCGTGACCCTAGTGACCGTGCTGACGGACCTGGCCACCGCCGTGCTGTTCGGCATTCTGATTGCGGCCATCAACTTCGCCTGGCAACAAGCTCGCGAGCTGTATGCCGACAGCCACCTTGAAGCGGATGGCAGCAAGCTGTACCTGCCGCATGGCACGCTGTTCTTCGCCTCGACCACGCCCTTTCTGGACCAGTTCGACCCCGCCAACGACCCGGCGCAGGTGACGCTCGATTGCCGGCATCTGAGCTTCGTCGATTACTCGGCGATTGTCGCTTTGAAAACCTTGCGCGAGCGTTATGACAATGCCGGCAAGCACCTGCGCGTGGTGCATTTGTCCGAGCGTTGCAAACAGCTGCTCAAGCGGGCGGGGGTGCAGTACAGCTGAAGGGACCCTCGATCACTCGGTGGTTTAATCAAATGTCATAATTTCACCCGCTCTGGCCTGGACCTTTTCCCACGATGCGCAATCATTGTTGAATCGGAAATGAAAAGGAGGTGCGCATGTTCAGCCGGTCCCTGACCTTCTTCACGCTCTTGGCGATCGCAAGCCCCGTGCTGGCCGCCGACAGTGACTCCCCCCTGGCTCAGGAGCGCGGCAGGACCCGACCTTTGATCGTGATCGCGCCCAGTTCCGTCGACCCTACGCTGGTCCAGCTGAAAAAGTCCCTGGAGGAGCCTGAGAATCGCAAGGGTTTCAACGAGCGCAAGATGGTGCTGTTTACCGTGGTGAACATGATCGGCCAGCGCGACGGCAAGCACCTTGACCCGCAAACCACCATGGCGTTGATTCGAGAGCTCAAGCTGGGTGCCAGCACCGGCACCAAGGTCATTCTGGTCGGCAAGGACGGCGAGAAAAAACTGGAAGAGATCGGCAGCGCCGACATCAAGAAAATCTTCACCACCATCGATGCGATGCCCATGACCGAGAAGGAAGCCACGGCTGCGGCCCCGGCGGAACCCGAGGCAGCAGCGGCCGAAAAGCCGGGCAAACCCGCCAAGCCGGCCAAACCGCTGCCCCCGCCTAAACCGCTGGAAGACTGACGTCAGGGCCGCGCTTCCAGAATCAGGTTGAACGGCGTTTCAGTCGCCCGACGGAACCGGCTGAACCCGGCCTGCTTGAAGACTTCACGCAAACGCCCTTCACCGGCCTGGGCGCCCAGGCCCAACCCCACTTCCTGCGACAGCGAATTGGGGGTGCAGATAAAGGTTGAAGCGGCATAGAACAAGCGCCCAACGGGCGTCATGTTCTGATCCAGCGTGTCGTTGGCGAACGGCTCTACCAGCAGCACACTACCGTCTGGCTTGAGCGCCTGCAGCGCATGCCGGGCGGCGCCCACCGGGTCGCCCATATCGTGCAGGCAGTCGAAATAGCAGATCAGATCGTAATCCCGGCCCGGGTAGTCCTTGGCCGTGAACTGAGCGAAGTGAGCACGCTCGTCCACCCCCGCCTCCTGCGCCCGCTGGGTGGCAGTGTCGATGGAGGGGGCGTGGCAGTCAAAGCCCTCGAAGCGCGAGTCGGGAAAGGCCTGCGCCATGATCACCGTCGAAGCGCCATGCCCGCAGCCGACGTCCGCCACCTTGGCGCCGGCCGTGAGCTTGGGCACCACGCCCTCCAGGGCCGGCAACCATTCGGCGACCAGATGAGCGCGGTAACCAGGCCTGAAAAACCGCTCGGTGCCACTGAACATGCACGGATGATGATCGCCCCAGGCCAGTGCGCCATTGCCACGCATGGCGGCGACCAGCTTGTCTTTATCATGGAACAGCGACGCCACCACCACCGCGCCACCGGCCACGTACACCGGCGAATCCTCGATAGCCAGCGCCAGGGCCTGTTCTTCCGGCAAGCGAAATTGGCCATCTTGGTGTTCCATGTAGCCTGACGCCGCATGGGCACTGAGCCATTCCCGGAGCAGCCGGGCGTTGCAGCCGGTTTTGCCTGCGAGCGCTTCGGGACTGACCGGCTGGCTGTCGGCCATGGCCCGGTACAGACCCAGTTCTTCGCCAACAATGATGTTGGCAAGCATCGCCGCGGCGCCCATGTCGCTGACCAGCTTGCCCATGAAGTCGTTGAGTTTGGCCTCGTCCATTGTCGTTCCTCCCGCAAGAAGACCCCCGCGAAGGTGGCGGTGGTCGGCCAGGGTTTGGGCGCCCGCTCGGCATAGAACAGCAGGGGAGGAGGCGTCGATGTCACACACATCGAGCAGGGCTCGAACGGGAGGGGTGGTCCCGTTGGGTCAGGCCTTTAAGTGTAGCCCGCAAAAAACCGGTTCAGCGTTTGCCCATCGAACGACGGGTACCGTTCGGCGCGCGGCCTGGGGTCTTGTCGTGGTTGGATTTGCCAGCACCCGGGTAGCGCGCCTGATCCTGCTTTTTGGCAG
Source organism: Pseudomonas sp. R5(2019) (assembly GCF_009905435.1). Lineage (GTDB taxonomy): Bacteria > Pseudomonadota > Gammaproteobacteria > Pseudomonadales > Pseudomonadaceae > Aquipseudomonas. The sequence continues at coordinate 57,523 of NZ_JAAAMT010000001.1, forward strand.
CGGCAAAGGCGGCTGGCTTGAACGGGAAGCTGAACGCGGGAATGGCCGGTTTGCTGTCCTGGTCGTTGACGCGGGTATCTACAGGCGTCGGCTCGACAGACAGTGGGGGAACGACAGACATGGAAAAGCTCCGAAGAGGGCAAGGTATAGGCCTGGGCACACGCGATTGGGTGCCCTGAGGCGCGGCAGTATACCTGTAGATCCCGCGTTTCGGCGCGCGGGCTGTCAGGTCGGGCGTGCGAATGCCATCGCCAGCGAACAGCACATAGATTGATGCGCTGCAGCGATGTCTCTGGGTGGCTCAATACATGCTGCGCAGTTGGCCAGGCCAGTAATAACTACCGCGTGTAGCAACCGCGGCCGCTGCACCCTCGCTCATTCAGTCAAGGAGAACTGTATGAGCGAAGGATACGTAAACATTGTGCATGGAAGCAGCTCAAGCTCGGGCAGCGGCGGCTTTTTTGGAAATGCGTTCACCCGCCCCGGGCGCTCAAGCCGCAAGCGCCGGATGAGGCGACTGCGTGCTCGCGAACAGGCACGTCAGCAACAGGCCATTGCGGCGCAACAGCAGATCATCAGGGCGCGAATTCAATCGTTCGAGGCAGCTCGGCAACGGTTGGATCAACGTCACGCCGCCGATCTTGCCGACAGCGCGAATCGATTGCAGGCAGAACTGGATGCTCTGCGTCCTCCGGAGCATGTACTCAGCGATGTGCCCGGCGTCTATTCGATCCTTCGGGAAAAGAATGTTGTCGACCAACTGATCGCGCAGAAGCAACAAGCACTGCAAGCGGTCCTCCCCACAGCCCATTCCTTTTACCCAGGCGATCCGCAGGGCAAGTCCACCGAGCAATACCTGGCAGCCTACAACGCGTTGTCCGCTGCCGGGGTCGACGCCTTTCAACGTTGGCATGACGCCTATGTCGCGAGTCAGGCGGCGCAGCAGCTCAATGAGGCGTTGCAGTCGCTGATTGCTCGCTCCGATGCACTGGCGGCCAGACAGGCGCACAAGCAAGCAGATTGGCAGCGCATGGCCGAGCGCGGAAGGGCGTTCGCTGAAGCCGAAACGCTACGGCAAGCGGATATCAAGCGGCTGCACTCAAGTGAGGAGGCCCGTCACCAGCGTCAGGTAATGACGGCTCATACGGCCAGCGTTCCGATCGCCGTTGCCGCTGCAAGGCCAGTGTTGTTGGCCGGAGCTTCTGCCTTGGGCATAGAGGCTGGCGTGCGAGCGCTGGAGGCAACGCTGCGCCAGGCGGTTGCGGAGCTTGCCAGGGTGGCGGCGATACCCGTCGGGCAGTCAGTCGGATCGTTTGTCACCTTGATGCTGTATTCCCCGCCGCTGGCTGACGGTGAGTTATCCGCCGAGCTGAGCGGGGGACGGTTTCAGGCATTGGTCACCCCACTGGATGTGCTTGCACCGATCTCATCAAGCGAGCTGAGAAAGGCGGCCGAAGGGGGCACCACGGTTGAGCTGCCTTACCGTATCAAGACCGAGACGGCCAACGATGCGACCAAGGTCCATCTGGTCAAGACCGATGGGCTTGCAGTGCCTTCGGACGTACCGGTCAACGCCGCTGTGCATGACCCGTTGCGCGATGTCTATGTGGTTCAAGGCAGTGGCATGCCGCCGACCACTCTTGAGTTTGGTCCCGCTTCGGTTTCACCCCTCGAGCCTGGCGTAACCTCCGGCCTGGCGAGCACGTCCACGGGCACCCTGGTAGAGGCAATTCCAACAGGTGCCGACACCCAATGCAGCGACTGCATCGTGGTTTTTCCACCGAGCGCTGGCCTTGAGCCGCTCTACATCGGTTTCAAGAGCAACGAAGCCGGCCCCGGCGTGGTCAGCGGCCTGGGGCAATCGCTGGACACCACGCTTCAGCGCCAGCTGACCGCGCACGGCAGTGCGGCCATCGCGTCACCGATGGCTGATCAGCTGCGCTGGCGCAGCTTCGACTCCGTTGAAGCCCTCAGGTCGACGGTGTGGCAACAGCTGGCCAGAGAGCCCGCGCTGCTGGGGCCCTTCGAGACATTGAATATCCGGCGCATGCAGCAAGGCTTCGCACCATACGCTCCGCGCGTGCAGTGGCAGGCTGGCCAGCAGACGTTTGAGCTGACTTACACGCAGACCGGAATGCCTGCCGGGGCAGACTACAACCTCGACCATATGCGGATCACCGGACCACAGGTCAGCGACGGCAGGCCGCTGGTGACACGTCCGGCTCTGCCTTGGTCCGAAGCCAGCAGTGCGGCATCGCAAGCGCTCACAGCAGCGCTTGAGCAACAAAGAGTCCTTGAACAACAGCGTCGTCAAGACCAGCTAGAGCGAGAAGCCCAAGAGGCGCGCCGCCGAGAAGCCCAGCGTGCGGCGAACACCTACTATTTGCCGCCCCGGTTCGCCGAGTCAGCAACGTTTTTTACCAGCCCGTCCGGCGTCATCCAGGACTACGGGAATACCCTCCAAAGCGCACTTGGCCTGGCCATTAGCGACCTTGCTACAGAGGCCACTGCCAACACCGGTGAGGTGTTTGCCAGCCTGACGTTCCCTTCGCCAGCAGACGCCGAGTTCGCCTTTGCGGTCGCCTTGCCAGTACTTGCGCCTCATATCGACCTGACGGCCGTGCCGCCTTCGACGTTCGATCTTCCCTACCGCATCGGTGTGCTGAGCGAAGGCGCCGAGGTGGCCGTGTTCGCTGTCAGCACTCAGAGCCTTGAACTGGGCGCAGGCGTGCGGGTCAAGCCTCTTCAATTCGATGTCGCCAGCAACAGTTACAGCGGGCAGACCGACGGCCTGCCAACCAGAACGCTGACCACCACGCCGTTTCGGGCACCGGGTGCCGAATTGATCGGATCGACCCATCTGCCCGCTGCGCCGTCGTTGATAGTGGCTTACACCGGCAGCACTGCCGGACCGATCGCACCGGAGGTTGAGACCTACCCGGCTGCCGAAGGCGACATCGACGATTACATTTACTGGTTTCCGAAAGAGTCCGGGCTTGCACCGCTCTACGTTGTGTTCAAGAACCGGGAGGGGCCCAGGTATGAGCCGGGTGTGGTGACTGGCTTGGGGCAGGCGGTAGAGGGACTTTGGCTGGGCGCGGCGGTGCGGGGCCGGGGGCACCGATTCCAGTGCAGGTGGCGGATGCGTTGCGTGGGCGGGAGTTCAGGGATTTTGATTCGTTCAGATCGGCATTTTGGCAAGCAGTGGGCGCCAACCCGGAGTTGTCAGCTCAATTTAGTCGGAACAATTTGGAGCGGGTTCTCAGGGGGAAAGCTCCCTATGTGCTGCCCGGAGATCATTCAGGAAAAAGGAAGGTGTTTGAAATTCATCATGTACTGCCGATCAGTAATGGAGGAGCGGTCTATGACGTCGATAATCTGCGGGTGTTAACGCCTGTGAAACATATTGAATTGCATTCGGCCAAATCTGGAGAGAAATCATGAAGCTAAGAAGCACACTTGAAGAATATACAGAAGCTGAGTTTGAAGAATTGGTGAGCATTGTGTTTTACGACAGGTTGGATTCTGACGAAGAGTTGAGCGACCTTATCGATGAAATTGATCGTCTGACGGAGCATCCACGCAAGTATGGAATTATTTGTTACCCGGAACCCGATGCTGAAGATTCCCCAAAAGGTGTCATCAACACCATCAAAACCTGGCGAGCCGCGAACGGTAAACCAGGCTTCAAACCCGTATAAGACTGACACCTGACAGCAGCCGGTTGGCGATGGATTCGCCAACCGGCTTGCAGTTCACCTGTTCTCCATCGAATGGAATCGAATCATGGAACTCAAACCCAACTTGCAAGCCTACACCGAGACCCAATTCCTGACCTTGCTCAACACGCTTTGGGAAGCGGATATGTCGGAGGCTGAACACAATCGTCTTGTCCAGCACTTCGATGAGATATGCGAGCACCCACTCGGTGCCGATTTGCTGTTTTATTCGGCCGATTACGGCCATTGGGCAAACCCCGAGGGTATCGTTGCCACAATCAAGGCATCTCTGGCCTACAGGACGAGACCAGGCTTTGCTGATGATCCTTCGGCGCCTGCAAAGCCGGCTCAAGCCAGCGGACCGTTGGACCCCGCTTTCGACGCGGCCACTCAAGCGGCTGCCGAACGCCAGGCGATACGTATCGCCAATGCTGCCAGCCGCTCGACGCGCTTCCCGGACCTGCTGGCGCTGGCCAATCAACTGGATCAAGCTGAGCAAACCGCGGAGCAGGCGTTGAGCCAATGGGACAATGCCATCCGCGACATCGAGCGCTCGCTTGCCGCTCCACAACCTGAACAGACGCCAACGCAGCGCATGAATCAATTGGAGGCGGACCGAGCGACGCTGGAGCTTCTGGGCTCCTCAGCGCGCAAGGCTGTCTGGAATATTCGCGGCATCCGCATGAGAGTGGAGTTTGCGCAAGGCTCTGCCGAAAGTGCCTTCAGGTTCCAATCCAGAGGCAAGACACTTGAAGAGTTACAGTCCGCGCTGCAGTTCATCACTCAAATAGCGGAGCAACATGCTGCCTCTTGGCCGGCTGTCGAGGCCTATCACGTGCAGCTCAAAACAAGGGGGGAGGCATTGCTTGAGCTGTTCGATGAGCGCCGCATTCGCTTGCAGGCTGCCAGTGGGCAGCAACCGTGGAATTCTCCGAGCCACTTATCCATAGCAGCGAAGTCCGCAAGCCAGGGGCCTCGAATACTGACCCCGGCGCTGGGTGCGATGAATGCGTTTACCGAGTTGCTGATACCGTTGCAGCAGTCGCTGTTATCCGCGGTTGCCTATATCAATCGCTTGACGGAAAACGGGCAGTCCAGCGTCGGGTTGTCTGCCGACATACTGCGATTTTCCACGCGCCTGGGTCATGATGAGCGCTTCGCGCTAAGCCTGCCACTCACCGCGCTCGGCCCACTGCCTGAAGCAAACTGGCAGGAACTGGCCAGGCAAGAAAGCGACCTCCAGCTCGCATTACGACTGGGTAGCGGGCCGGTTATACAGGACGGAAGGACGTTTCAGCGCGTCTTTGTCGTGTCCGCGGACGGGCCTGCAATGCCGCGACGGATAAGGGTCAGGTCGGCGAGCTTCGACAGCAAGCGCCAGCTTTACAGTTTCACCACCCCAGGCGCAGGCCCGATCACTTTGAACTGGACTCTGCCTGACTCGGTCGACGTTGTGCCGGCTGCACCTTCCGCGACCCAGTACCCCGGCATCATGTCCGCTCCTCGCCAGCCGCTGTTCGAAGCTTTAGACCCAGCAACGGATCTGCTGATCGACGATTACATCATCGTCTTCCCTGCGGCCTCTCGCCTGCCTCCCTTGTACGTGATGTTCAAGCCTTGCCTTGATTACCCGGGTGTGGCGAGCGGGCAGGGTGAACACTTGCAGAGGCCGTTGCTTGATTTTGGCGGTGGAGCACCGATTCCAGCGTCGATTGCCGACCTGATGCGTGGCAGGGTGTTCAAGCATTTTGCAGCATTCAAGCGGGCACTCCTGCAGGCTATCGGGGAGGATCCGCAGGTGAGCGCAGAGGTCGAGGGTGTGCCAATGGGGATTTATCACAAGCTTGCCGTCGAGGCGGGCGGAGGGGTGTTTGACATGGATAATCTGGTGATCGCGCGGTCGCATTGATGTTGTTGAATCGGTGAGCCTCAGGTCGAGCGAATGTTCCTACGTGAATATCTCTGAATTCTTTCTGGGTTCTTCTGGAGTTCTCTACCGGGTCGCGGGGCACAAGAAATATCCTACGAAACCTGTCGCCTGCCATGAACTTGTCCCTGCGAAGCTCGATCCCTAGTCTTTCCCGGTCGCTGAATGTTCAGCGATCGGGTGTGGAAGCCCGGGGTTCAAGAGTCGAATGGCGCCAGCTCGCAATGTTTTATGGCGGCTGTGCGTGGGAGGGCCATTGTGTCCTGCCGGGTTTTTCGACTGCTTTTTCCCCGGTCTTCCACCCCGCGTACAGTTGCCACCCGATTGCGTGGAAGCGAACGGGTGCGACCTCAGGAGAAAAAAGTCGCATGAAGAAGATTGTTCCCGACCCACCCCTCGACTCCATCAAAACCCACTTCACCCCCTTCGGCAGCTGCGATGCCCCACACGGGCCGCTATTCGCCGTGGTCGCCGGCATACCCGCGGAAGATGCGCTGGTGCATGCCTCGCTGTACCTCAAATGCGTACTCGCCACCGCCCAGGAGGCCGTGCCCCATACCGGCGAAGCTGGCCGGGGGATGCTGTGGTCTGCGGTGCATTCGGCCGAAATGGCCAAGGCGCTGGTGGATGCCTTGCTCGATGGGCTTGAGGCTGAGCAGGACAAAGCTGCTCAGGCCTGAAAAGCCTTCGCGGGCAAGCCTTGCTCCCACAAAATCAAAAGCACCGCAGTTTCGGCAATTATGTAGATCGGTGTGGGAGCAAGGCTTGCCCGCGAAGCTTTTAAGGCGGCTGACTACTTCATCCCCGCCGGCAACCTCAACGTCCCCGAATCACGGAACCGCACCGTGCCAAACAACCCGCCCGCCAGCTTGCCGCGTACCACATACGGCAACCCATCCAGGCTTTGCGTGCGGCTGAACCCCACGGCCTGACGCAACACCGAAAACGCCGAAATGCTCACCGGCACCACTACCACCTCTTCGCTGAAGCGCTCGACAATGCCGCGCTGGTCGCTGACGCCCGAGGCCAGCGGTTGACCATTGACGACAAGGTCCAGGTAGACGCCGTTGTAGTGGATTGCGGTGTCGTTCGGGTTGAGCAACCGCAGCTTGACCGCCATGCGCATTTCCAGTTCCTGGCTGGGCAACGGCTGGATGCCGACCACGGTGATGCTGATCGGGTCGCGCTGGGGGAGCAGCGAGCAGGCGCCCAGGCTCAGCAGCAAGGCAACCGCGAAGGTGGGCAACAGGGCAGAGCGTAGGCGGTGGATCATTCGGGGCTCCGATGGGATAGCATCTGCAGGCGACTTCCCGAGTCTGCAATAAGCGGATAACCCTTTGCATTAATCGGCTATCTGCCCGTTGAACGGATTTTTAGACTGTCATCCAAAATCAATAATTCGAGTGTATGCCCATGACCGTGAAAATTTCCCAAACTGCCGAGCTTCAAGCGTTCTTCAAAGAGGTCAGCGGCTTTGGCAATGACCAGGGTAGCCCGCGCCTGAAGCAATTGATGTTCCGGGTGATCAATGAAGTCGCCAAGGTCATCGAAGACATGGACGTCAGTGACGACGAGTTCTGGACCCTGGTCGATTACTTCAATCGCCTCGGCGCTCGTAACGAAGCCGGGCTGCTGGTGGCGGGCCTTGGCATCGAGCATTTTCTCGACCTGTTGCAGGACGCCAGGGATGCCCAGGCCGGCCTGCTCGGCGGCACCCCGCGCACCATCGAAGGTCCGCTGTACGTGGCCGGCGCGCCGCTGCATGAAGGGTACACGCGTATGGACGACGGGAGTGAAGACGGCGTCGCCACGGTGATGTTTCTCGAAGGTGTAGTGCGCGACACCGACGGTCAGCCACTGGCCGGTGCCGTCGTCGACCTCTGGCAGGCCAACACGCAGGGCAACTATTCCTGGTTCGACCAGAGCCAGTCGGAGTACAACCTGCGCCGCCGCATCGTCACCGACGCCGAGGGTCGCTACAAGGCCCGCAGCATCGTGCCGTCCGGTTATGGCTGCAATCCGCTGGGCCCGACCCAGGAGTGCCTGGATGAGCTCGGCCGTCATGGCCAGCGTCCGGCCCATATCCATTTCTTTATCTCGGCGCCCGGCCATCGGCATCTGACCACGCAAATCAACCTGTCGGGCGACAAGTACCTGTGGGACGACTTCGCCTACGCCACCCGCGACGGCCTGGTCGGAGAGGTGCGCTTTATCGATGACAGCGCGGCGGCAAGTGCGCGCGCAGTCGCAGGGCGCTTCGCTGAAATGACCTTCGACTTCGCCTTGCAGCCAGCCGTGGCAACGCGGGACGAGCAACGCAGCCAGCGTCCGCGGGTGCTGCAGGAGGCCTGAGGACGCTGAATAGGCATTGAATGTGCCTACCTCTACGATTACCAGGGCCGTGGCCGCACTTACACCCTGAGCTGGTCGATGGCCTATTGAGGCGGTTCGGCAAACGCGCTAACCAGGTCCTGGGTCATTGCCTGCTGGGCTTCGCTGGGTGGCTGCGCACGGTGGCTGGCCAGGTGAAAGGGCGCTTCGAAACCGAGCGCCAGTTCATCCAGCGCCCGCAGCAGGCCGCGCTCTACCCAGGGCGCGGCGAAGTGGCAGGGCAGGTAGCCGATATGTCGGCCCGAGAGAATAAACGCCAGCGCACCTTCAACCTGCTCGGAGCGCGCTGAGCATTGGCCGCCATGGAACGGCTCGCGGCTTTTGAGGAAACGGTAGGGGTGCTCGACCCGGTCAACCTGCTGTAGCGCTTCAACGCTGACATCGGTTCGCGTGAACAGCGGATGGCCCTTGGCGCAGTACAGCTGCTGGGTCTCGCAGAACAACAACTGGTAATCAAAGGCACTCTGGCTACCGGAAAAATAGCCGATGGCCAAATCCAGGCGCTGCTGCAGCAGCAAGCGCTCCATCTCCGCCGGCATGGCGCTCACCAATTCCAGCTGCACCGACTCATCGCGCTGGCGAAAACGCTCGATGGCATTGGCCAGGCGCAGGGTCACGTTCAGGTCCTGGGCTTCGGAAATGCCGATGCGAACCTCGCCCAGCAAGCGCCCGGCCACACCATTGGCCTGATGACGGAAGGCTTCGATGTTGGCGAACAGTTCGTGGGTGGCCGTGAGCAGCGCGTCGCCCTTGGCGGTCAGCCGAAAGCCGGCCTTGCCGCGGCTGCACAGGCGATAACCCAGGCGCGTCTCAAGCTTGGCCATCTGCTGGCTGATACTCGGCTGGCTCAGGCCCAGTGCTCCTTGAGCGGCGCTGAACCCGCCGGCTTCAACCACCTGAACAAACAGGCGCAGCAGTTGCAGGTCGAGGTCGTGCAGTTGTCCAAGCATCAAACATTGCTCCGGGCGCATGTCAGAATAATTAGCTTCGTATTTTTCTAATGTAAACCAGCGAGCATGATGCTGGCACTTCCGTTTCGAGGTGCTCGTCATGCGTTCATCCCTGTGGTTGTTTTCCCTGGTTCTGGCCTTGCCGGTGGCGCACGCCGAAGACAAGGTGGTCAATCTGTACAGCTGGGCCGATTACGTCGCGCCAGAGACATTGGCGCGTTTCGAGCAGGAAACCGGCTACAAGGTGCGCTACGACACCTTCGACACCCCCGAGGTATTGGAAACCAAGCTGCTCACCGGTGGCAGCGGCTATGACGTGGTGGTGCCGTCGTCCAGCGTGTTGGCCCGGGCCATGACCGCCGGCGGCTTGCAGCGCATCGATCGGCAAAGCCTCAAAGGCTATGCCAACCTCGACCCGGATATGTTGGCCAAGCTGGCCGCGGTGGACCCGGGCAATCACTATGCGGTGCCGTACACTTGGGGCACGCTGGGCCTGGGCATCAACCTGGAAGCGGTGCGCAAGCGTCTGCCGGAGGCGCCGCTCGACAGCCTCGACCTGCTGTTCAAGCCCGAATACGCCAGCAAGTTGAAGGATTGCGGCATCGCGCTGCCGGATTCGCCGCAGGAAGTCATCGGCCTGGCCCTGCATTACCTGGGCAAAGACCCTTACAGCCGCCACAAGGATGACCTGGCGGCTGCGCAAACGCTGCTTTCCCGGTTGCAGCCGTCGATCAACTACGTTGCCAACGGCCGCCAGATCAACGACCTGGCCAACGGCAGCGTGTGCCTGGCCCTGACGTATAACGGCGACGCGAGCATGGCCGCCGATCAGGCCCGCAAGGCTGGCAAGCCGTTTGAAGTGGCCTACCGCATTCCCCGTGAAGGCACGCTGATCTGGCAGGACAACCTGGCCATTCCCAAGGACGCCCCGCACCCGGAGGCGGCCCGGGCCTTTATCGAGTTCATGCTGCGCCCGGACTCGGTGGCGGCGCTGACCAACACCCTGTTCTTTGCCAACGCCAACCAGGCGGCCACGCCGCTGGTCGATGAAGCGGTGCGCAATGACCCGGACATCTACCCCAGCAGCGAGGTGCGCAGCCGCCTCTACGCCGATCGCAGCATGGACTTGCGCGACCTGCGCCAGCGCACCCGTGTATGGACCACTTTCCGTAGCCGCCAATAAGAGCATCCGACCATGGATCATGCCCCTTTGAACGATCAGGCCCTGACCCGCGACAGCCTGTACGGCACCTTCGCCGAAAGCACCTTTGCCGGTATCACCAGCTTCTCCCGCCGGCGCTACAGCCGGGATTTGCGCGGCGTCGACGTCGCCGTCAGCGGCGTGCCGTTCGACACCGCCACCAGCAACCGCCCCGGCGCCCGCTTTGGCCCGCGCGGGGTCCGCAATGCATCGGTGCAGTCGGCCTGGGCACGGCACTGGCCGTGGGAGTTCGACCCCTTCGACCACCTGGCGGTCATCGACTACGGTGACTGCGCCTTCGACTACGGCACCCCGCAATCGGTGCCCGCGGCCATCGAAGCCCATGCCGAGCAGATCCTCAGTGCCGGTTGCGCGATGCTGACCCTGGGCGGCGACCACTTCATCAGCTACCCGTTGCTCAAGGCCCATGCTCGCCATCACGGGCCGCTGGCGTTGATCCATTTCGATGCCCATAGCGATACCTGGCCCGACGAGGAGGGCCAGCGCATCGACCATGGCACCATGTTCTGGCACGCCGCCCGCGAAGGGCTGGTGGATCCGGCCAGGTCCGTGCAGATCGGCCTGCGTACCACCAATGACGACACGGCAGGTTTTCAGGTATTGGATGCTCGCCAAGTGCACCGCCAGGGCTGCGCAGCCATCGTCGAGGCGATTCGCCAGCGGGTTGGCGACCACCCGGTTTACCTGACCTTTGATATCGACTGCCTGGACCCGGCCTACGCGCCCGGTACCGGCACGCCGGTCTGCGGCGGGTTGAGCACCGTGCAGGCGCTGGAGATCCTCGGCGGGCTGCGGGGGATCAACCTGGTGGGCATGGATGTGGTCGAAGTCGCCCCGGCCTATGATCATGCCGACATTACGTCGCTGGCAGCGGCGACCCTGGCAATGGAAATGCTGTGCTTGTACGCCGCGAGGCATAAGCTGTAAGCCTCGCCCTTGAAACATGATGAATCATCTCTGGGCGATTCTCGGCTTTTACCGCGAACCGGGAGCGACTTAGGCTATTGAACGCCTAAGCACGCGCAATAGCGCACGAGGTGATTGTCATGAACACAGCTGTGAAAGGCCTGATGGCGCTGGTGCTCGGGTTGCTGATCGGCAGCCCGGCCCAGGCCGCCAGCCCGCCCGCAAAAGATTTGATCATCGCCATGGATTATCAGCGGCCAGGCCCGATCCAGCGGGCCAACCCCAACAGCCGCCAGGGCAGCGTGCGCGCCACGCCGCCGGTGCGCAGCCCTTCGACCCAGCCGATCCAGCGCACGCCAAACCTGGAAAACCGCGGCATCGGCAATGGCGACAACCTGCGTCGTGAACAACAGCCCCCACGCCTGACACCGCAATCGCCACCCCGTACAAGCGATCGCCCGTGATCGCCTGAATGCACATGGAAGGACGTCTCGATGATTAAACCGCTCTCCCTGTCGGCAGCCTGTGCCGTTGCCCTGATACCGCTGCTGGCCAGCGCCGCGCCCCAGCAGTCCTACCCCAGCGAGCTGGGCAAGGTGCAAGTCAGCACCCTTGCCGAAGGCCTCAAGCACCCGTGGGCGCTGGCGTTTTTACCGGATGCCCAAGGCATTCTGGTGACCGAGCGGCCGGGCAACCTGCGCATCGTCAGCGCCGAAGGCAAGGTCGGCGCACCGATAGGCGGGGTGCCCGAAGTCTGGGCGAACGGGCAGGGCGGCTTGCTCGATGTGGTGTTGTCGCCCGAGTTCAAAAAGGACCGGATGGTGTATCTGTCGTATGCCGAAGGTGGCGGCAACGGCAACAAGGCTGGCACCGCCGTCGGGCGCGGGCGACTGTCTGCGGACCGTACCCACCTGGACGACTTCACCGTTATCTTCCGCCAGGAACCGAAGCTTTCCAGCGGCAACCACTTTGGTTCGCGACTGGTGTTCGACCGTAACGGCTACCTGTTTATCGCCCTGGGCGAAAACGACGAACGCATCACCTCCCAGGATCTGGACAAACTACAGGGCAAGGTGGTGCGAATCTTCCCCGATGGCAAAGTGCCGGACGACAATCCCTTCGTCGGCCAGGCCGGCGTACGCCCGGAAATCTGGTCCTACGGCCACCGCAACCAGCAGGGCGCCGCCCTCAACCCCTGGACCGGCCAACTCTGGACCGACGAACACGGCCCGCGCGGTGGCGATGAGGTGAACATCATCGAGCCTGGCAAGAACTACGGCTGGCCCCTGGCGACTCATGGCATCAACTATTCGCTGTTGCCGATCCCCGAAGCCAAGGGCAAAACCCTGCAAGGCGGCGTCGACCCCCACCACGTCTGGGAAAAATCCCCGGCCATCAGTGGCTTGGCCTTCTACGATGCCGACCGCTTCAAGGCCTGGCAGCACAGCCTGTTCATCGGTGCGCTGGGCGCGCAGGAACTGATTCGCCTGCAACTGGATGGCGAAAAGGTTGTGCATGAAGAGCGGCTGCTGGGCGAATTGACGGCGCGGATCAGGGATGTGCGGCAAGGACCGGATGGGTTCTTGTATCTGTTGACGGATTCAGAGGATGGAGCGCTGCTCAAGGTGGGACTGTAGGAGCCGAGCTTGTCGGGGCGCCGAACCGTCGCGAAACAGGCACTGAGGTGTATCTGGCGCACCGTGTTCAAGCCATCGCGGGCAAGCCTTGCTCCCACGCCGCCATTCCTGCCCGAAATTGCGCGCGGTGCTTTTGATCTAGATGTAGGAGCCGGGCTTGCCCCAATGCCCGTCAGTTAAGTAACTGAACGACGCAACCCTTGTAGGAGCGGACCTGGCCGCGATGGGCTGCGCAGCAGCCCCCGAGGCCGGTGATATATACGACAAGCCCTGGGAGTGCGGGCGGTTTCAGAATCGCCGGGGCCGCTTCGCAGCCCATCGCGGCCAGGTCCGCTCCTACATGGATCTCGCCTTAACTGACCGGCATTGGGGCTTGCCCGCGATGGCATCACTCCGGTATGCCAGAAATACCGTGGCGCCTGCATCGCGACGGTTCGGCGCCCCGACAAGCTCGGCTCCTACATCAAAAAAAGTTGCAGTCAACCATAGAATCTCCCACACCGATCTCCATTCCTGTCGCTCCAGCGCGGAGTGCTTTTGATCTTGTGGGAGCAAGGCTTGTCGGAGCGCCGAACCGCCGCGATGGCATCACCGCGGTCCCACAGATACACCGCAGTGCCTGCATCGCGAGCAAGCGCGCCCCCACATCAAGATCAAAAGCGCCCCGCACACGTCAGGTGGAGCAAAGCCAAACCTTCAGGCGACCTGGCTGGCGCTGACCTCGAACTGCCCGACCAGCTTCTGCAATTTGTTGGCGTTGACCCGCACCCGCTCGGCGCTGCTTTGCAGCACGACCACGGTCTGACGCATGTCGCCACAGGACTGGTCGACCTGCTTGATGGTCTGCCCGCAATCCAGGCTCTTTTCGTTGAGCTGCTGGATAATCCCGAACAGATCCTCCACCGCCCGGTGCAATTGCAGGTTGTCGGTGGAGGCGTTCTGCGCCAGCAGCAGACTGTTGTCGACGTTTTCCACGCCGCTTTCCATAAAGGCCACCGCCTGACGTGTCTCGTTCTGCAGGCCTTCGACCCTCTCCCGTATATGCTCGGCGGCCTTGGCCGTGCGCGTGGCCAGGGTGCGGACCTCGTCGGCGACCACGGCAAAGCCGCGGCCATGTTCGCCGGCCCGCGCCGCTTCGATGGCGGCGTTCAGGGCCAGCAGGTTGGTCTGGTTGGTGATGTCGGTGATCAGGCCGGTAAAGGTGCCAATTTCGCTCATGCGCTTGTCCAGTTGCTGCACGCTGGCGGCCGAGCGGGCGACCACGTTGCGGATCGATTCGGTGCCGGCCTGCACCGCTTCGAACTGTTCGCGAGCCCGCAGTACCACTTCGTCCATGGCCTTTTTCATCTGTTCAGCGGTCAACGACGCCTGCTGGATCTCGCCCAGTTGACCTTCGACAATGATCATCATCCGGTGAATGGCATCGGCGACCTGGGCGCTGGTATGGGTCGCCGCCTGGCTGCGACCGAGCATGCTTTCGTTGGTCTGGCCGACGTGGTGGGAGGCGTGGATCACCTGGCCGACCACAGCGTCCAGATTATCGATAAAGCTGTTGATCCAGCGCGCCATGTCGCCGGTTTCGTCCTTGGCCAGGGTGCTGCTGTCCAAACGCTGGCGCAGGTTGCCTTCACCTTCGGCAATGGTGCGCACCACCCCGGTCATCGCGTTCAGGCGATGGGCCAGGCGCCGTGGGCCCAGGTTGCGGAACAGCAGGGCGGCCAGCAGCATGCTGGCGACTTCGATGCTGTCGACCAGCCAGGGCTGCAAATCAGCAAAATGACGCAACGAGGCGTTGATGGCCAGCAACCCGGTCATGGTCGCCAGGTACGGCTTCATCATGCCGTAGCTCAATGAACGGCGGCGGTACACTTCTTCAAGATCGGCCTCGCACATCATTCCCCAGCGGTCAGCAGAGCCGGGCAACTGAAAGGTCACGCCCTTGCCGACCACCGGAATATGCCGGTAGTCCGAGTAACCGGGGTAGGTGACGAACAGGTTGGAGCCGTTGCGGATGGTTTCCCTGACGCCGGGGTGAAGCTCGCCGGTGGCCGGGTCGATAAAGCGCAGCTCAAGCTCAGTATGACGCTGGATCCGGACCGTGCCCCAATCGGTGTTCACACCGCTCTTGAGGTTCTCGCCCAGGCTGAAGGTGTTGTCTTCAAAGCGCGAGCGCGACAGGGCGGTACCGGGCTGCACGGCGGTGTCGAAGCGGGCGCTGACCATAAACAGGTAGTTGTCGCCAGAATCGGGGTAGATGTGCCCGGCCTCACGCTGGATCAGGTCACCGAGCACATCGTTGGGCACACGTGCGCACAGGCAGCCGAGTACTTTTCCAGCGCGCTTGAGCGGTTGATAGAACATCAGCGTCACTTCGTCATGAAAGCGCGAGCTGGAAGGGCCGATTTTCAGTGTCAGCGGGTCGATATAAGGGCCGTGCAGAAATGCTGCCTTCAGGCCTTCGGCCAGTGGCCGTGCCGCCACCTTGCGTGCAGCGGTGCTGTCGGCCCAGCTCGATGCCAGCACCTGGCCCTGTGTATCGGTGACAAACAGCTCGGACACATCCGTGGCCTGGCCCAGTTTTTCGCGCAGCAGTTCAGCGTCGATATGCTCGAACTCCGCTGCCAGCAGGGCTGCCAGGTCGCCCAGGTACTGCCACTGCTCGCGCGCCCAGTTGTGGAGCAATTTGACCCGCGTCTGGGCGATCGCCTCGAAGGTGTCCTCGATGATCGGGTAAGCTTGCGCGTTGAGTCGGCATGCCCACCTCATGGCCAATTTGCCGCTTTTGCCAAACCAGGGGAGCCAGCTTTTCTCGGTGCAAGAAAGCGGCATCGAATCGCTGCGCAGGGACATGGGCCTTCCTTAACGATAACTTCAAAGGATACTGGCACTTAGCAATTACCAAGCCAGCTAACGATATCGCCGATCGGATGTTTTCAAGTCATCGCTACAGGACGCTCAATGACCGCTTTTATTCAGACCTCGCCTTTGGCCGCCTACGAAGACGCCATCGCCCGTCAGGGTTTTGCCCTGGATGCCTCGCAGCGCGCAGGCGTGGTGGCTCTGCAGGCCTGTTTCGAAACCCTGCACGGTGAGCGACCGCGACAGGCACGGGGCGTGTACCTGTGGGGGCCGGTGGGGCGTGGCAAAACCTGGCTGATGGACCGCTTTTACCAATGCCTGCAGGTCCCGGCGCGGCGCCAGCACTTTCATCACTTCATGGGCTGGGTGCACCAGCGCCTTTTTCAACTGACCGGCACCCGCCAGCCTCTCCAGGCCCTGGCGCGGGCGTTGAGCGACGAAATACGGGTGCTCTGTTTTGACGAATTTTTCGTCAGCGACATTGGCGATGCGATCATTTTGGGGCGTTTGTTCGAAGCCTTGTTCGACGCCGGTGTGGTGATCGTCGCCACCTCTAATCAACCGCCGCAGGCCCTTTACAGCGATGGATTCAACCGCGAGCGCTTCGTGCCGGCCATTGCTGCCATCGAGCGGCACATGCAGGTGGTGGCGGTCGATGGTACCCAGGATCATCGCCTGCACGCAGGGGTTGCGGTGCAGCGCTACTGGGTTCGGGCGGCGGATCAGCCGAGCGAATTTGCCCAGCTGTTCGAGCGCTTGAACGGCGATGCACCGACGCAGGGCGAATCGCTGCTCGTCGGATCAAGGCGCATCAATGTGGTGCGCATGAGTGAGCGGGTGCTGTGGTGCCGCTATGACGAACTGTGCGAGCAGCCCTTGGCGGCCATGGAGTTCATGGCCCTGTGTGATCGCTTCAAGGCGATTTTATTGAGTGACGTGTCGGTGCTGGGCGCCTGCCAGCGCGTGGCCAAAATTGCCCGCGGCACGGAAGACGGGGCCGAACGCGTGGTGGCCGGCGACCGCGAGCTGCCGGCGCTGTCTGTCAACGATAACGGCGTGCGCCGCTTTATCGCCTTGGTGGATGAATGCTATGACCGCAAGGTGCCGCTGTACATTGAGGCCGAGGTTGCGCTGGAAGCGCTCTACACTCAAGGGTATCTGGCGTTCCCTTTCCGGCGTACGCTGAGTCGGTTACGGGAGATGCAACTGCAACGATTCTGTTGAGGGCCCCGGCATGGACAATCGACTTTCGCACCATCTGCTGACCCAGGCCTATAACAACGGCTGGTCCAATCATCGCTTGTACAAGGCCTGCCTGGAGCTGAGCCAGGACGACTTTGTCGAGCCGCGCCGCAGTCTCTTTCCGTCGATCAAGGCCACCCTCAACCATATCCTCACGGTGGACTGGTTTTACCTGAACGCGCTGGAGCGCGAGCAGCGCGGCGATGTGCCCGACCCGGATGCCGAGCGTTTTTTCGAGCCCGAGGAACCCTTCGAATTGTGTGAGCAACTGCAGCGCGAACAGGCCCAGGCCGACCACCGGCTGATTGCTTACTGCAGCCAGCTGCGTGACCACGAGTTAAATCGCTACGTGACCATCCCGCGCCCGGACCGGGTGCAGCGCGATCAACGCCTGCGCCTGCTCTCACACCTGTTTGAACACCAGATCCATCACCGTGGCCAGGTCCATGCGATGCTGGCGGAAACCGAAGTTCGGCCGCCGCAACTGGACGAGTTTTTCTGCGAGGGCGAAGCCGAACTGCGGGCGCAGGACTTCGCCGAACTTGGGTGGACCGAAGAGCAGATCTGGACGCCGTTCTAGCGTTGCGTGCTGCTCAGGCCTGCGCCCAACCGAGGGTGATCATCGCCAGCACCAGATAACGGCCGCCCTTGGCGATCGTGACCAGCACAACGAAGCGCCAGAACGGTTCGCGCATGATCCCGGCGATCAGCGTCAGCGGGTCGCCGACTATCGGTAGCCAACTCAACAGCAACGACCACTGTCCATAGCGTTGGTAGCGCTGCTGGGCGCGTTCCAGTTGCTGTGGGCTGAAGGGAAACCAGCGGCGCCCGCGAAAATGTTCGATGGCCCGGCCCAGCCACCAGTTGACCACCGAGCCGAGCACATTACCCAGCGTTGCGATCAATAACAGGCTGGCCAATGCGTCTGGCTGGCGCAGCAGCAAGCCGACCAGCAGAGCCTCCGATTGCAGGGGCAACAGGGTGGCGGCACCGAAGGCGCTGAAGAACAGCGCCCAGTCGCTCAGCATCGGGGCTTAGTGGCCTGGGTACTGGGCGACGACTTCATCCTTGCCGGCCTGGGTCAGGCCGATGACCTCGTACTTTTCTTTGTGGTCGCCCATTTCCATGCCCGGCGAGCCCATGGGCATGCCCGGAACAGCCAGGCCGCGCAGATCGCTGCGGCCGAGCAGCGTCTTGACTTGCTCGGCCGGGACATGGCCTTCGACGAACTTGCCGTTGATCACGCCGGTGTGGCAGGACGCCAATCGTGGGGCGACACCCAGGCGCTCCTTGACTGCGCTCATGTTTGGCTCGACATGGTCATGGACGGTGAAGCCGTTTTCGCTCATGTGTTTGATCCATTCTTTGCAGCAACCGCAGTTGGGGTCGCGGTAAACGTCGATGGACAAAGCCTCGGCGGCATGGGCCAGGGCGCTGGAGCTGAGCAGAGCGAGCAGTGCGGCACGTTGCAGCAAGGATTTTTTCAGCATGGGATTCTCGTCAGACGTGGGGCGATGACTGATTCTAGCGCGGTTGCACGGTTTGGCGGATTACAACTCTGTCAGGTCGGGCTAGCCAGTAACGTGCTGACCTTCCGGTTTCCCCCCGACCTGCGTTAGCCTTGGCGAATCATCCACAGAGGGGGCAGCGGTTTCATGGACAAAGTCATCGTTATCACCGGCGCCAGCCGTGGCATTGGCGCGGCTACGGCGTTGTTGGCTGCCCGCGAGGGATACCGGGTCTGTATCAACTATCAGTCAGACGCGCAGGCGGCTGGGCGGGTGCTGGAACAGGTCCGCGAACTGGGCGTCGAAGCCATTACCGTGCGCGCCGACATGAGCATCGAGGATGAAGTGGTGCGCTTGTTCAAGCGGGTCGATGCAGAGCTGGGCCGATTGACAGCGCTGGTCAACAACGCGGGCACGATCGGGCAGACTTCCCCGGTCGAGGAAATGTCAGAGTTCCGGCTGTTGAAGATGATGAAAACCAACGTTGTCGGCCCGATCCTCTGCGCCAAGCATGCACTGCTGCGCATGTCGCCACGCCATGGGGGGCAGGGCGGTGGCATCGTCAACGTCTCGTCGGTGGCCGCTCGCTTGGGGGCACCGACCGAATATGTCGACTACGCGGCGTCCAAGGGTGCGTTGGACACCTTCACGATTGGACTGGCCAAGGAAGTGGCGGGCGAGGGCATTCGGGTCAATGGCGTGCGGCCCGGGTATATCTTCACCGACTTCCACGCCCTGAGCGGCGACCCTGCGCGGGTCAGCAAGCTGGAATCGGCGATCCCCATGGGGCGTGGCGGGCAGGCCGAGGAAGTGGCGGAGGCGATTATCTGGTTGTTGTCGGACAAGGCCTCGTATGCCACCGGGACCTTCATTGACCTGGGCGGCGGGCGCTGAACCGGTAGGAGCCGGGCTCGCCCGCGATAAGGACGCCGCGGTTTTACGGAAATTGCGCGTCATCGTTCATCGCGGGCGAGCCCGGCTCCTACAGCATTAAAAAAGCGCAGCCACCTCTCAGTGCCTGCGCCAAGGGGGAAGCCTGTCGCTTATTGTTGCATCACAGTCGCCTGGTTGGTCGAGCCGTATTGTTGAATGGTCGCGCTCATGTTCGAGCCGCTCTGATTGACCGTTGCCATGTTGCCGATCCCTCCCTGGTTCACGTAAGCCACGTTGATCCCGTTGTATCCATCGGTTTGCGTGACGTTGGCCGTGTTGCCAGTGCCCTCCTGCCAGGTCAGGCTCTGGTTGCCGGTGCCGGACTGATCCAGGTGGGTGGCGTTGCCATAGCCGTCGCTCAGACCCGCGGCGTAGTTGTTGCTGCCGCGCTGGTCGGCGACCAGGATGTTGTCGCTGCCGTTCTGTTCGAAATACAGCTCGTTGTAGGTCTCGGCCTGGTTGATGGTTGCCTCGTTGCGGTCGCCGTGCTGATTCAGGGTGGTCAGTTGGCTGAGGCCGTCCTGGGTGATGTTGACGGTGTTGCCGGAACCGTTCTGGTTCAGATAAGCGGTCTGGCTGCTGCCGAACTGGCCGCCGTGCGGGCCTTTCCAGTCGCTGGCGTGGATCTTGTTGTCATCGCCCACCTGATTGGCTTCCAAGGTGTGGGCGTCGCCGCTCTGGTAGGTGTAGGCAAGGTTGTTGTTACCGTACTGGAACAGGTTGGTGAACGACTCGGTCGACTCGTACTGGTCGGCATAGATGGCGTTCAGGTTGCCCTGTTGAAGGATGGTCGCCAGGTTGTCGACACCGAAACTCTGGTCCACCACGGTTTCGTTGGTCATGCCCTCCTGGTTGATTGTAGCCACGCCGCCGTTGCCGCCCTGGGAGTCTTGCCAGACTTCGGTGGCGTTGCCGATACCGGTTTGATCGATGCGCAGCGTGCCACCGTCGCTGTTGCGCTGGTCACCGTAGGCGTAGTTGTCGTCACCGTTCTGGTAGATGTTGATCTGACCATTCTGGTGGAATACCTGCTCGGCGGCCGCGAAGTTGTTGTTGCCGCCTTGCAGAATATAGGCGTTGTTGGTTTGGCCGCCTTCGAATTGCTCGATATTGGCATTGTTGCCATCACCGTATTGCAAGGTGATCCCCAGGCTGCCGGTCTGGGCGCCCTGGTTGATGAACGAGAAGTTCCCGATACCTATTTGGGTCTGGTAGCTCAGGTTGCCGTCACCGTCATACTGGCTGGCATGCGCGGTGTTCATGGCATCGGTCTGTAGTTGCTGGATGTAGCTGTTGGTTTCATTCAACTGCTCGGCGTAGCCAGCGTTGTAGTCTCCGGTGTGGGTCTGCTCGATCAAGCCATTGGAGCCGTCCTGGACGGCCATGGCATCGTTGCCTTCACCCAGTTGGTCTTGCGTGATCACGCCATCCGCCGAGGCGCTTTGTTGCACCATGGCGATGTTGGCGGTACCCGACTGCTGCTGTTGGGACAGGCTGTCGTCAGCCAGGGCGTTGGCGCTGAGAACCACCAGTACGGCGGCGGTCAAAGGGCTGAGCTTGAACATGGTATTACCTCCAATGTAGTGCCTTGCTTTAGCGGTACTGGTGAATTTGCACGCTCTGACCGTTGCCGGTCTGGGTCACGCTGCTTTGCAGGCCAGAGCCGGTCTGTTCGATGCTGGCGGTGTTCTGGTTACCGTTCTGGGCGATTTGGGCGCGATTGCCGCTGCCGTTCTGGATGATCGAGGCCTGGTTGCCATAGCCCTGCTGGGCGATGGTGGCCATCAGGTCCGCCCCTTGTTGCAGAATGAACGCCTCCTGGTTGCTGCCCGACTGCACGATATTGCCCAACAGCGACTGGCCGCTCTGGTTGACGGTGGCGTGGTTGCCACTGCCGTTCTGGTCAATCAAGGCCTGCTGGCCGAGCGGGGCCGGCATATTGAACAGCGTGGGTGGGTCACCGAGGTCGCTGCCGCCGGCAATGTCGGCGTTGTCCATCAGGTCGTCGGCCAACAGCGCGCCACTGAACAGCGCCAGGCAGAACAGGGCAATGGCAGGTTTGGACATGATCGAATCCTCTTCCCTGGGGTAAACCCGGCCTGCCGCGAGGGCAGGCCGGGTGGGCTTCACAGCGAGTTGACCTGGACGGTACGGACAGTGCCGTGCGAAGTGCGGATGGTGGCGCTCGGAGTGGCAGTCGGCACGATGCTGTTAATCAACGTCAACCGCCAGCGACCGTTGGCAGGGACCGTCGTAGTGCCCAAAGTGACCAGCCCGTTCGGGGTGGTTACCTGGATGGTGACGGCGTTACCCGTTATCACTGACGAAGTACCGGCGAAGTCCCAGTAGAAGCGGTTGTTGGACCGTGCCTGGACCAGAGAC
Source organism: Pseudomonas sp. R5(2019) (assembly GCF_009905435.1). Lineage (GTDB taxonomy): Bacteria > Pseudomonadota > Gammaproteobacteria > Pseudomonadales > Pseudomonadaceae > Aquipseudomonas. The sequence continues at coordinate 79,199 of NZ_JAAAMT010000001.1, forward strand.
GTGGTGACCGTGAAAGTCTCCTGCGCCGCCGGCCGTGGCGACACTTGCAGCGTGACCGTGGCCGGCGTCGACATGGCGCCTAAGGCGTCCCGGGCGATGTAGGTGAAGGTCGTGGAAAAGGCGGCCGTCACGGTAGCCGGTGGCGTATAAGTGACGGAGGTGCCGTTGGTGCTGACGGTGCCGCGTCCCAGTGCAGGCTGACCGACGCTGGCGACGGTGAGCGGAACATTGCCTTCGGGGTCGCTGTCGTTGGCCAGCACGTTGATCACCAGCGGTACGCCGAGGGTCGCGCCGGTGTCGTTGACAACGGTTGGCGGCCGGTTAGGCGCGACGTTGACGGTCACGGTTGCCGGGGTCGATGCCAATCCCTTGGCGTCCTGGGCGCGGTAGCTGAAGGTCGCCACCATCGGCGCATTGACCACGGCCGGCGGGGTGTACACCAGCGAGGTGGTGCCGTTGAGGGTCACCGTACCCTGGCCGGTTGCCGGCGGGACCAGGCCGGTGATGGTGAGCGGCGTGTTGCCGTCCGGATCGCTGTCGTTGGTCAACACGCTCAGGGTGATCGGCACCCCGAAGCTGGTGCTGGCCGAGTCGGGCCGCGCGACCGGTGGCTGGTTCTCGGCCTGGGCAGGCGCGGTACCGACAACTTTGACGAACTCGGTGTCGGCACCGCCTGCGGCGGATTTGATCGTGACACTGGCCGGCGGTTGAGTCAGGTCATTGACCGTCAGGGTTTGCAAGGTGCCGGATTTCGACATCCGCCCGTAGCCCTGGGCGATCAGGTCAGGCACTTGCACCTCATCACTGGAACGGGCCTGGATGGTCAGGCGCTTGTTGGTCCATTCGTACTGCGCAGTTTCGACTTTCACCACGTCAACCGGCTTGCGCGACACGGCCGTTGGCTGGGTCGTGCCACCCGGGTTGCTGGCCGTGATCACCAACACAGAAGGTGGAGCGCCGGTGGTCAGCCGATGGCCGAAGTACAATCCGTTGTTATCGGTCAGCAAGCTGGTCTGGCATGGCGAGGGTGGCGTGCCGGGTACCAGCGCCAGGGTGTCGCGCATGCACAGGCTGGTACCAGCGGCGGCCTTGGCGAACACTTCCACACGGGTACCGGTGGAAGTGCGGCGATAGGTGGCGCGCTGCAACTCGACCTGGGTCTGGGCACGTGGATCAAGCACCTTGCCGGAGACGGTGAACAGGTTGGTCTGGATGGTGCCGGCCGGGCCGACGATGCGCAAGAAGTTGGTGTTTCTGGGGCTGCCGGTGACCTGTTCGGTCAGGTTAGGGTCGCCGATAAAGGTTTCAGTCACACCGGTGTCCGGGTTGATCTCGGTGTACGGGCCATTGACGCTGCGCAGAAACGGCCCGAGCTCGCCGGCCACGGCGCCGCTGAAATCGCCCGGTGTGCCGATGCCGATGTCACGGGTGATGTTGATGGCGCGGCGGCCTGGCGCGGTGACGTTGACCGTCTCGACGCCATAGGGGTGGGTGATGACATAGGTGCCGGCGACCGGTACGTTCACACGCAGGCGAATACGGGCGAAGCTCACCTGGTCACCTTCCATGGGTACTTCGGAGCCAAACGCCGCTTCCATAGCCGCGACATAGGCGTCCACTCCGTACCCGCCGACGTCCGGAATCGTGGTTTCGGCCAGGTACCAGAAAGTCTCGCCCGGCCAGTTATCCGGGAACACCATCGGCAGGGCATCATCGTAGACGCCGGGGTCCGGCAACAGGGTGCACATATAGGCGGGCGGCACGCTGGCCGCGACCCGCGAGCTGACAGCGCGCGACTGGCACAGCTCCATGGACAGGTTGTTGTTGTCCTGGTACCACATCGGGAATCCGCCGGTGGCGAAGGTGTACGGGCCGGGGTCGACGGCCTTGAGCGCTGCATGAGCGCTACCGGCCAGCGAAACGGACAACCAAAGGGCGCAGTGCGCCATGCGGGGCCAGGTGTTCATGTTGCCTCCTGCTACGAATCTTGGCGTGAGGATGTTCATGGCAAGATCACCACTTCTTCGGTGTCACTCCCGCCATTGGAGGAAGTCACCGTGACCTTGGCCGGCGGAATCGGGGTGATCCCGGTTGTGAGCGTTTTCACCGCGCCTGCGCCGCCCAGGGCGCCGATGTTGGCGCCATTGCCGGTGGCTGCGGTCAGCACCGGTGGGGTGGTTTCGTCGCTGGTGCTGGCGGTCAGGCTCAGCTGGCCTGCGCCCAGGCGGTACTCGGCGCGGGTGATGGTGACCAGGTCGGTCAACGGCATCGGCAGGGTGGTTGGGGTGCTGGTGGGGATGGCCACGCGGTTGTCGACCGTCACTTGCAAGGTGCTCGGCAGCGTCGGGTTATCGGGCGCCTGCACGTACCAGGCACCGGTGCTGTTGGCTTCGCTGAACGGCAGGGCCGGGTTGCGGCTGCTCAAGGTGACCGTGGCCGGAATCGGTGGCGCCAGCACGAACACGTCTTGCTGGGCCTTGAGCACACTGGCTTCGGTCTTGCGTGAATACGTGCTGCGCTGGGTGATCACCGGTGTTGGCCGCGCCGTTTGCGAAAGCTTGCCGGCGATGGCGAACAGCTCGGTGCGCACGTCGATCCCGTTAGGGCCTTCGACCCGCACGAAGTTGGTGTTGAACGGGCTGCCGGTGACAGCTTCGCTGAGGTTCGGGTCACCGATGAATCTCTCCGCCTGACCCGTATCCGGGTTTATCGAGGTGTACGGGCCGTTAACGCTGCGCAAGAACGGGCCGATGTCACTCTTGAGGGCGCCGGTGTAGGTTTTCGGTATGCCAATACCGATGTCGCGGGTCATGTTGATTGCACGACGCCCAGCGGCATCTACCGTGAATACATCGACGCCGTAAGGGTGAGTGACCACGTAGGTGCCGGCAGTGGGGACGTCCACCCGAATGCGAACGCGGCCGAAGCTCACTTGATCGCCCTCTTTGGGCTCCTCGGCGCCGAACGCCGCTTCCACGGCCGTGACGTAACCGAGGTTGATACCGGTCGCGGCGTCGGTGATCTCGGCGTTGGCGATGAACCAGAACGCTTCGTCGGGAAAGTTGGTGGGGAAGACCACGGGCTGGGTATCGTCGAAGACACCTGGGGTGGGCAACAGGTTACACATGTACGCCGGGGCCCCGGGGGTGCTGGCTACCCTGGTGCTCAGGTTTTTCGAAAGGCACAGGTCAAGTACACGTCCATGGCTGTCCTGATACCAGCTGGCAAAGCCACCAGTGGTGTTGTTGTAGGGGCCAGGGTCGACGTCGTACAGTGCCGCCTGTGCGGATCCATCGGTAAGCGAGACGAGCACGACCAGGGTCGCGCTGGTGGAGATGAGACGGCGCATGAGTCAGTTCCTCTGAGGTGAGCCGGGCCCGAGGGCGTTGGATCAGTCAGGGAGGAATCGGCAAATTCCGTACCAATGCGGTGTAAGTGCCTCTGCAGGCCTTGTGCTAGAGCGGTTGCGTGGGGCTGCATCCAGAGGCCTCCGGCAGCCTGATAGGGGCGCAACCCCCAGGGTTGGGGCAAGTTGGGGAAGGCTTCGGGGGAATCACAGGCAGGAGTGGGCTATAACCTTATGAGCACAGCAAAGGACGGTCCGCGATGAATACACCCGAGTGCACAGAGCCGCTGCCACAGGCGGTTGCGAAGAGCCGTTCCGAAGGCATCGGGTACCGCTTCAATCTGCTGCGCTGGTTCTCCTTTATCAGCATGGCCATCATTGGCGCAGTGGCGGTGGGCCTTGGGACCATCTCGTCGCGCTTCATCATCAATGAGAGCATTGAACGTGACGCACTGCTGACTGCGCAGTTCATCCAGGCCGTTGCCTCGGCCGAAGTGCGCCATGTGACCGTCCCCAATGTCCGGACCATGGGCGAATTGCTCGACCCGCGCTCTGACGATGATTTTCCTGATATCACCCCCCAGCAGTTGCAGGCCGCGCGCTGGCAGTTTCTCGACCATATCGAGCATCTGCCCGATGTGCTCCTGGCCAATATCTATGCGCCCGATCGCACGGTGATCTGGTCGACCAATTCGGCGCTGGTGGGCAAGCACATTGACACCGACGACGACCTGGAGCGGGCCTTCGAAGAAAAGATCCGGGTCTCGGCCAGTTACCACAACGTCAACGACGCGCGCGCCGAACAGAAATTCGTTACCGCACCGGATTTTCTGTTTATCGAGAACTACATCCCTTTATTCGACGCCAATGATGAAAATGTCACGGCCATGGTCGAGATCTACAAGGAACCCAAGGACCTGATCAACCGGATGATCCGGGGCGTGGCGACCATCTGGCTGGTGACGGCCGTCGGCGCGGGGTTGATGTTCTTCGGCCTGTACTGGATCGTGCGCCGCGCCGCGGGCCTGCTGGCCAATCAGCAAAAGCAGTTGGTGGCCAACGAAACCTTTGTGGCGCTGGGGGAGATGTCCTCGGCGGTGGCCCACAGTTTGCGTAATCCGCTGGCGAGCATTCGCTCAAGCGCCGAGCTCGCCCTGGAGTTCGAAGAAGGGCCGGCGAAGAAGAACATCGGCGACATCATCCTCCAGGTCGATCGCATGTCGGCCTGGGTCCGTGAGCTGCTGCAATCGTTGCGTCCCTTGAGCGATGAAACCGAGCAGGTCGACCTGGTCGACACCGTGCACGAGGCCTTGCGTGCTTTCGAGCAGCAGATCCAGCGCGCCCAGGTCCACGTGCTGTTCACCCCGCAGCACTCGCCGCGGGTGGTCAGCCAGCAGGTGCTGTTGAGTCAGATGTTCAACAGCTTGCTGTCCAATGCGCTGGAGGCGATGAGCAATGGCGGGACGCTGAGCATCACCCTCGGGCCCGCGCAAGGCCAGACCCTGGCGATGGTGGTGAGTGACACCGGCCGAGGCATGTCGTCGCAGCAACAGAAGCTGGCGTTCCGGCCATTCTTTACCACCAAGCAGGGCGGGCTGGGGGTCGGCCTGATGCTGGTCAAGCGCATCATGGAGCGTTTTGGCGGCAGCGTTCGCCTGGACAGCAAACAGAATCAGGGCACCAAGGTGCACCTGGTGTTCCAGATGGCCCCGCTCAGTGGGGGGGAATTTCCCCGCTAGCGGGGCCTATTCCCCAGCCGACTTTTTTTCCCAAAGCCTGGTAATACATCCGCAGATCCAATAGCGGCAAATTACTATCATCGCCTGCGCTGTCATTAGTATTGATGTGAATACCGATGCATCGCTTGGGCTATAAGGTTTAACGAAAAGCATCAAGGAATCAGTCCGATGAAGATGCTCAGGGTTGCACAAGCGGCCACATGGGGAACCAGTAGCACGCCGGGGCAGTTCAACCTGCTGCGTTGGTTTTCGTTGGTGAGCCTGTTCATCATTGCCTCGGTGGCGGCAGGCCTGGGCTATGTTTCGACCCGGTTTGTGGTCACCGAAAGCGTGGAACGCGATGCGTTGCTCACGGCACAGTTCGTCCAGTCGATCGGCCTCGCGGAAGTGAGGCATGCCGGCTTGAGCCCGCAAATCAGCATGGCCGAATTGCTCGATCCGCGTCAGGATGCCAACCACCCGGGCTTGTCGGCGGCGGCGGTAGCGGCGGCGCGGGTTGAGTTTCTCGACCATATCGAGCACCTGCCGGATTCGCTGCTGGCGATCGTTTATGCACTGGATCGCACCATCGTCTGGTCCTCCAACCCGGAGCTTGTGGGCCAGCAGATTCTGGATGACGACGATCTGGACGAAGCCTTTGAATCTCGCCGGCCGGTCTCGGCCAGCTACCACGAGGTGGCTGAAGAGCGCGATGAGCAAAAGTTTCTGACCGAGCCCAAGTACCTGTTTATCGAAAACTACATCCCGATGTTCAACACCCAGGGTGACAAGGTCACCGCCATGGTCGAGGTCTACAAGGAGCCGCAGGACCTGGTGCGCCGGATCCAGCGCGGCTACGTGATTATCTGGGTGACGACTGTCCTGGGTGGCGCGCTGATCTACCTGGGGCTGTATTGGATTATCCGGCGCGCCAGCCTGATGCTGCAATCCCAGCAGCGCCAGTTGATCGCCAGCGAAACCTTCGTGGCCCTGGGCGAGATGTCCTCGGCGGTGGCGCACAGCCTGCGCAACCCGCTGGCGACCATCCGTTCCAGCGCCGAACTTGCGCATGAAATCGCCGACGTACCGGCGCAGAGAAACATCACCGACATCATCAGCCAGGTCGACCGCATGTCGCGCTGGGTCCGCGAATTGCTTGTGTCGCTGCGGCCGATGAACGATGACGCCGAAACCGTGGACCTGGTCGTGGTCATTGACGATGCCCTGGCCGGCTTCAAGACGCAGATCGCCCGCACCGGAATCCAGGTGCAGCTGAACGTGCCGGCCGCCGCGCCAGTGGTCAGCCAACAGGTGATGCTGACGCAAATTCTCAATAGTCTGTTGGCCAATGCGCTGGAGGCAATGCCCACTGGCGGCGTACTGGGTATCAAGGTTCAAGAGCAAAGCGGGCAGCGTGTGCAATTGCTGCTCGATGACACGGGCAAGGGAATGACTGCGCAACAGGAGCGCATGGTCTTCAAGCCTTTCTTCACCACCAAGCAGGGCGGGCTGGGGGTGGGGCTGGTGTTGGTCAAGAAGATCATGGAGCGGTTTGGCGGCTCGGTCAGCCTGACCAGTCGCGAGCAGGAAGGAACCCGAGTCTGCCTCATCTTCAAGGTTGCGCTGGGAGAAGAACATGGAACACAGCATTCTGGTAGTCGAGGATGACGAACTCCTCGCAGCAAACATCCAGACCTTTCTCGAACGCAAAGGCTTCGAGGTCACGGTCTGTCACAGCGCCGAAGAAGCGCTGGAACAATTGCAGCAGTGCAACCCCGATGCCGTAGTGACCGATAACTCCCTGCCAGGCATGAGCGGCCATGAGCTGATCAAGCAACTGATGGAGAGGGTGCCAGAGCTGAAAGTCATCATGATGACCGGCTACGGCAATGTCGAAGACGCGGTCACGGCGATGAAGGAGGGCGCCTTTCATTACCTGACCAAACCCGTCGCCCTGAGTGAACTCAAGGTGCTGCTGGACAAGGCGCTGGCCACCGAACGGCTGGAGCGCAAACTGTCGTTCTACCAGGAACGGGAGGCACAGAAATCGGGGCTGCAGGCGCTGATCGGCGAGTCGCCGGCAATGCTGGCGATGAAAGCCACCTTGCGCCACCTGCTCGAAGCCGAGCAGCGTATGACCGGCGGCGACCTGCCGCCGGTGTTGGTCGAGGGCGAGACCGGCACCGGCAAGGAACTGGTGGCCCGTGCCCTGCATTTTGACGGGCCGCGCTGCAAGGCCCCCTTTGTGGAATTCAACTGCGCTTCGATCCCTGCCAACCTGCTGGAAGCCGAACTCTTCGGCCATGAAAAAGGTGCGTTCACCGACGCCAAGGAGCGCCGGGTGGGCCTGGTCGAAGCGGCGGATGGCGGCACCCTGTTCCTCGACGAAATCGGGGAGATGGACCTGCTGCTGCAGTCCAAGCTGCTCAAGTTGCTGGAAGACCGTACCATCCGCCGGATCGGCTCAGTGAAAGAACGCAAGGTCGATATCCGCATCATCAGTGCGACCAACTGCAACCTGGAACAGATGGTCCAGCAGGGCAAATTCCGTCGTGACCTGTTCTTCCGTCTACGGATCATTTCGATCAAGGTCCCACGCCTGTATGCCCGTGGCGACGACGTCCTGCTGCTGGCCAAACACTTCCTCACTCACCACGGCCGCCGCTACGGCAAGTCGAGATTGAGCTTCAGCCCCGAAGCGCAACAACTGCTGCTGGGCTACAGCTGGCCGGGCAACGTGCGCGAACTGCGTAACATGCTCGAGCAAACCGTGTTGTTGACCCAACACGACATCATCGCCCCGGCGCAATTGAACGTGTGCATGAGCCTGACCGACGAACCCATGGCCGAAACTGCGCCACCGATGTACGAGCCGCGCATGATGAGCGAGCCGGTGGAAAATATGAACCTGCCGGAAGTGGAGCGCGACATGGTGCGCAAAATGCTCGACCGCACCGACTGGAACGTCACCAAGTCGGCACGACTGCTGGGCTTGAGCCGGGACATGCTCAGGTACAGGATCGAGAAGCTGGGGTTGACGCGGCCGGATAAGCGACAATGGTAACTGCGTGATTAACCGCAGGCAGTAGCGCAGTTGACGATTAACAATTAATCACTATGATTGATTGTTAATCGACATGCCGAATTTGGCGCCCCTGTGAGAGTCTTGATTATGTCCCGCACCTCAGAAACCCGGGTGGTCACCGCCCATGTGCCGCTGAAGCTGGCTGAAAAAATCGACCAAATGGCCGAGCGGCTGGAGCGTTCCAAAGGTTGGATCGTGAAACAGGCACTGGCAGACTGGATCGATCTAGAAGAAGAACGCAGCCGTCTGACCCGCGAAGCACTGGCAGATGTGGATGCGGGACGGGTTATCGACCATCAGGCTGTCCAGGCTTGGGCTGAAAGCCTCAGCACTGATAAGCCGCTTCAGGTTCCTCGCTGATGGAGTTGAAGTGGACAAGCAAGGCACTGTCTGATGTTTCTCGGCTTTACGAATTTCTCTCTCTCGTCAACCAGCCGGCCGCTGCCCGGACTGTTCAACAGCTAGTCGCTGCGCCCACCACCGTGCTCACCAACCCACGCATCGGCGAGCGTCTCGAAGAGTTTGAGCCTCGAGATGTACGGCGAATGTTGATAGGCCACTACGAGTTGCGTTACGAGGTATTGGGCTCAACCATCTTCCTCTTGCGCTTGTGGCATACACGCGAGGATCGCTGATGGACGCCCTGTATTCAATCAACCGCCGACGGTTTTTGTTAGTCGCCGCTTCGCTGCCATTAAGTATTGGCTCCTGGGCCACAGAATCGATAATTGACCGGGTATTTATCAGTCGATGTGCAGCCCTGGAAAAACAATTGAACGGACGCCTCGGCGTCTTTGCCCTCGACACCGGAAACGACACCCAACTGGGCTATCGCGCCACCGAGCGCTTTGCTGTCTGCAGCACGTTCAAGATGATGCTGGCAGCCGCCGTCCTGAAGTTCAGCGAGCGCAAGCCCGGCGTCCTGCAGCAGCGGCTCAGGTACTCGAAAAGCGAGCTGGTCAGCTATTCCCCCGTGACTGAGAGGTACATTGACGAAGGCATGACGGTGGCTGAGCTGTGCGCAGCGGCGGTGCAGTACAGCGACAACACGGCGGCCAATCTGTTGATAAAGCTGCTGGGAGGACCGTCGGCAGTCACTGAATTTGCGCGGTCGATCGGCGATCAGGCGTTTCGGTTGGACCGCTGGGAAACCGAACTCAATACCGCGATTCCCGGTGACCCGCGTGACACCTCGACACCGGCGGCGATGGGGCGCAGCTTGCAGCGCCTGGTGCTGGGCAATGCCCTGGAGCCGGCACAGGCTGCGCAGTTACAAGCCTGGCTGCGCGGCAATACCACCGGCGATGAGCGCATTCGTGCTGGCGTACCGAGTGGTTGGCAGGTGGGGGACAAGACCGGGACCGGCGATTACGCCTCGGCGAGCGACATCGGCGTGGTCTGGCCACCCCAGCGGGCGCCGATCGTTGTAGCGATTTACACGACCCAGCCCGAGAAAGACGCCAAGCCGCGCAATGACATCATTGCTGAGGCGGCGCGGGTGGTGGCTGATTGGGTGCTCGGCTAGAGCTCTATTGCCTGCGCTGGCCTCATCGCTAGCAAGCTTTGCCACACATTCCTCGCTCAACATCGGGGTTGATGCTGAGAGAGGCTGTAGGAGTCCGCCCCGCCTCTTTGAGGCTGCGCTGTCGCGTAGAGAACATGCGGACAAATCGGTAAAAATTTTTTTGCCCCTGCGCCGCCGCGATCTTCCGCCCTACAAACAAGGCTGACAACCCCAATCTCACAGGCCATGGCACGTTGCAACAAATGTGGGAGCGGATTTACCGGAGCGCCGGACCGCCGCGATGCGCCGCGCGGGCGGCGCTCGATTTCGGCAGCGCCGGAAAACCCAAGGCAAGCACTTGGAAGCCTTGATACGGTCCTTAGGCAACCCTCTTCATTCTGATGGGGGAGGCGAGGGGGCCTGCCAGCAGATCGCATGAGCCGTGGGAGGTGCCTGCCTTGGTTTTTCCATTGTTCTTGAGACCGCGCGCCGCCCGCGCGGCGCATCGCGGCGGTCCGGCGCTCCGGTAAATCCGCTCCCACATTTGTTGCAACGTGCCATGGCCTGTGAATTTGGAGTTGTCAGCCTTGTTTGTTCGGCTTTAGATCTGTGTGGTTTCGGTGTGACTATCCCGCAATTGCGCGATGAACCAAAAATCTATCTTTAAAAATCAATGAGATAATTTTTGTTCTATGAGAGCCGAGCTTGTCGGGGCGCCGAACCGTCGCGATGAGGCCAGCAAAGCGACAGAAACCAACATCCTGACGCGACTTGAAACATTTTTGCGGTGTCGGAAATCGGTGCTGCAATTGTAGGATCTCCCCCCGTTATGATTTTAGGTACCTATGACTTCCTTCTCGGAGCCTCCCAGTCCAGGGCCATTCTGGCCTGCTGTAATCCCCCCTTCTGATCGCCCTTGCTCGAGTACTCGTCCATGGAATGGCTAGCCGACCCCACCCCTGGCTAGGCCTGGCGACGCTTATTGTCCTGGAACTGGTCCTGGGCATCGACAACCTGGTGTTTATCGCCATCCTTGCCGACAAACTGCCGCCTCATCAGCGCGACCGTGCACGGCTCATTGGCCTGTTACTGGCCCTGATCATGCGTCTGGGCCTGTTGGCCAGTATTTCCTGGATGGTCACCCTGACCGCACCGCTGTTCGAGGTGTTTGACAAGGGTTTCTCCGGGCGCGACCTGATCATGCTGTTCGGCGGTGTATTTCTGCTGTTCAAGGCCACCATGGAACTGCACGAGCGGCTGGAAGGGCATGTCACCCAAAGCAGCGGCACGCTGCGTTACTCCGCGTTCTGGCCGATCGTGGCGCAGATCGTGGTGCTCGACGCGGTGTTCTCGCTCGATGCGGTCATTACCGCCGTGGGCATGGTTGAACAGCTGTCGGTCATGATGATCGCCGTGGTGATTTCCATCGGCCTGATGATTGTCGCGAGCAAGCCGCTGACCCGTTTGGTCAACGCTCACCCGACCGTGATCATGCTGTGCCTGGGCTTCTTGATGATGATCGGCTTCAGCCTCACCGCTGAAGGTCTGGGTTTTCACATTCCCAAAGGCTACCTGTACGCCGCCATTGGCTTCTCGATTCTGATCGAGGTGTTTAACCAACTGGCTCGTGCGCGGCGCAAGCGCAGCCTGCAGCAGCACCGGCCGCTGCGTGAACGGACGGCCCACGCGGTCTTGCGCCTGCTGGGCGGTCGCCGGCCAGATGCCGAGGAAGTGGGTGAGGAAATCGCCGACATGCTCGAAGACGGTGACGACAACGCGCTGTTTGACCGCCGCGAACGGGTCATGATCAGCGGCGTGCTGAACCTGGCCGAGCGGCCAATCCGCACCGTGATGACGGTGCGCGCCGAAGTCGACGCCATCGACCTTGAGCAACCGCCCGAGCAGGTGCGCATGGCCTTGATGCATTCCTCTTATTCGCGCCTGCCGCTGATCCGTCAGGGACGCATTGAAGAGCCGCTGGGCTACCTGCACAAGAAGGAGTTGCTCAAGACGCTGTTGGCCGGCAACGAGCCGGACCTGGAATGCCTGGCCCGCAAGCCGCTGCATCTGCTGGAGAGCTTCAGCATCTTGAACGCGCTGGAGCAGATGCGTGCGCAGTCGACCCATATCGCCTTTGTGGTTAACGAATTCGGTGACTTCACCGGCCTGCTGACCATGACCGATATCCTCGAGTCGATTGCCGGTGCACTGCCGGATGCCAGCGAAGTGGTTGGCCCGGACATCGTCGAAGAGGAGGACGGCTTTATCGTCAACGGTGCGCTGAACCTCAGCCTGATTCAGGCCCGCACCGGTTTTGGCGCCAGGGCGACCGAGGATTACCAGACCCTTGCGGGTCTGGTGATGAGTTTGCTGGATCGCTTGCCAATGGTCGGCGACACCCTGCGCTGGCAGGCCTGGCAGTTGACCGTGATGTCGGTGGAGGAGCGTCGGGTCCGGCAGGTGCTGCTCAGACCGAACGCCGACGCTGACGCAGCAGGTGCTTGAAGCCTTCAAGGATCAGCACCACCACCGCCAGCCAGATCGGCAGGTAGGTGAACCACTGGTCTGGCCCGATGCTCTCACCCAGCAGCAGGGCCACGCCAACCAGCAGGACCGGCTCGACATAGCTGAGCAAGCCGAACAGGCTGAACGCCAGCAAGCGGCTGGCGAGCACGTAACTGATCAGCGCCAGGGCGCTGATCATGCCCAGGCCCGGAATCAGCCAGTACAGCGCCGGATGTTCCTGCAAATCGCTGCCTGACGCCGGTCCGGCCAATACGAACGCCAGGGCCACCGGCATCATCAGGCACATGTCCACCCACAAGCCGCCGAGGTGATCGGTTCGGCATTTGCGCCGCAGCACGAAGTACAGCGGATAACCTGAAGCCACCAGCAGGGTCTCCCAGGCAAAGCTGCCGTGTTGATACAGTTCATGCCCCACACCCACCATCGCGCAGCAGACCGCCACCGTTTGCAAGTACGACAGGCGTTCGCCATAGACCAGGCGCCCGGTCAGGACCATGGTCAAGGGCAACAGGAAATAGCCCAGCGAGACTTCCAGGCTGCGTCCATGCAGCGGAGCCCAGAGAAACAGCCAGAGTTGCACCCCCATCAGGCTCGAGGTGCCGATAGCCCCCAGCAGCAGCAGCGGTTTCTCTCGAATCCGTCGCAGCAGCCCGATCGCCAGGGAAAAATCACGGCTGACCAACATGAACAAGGTCACGCACGGCAAGGTCAGCAGCATGCGCCAACCGAAGACCTCCTCACCGCTGAGCGGGGTCAAAAGAGAGGTATAGAAATACATCACGGCAAACAGGGCGGATGCCGTGACGGACGAAATGATGCCTTTGGACAAGGAGTGCCTCGCGAAGCGGATTTTTGACAGGTGACGCAGCCCGCTATGTTCTCAATTGTGCCCCCTGCAATACAACTGGCTGAATCGCTCAGTTGGCCACGGGATGCAGGGTATTCGTCGTTTTATCGGGTTGATTGGCCAGCAGGGCGATGAATTCGTTCAAAGGCAGGGGTTTGCCGAACAGGTAGCCCTGCAGGAAGTCGACCCCGCGTTGCAGCAGATAGTCCTTCTGCTCCGTGGTCTCCACGCCTTCGGCGACGATGCCCAGATCCAGCTTCGCCGAGAGCTCGATGATGGTATCCAGTAGATGACCGGACAAAGTATCCACACCGATGGTGGCGACAAAACTCTGGTCGATTTTCAAGTAATCAACGTTGAACTGGCGCAAGTACGCCAGGCTCGAGTGGCCGGTGCCGAAGTCATCAATGGCGATCAGGACACCCAATTCGTGCAATTTCTCGAACAGTAGCAAGGTGGTGTCAGTGGGCAGGATCAGCTCGCGCTCGGTCAACTCCAGCATCAGGGTGACGCGGCCTGGCGCGAAGGCGGCGAGAAATGCTCGGCAGTCGTCGTAGAGGTTCAGATCCTGGCAGTGGCTGGCGCAAATATTGATGCCGATGCGAAAGCCATCCTCGAAGGCGTCGGCATGCGGGGCCAGTTGGGCCGCCGTTTGCTGCATCAGGGCGCGGGTCATTGGCACGATCAGGCCGCTGTCTTCGGCCAGCGGTATGAACAGGTCCGGCCGTACCAGCCCTTCACGCGGGTGCTGCCAGCGCATCAGCACTTCGGCGCCGGCCCAGTGACTCTGTTCGCCCCGCACCACCGGTTGGAAGAAGGGGATGAACTCGTTGGCTTCCAGGGCACGCTGCAGTTCCTGGTGCGGGGAGCGCGGGCGCATCAGTATCCAGTGGCAGACGCCGCCCGTCAGGATGCCGAAAAACAGCAGCAGGCCGAACAGGGCAGGGTAGTGAGCCATCATGAGCCGCCACGGCTCGCCTTCGGCAAAGCCGGTATGCACGCTGAAAGGGTAGCGCCCAGACACCCGAGATGTGGCCGCCACCGCATAAGCCGGTACGGGGGTGTCATGCACGGCGCCGTCGGCGCTCAGCCATACGGGCCCGACTTGTAACACCAGATCTTCACCCTGACCGATCATGCGCAAGGCATTGGCCAAGTGGAAACCATCCAGGCTGGCCATGGCGGTTTGCTCACCCATGCTCTGGCGATAGACCAGCAATGCCTGGTCAGGGGTGATCGGATTGCCGTGCATCAGCCTCAGTTTGCCGTCGACATAGTCGGCGGGGTTGATGGTTTCGCTGTAGTCGCCAAAAAGCGAATTACAATAAAGATGGTGCTTGTACGCCACGTTGGTCGAACGCACGAAAGGTCGGCGTGTCACTTGTTCACGCAGCGCAAGCTTCACGCCGTCGCAGGGTTGCCCGGCGAGCGGTAACAGCAATTCAGTGGAGGCGGCGACGTTGTCCAGCATCAGGTTGAATTGGGCAAGTGCCTGTTCGGCGGTTTGCCAGGCGCGGGCGTGAAGTTCTCGCTCAGCCTGCCAGTGCAGGATGAACAATCCCAATAACAGGGGCACGGTTCCCATCAGCCATGGCAACGCCAGGCGCACAGGGGTTCGTCTTGAGTGTTTGACGGATAACGGCATGGCTCGGTGTTCGCCTGAAGTGAGCGATGAAGTCGAACCAGGCAATGCGGGCCCTTTCCCTGGCATGCGAACAGCGTCGACTGCTGACTCATGATAGCCGCTGCCTTGATAAAGCGTTTGCGTAATGCGTTACGCTGTGTAGAATCGGCTTACGCATACAATAATAAAGTCCGCCGCCTCGGCAGACCACACCCAAGAGATGGGTCCATATGAAGCAGTACGGGTTCAAACTCATCTATGGTGACTTCCTCTCTCGCAGCGTGAGGGGAATCTCCTGCGCGCCACCCGCCATCCTCAACACCTATAGCCACTGACACCTGTTAAAACCCTATACCGTGATGAGGAACCAACCATGGCTGATATCTTCGAAAACCCGATGGGCCTGATGGGCTTTGAATTCATCGAGTTCGCCTCGCCAACCCCGGGCACGCTGGAGCCGATCTTCCAGATCATGGGCTTCACCAAGGTGGCAACCCACCGTTCCAAGGATGTACACCTGTACCGTCAGGGCGGCATCAACCTGATCCTGAACAATGAGCCGCACAGCCTGGCCTCGTATTTCGCCGCCGAACACGGCCCGTCGGTGTGTGGCATGGCGTTCCGGGTCAAGAATGCCCAGCAGGCCTATCACCAGGCGCTGGACCTCGGCGCCCAGCCGGTTGAAATCCCGACCGGGCCCATGGAGCTGCGCTTGCCGGCCATCAAGGGGATCGGCGGTGCGCCGCTGTACCTGATCGACCGTTTCGGCGAGGGCAACTCGATCTATGACATCGACTTCAACTTCATTGAAGGCGTGGACCGCCATCCGCTCGGCGCGGGCCTGAAGATCATCGATCACCTGACCCACAACGTTTACCGCGGGCGCATGGCGTATTGGGCGAACTTCTACGAGAAGCTGTTCAACTTCCGTGAAATTCGTTACTTCGACATCAAGGGCGAGTACACCGGCCTGACCTCCAAGGCGATGACCGCGCCCGATGGCATGATCCGTATTCCGTTGAACGAAGAATCGTCCAAGGGCGCGGGCCAGATCGAAGAGTTCCTGATGCAGTTCAATGGTGAGGGCATCCAGCATGTGGCCTTCCTCACCGATGATCTGATCAAGACCTGGGACCAACTCAAGGCGCTGGGCATGCGTTTCATGACCGCGCCGCCAGAAACCTACTACGAAATGCTCGAAGGGCGCCTTCCGGGGCATGGCGAATCGGTTGAGCAACTGCAATCGCGTGGCATTTTGCTTGATGGTTCTTCCGAGGAAGGTGACAAGCGCCTGTTGCTGCAGATCTTCTCTGAAACCCTGATGGGCCCGGTGTTCTTCGAGTTCATTCAGCGCAAGGGCGATGACGGCTTCGGCGAAGGTAACTTCAAGGCGCTGTTCGAGTCGATCGAGCGCGACCAGGTGCGTCGTGGTGTCTTGAACGCAGACTAAACACCGGCGTTGAAAAAAAACGGGCCATCCGCTACCTGTCGGATGGCCCGTTTTGCATTCAGCCCAGGCAGGTTTGGCAGTCCGGAGTCCGTGAGCGCCTTGCGGCCCAGTAAAAGACCCCGCCGGTCAACAGCCCGACCAGGAAGAAACTGCTGGAGAAGACGCTGGCGCGTTGCAGGTAAACCGCCCAGACCGTTCCTCGGGTGAAGCCGCCATGCACGCTGTAGCCATAACGGCTAATCCTATATCCAACCAAGTCTGGTAAAAACCCTACAACCCTTATATTAAGCGGCTTCTAGGCTGTTTTGTGGTACGGGTCAGACTTACTCAGAGCAACTGGTAACCAGCAGAAAATAGTGGTAGAACTGAATTTACCTACCAAGGTAAGCGCAGGAGTTACCAATCATGGCCATTCACAAACTACAGGACTCCCAGATCAGGAATGCGGTCTGCACCACCAAGACGGTGAGGAAGATGAGCGACGGCGGTGGCCTCTACCTGTGGATCTATGCTGATGGGCGCAGGTACTGGCGTTACCGTTATCTCATCGATGGAAGAGAGCAGGCATTGAGTGTCGGCACCTATCCCGAGGTATCGCTGGCTGAGGCTCGGGACAAGGCCGCTGAGCTGCGCAAGCAGGATGACCCTGCCAAGCTGCGCAAGGCCGAGAAGCAGGCCGACAGCGCTACCAGAGCCAACACCTTTGAGTCTGTGGCACGTCAGTGGCACACCAAGCACAAGGCGCATTGGGTTGCCAAGCACGCACATGACCTGCTGTCGCAGCTGGATCGCTACGTCTTCCCACTTATCGGCAAACGCCCTATCAACGAACTCGGATCAGCGGATGTACTCGATGTGCTGGAGAAAATCGAGGACGCCGGGGCCGTGGCAACGGCGCACCGGATGTTGGCGATTTTCGGACGGATCTTCAGATATGGAAAAGCCAAAGGCCTGTGTCAACACGTCGTCTCATCCGACATAAGCGGGCGCGATTCACTGCAAAAGGCGGTCACGAAAAAGCATCCAGCCGTCACTGATAAAGAGCTACCGCAACTGCTGCGCAAGATCGATGCTTACGAAAGTCGGCAAACCCGACTTGCATTGAAAATGATCTTTTTAACCTTCGTTCGCGCCAACGAAATGCTGGGTGCGACGTGGACCGAGATCGATCTTGACGATTGCCTATGGCGCATTCCTGAAGAACGGATGAAAAAGCGCCTGGCATTGCTGGTGCCGCTCGCACCACAAACCATCGAAATACTGAGGGAGCTAAAGGAAATATCCTGCGGCAGCGAATACGTTTTTCCCGGTCGCAGTTACGAGAAACCGCTGCATTCAGGCACCCTGCTTTCCGCTCTCAAGACACTGGGTTATCACGGCACTCAAACCAGTCATGGAGTAAGAAGGCTCGCTTCTACAGCCATAAATAATGCAGCTGACGAAGAAGGTCGCCCATTATTTTCTGGTGATAGCGTCGAAAGACAATTAGCGCACGTTCCGGAAACCGTAAGGAATGTTTACAACGAAGCGGAATATCTACCCATGCGCAGGAGAATAATGGTTTGGTGGGCGGACTATCTGGATGCGGCTATCAAGAAACAGTGATTCTTTAGCGGGAATCACTGTTTTATGGATATGGCCGTTGGCCTGCATTGATCGCCATACTGTTTTGGAGTATCAAGGAACGGTCTGCACTTCCCAAGGAGGTGTAGTTCAAGGATTTGATATCGAGAGCAAAGCTAATCAGGTCAGGCAGGCAGCGACCAATGAAGTTAGCTTTGTTCGTCCATGGATGCGGATCAGAAACCGTGTAATTCGAGGCGGTTAGTTTCCCATGTTTTTGGGGGCTAACCGTGCGCAAAAAACGGCATAGCTCCCTTTCGGAGAGCTATCGCCATGTCTGCTATTCCCGTCACTGATGGTCTGCCTGTCACCGGCTACCTTCGTCTAGAGCAAATCCTTCGTCACGTCCCTATTGGCCGCTCCAGCTTTTTAGCACTGGTGGCAGCCGGTGTAATTCCTCGCCCATATAAACTTACCGCTCGATGTGTCGCTTGGCGCGTGGAAGATGTACGCCTGTGGCTGTCCAGCTTCCGGCAAGTATCCCCCGACAACATCGACGCCAACGTCGCCAAGGCCATTGCTGCCAAGCGCGCCCTGCTGAGTGAGGGGGTGTGACCATGGCTATGTCCGAAACTGGTAAGTACCTTCAATCTAGGTTGATCAGGGAACTCATGTGTGAACACCCGGAAGCCTATAAGAAAGTAGTGCATGGTGAAATGACGCTGAAGCAGGCAGGGAAATTTTCGAAGTATTACTCTGCACCCGAGCATCCGAAGGCCGGCAAAGATAAAGACAACGAACTTCAGTACCATCCCTTTGCCAATCTATTTCCGATGATGGAGGGTGAACAGTACGAAGCGCTTAAAGCTGATATCGCAGCTAATGGTGTACGCGAACCAGTCCTTCTGTATGGAAATGGAGATAAAGGTGGAATTCTCGAAGGCCGCGCTCGGTCTAAAGCCGCCACCGAACTGGATGTGCCTTGCCATTACGAGTATTTCCACGGCACTCAGGAAGAAGCACTCGAATATGTGTACAAGCAAAAAAACGGGGGTGGTGTATGAGTGTTGAATATGAGTTTCACACCCTTGCCATGCTTTTTCCAAAGATCGTAGGTGAGCGGTTCGAGAGTCTTGTAGCCAGTATAAAAGCGAACGGTGTGCGCATTCCAATCGTTATCTATCAAGGCAAGATTCTCGATGGTGTCAATCGGTATCTCGCCACGAAAGAGCTTGGCGTGGAATGCCCGACTCAGGTCTACGAGGGTGATGATCCGCTGACCTACGTAGCGGACCTCAATCTGCAACAGCGCGACCTGACGTATGACGAGCGGAAGAAGATTGCGGCGGCGATGACCAACCTCGGCCACGGGTCCAACCAGCACAAGGCCAAAGTGGAACCGCCAGTTGGCGGTTCCTCGGAAGAAGTCGCGCCTGTATCCGCGAAGGCAGCCGCAACCAAGATGCATGTAAGCCAGCGTTCCGTAGAGAGGGAGAGAGCTAAACAGAAAGCGGAAGCTTCACCAGAAGTCAATAAGTCAGTGGAAGCAGGCACCATGTCGCTACGTGCAGCGGTGAATACCCTGAAGCCTGATACGAGGAAAGATGTTCTGGCTGATGTAATTGCAAGGCGGGCAAAAAAGGATATGCGTACGGATGTATATAAAGCCTTGAAGCGTACCTACGATACCATGCTTAAGGACTTTACCGCTTTGCAGATGGAACGCGATAGTTTGTTGGCCGAGAAGGCCAAGCATAAGGATGCGCTGCGTGAAGTGGTAGCTGAAAACATGCAGCTTAAAGAAAAGGTTAAAGCCTCTACTCTAATGATCGAGCAGCTTAGAAGACGACTTGAGGTGAAGATAGATCATCAACTGATCGATGAGCTTAACCGTAAACTTGCAGAGCAAGCTGCCGAAATCGAAAAGCTGACTAAGTGCGCAGCCGCAAAAGCCGAACTGATCGGTGAGGGGGCGCAGTCATGACTGCAAAAGAAAAGCCCCCGGTCGCTGTCACGACGCAAGGGGCAGAGGGAGCAACACGATGCACCTCTGATCCTAGTCCTGAACTCGATAGCGGGCAAGCAATCAACAATGCGCTGTTTCTCGCTGCCCTCTTCCATCCCGGCGACACTTGCTGGACCACCCGCTTTCGGGAGAATCCCGGCGATGCTTCGGGGGCGTGTTGGGGTGGGCAATCCTGTCAGCCGGAACAGGCCGTGGATGCCCCCGAGATGAACGCCTATTTCAGCGTGGCAAGCTTCAAGGCCGGTTCAAGCAAGCGGGCTTACGCCAACTTCGCCCACCTCTCCGTGCTGGTACTCGACGATGTACAGGACTGCCCGCTTGACCCCACTTGGCGGTTGCGCACTTCACCTGGAAAGGTACAGGTCGGCTATCGCCTGAGCGAGCCAGTGGGTGATCTTGGAATTGCCAAGCGGCTGCATGAGCGGCTGGCGCAGGCTGGGCATATCCCCTTGGATCGCAACGGCAACAATCCCGTGCGCTACGTCCGACTGCCGGTGGGGGTGAATAGCAAACACGACCCACCGTACAGCTGTCGGCTCGAAGTGTTCCAGCCCGACACCAGCTACAGCCTGAGCGAGTTGATCGCGGGCTTGGCCTTGGACGCCGCCTATATCCTGCATGGCCCTGCAAAAGCGGCCCCGAGTGCTACCTTCGGCGGGACTATCCCCGAGGGTGCCCGCAATGCCAGCCTGACCAGCCTTGCCGGGACCATGCGGCGCCGGGGTATGGGTCAGGAGAGCATAGTGGCAGCCCTGTTGATCGAGAACGCCAGCCGCTGCCTGCCGCCTTTACCCGAAAGGGACGTCACCACCATCGCCCGGTCCATCACCCAATATCACCCGGCGGATGTTCCGGGCGATCCCCGGCCCAGTGTGTTTCTCGGACCCGAGCGGGGGCGCTGCTCTGCGCTGCTGAGCATGCCCGAGGAACATGAATTCATCGTCGAAGGCGTGCTTCCGGTATGCAACGGCGTGATGGTGGCGCCGGGTGGGGTGGGCAAGACCACGCTAACCATCTATGAGGCGATCTGCCTCGCCCTCGGGCGCGATGTGTACAAGCGCAAGGTACTGCGTCCGGGCGCGACGCTGTTCGTTACCGGTGAGGACGAACGCAAGGATTATGAATACCGGCTGTACTGGTTGATGAAGGCCATGAATCTGACCCCCACCCAGCGCAAGATCGTCACCGCTTCGATTTTCTTCGAGGATGTATCGGATCGGATTGTCCGGCTGGCCGAACTCGATGCCAGTGGCAACATCGTCATGACTTCGCATGTGGACGAACTGTGCAGGCTGTACGCGGGGGAAGGACTGGCCATGGTCAACATCGACCCGCTGGTGTATTTCAGCCCCGGCGAACGACTGGTCAACGATGCCGAAGCGGCCATGTGCCAAGTGGCCAAGCGCTTATCCCGTGAACTGGGCGCCCACGTTCGACTGATCCACCACACCGGCAAGATCGTGGCGCGGGAAGCGATTACCGATCAATACGCGGGACGTGGTGGCAGTTCCCTCGCGGACGGCTCAAGGCAGTTCATGCAGATTGCCGTAGGCCCCAATAAGGAATGGTTGGTGCCAGCGGCGGCTGACCCCCTTGTCGTGCAGGGCTATGAGGCGCTGCGCATACACTTTCACAAGGTCAGCTATGCGGAAAAACCTAAAGTCCCCGTCTGGTTGCTGCGCTCTGGCTGGGGCTTTAAAGAGTTCAATGGCACCAAGTCGGATGAGTGCCTGACCCAGCAAAGGGATATGGCCCGCCTGTGCGGATACCTCGCAGGCAAGCTTCGGGAAGGTATTCATTACTCGTCCTCTTCGCTGGAGGAAGCCAAGGAGAGCCTCGACCTGACGATCCGGCGCCTGCGGCAACTGGTAAACGAAGGCTTGCAACACGGAGAGCTGATTTTGCTTGATCTACCCACTGAGTTGAAAAGGGGCAGTTTCCAGCAATATCTGGCGCCAGCGCCGCAAAAAACCAGTGGGGATCAGTGAGAGGTTTTCGGTCCTGCCAATCTGTCGGAGTAGTGTCGGAGTAAAGGCGGGCCGGGGGTAAAAAAAGGGCCAAATCGGGCGCCTCTACTACTCCGACACACTATAGGAGGGAGGGTGTCGGGGTAGTAACCCGACGCCCACCCACCCACTCCGACGGATTACTGTCGGATTGCTGTCGGAGTAGTGTCGGAGTGTCGGAGAAGGCCAATTGATATCACTGCACCATGGCGATCTCTGGCCACCCGTAGGAGGTAACGAAGATGAAACCGAAATTGCTGGTCCACGGCAGCTACGCCCGGACGATCAGTTCGCCTGAAGAGGTCGAAAGGCTGTTGCTGGCGGGCTGGTTGTTGGCCGCGCCCAAGCCTCGGACCAAGGACGCTCGACGAATGCGTGAACTCAACAGCAGGCGTCGTGCCGAAGGCTGGACCACCAGAACCCTGTGGTTCAGTCCCGAGCAACTGGCAGCTATCAAGGCCGCACTGCTACCCGGTGAAACCTACGCTGAATTAGTTGTCCGATTGGTCAGGAAAAACTCTTTGTTGTGATGAAAACCCATATAGCAAACATACAAATAGAAAATCTACAGATTACCGATCAGACGGCCCGAACGGCTCTATGGTGCGCCGGGTAGACCCATTGGGTCGGCCTAGTTGGGGTAAGAGAAACCGCCAATTGGCGGATCCTCAAAAGCGAGCGGTTTTTGCAGGCGCATCTATAGCCCAACAAACGGTCGTTAAATGATACCGGCCTGACAGGCCGTTATCAGGTATCAACAAAACGGCTTGCGGCTTTGGTGATACCGGTTAGACTGATACTAACGATTGTTGATACCAGTCGCAGAGGGGTGAGCATCATGAGCCGTGTATTCGTTTATGCCCGTGTTTCGAGCGAAGACCAGACCACTGACAACCAGGTGCAGGAGGTACAGGCCGCAGGCTTCGCTGTGGAGCCTCAGCGGGTGATTGCAGAAACGATCTCAGGTAGCACGATGGCTATGGAGCGCCCCGGCTTCCAGAAGCTGGTAGAGCGCCTGGAGGCTTCAGACGTGCTTATCGTCACCAAGCTCGACCGTTTGGGCAGAAGCGCCATCGACGTCCAGAGCACGGTGAAGACATTGGCTGATCGCGGGGTCCGGGTTTACTGTCTGGCATTGGGCGGTGCCGATCTCACCAGTTCGGCAGGCAAGATGACCATGGGTGTCCTCACCGCTGTCGCAGAGTTCGAACGTGATCTGATCGTAGAGCGGACTCAGGCCGGACTGGCCCGCGCCAAAGCTGAAGGTAAGAAGCTGGGCAGACCCGTAGCCACTGGCACGACTGCGCAGGTGCAGAAGCTGAAGGCTGAAGGTAAGTCGCAGCGGGAAGTGGTTGCGAGTTCGGGACTGAGCATCGCCACGGTGAAACGTCACTGGAGCCCAGCCCATAGGGTACGGTGCTGAAACGTCCCCACGCGCGGGCATGTTTTTAGAGGTACACGAGGATGAAACTGACTGAGCAACCCAAACCGCGACTGCTGACGCTGATCGACCTGTGGTTCGAGCCATACCGCGACCAGCCCTACCATCCACCCGGTGCGCGAGTCTTCAACGGCACCCGGCAACACAATGCTGGAGGTATACGACTGTGAACGCTACAACCGCACTATCATCCTCACCCTACCAATCCGCACTCAACCGCACAGTGCCCAGTCATTGGCAGCCTCGACTGCGCAGCGATCTTACCGAGTTGCAGGCATATCAGGCCCTGGCACCAGACCTGGGCGAACTGGAACGCCAGCGCGCTGAACTGGAGCAGTTGCGGGCCGAACTCCAATGGCGCCCTATCTTGCCCGGCTGGTGTCGATGCACCAGCCGGGCATTTGCATTTGGTAGAAGCGGTTTGAGCAGCCGAAGCAGCGAGTAGTTGTCTGGGGACGTGCTCCGTCCAGAGGCGGGAATCCTGGTCGCGTCGCTGCGCGCTGCGTGTCCCGAAAAACGCTCGTACGTCCCTTGCAACAACAACAACAACAACGATCCAGCGCAACATCATCGCAATCAGGCACCATGGATGCACAGAAGTCTCACCGCGGCCCATGGCCATTTTCAGAACAATTATTAGTCGGAAAAAATCTTGGTAATGGTAGCGTCGAGTTTTCCTTTTTAGGGATGGCAATCTACGCTCTGGGTAATTTTGATCAGCGCGTGAAAAGGGAGTTGCGAGCGTGGTGCATAAAATCCTTATCCCCCAACCTCCTGCGTATGCCGCGTCCTAGAGCGACTGAGCGCGACCACTGCGGGATGTTATACACCAAGCCCGCCCGGGGTGTTATGCACCATTTGGTGTCTATTCATAGTTAGGCCTGTCCCCATATCACCAGCCTTCGTTAATACGTTGAAACAGCTTTGGTCTTACGCACGAAGGAGAAAGCCATGCCCTTAACAAGCAAATTTGCGCTGCAAGCACTCCAGGCATTCCTGTTCGTCGTGCTCGCTATGGTTTTGGGCGGTTGTGCGATTACGATTGAACGGCCAGCCAACAATGCGACGGCTACGTCACCGGCGAGGGCTGTGGTTACTGGTAATGCTTCCTTCACGGGTCTTCGGGTGACGGTTAACGGTACCGACTTCAGCAGCCAGATGGTTGCGTCGGGGTCAAGACGTGCTCAGGGCGATCTTAGTCTTCCCCTCGGCCTGCACACGATCACTGCCAGTGCCAGGGTATCCTGCTGGTATTGCCCTGGGGGCAGCACACAGTCGAGTAATACGACGTCCTTTGTCGTCGTTTCCGGCAACACTCGAGTATGCGCCCGCAGCGGCGGCGTTCCTGTTATTACTATCGACCCCAATTGGGCCACAGTCGGCCAGCAGCCAGGCCGAAAAATGTTTGGTTATGAGCTGAAGAACGGCAATATATTGCTCATTATTGTCGACGACGCGCCCGGCCTGTTACGAACCCAAATGCTGGTGGAGGTTGACCTTGATCCTTTCAACGGGGTGACAAAGAGCAAGATGATTGAAGCATGGGGGTTTTGCCAGACCGGTTCCATGGTTAATGCCGTCACCGCGGGCATGGCGGGCGGCGTTGGCGTAGGCGTAGTCTGTAGCCCACTGACACCGGCGAACAACTTCCGATCGGGATGCACTACGCCCACGCCTCCAATGCTGATTAATCAGGCTACGACAAGCGAGCTATGGCTGCGCAAGCAGGGAACTTTCCGCAACTGGGACTACGCCGAAGCGATCGACCAGTCGATCTGGCAAGTCTTCGGTGGTCGCCGCCTCCGATTCATCTGGGTTTCTGGTGGCTAGCTTTCAACTTGGCCTGTCAGGGAATCGGGGTCAGATATTGCAAAATAGCAATCGTTCAAAGGAGACGCTGATTTATTCAGAAGTCCAGTTGAGCCCCCTGATAAACCAAGGCCTGCAGGGCGCTTCGAGCGCGAAAAACTGAATTAATCAGCGCCTCCCTAAGGCTTTACCGAGCGGTGTACTGTTGAAAACATCGTGGATTATTGCAGCGCTTGAGCTTGTAGCGCATTGAGGAGTCCAAGCTTTGGCGGCTTTTGGCCGATTTCTGCCTATGGCGACAGACCGGTTTGGGTCCAGGCTGTGTAAAACTCTCGTAAAAAAATCGAACTACGCGTTTCTACTTAAATTCTAAAAAAAGATCGGCTGGTGTACAGGCCTGAAATTTACGTAGCGACGAGATTTTCAGGTCATTTTTTTAACCGGTTACTCGGACGCTGTGGTTGTCACACAGCCTGGGCCGAAAGCCGACCTCGGCGATGACTACGCAAGCTGTGTCTCAATGAAGAGTGTTTGTGAAGCCGCCAAGTTCCCGCAACTGATATTCCGACACTGCCTGAAATAGCGACTCTGCCAGCACTCGGAGTCGCTCCACTTCATCGGTAGGATAGCCCGCAGCCTCCGCCTCGTGATAGCTGCGCATGGCATCGATAGCCTGCTGCATCAACGGCTCACCTGCGTCGATCATTCCCTGTAGCGTCCGTTTCATTGTTGTCACCTCGTGGCAGTGAAATCAGTCTAGCTGCTTGCTTGCTGAACGTCCGCTATCGACCCAGGCTGTGTGAAAACGCCGGTATCGCCTAGATTTGATGAATCGATGTCAGCGGGGGCTGCGCTTTTGCGCGGGTCATGGCCGAAGTGCCTAAAGTCGTGATGGCTTTGTGCGAAGTGCCGCCGCATAATTGTGTAAACGTCACAACCGATATGGTAGGTGGGCAGATTCGAATTGTGGCTGTTGAGGAATACGAAGAAGAGGTTGCAGAATAATGAACGCACCAGGACGTAAAGCCGGATGCGTCAAAACCGGCGGCCGCAAGCGCGGTACGCTCGATAAAGCCGAGCGCCTGTTAGTAACTGAAATAATGGCTGCTGACATTCTCAAGGTGTACAAGCGTCTCGGCCCGGATTGGCTGTTCAACGTCGCCAAGGAACGGCCAGACCTTTTCCTTAATCAGTGTTTGTCGAGATTACTGCCACCGCCTATCAGGGAAGATGCTGATACTGTGCAGTTCAACCAGCAGGTCAATTTCACAAACCTCGATCATTTCGAGGCTGCGCGGCGGATTGCTTTTGCTCTGAACTTGGGCCTCCACGCACAACGTGAGTTTGAACCTGCCATCAAGCACCCGACGCTTCAAGAAAGCTGTCAGGTTCCACGCCCCGACACCGTGCCACTGGTCCAGCCTGAAGTCGTCGAAGACGCTGACCGCGACCGCTGGGCGCAAGAGTTGAAGTTGACCCCTGAAGAAAGGCGCGACAACGCCGTGGTGCGCGCGACGCATGGTGGCAGCCTTGAGACCTATGCCGGTTCGGCAGCCGAGCAGGCACTGACGCGTAAGCGGGAGCTGCTGTAGACCGGCTCACCGGTGTGTAGGTAAGCGCGGGGGCGTCGTTCCGTGAAATCCAGGCGAGTCGCAGGGCTATGCTGCTGTAGATTTCGCGTAGACGCTGGCTCTGCGAACAGATCCAGTCGCAGTTCGATGAGTTGACCGGTCTGGAGGTCAAGGCCCGGATGGGAGAATGCCAGGAGGGTTTTCTTCAGGGATAAGGATGACGATCATTGCGATGACTCCCGCCCCCCTGAACAGCTTCAGCTTGCTTGGCGATCAAGCGTTTTCACAATGGATTTCGTCGAATTCCTGACGCCACTGCTAGCCACATCCTCCCTTGAAAGCCATTTACAACTTGATATCTCATTCTGCGGGGAGGGTTCTTCGGACTGAGCCAACAGGGCCTCGAACACATGGTGCAGTACTTTGCTTGCCTCAAACTGAGCAACGTAAGAGAGACCTTGGATCGCCAGCCCCGTTTCCTCATACAACTCACGGACCGCAGCCTCTAAAGGAGTCTCGCCTGCCTCGACCTTACCGCCCGGCAATGTCCATTTGGCCTTGGGTTTTCGAACGAACAGAATTCTCCTGTCGCGCCTGCAAATGATCGTGGCTCTCTCTTTCATGGTCGTCTTCCTCTGCTGATGCACTGCTAGAGCGGTCCTTCGAGCGACACCCACTGTAAACCCCAAGACATCCTGAATCTAGGCATAGATCAAGCCTCATTACTACGCTACGCATCCGCTGTCATAAATTGTCTCAGCTCGACCCCGCGCTGGTATTGATATCGCTGAGTGTTGCCGGTATTTGTAATGCACAATTTCAAGCAGGGAGCCCACCATGCAGTCAAGATTCAAGGTTATTGAGACCACCACACATGTCGATGGCAGTAAGCGATACAGGGTGGTTGACTTGGTGGAGGGAGGTTCAGCCAGCAAGAATGGAGTCTTCACGGTTAGAACCGAAGCAGACGCCGTTTGCTCAATCCTGAATGTTGAGCATTGCTTGGAGCCGCACCGCGCAGTAGCTCGTAAGCCTGTGCACCAGTAGCAGATGACCTTCTACCTGCGGCCAAGGTGCCAACCATCACCAGCCGCAGGTGCCTCCACAAACGTCTCGTTCCGAGGCTGTGGTAGCCTGACACCATCTCACATCAGTGACGCCGAATTGTTCAGCTGATTGGCAAATAGAAGCGTAACTACCCACCCAATTCGACACCCCTTCGCGAAAAGCGATACCTGAATGGAGCAGCGCGTAATACACCGCATCGTGTCCGCAGAGCTTGTTTTCGGAGCACTGCATAACTACCTGTTTGCCTTGATAGTTGTAGCTGATCGTATATGGCATGACTCTTCCCTGTGTAAAGGCAACTGGCCAGCTATTGGGATATCAGGATAGTCAATCGCGGTTAGCCGCATAGTGTCACCATCGGTCATTCCGACCAGCGTCACCGCGAGTCACCCCGACCTGAAACGACCAATGGTAAGCATTGTGGTAACCGCAAAGCGGCATCCTGCTTGAGCCCAGTGTTTACGGGGCTTACAGCCTATTTACGCGCTGCTCGCAGACAAGGCTGTGTAGGCAGCAAATGTCTGATACATGATCTTTCCGTTCCGGACCACGAACGTATCGGTACAGAAGGGGAACCAGGGTTTTGCTTCCCAAAGGAGAAAGGCGACCTCATCCACAATCTCTTGGCGGTTAATTTTGGCGGCCTCATCGAAGCCCGCAGGAAGCCCGTCGATCAAGGCGGTGAAAAATGCGCGAATCTCGGCAAGCCCTCGGTATGTAGCGTCATGCGTAATGACCACTGAATCGTCTGTGAAGTCATCCATGAGGGGATCGATCCCTTCATAGAAAGCGTGAAGGTGGTGCTCAAGTACAGCTTGAGTAGAAGTCGACATGTGACAACTCCTTTCTATCAGTCAATGAATGCACGGCGGTTTCACACTGCGCCCTGCAAGGAAGTGAAATCGGCGCGACCTTCAGTGTAGATCACCACCCAAAGCAGCCTACCTCCCATCGTGATAACTCCATCGTGGTAACAGAAATTTACAAAAACGCCGAGGCCCAGTAAATCCGGGGCTTTCAGGCGATACCGTCGAATACAACCTGGAAGCGCATTTCAGTTTTGCCGCGCTGCTGGGGCAACACCAAAATGCAGCGGCCAGTGCCTACAGTGATATTGCCAGGCGTCTTGCCCAGGCCATACCGAGCCTGCGCAGTTACGCCAACCAATACATGCGTTCGCAAGTCAGGCAACTGACAGGGGTGGATGTCGACCCGGAGCAGATCTACCTGCACTATTTCCGCGGGGCGGTGAGCAGTGACACGGCGTTCACCGGTTGGGTCCATCCGCAGCAGCCGGTCCGCTCGTTGACATTGAGCACACTGGCATTCGCGAATTTTACACTCGAAGACGAGTTGAGCGGGCCGGGAGACCTGGACCTGACGGCCGGGTTCTATACCCAAGGGCCGGGAAGTCTCAGCGGATATGGCGTCGGCAATGAGTTCAAACTCTTGCCCTCCCGATTGATGGCGCTCAATTGGACCCACGATTTTTATACCGGCTACAAAGCCATCCTTGACGGGTTCTGGCAGGCCCACAGCGCGGATTTCCGGCTGCTGCTCAAAGGCCAGTTTATTGCAGCCTGCCGGGCCGGTCGTCAGGCAAGACGTCTCACGGAAGCAGACTACAACGCCTTGATGCTGCACGCGGTTCCTGGCCTGGATTTGACTGCCAGCGTGACGCTTGAACAGCTGCAGGCCGAACACCTCAATAATGCTGGCGTAGTGCGCCGCTTCGACCTTTACGGTTATGCATCGAGCGATATCCTGCATTTCGCTCTCGCCGGTGGCCGGCATGCCGTGTTCATACCGGTCCCCGCACCCATACTGGTCGTCTTCGAATCCACGCCCGCGTTGCAGGCCTGGGTTATCGAACAGGCCCGGAACCCGGAGAAGCGCTCGGCGCTCGCCGCACACTTTTCCTTGTATGACCGCCAGGACGGCAAAACGTACTCGGGGGTCGACAGCGCGCTCAAAGGGCTGGCCGCGGGGAGTTGGGCGGTCGACACCATTGACCTCAAAGACCGGGTGATCGCCGGGGACGTGTTCAGCAGTACGACCCAGCAGCTGCGCGATCGCTACAACCTGGATGCCGACACCCTGATCAAATCCAACGGCGAATTGAACAAGGAACTCTGGATCACCGACCTGAGCGCGTTCGAAAAGGTGGTGCTGCCCATTGCACCGCTGGGGGCGCCTATCGCAGTGGTGGCGGCCGCCGGCGGTGTCGCCCTGCTGGGACTGGGACTTGACCAGACCGTCGCAGCAGACTCCTTGCCCGACCGTCAACAGGGGGCCTGGACAGCTTTTTTCGCCACGCTGGATATCCTGTTTTCCGCCGGCGCTGCTCCCGAACGGGTAATAGAGGACGGTTTAGAGCTGACCGAGCCAACGGAAATCATTGAGCACGCGGCGGTGCCCGCGGGGATACTACAAGGCCAAACCGCCGATGCCGACGGCATTTACCGCCTCGGGAACCAATGGTTTGTGCGCAGCTTTGATCAGGTGTACCGCATTTCGGTGGCCCCTGTGCGGGACCAGGTCAAGGTCATCAATCCAACGGGCGAAGACGCCGGGGCGCTGTTTTTCTTGCGTCGTGTAGGCACTACCGATCAATGGGCGAGGCTAGGGTTGAGCGGGGGGGCACCGATCGCAGAAAACGCCATGGTGCGTCAGCTCATCTGGCGTGACACCAACTGGAAAACCGGTGAGGTCAATTTACGCGCCAGGTTCGGCGGCTATATAAAGGCCGTTTCCTATGACTTGCTGGAAAACGCATTCCAGAAGGTGTCGCGCAACAGTACCACGGGGCGCTGGGAGAACCTTGACGGGGGCAGGCTGTACCGTCCCCAGCAGGGGCAGATGGTTGATGTGGAGCCACTAGGGGAAGTGCTCGACAGTGAGCGAATGGCCACACTCAGGGCGCTGGATATCGATTTGCAGCTGCCGGTGGACTTTTCACCCGTGGACACCGACACCCTGGCCGATATCCCTCCGGTCATTCACAGCGTTTGGGTAGGCGACAAGCTCATCAATGCCAAGTTACTGGCTACTCTGCAGAAAAACGCCCAATTGGCGTCAGAAGGCGCCAGGCCTTATGCACTTGAACTGCACTTGTCCAATGAGCATGCGAGCGTGTTTGCCGAAAACAGGCGCTTGCTTCAACGCCATGCACCGGCGGTGCAGATTGAGGTGCTGGAAGAGAGTGCGTTCTATCAGGCGTTCAGTGCCAGTCAGTATTTCCAACAGTATCGCGCTGCGCTTGAAGGCAACGGCGGGATCGCGACTAACTTCTCTTCGGCGGCGGATGTCCTGCGTTACCGTTTGATGGCCTATGAAGGCGGGTTGTACCTGGATCTGGACGACACCCTGCAAGTAGCGCCCGGTGCATTAATCATCAAGACTTCGCCCTCGGGCCTGGCCCTGCCAGCTCCGGTCGGGCAACAGATATTGGGAATGGATGCCGAGTTCAATACCAGCTTTTTCGGCACGCAGAAAAACAACCCGACACTGGAGGCGATTTCCGAGGAAAGCTATCGCAGGTATCAGCAAGACCCGGGGTTGTATACGCGCCAGCGGCCGTATCTTGGGCAAGATGACAATGACGTGTTCCAGGGCTACATGAGCAGTATTTCGCAGACCACCGGCCCCGGTGTGTTCAACCACGTGATCGACGAACGGTTGCCGGATCTGCAGCAGATTCGGATGTTGTTCAAGCTGATGTCGCGACGCATCATCGTGCCGCTCGAAGACCTTGATGAGTGGACCAGCCAATTGACCCAGCGCTTGCCGTTGATGCATGCCTACAGGATTGGCAGTGAGCACAGCTGGAAACAAACGCGTTAGCGGTGCCGTATCCGCTGTGCCGGCGTCCGCGAAGACGGCGGCACAGTGGTTGTCGGGTATCAGTCCTGACGGCTGGTGACTTCCAGCAGGTGATAACCGAACTGGGTTTTCACCGGACCTTGCACCACGTTGATCGGGGCGCTGAACACGACGGTGTCGAATTCCTTGACCATCTGGCCTGGGCCGAACGAGCCCAGGTCGCCGCCCTGACGGCTGGACGGGCAGGTGGAGTTGGCTTTTGCGACTTCGGCGAAATCTGCGCCGGCTTCGATTTGAGCTTTCAGTTCATTGCACTTGGCTTCAGTGGAAACCAGGATGTGACGGGCAGTGGCTTTGGCCATGGGAACAACTCCTTTTTCAGAAAGGTAGAAAGCCTACCGCAATCGGTAGGCGCTGTCTCATGCCGAGGCAGCAACGCTGGCGTTCTGGCGCTGCAATTGTTGTGCAGCGTCGCGCAACAGCTGTTCGGTGGCATCCCAGCCCAGGCAGCCATCGGTGATCGACACACCGTAGCGCAGGTTCTCCCCAAGCGCCTGGCAGCCTTCGAACAGATGACTTTCCAGCATGACTCCCACCAATGAACGGTCGCCTTCAAGGCGCTGCTCAAGAACGTCCTCGAACACCTGAGGCTGACGGTTGGGGTCCTTGCCGCTGTTGGCATGGCTGCAATCGACCATGATCCGTGCCGGCACCTTGATCCTGGCCAGTTGCTGATGGACATCGGCAATGCTCTGGCGCTCGAAGTTGGGGCCACCATGGCCGCCGCGCAGCACCAGGTGAGTGTCCGGGTTGCCTTGGGTTTCAATGATTGCCGGATGGCCCTGGGCATCGACACCGAAATGGCGGTGAGGGTGTGCCGCGCTACGCATGGCGTCACACGCGATGCCGATGCCGCCGTCGGTGCCGTTCTTGAAGCCGACTGGCAGTGGCAGACCGCTGGCCATTTCGCGGTGAATCTGCGATTCGGTGGTGCGCGCACCGATGGCCGCCCAGCTCAGCAGGTCATCGAAGTAGCCGGCCGCCATGGGCTGCAACAGTTCGGTGGCAATCGGCAGACCGAGCTTGATCATTTCCCGCATCAGCTCGCGAGACAGGGTGAGGCCTGCGACCATATCGTCACTGCCATCCAGACGCGGATCGTAGGCCAGGCCTTTCCAGCCCACGGTGGTGCGGGGCTTTTCGACGTAGGCGCGCATGACCAGCAGCAACTGCCCATCGACGTCCCGGCTCAAGGCGGCCAGGCGTTCGGCGTATTCCAGGGCTGATTGGGGGTCATGCAGGGAGCAGGGGCCGACCACGACCAGCAGGCGTGGGTCGCTGCCGTCGAGGATGGCGCGCACAGCTTGGCGGTGGGCGCTGACTTGGGTGTGCAGGCGGGTGGAAAGTGGTAGTTGCTGTTTGAGCGCATGGGTGCTGGGCAGGCGCTGGCTGGCAGAGTTGGCGGCAAGCGGCAGCTGTTGGGCGTTCAGCGAAGACAGGGACAGGGCAGAGTTGGACGAATTCATGTTCAGGATTCCCTGGGTTGGCGGCGGGTCTGTCCCGCGCGCTCAACCCTATCGAGGTGTTCGACAATTGGCCGTGACGGCGTCGTGTGTGTGCTTGCCACCCATGCGTGACCGATCGGAGGCGGCAGGCTGTCCCGAACGGAGCTGGCTAAATCGCCATGCGCTGAAGCTGTCGTAACGGTAATAGGTGGCGTAGTTCATGTCGTAGTCCTCAATGTCGATGCGTTTGGGGGCCTGAAAAACAAAACCCCCGGTCGGGGAGCCGACCGGGGGTTAGATTTCTCTGCCTGGCGACCCCTGAGTTGCGGGCGCCGTGATGGGTATCAGGCGCGCCGTTGGCTAAACCAATACCCAAAATAAGTGTTGACCGGAGCCGCTGTCACACAGGCAGCCGCTACGGTCAGGCCACGGGGGCTGGCGGCAGTTTGAGCGGGGGTGCGAGTGGTAGGGGACATGCTGTTCTCCAGTAAGTGCGCCGAGCTTACTTCACGGGTGTGCGTGGATTCAATGGGTTTTTGCGATGAGCGTGATTGAAATCGCAAAGGCATGAGCTGATTCATGGCAATCAGCTGCTATACCTACAAATGCTTTCATCCCCCCTATGGAGCCAATTGATGAAACTGGCAATGATGATGGGCGCGTTCTGTCTGACCGGTTTGAGCCTCACAGGATGTTCGAGCAGTGTGGTCAAACCCGATCAATATTCCGGCTTTTTGAAGGATTACAGCCAGCTCAAGGAGGCCAGGTCTCCTTCGGGTGCCGACGTGATGCGTTGGGTCGATCCGAACCTGAAGCTGGCCGATTACAAGAGTGTGTATATCGAGCCGAGCCAGTTCTACCCTAAGCCCGAGCCGACCGTGCGCATTCCGCAA
Source organism: Pseudomonas sp. R5(2019) (assembly GCF_009905435.1). Lineage (GTDB taxonomy): Bacteria > Pseudomonadota > Gammaproteobacteria > Pseudomonadales > Pseudomonadaceae > Aquipseudomonas. The sequence continues at coordinate 113,003 of NZ_JAAAMT010000001.1, forward strand.
ACCACGTTGACGGGCATTACCCGCTACTACGACCAGGCCCTCCAGCGTGAACTGGGCAAGTCCATGCAGGTGGCGACCGCTCCCGGGCCGGGCACGATCGTTGTACGCCCGGCGATCACGGCGGTGAGCAGCAAGACCGAAGGTCTCAAACCCTACGAAGTGATCCCGGTGGCGCTGGTGGCAGCGGCGGTCAGCACGGCGTCGGGCATTCGTGACCAGGAAACCGAAATCGCGACGGAAGCGGCGTTTCTCGACGGCGGCAGCAACAAGGTGGTTGCCCAGGTGGTGCGCAAGGGTTCCGGCAAAACCCTCGAGAACAACAGCCAGGTTGTGGTGCCGGACGACGTCAAGGCAGTGCTCGACGGCTGGGCATCAGACCTTCACAGGTCCTACATGATGCTCAAGGGCCGCTGAGTCCGACGTAGGGTGTTTGTCTGTCGAGGTCGATTTGTGCCAAGCTTTATTGTCTTATTTTTCAAGAGGGTATGTTGGTTGACACCGACATGCCCTCGCTCTGTTCAAACAGGATCCTGGCGTGCCTGAGTTACCCGCAATCACCGAACCCCTCACCGCTTTACAGAACCCCTTGATGCAATACCTCAATCGTCTGGTGCCTTCCAGCCAGTTGACCATGAAGTATGTGTTGCAGGACGCGGCGGATCGGCTCGGGTTTGAAGACGCCGATATCCGCGACGTGCCCTGGCACCTGCTGCAGCCGGGGCATATCACGGCGCTGGTGGCGGCCCTGCGAGAAGACGGTTACGCCCCCAACACTTCCTCGCTGTACGTCAATGCCGTGCGCGGGGTGATGAATGAAGCCTGGCGCCTGAAGCTGATTGATCAGGACCACCTGCAGCGCATCCGCTCGGTCAAGCCCGCACAGGGAACGCGCCTGAGCAACGGCCGCAACCTCAAACGCAGCCTGATTCGCGAACTGATGGAAGTTTGTGCCGCCGACCCGCGACCACAGGGACTGCGCGACGCCGCGGTGATTGCCCTGCTGTACGGCTCAGGGATGCGCAAGTCTGAATCGGTCAACCTGGACCTGGGCCAGATCGACTTTGCCGAGCGCAGCCTGCAAGTGCTGGGCAAGGGCAACAAACAACTGATCAAGTACGCGCCGACCTGGGCCTTTGACAAGCTCAACACCTGGCTGGAATTTCGCCGTTCGCAGTTGCCTGAAGGGCAGGGCGACGATGAATTTCTGTTCAACCGCATCCGCCGCGGCAGCCACATCACCCGCGAGCGCATCACCAAGCACGCGATCTACTACATCGCCCGCCAGCGCGGTGCTCAGGTCGGCGTGAAAATCATGCCCCACGATTTCCGCCGCTCGTTCATTACCCGGGTGATCGAAGAGCATGACCTGTCGATTGCGCAGAAGCTCGCCCACCACACCAATATCCAGACCACCGCCAACTACGATGTGCGTGATGACAACGAGCGGCGGCGGGCGGTGGATCGGTATGATTATTGATCAGGGGTTTTCCAGGTCATGCCCCAACGACTGGATAAACAACGAAAACAATTCCGGCTGCGACGAGATATCCAGCTTGGCATAAAGATGCCGACGATGAACCTTGATCGTATCGGGCGAAATTCGCAGCCGTTCGGCCATCGCCTTGGATGACCCCCCGCAGTATCACAATGCTGGAGTGGGGACCGTAGGAGCAAGGCTTGCCTGCGATGGCATCACCGCAATTTACCAGACAGACCGCGTCGCCTGCATCGCGGGCAAGCCCGGCTCCTACCTCGATCTGTATTCATGCCGATGACTGCACAGGTTCAAATTCTGGAGTGGTGAATGTGGGGGAGCAAGGCTTGCCCGCCCGCGATGGGCTGCAAAGCAGCCCCAGTCTTTCAGTCAGCGCTCACCTTCCAATGCACCGCATCCGCCGGAAACACCACCTGCTCGACCTTCTGCGCAATCCCGCACACCAGCGAGTCCCGCGCTGCGATCACGCGCTCTTCCGCCGAGAGGCATTTGAAGATATCCAGCGGCTCCGCCGCGTTTTCGGTCACTTCCTGGTAAATATCAGCATAACGCTGCAAGTCATTGTTCAAACTGAAGAAGTACTCCCTGAGCCGGGAGTGTTCAACCGAGGTCTGGCTGAAGTACCAGTTCATCGGATGAATCAGAAAGCGCGAATGGGGCGTTGCGATCCGTTCGCTGCCGGCGAGGTACACGACAATCCCCATGGATTCGATATTGCCCGCGTTGATCGTGCGCACCGGTATCGGCAGGGATTTGATAAAGGTGTAAAGCGTAAAGCCGAAGCTGGTGCTGCCACCGGAGGTGGAGAGGTTCAGCCAGAGGGACGTGGCGCCCTTGTCGAGGGCTTCCAGGCAGCGGTCACGAAAGCGTTCGTGGGTGCCCTGGTCGATGTGGCAATGGAAATGGACGATATGCTGGGTCACCGTGCAGATCCTTGTGCAAATAAAAAGGGCCGAAACGCAAGCTTGGCTCGCGTCCGGCCCCCGGTCAACCGATCAGCTAGGCCTTGTGGCTACCACCGCCGGTTTTTCCGCCTTTTTTCTCGTCAGCAGGCATTTTTTTCGCCCGATCTTGTGGCATGTTGCCACCCGAGGCGCCGCCAGACGAAGCCTGGCCTCCTTTTTTGCCGGCGCTCGAGGCTTTTTCGGGGTTCGACTTGCCAGTGTTAGCCATGATTCTTTACCTCTGTTATTTGTATGGACGAGAACTCCCGCCTCACCTTGGATGTGAAAGGTGTTTTGCAACAAAGTTTAATAATCCTGCAAGCGGCTGACGAACGGTAACTTCGCTGAAAAAGCGGCAGTTGGTACGCAAGTTAACGGGACCGCAATAGCGCCAGTCATGCTGATCAGCCGCCTCCAGTCCCGTTAAAGCAGCTTCCAGGTATAACTGAGAATCAAGCGGTTTTCGTCGATATCGGTGCGGTAATTCGAGCGTGCCGCGACGTTTCGCACTCGAATTCCCAGGCCCTCCAAGACGCCGGACTGCATCACGTAGGCTATATCCAGGTCACGCTCGCGATCCTTGCCTTCATAGCCTTTGCCGGTATCGACGTTGTCACCTGTGATGTAGCGCACGGTGGTGGTCAAGCCGGGGATGCCCATGGCGGCGAAGTCGTAGTCATAGCGAGCTTGCCATGAGCGTTCATCAGCGGAGGCGAACTCGTAGGTGGGCACTTCGTTGCCCAGCGGCGAGATATTGGCAAACACCCGCGGGAACGCGCTGTCGCCATACATGGCCTGGTAGCCGACGTAGAAGGTGTGGCCGCCACGCTTGGCCGAGAGCAGCGAGAAGAAGGCCTGGTTGTCGATTCTGCCCAGCATTTGCTTGCCCTCTTCGCTGGAGTCGAAATAGCCCAGGTTCGCGCCCAGCACCCAGTCGCCGACCGGCTCACTGTGCTTGAGGCCAAAGAAACGCTGGTCATAGATATCTTCCAGTTGCGCGTACCAGGCGCTGGCGGTGGTGCGTTTGTCGTTGAACTGATAGTCGGCGCCGACATAGTTGAAGGCATCGCTGCTGACCTGACGCTTGGGCACATGGCCAAGCATGGCTTGCAGCTTGTCGTCGCCGGATTCGTTACGAAGGCTGGTGGAGCGCAGTCGACCGCCTTGAACGGTCAGGCCGTCGACCTCGCTGGAGGTGACGCTCGCGCCCTGATACGAGGGCGGCAACAGGCGTATATCGCTGAAGACCAGCACCGGCAAGTTGGGCTGCAGCTCACCGACACGCAGTTCGGTTTTCGACACCCGCATCTTCGCCGCCAGACCCAGGCGACTGTAATTGTCGGCGGCCTCACCGTCTTCCTGCACGGGCAACAGCCCGGTGTTGACCCGGCCCTTGCCGCTGTCGAGCTTGATCCCTAGCGTACCGATAGCATCCAGGCCAAAGCCCACGACGCCGGGTGTGTAGCCGGACTTGAAATTGAGGATAAAACCCTGAGCCCATTCCTCGGCCCTGGACTGTTCGCTGCCACGGATATCGGAGAAGTCACGGCTGAAGTAATAGTTGCGAGCTTGCAGGGTGGCGCTGGCGTCCTTGAAGAAGCCACCTTCTTCGGCCAGCAGGCAAGGGGATGCGCCAAGACACAGCGCCGCGGGAACCAGCACGGTTGCATAGGGAGTCGATTTCATTGCTTTGCTCTTGTTTTTATATAAAGCAGTCGAGGGACTGGACGTCGCGAGGGCAGGTTAGGGGGCGGGAAAGGCGGGCTGATATCCGATTTTTGCAGAGTGTTATCCGGTTTGCGCAAAATGTTTAGTGTGTGTACCTAGCTGTTCTGTCAGTAGACGGGCCTGAGGATGAGCGATAAGTTTGTGCCGACGACGGATATTTCAGGGAATCGCAGACATGAGAAATACGCGTGGTCAGTTGATCGGGACAAATCTACAAGGCTCAGTCATGCTCGGCCTGAGCCAGATTCAACGTTCGGCATCGGTGTATACACCCTTTGGGCATCGAACAGCGCTGAAGGGAGAGAGTGCTTCGTTGGGATTCAACGGTGAGCCGGTAGAGTCTGCAACGGGGTACTATCTGTTGGGTAATGGCTACCGAGTATTCAACCCGGTGCTGATGCGCTTTCACAGTCCTGACGGCTGGAGCCCTTTTGGTTCTGGGGGATTCAATTCATATGCGTACTGCTCCGGGGATCCGGTTAACCACGTTGATCCTACGGGGCATCGGAGAGCGCTACCGCTCCCACGCAATCTGCGACCGCTTAGCGGCCTCGACCACCTCGAACCCATTACAACACCTCAGCCAACGAGGCTGACTCCCCGAGCAGGCGAAGAGCCTGGACTGGTGACAATACCCCGAGCTCAAAGAGAAGCCCAACGAGCGCTGCTTCAACCACAGCCTCGCCAGGCTACAGACTTGTTCGCGGGGATTCCCGCAGCGGGTGACGGACGCCCTGCCAACGTACAGCATCAAGTCGCGCCGGGACCTTCCCTGTTGGACCTGTTGTTGAGTGGACCACGTTTGAATACAGGCGCTAATGCGGGAACGGCGGTTGAGAACACTCCGCGGACGGGGCCCTTAACGACCATTACGGCTCCACAGGGGCCGGCGCGTACAACCCTTGGACGCCATCGCGTGCGGCCCTATGAGAGTAACCGCCGGATTCGCGACTAATCCGAACTTCCCGAATTACTTACGGAGTGTGTTGGCGGAATGCCCGGACTCCTCCAGCAACTCGTCTACGACATCCAAACAATGCCGCAACCCCGGCGACACATCCCCCACCCTCCGGCTGATGATGATCGGCGAGGTGGCATTGGCATCGAGCAACGGCGTGTAACCGATATCCGCCCGGTGCAGCACCTGCACCGACGCCGGCACCAGCGTGATGCCGATGCCTGCCGCCACCAGCCCGATGGCGGTTTGCAGTTCGTTGGTCCACTGCGCCACCTTGATGCCCAGGCCGTGGGCATCGAACAGGGCGATCACATGGTCGGCATAGCTCGGCCTCGGGTTGCCCGGATAGAGCACAAACGGCTCGCCAGCGAGGTCCGCGAGGGTCACCGGGCCCTTGAGCAGTGGGTGGCCGGCGGGCAGGGCGGCGACCAGTCGGTCTTCGGTCAGCACTTGCTGTTCAATCGCCGCATCGTCGATGCGAATTCGCCCGAAACCAATGTCGATACGACCGGCCTTCAGCGCCTGGACCTGCTGCAAGGTGGTCATTTCCGACAAGCCCAGTTCCAGCTCCAGGGTGTCGTCGTGACGCAGGTGACGAATCAGGTCCGGCAATACTCCATATAAGGTCGAGGGGGCAAAGCCGATGCCCAGCCAGGTTTTTTCACCCAGGCCAATGCGCCGGGTGTTGTCGCACACCTTGTTGAGCTGTTCGAGCAGGGCACTGGAGTGCTCATGAAAAAACCGCCCGGCCTCGGTCAGGCGCAAGGGTCGCGAGCGTTCCAGCAGGTTGACCCCCAGTTCCTCTTCCAACTGCTGAATCTGTCGGCTCAACGGCGGCTGGGCGATGTGCAGCCGCTCGGCGGCGCGGGTGAAGTTGAGGGTTTGAGCCAGAACCTGAAAATACCGCAGGTGGCGCAGCTCCATGATGACCTCCAAGGCTAAGTCGATACTCTACAGGTATCGTGCCAGACCAAATCAATATTGGCACCCGAAAACATCCCGTTTCAGAATCGACCCCAGAACTCAAGAACCTCACGGGTATCGCCATGCTTGCTAGCGCCATTCAATCCATCGAGACGATCATCGTCGATCTGCCGACCATTCGCCCGCACAAGCTGGCGATGCACACCATGCAGAACCAGACCCTGGTCATTATTCGCGTGCGTTGCGCCGATGGCATCGAGGGGGTCGGCGAATCAACCACCATCGGTGGCCTGAGCTATGGCAACGAGAGCCCGGACAGCATCAAGACCAACATCGATCGCCACTTCGCGCCGCTGTTGATTGGCCAGGATGGCGCCAATATCAATGCCGCCATGCAGCGCCTGGACAAAGTCATCAAGGGCAATACCTTTGCCAAGTCCGGCATTGAAACCGCCTTGCTCGATGCCCAGGGCAAACGCCTTGGCCTGCCGGTCAGCGAATTGCTCGGTGGCCGCGTGCGGGACAGCCTGCCAGTGGCCTGGACCCTGGCCAGCGGCGACACCGCCAAGGACATCGCCGAAGCCGAACAGATGCTCGACCTGCGTCGCCACCGGATCTTCAAGCTGAAGATCGGTGCCGGTGAAGTGAACCGCGACCTGGCCCACGTGATTGCAATCAAAAAAGCCATGGGCGAGCGCGCCAGTGTGCGGGTTGACGTCAACCAGGCCTGGGACGAAGCCGTGGCCCTGCGCGCCTGCCGGATTCTGGGCGAAAACGGCATCGACCTGATCGAGCAGCCGATCTCGCGCAACAACGTCTCGGGCATGGTCCGTTTGAACGCCAGCAGCCCGGCGCCGATCATGGCCGACGAGTCCATTGAGTGCGTTGAAGACGCCTTCAACCTGGCCCGTGTGGGTGCCGCCTCGATCTTCGCCCTGAAAATCGCCAAGAATGGCGGCCCGCGTGCCGTACTGCGCACCGCGGCCATCGCTGAGGCGGCCGGCATCGGCTTGTACGGTGGCACCATGCTGGAAGGCGGAATCGGCACCCTGGCTTCGGCCCATGCCTTTGTCACCCTCAACAAGCTGATGTGGGACACCGAACTGTTCGGCCCGCTGCTGCTCACCGAAGACATCCTGCAAGAGCCGCCTCACTACAGCGACTTTGAATTGCATGTGCCCAAGGCCCCGGGCCTGGGCCTGAACCTGGACGAAGAACGCCTGGCGTACTTCCGTCGCGACAAATCCACTGTATCCGTCTCACACGCTTAAGGAGCGCGTCATGCTGTTCCACGTCAAAATGACTGTAAACCTGCCCGTCGACATGGAGCCTTCGCGCGCCGCAAAGCTCAAGGCCGATGAAAAGGAACTGGCCCAGTCGCTGCAGCGATCGGGCAAATGGCGTCACCTGTGGCGCATCGCCGGGCTCTACGCCAACTACAGCGTGTTCGATGTGGACAGCGTGCAGGAACTGCATGACCTGCTGATGCAGTTGCCGCTGTATCCGTATATGGCGATCGAAGTGAATGCCCTCTGCCGGCACCCGTCTTCGATCCATGAGGATGACCGCTGATCTGCCCTTGATGCCTTGTGTGCACAGCTAATAAATACAAGATGAGGATGTAATCATGAACGTGAAAATTTCCCACACCGCCCAAGCGCAAGACTTTCTCGAAGAAGCCAGCGGCCTGAAGAACGATGCCGGCAATCCGCGTGCCAAGGCGCTGATCTACCGCATCCTGCGCGACACCGTGAACATCATCGAAGACCTGCAAGTCACGCCTGAAGAGTTCTGGAAAGCCGTCAACTACCTGAACGTGCTGGGTGCTCGTCAGGAAGCCGGGCTACTGGCTGCCGGGCTGGGCCTTGAGCATTACCTGGACCTGTTGCTGGACGCCGCCGACGAAGAAGCCGGCAAGACCGGCGGCACCCCGCGCACCATCGAAGGCCCGCTGTACGTGGCCGGCGCGCCGCTGTCGAACTTCGAAGCGCGCCTGGATGACGGCACTGACCCGGCCGTCCCGCTGTTTATGAAAGGCCGCGTCACCAACGTTGACGGCGAGCCGCTGGCCGGCGCCATTGTCGATGTCTGGCAGGCCAACACCGCCGGCACTTATTCGTACTTCGACCCGTCGCAGTCCGAGTTCAACCTGCGCCGCCGAATCGTTACCGATGCTGAAGGCAATTATCGCTTCCGTAGCATCGTGCCGTCGGGCTACGGCTGCCCACCGGACGGTCCGACCCAGCAGCTGCTCGATGAGCTGGGTCGTCACGGTCAGCGCCCCGCGCATATCCACTTCTTTATCTCCGCGCCGGACCATCGCCACCTGACTACCCAGATCAACCTGGACGGTGACAAGTACCTGCACGACGACTTCGCCTACGCCACCCGCGACGAGCTGATTGCCCATATCAGCTTCAGCGAAGATCAAGACAAGGCCAAGGCGTACGGCGTAGAGGGGCGCTTTGCCGAAATCGACTTCGATTTCACCCTGCAAGCTTCGCCTGAGCCAAGCGAGCAACAGCGCCGCGAGCGGGTCCGCGCGCTCGAGGACTGATTCAGCGCGTCACGGCCCGGGCCGCAAGACAATGCCATTTGTCTTGCGGCCTTCCGTGTTTGTGTCAGGCCGCACATAATGGGTGCATGTGATGAAGCCCTATAACAACAATGAGAGTGTTCGTATATGGAAGCGCGACTACTGAGTGAGCGCAGTCTGGTGTTTGCCCAGGCCGATCCCTATGCGGTGTCCGGCTATGTGAATGAGCACGTGGGCAACCATTGCATTCGCCTGCCCAAGTCCGGCAGCCCGCAGGCGCACCTCAACCACCGCAAGTTTGCCAGCCTGGATCTGTGCCGGATCAGCTATGGCGGCAGCGTACGGGTGACGTCGCCAGCGCTGGAAACCATTTATCACTTGCAGGTTTTGCTGCGTGGCCACTGCCTGTGGCGCGGACATGGCCAGCAAGAGCATTACTTCACACCCGGTGAGCTGCTGTTGATCAACCCGGACGACCCGGTTGACCTGACCTATTCCGACGATTGCGAAAAATTCATCATCAAGCTGCCCACCAGCGTGATCGAATCGGTGTGCCAGGAGCAGCGCTGGCTGCACCCGGGCCAAGGCGTGCGCTTTCTGGAAAACCGCTATCAGCTCGGTTCGCTGGAAGGCTTCGTCAATCTGCTGGACATGGTCTGCCAGGAAGCCGAGGCCAGCGACAGCCTGCCCAGGATTCAGGAACACTACGCCCAGATTGTCGCCAGCAAGATGCTCAGCCTGATGAAAACCAACATCTGCCGCGAAGGCCTGGGTTCCCAGGCGGCGACCTTCGAGCGGATCGCCGACTACATCGAGCGCAACCTCAAGCTGGACATCTGCAGCGAAGAGCTGGCGCGCCAGGCGCAAATGAGTTTGCGTTCACTCTATGGCCTGTTTGAACGCAACGCCGGTACCACGCCCAAACACTACATTCGCCAGAAGAAACTCGAGCGGGTCTACGCCTGCCTGAGCGACCCCAGCTGCACCGTACGCAACGTCACGGAACTGGCCATGGACTATGGCTTTTTGCACCTGGGCCGCTTCTCCGAAAACTACCGCAACCAGTTCGGCGAATTGCCGTCCGACACCCTCAAGCGCCGCCACTGATACATCGGCGCATCGGCCATCCCCTGTAGGAGCCGAGCTTGCTCGCGATGGCGTCACCGCGGTGGGTCTGGTAGACCGCGGTGACGCCATCGCGAGCGAGCTCGGCTCCTACATCATTAGTACCCAACCTCATCGATTCCTCCTTTGCACAATTCGGATAGCACTCTGCATCCAGCGGATATTGGCTGCCTGCCCGTCGGCCTAGCATGAGCCTTGCCTGATAAAAACAAACGGAGGCCCCGGCCATGACCCTCGGAGTCGATTACCTTAATGCCCTGCTGGAAGAAGATCGTGAAAAAGGCGTCTACCGCTGCAAGCGGGAGATGTTCACCGATCCTCGATTGTTCGACCTCGAAATGAAGCACATCTTCGAAGGCAACTGGCTGTACCTCGCTCACGAAAGCCAGATCCCCGAGAAGAACGACTACATCACCCTGCAGATGGGTCGCCAGCCGATTTTCATTGCCCGCAACAAGGACGGTGTGCTCAATGCCTTCCTCAATGCCTGCAGCCATCGTGGCGCGATGCTTTGCCGACACAAGCGCGGCAACCGCTCTTCCTACACGTGCCCATTCCACGGCTGGACCTTCAACAACTCCGGCAAGCTGCTCAAGGTCAAGGATCCGGCCGAAGCCGGTTACCCGTCGAGCTTCAACTGTGAAGGCTCGCACGACCTGACCAAGGTCGCGCGCTTCGAATCTTATCGCGGTTTTCTGTTCGGCAGCCTGAACGCCGATGTGCCACCACTGGTGGAACACCTGGGCGAGTCGGCGAAGATCATCGACATGATCGTCGATCAGTCACCCGATGGCCTGGAAGTGCTGCGCGGCTCCTCCTCGTATGTCTACGAAGGCAACTGGAAACTGACCGCCGAAAACGGCGCCGACGGTTACCACGTCAGCTCCGTGCACTGGAACTACGCCGCCACCCAGAACCAGCGCAAGCAGCGTGAAGCCGGTGACAGCAACCCGACCATGAGCGCCGGTAGCTGGGGCAAGACCGGCGGTGGTTTCTATTCGTTCGACAAGGGCCACATGCTGCTCTGGACCCGCTGGGCCAACCCCGAGGACCGCCCGCTGTACGAACGCCGCGACGAGCTGGCCCGCGACTTCGGCCAGGCCCGCGCCGACTGGATGATCGGCAATTCGCGCAACCTGTGCCTGTACCCCAACGTCTACCTGATGGACCAGTTCAGCTCGCAGATCCGCGTCGCCCGGCCGATCTCGGTGGACCGCACCGAAATCACCATCTACTGCATCGCGCCCAAGGGCGAGAGCGATGAAGCCCGTGCCCGGCGTATTCGCCAGTACGAAGACTTCTTCAACGTCAGCGGCATGGCCACCCCGGACGATCTGGAAGAATTCCGTTCCTGCCAGATGGGTTACCAGGGCAGCACCACGATGTGGAACGACATGTCCCGCGGCGCCGAGCACTGGATCGAAGGGGCCGATGAAGCGGCTCAACAGATCGAACTCAAGCCACTGCTCAGCGGTGTACGCACCGAAGACGAAGGCCTGTTCGTGCTGCAACACAAGTTTTGGCAGGAAACCATGCTCAAGGCCCTGGCTGCCGAGCAGTCGAATCTGATCGCGAAGGAGGGCGGGCTATGAGCGCTTCCTATGAAACCGTGCGTGACTTCCTCTACCGCGAAGCGCGCCTGCTGGACGACAAGCAGTGGGACGAATGGCTGGAACTGTACGCCGTCGACGCCACCTTCTGGATGCCGTCCTGGGACGATGACGACGAGCTGACCACCGACCCGCAGCGGGAAATCTCGCTGATCTGGTACGGCCGCCGCGAAGGCCTGGAAGACCGCATCTTCCGGATCAAGACCGAGCGCTCCAGTGCCAGCATCCCGGACACTCGCACGTCGCACAACCTGAGCAACATCGAGATCATCGAGCAGAGCGAGGGCGTGTGCCAGGTGCGTTTCAACTGGCACACCCTGAGCTTTCGCTACAAAACCGTGGACAGCTACTTCGGCACCAGTTTTTACACCCTTGATGTGCGTGGCGAGCAGCCGCTGATCAAGGCCAAGAAAGTGATCCTGAAGAACGACTACGTTCGCCAGGTGATCGACATCTACCAGATCTGAGGTGGCTGCCATGACTTACAAGATCGCACTCAACTTCGAAGACGGCGTCACCCGTTTTATCGACAGCAACCCCAGCGAAACCGTGGCCGACGCGGCCTATCGCCAGGGCATCAACATCCCGCTGGACTGCCGCGACGGCGCCTGCGGCACCTGCAAGTGCTTCGCTGAAGCCGGCCAGTACGACATGGGCCAGGAATACATCGAAGACGCCCTGACTGAAGATGAAGCCGCCCAGGGCTACGTGCTGACCTGCCAGATGCGCGCCGAGAGCGACTGCGTGGTCCGCGTGCCGGCCTCCTCGGACGTCTGCCGCACCCAGCAGGCCAGCTACAGCGGCGCGATCACGGCCGTCGAGCAGCTGTCCGACAGCACCATCGCCCTGAAGATCAAGGGCGAAGCGCTGAGCAAACTGGCGTTCCTGCCGGGGCAATATGTGAACCTGCAAGTGCCGGGCAGCGACCAGACCCGCGCCTATTCCTTCAGCTCCCTGCAGCGTGATGGCGAGGTCAGCTTCCTGATTCGTAATGTGCCGGGCGGCTTGATGAGCAGCTTCCTGACGGGCCTTGCGAAAGCCGGCGACAGCATGAACCTGGCCGGGCCTCTGGGCAGCTTCTACCTGCGCGAGATTCGCCGCCCGCTGTTGCTGCTGGCCGGTGGTACGGGCCTGGCGCCGTTCACCGCCATGCTGGAAAAAATCGCCGAACACGGCAGTGCCCATCCGCTGCACCTGATCTACGGCGTGACCAATGACCTGGACCTGGTCGAAATGGACCGTCTGCAAGCACTGGCAGCGTCCATTCCCAACTTCACGTTCAGCGCCTGCGTCGCCAACCCGGACAGCCAGCACCCGCTCAAGGGCTACGTGACCCAGCATATCGAGCCTGCGCACCTGAACGAAGGTGATGTCGACGTCTACCTGTGCGGCCCGCCGCCAATGGTTGAAGCGGTCAGCCAGTACATTCGCGACAAAGGCATTACGCCGGCCAATTTCTACTACGAGAAATTCGCCGCCAGCGCGGCCTGACACTGATCGGAGAACCTCATGAACCGATTTACAGACAAGGTCGCGCTGGTTACCGGCGCGGCCCAGGGCATCGGCCGCCGCGTCGCCGAGCGTTTGCTCGAAGAGGGCGCCAGGGTCGTGGCCGTTGACCGCTCGGAATTGGTGTTCGAACTGGAAGGCAGCAACGTGCTGTGCCTGACCGCGGACCTTGAGCAATACCCCGATTGCGATCGCATCATGGCCGCCGCCGTCGAGCGCTTCGGGCGCCTGGATATTCTGGTCAATAACGTTGGCGGGACCATCTGGGCCAAGCCGTTCGAACACTACCAGCCCGATCAGATCGAAGCCGAAGTGCGTCGCTCGTTGTTCCCGACCTTGTGGTGCTGCCATGCCGCGCTGCCGTACATGCTTGAGCAGGGCAGCGGCGCCATCGTCAACGTTTCGTCGATCGCGACCCGTAGCCTGAACCGCGTGCCGTACGGCGCGGCCAAGGGAGGGGTCAATGCACTGACCGCATGTCTGGCGTTTGAAACCGCCGGCCGTGGCGTGCGGGTCAACGCCACCGCCCCTGGTGGCACCGAAGCGCCCCCTCGGCGGATCCCGCGCAACAACGCCCAGCAGAGCGCCCAGGAGCAGGTCTGGTATCAGCAGATCGTCGACCAGACCCTCGACAGCAGCCTGATGAAGCGCTACGGCACCATCGAGGAACAGGTCGGCGCGATCCTGTTTCTGGCCTCGGATGAGGCGACCTATATCACTGGCGTCACCTTGCCGATCGGTGGGGGTGACCTGGGTTAAATCAGAAGGCCTGAATTGTTCAGGCCTTTTTGCTGTGTGCGATTACTACAACAACAAGAGTCGATGCCATGCGAAAAATCGATATCAATGCCCTGATCGATCAGGCGCGCTTCAATCCTTTCCACTGGCGGGTGCTGTTCTGGTGCGCGCTGATTATTATCTTCGACGGTTACGACCTGGTGATTTACGGCGTGGTGCTGCCCGTATTGATGCAGGAATGGGGGCTGACACCGTTGCAGGCCGGGGCCTTGGGCAGTTATGCGCTGTTTGGCATGATGTTCGGTGCCTTGATATTGGGCTCGTTGTCGGACCGAATCGGTCGCAAGAAGGTGATCGCCATCTGCGTGATTCTGTTCAGCGGCTTTACGGTGCTGAACGGCTTTGCCCGCAATCCGACCGAGTTTGGGATCTGCCGCTTTATCGCGGGCCTGGGAATCGGCGGGGTGATGCCCAACGTCGTTGCCTTGATGAGCGAATATGCCCCGAAAAAAATCCGCAGCACGCTGGTGGCGATCATGTTCAGCGGCTATTCGGTGGGCGGCATGCTCTCGGCCGGGCTGGGCATCGTGCTGCTGCCCAGCTTTGGCTGGCAGTCGGTGTTCTATGTCGCGGCAGTGCCGCTGCTGCTGTTGCCACTGATTCTGCGCTGGTTGCCCGAGTCGGTCGGCTTCATGCTGCGCCAGGGGCGCAACGAAGAGGCGCGTGAAGTGCTGCAGCGAATCGAGCCGACCTATGTGCCACAGGCCAGCGACCAGTTGACCATGGCCTCCCTCAAGCCTGCCGGCGCGCCGCTGGTGCAACTGTTTCGCGAAGGCCGGGCGATCAGCACAGTGATGCTTTGGGTGGCGTTTTTCTGCTGCCTGTTGATGGTCTACGCGCTCAACTCCTGGCTGCCCAAGCTGATGGCCAGCGCCGGCTATGGCCTGGGCTCAAGCCTGAGCTTTTTGCTGGTGCTGAACTTCGGCGCGATTTTTGGGGCGGTCGGTGGCGGCTGGATCGGTGATCGCTTCAAGTTGCAAAAAGTGCTGGTGGCCTTCTTTGTGATCGCGGCGATTTCCATCAGCCTGCTGGGCTTCAAGAGCCCGACGTCCGTGTTGTACGGGCTGATCGCCGTTGCCGGCGCCACCACCATCGGCACGCAAATCCTGGCCTACGCCTGCGTGGCGCAGTTCTACCCCATGTCGATTCGCTCCACCGGGCTTGGCTGGGCCTCTGGTGTGGGCCGCAGCGGCGCGATCGTCGGGCCGATTCTGGGCGGCGCACTGGTGGGCATTCAACTGCCACTGCACCTGAATTTCATGGTGTTCGCCGTGCCTGGCGTCGTTGCTGCCCTGGCCATGTGTCTGGTGTATCAGCGCCGGGCCAAGGTGCCTGCGCTCTCGGCTGAGGCCAGCCCCGCGCCCTGACGCGGGTTCGTGTGAATGCGATGGCGTGCCTTCAGCAGAGGGCGCGTCATTGCTCATTTTCTGGAAAGCTCATGAAAAACTTCCTGAACGACATCTCCCTGTCGGCCGTCGTCGCCGGCTTCATCGCCACACTCATCTCCTACGCCGGCCCTCTGGTCATCATCTTCCAGGCCGCCAAGGCTGCGCACATGCCCGACGAGGTGCTGTCCTCATGGATCTGGGCGATCTCCATCGGCAGCGGTGTACTCGGCATCCTCCTGAGCCTGCGTTACAAAGTCCCGGTGATCATTGCCTGGTCCGCACCCGGTTCGGCGCTGCTGGTGGCCTTGCTGCCGGGCATCAGCCTGAACGAAGCCGTCGGCGCTTTTCTGCTGGCCAACCTGATCATCTTGCTGGTGGGGCTGTGCGGCATCTTCGACCGGATTGTCGGCAAACTGCCGGCGGCGATCTCGGCGGCCATGCTGGCCGGGATCCTGTTCAGTTTCGGCACCCAATTGTTTGTCTCAGTGAACGATAAGCCGTTCATGGTCCTGGCGATGTTTGCCACTTACCTGTTGTGCAAGCGTCTGGTGCCGCGTTACGCGGTAATGGCGGTGCTGATCGTCGGCAGCCTGATTGCGCTGGCTACCGGCGAGATGAACAGCGCAGCGCTGGTCATCGGCCTGGCCACGCCGGTGTGGATCACCCCGGAGTTCAGTTGGCATGCGGCCCTGAACATCGCCTTGCCGCTGGTGATGGTCGCGCTCACCGGCCAGTTTGTGCCCGGTATTGCTGTGCTGCGCAACGCCGGGTACAGCACGCCGGCCAGCCCGATTATCAGCAGCAGTGCGCTGGGCAGCCTATTGCTCGCGCCGTTTGGTTGCCATGGTTTGAACCTGGCAGCGATCACGGCGGCGATCTGTACCGGCCGCGAATCCCATGAAGACAGCCGCAAGCGCTATGTGGCGGGCGTGGTGGGAGGGGGTTTCTATGTGTTGCTGGGAATTTTCGGCGCGACGCTGGTTTCGCTGTTCACTGCATTTCCCCATCAATTGATCGCCGCGTTGGCAGGCTTGGCGCTGTTCACAGCCATTGCCGGTGCCCTGGCAGGCTCCATGGCGGTGCCGGACGACCGGGAATCGGCGCTGATCACCTTCCTGGTGACCGCTTCGGGCATGTCATTCCTGGGCTTGTCGGCGGCTTTCTGGGGGTTGATTTTCGGTTTGGTCGCCCATGGTGTACTGACCTTCAAGCGGGGCAGAGCAGCGATTTCGGTGGCGGAACCGGCTCGTTGAGTAGGTCGCGAATATCGATTTCGTACTGTGCTACGTACCACATTGATACGTAGCATTTAAGATCAAAAAATAAGCAAAAAAATATGAATAAATAACATCCGATAATACTGAATTATCAAAGACCAGCCGCTTTTTCAGCGCTAGAATGCCGCCCAACAGTACGAAAGCAGGGGCAGGGCAGTGAGCGCTGAAATCGAGCGGTATATTCAGGCCGGTACGCGGGAAAACACCCGTCGCAGCTACAAGTCCGCGATAGAGCACTTCGAGGCGCAGTGGGGCGGTTTCCTGCCGGCCACCAGCGAGAGCGTCGTGCGCTACCTGGTGGCGTACGCCGACACGCTGTCGCAGAACACCTTGCGCCTGCGCCTGGCCGCGCTGGCCCAGTGGCATGTCAGCCAGGGTTTTCCCGACCCGACCAAGGCGCCGATGGTCAAGCAGGTCATGAAGGGCATCCGCACGCTGCACCCACAACAGGCGCGCCAGGCCGAACCGCTACAACTGGTGAGTCTGGCCAAATGCGTGGGTTGGCTTGAACAGCAAGCGGCGCAAGCGCGGGAGCACGGCCAGACCGGCCGCATGCTCAAGTGCCTGCGTGACCGTGCGCTGGTGTTGATCGGGTTCTGGCGCGCGTTTCGCAGCGATGAGCTGTGCCGCCTGAGCATCGACCACATCCAGGCCCGGCGCGGGGAGGGCATGCAATTGTTCCTGCCGTGGAGCAAGGGCGACCGCGAAAACACCGGCACGACCTACAAGGCACCGGCGCTTGAGCGGCTGTGCCCGGTGGAGGCGTATCTGGACTGGATCACGGTGGCGGGGCTGGCCACGGGGCCAGTGTTTCGCGGTATCGATCGCTGGGGTCGGATGGGCGAGACAGCGCTGCATCCCTACAGTGTTGCGCCGATATTGCGCGACGCGCTGGCGGGCGCCGGGGTCGACAGCGAGCACTACAGCAGCCACTCGCTGCGACGCGGTTTTGCCAACTGGGCCAATCGCAGTGGCTGGGATCAGAAGACGTTGATGAGCTATGTGGGGTGGAAGGATGCCAGCTCTGCGCTGCGGTACGTGGATGCGCAGACGAGGTTTATCTTGTAACCATCAGCCCCAATTCCGCCTGCTGTAGGGTTGTGTGTGTGTAGGAGCCGAGCTTGCTCGCGATGAGGCCCATCAAGGCGACACAATGGCTCAGGGCATGGCTGTCGATCGAGTTGGCCTCATCGCGAGCGAGCTCGGCTCCTACAGCAGATTGCCGGAAATCAGTAGCCCGTCATTTCCAGGTAGCCACGGCCACCCAGGCTACCTGTCAACCGCACCGGCCCCTCCCAATACGGATACGTCGTATCCATCCACGCCCGCGGTTCCAACGCTTCAACCTGCACATCCACCCCATGCTCGGGCACCTGCACCCGCCAGCGGGTCGGCACTTTGCGGCCGTTGGCCTGAGTCGTCCAGTCCAACTCCTTGAGCTGAATCTGCTCACCCAACAAGGCCCGGGTTTCGCCCTGAGCACTGATCCAGGTACCGGCGCGGTAAGGTTTGCCGCTGGTTTCACGCACCCGAAACAGCATCAGCTTCGCCCCGGAGTCCAGGTGCAATGAAAACCAGTCCCACCCCGATTGCCCCGCCGCCAGCGGCTGGCTGCTCCATTCCCGGTCCAGCCAGGCAAGGCCGGTAACCTGCACGCGCTGACCTTCGCGCACGATTTCACCGCTGACCCGGTAAAACGGCTGACTGTAGTAGTAGGAAGCCTGCCCCTGGCCGGATTTTTCGCTGTACCCCTGTGCGCCGTGAAGTACCAGCGGGCCGTCGCTGTCCAGCTGCAGGCGATAGCTGAAGCCCTTGCCTGTGGCGTGCATCTTCAGGTGCGCGATCCCGTCAGCAGCCGTGCTCTCTAGTGACCAATCATTGATCCACGCTCGAAACGGTTCAGATGAGACGCCAGCCTGGCCGATACCGCCGCGGGCGAGGGTTTCACCGGATTGATGCCCCAGGGGGCCAGTCAGCGCCGCGTGGCCCATCCACAGGTTCGGGCTGCCCCAGCCTGCAGTCTCGGCGCCCGGTCGCAGCGCTGAACGGAACAACGTCCATTGCACGCCCCAGTCGCGGCCTTGGGCGTCGGTCAGGTTGGCGGTGACGTACCACCATTCGATCCGAAAGCCATGGTGAGCACCATGGTCGGCAGGAAACACCAGCGGATGATTGCGCTCGACCTGCTTGAAGGCGGACGCGTCCTGACCGAGGCCGGCAAAGCTCTTGGGCGAGGGGGCCGGTTGATCACATCCCCCCAGCGCTAACGCCGCGACCATCAACACACACGGTTTACGCTTCATCGGCAAATTGCCTCAAGAGGTCGGCGGGCTGTCGCCGTGCCAATTGCCAGAGCGGCCAGGCGGCGGCCAGCAGGCTGGTGAGCAGCCCGAGCAGGGCCAGTTGCAGCAGTTGCCCGGCGAACACATACAGCGGCAAGCGCCAACCGAAGGCTTGCACATTGACCACCGCCACCAGGCACCACGCCAACAACAAACCCAGGGGTATCGCCAGTAGCACCGTCAGGCTGCTGAGCATCAGTGTTTGCCCGAGTGACAACCACGCCAGCCGCGAGCGCTGTACCCCCAGGGCCCAGAGCGGCGCCAACTGGCCCAGGCGGCTCTGGCTCAAGGTCAGCAAACTGATAAACAGCGCCACGCCGGCCACCCCGAGGGTCAGGCTGTTGAGCGCTGCCGTGGCGGCAAAGGTGCGGGTGAACACTTCGGTCGACCAACGCTTCAAGGTCGATTGATCGACCACCCGACTGTCGTCCAGTGCAAAGCGCTTTTGTAGCTCGGCCCTTAGTATCGGAATGGCTTCAGGTTCCAGTTTCAAGCCTATCGCAGTCAAGGTTGCATCGGGCCTGTGCCTGCGCAACCAGTCAGCATTCACCAGCACATGACCCTTGGGGTTGCCGTAGTCGGCGTACAGGCCCACCACGATCATGGATTGCCGCACTTGGGCGGGTAACTGCACGCTGTCGCCTAGTTCGACCTCCAGCCGGCGTGCCAATTGCTCGCTGAGCATAATGCCGCTGCCGCTCGCCAATTGCTGCCAGGCCTGCGGCGCCTGATCCAGCAACGGCCAATGCGCGCGATAGTTTGGGTGGTCGGCGATGCCTTGCACCTGCACGGGCCAGCCTTCGAGTCGTACTTCCAGGCGCCAGCTGGGCAGGAGGGCGGTGACCCCCGGCTGGCTGCCGAGCCAGTCGCTGATCTGTAACGCTTGCCCGGTATCACGGGGCGACAGGTACAAATCGGCCGACAGGCGCTGGTCGAGCCAGCCGATGAAGGTCTTGCGAAAGCCTTCGGTCATGCTGCCAACGCCCACACTGGCGGCCAGAGCCAGTAACAGCGCCATCAAGGCCAGACTCAAAGCTGGCAGTTGCTGGCGACTGTCAGCGATAAACCATTCAGACAGCGGCCCGCGACAACCCCGCGCCAGCAACGCCAGTGCAGCGTCGAGCAAGGCGGGCAGGATCAGCGCGCAAGCCAGCAGCAGCGCGGCGAGCAGGATAAATGCGCTGGGCAGGCTATTGCCGAATCGCCAGCAGGCCAATGCCACCAGCAGCAACAGTGCTGCCAGCATCGCCTGGCGCTTCAACCATGGCCCTTGCGCCATCCGCCAGGCCTGAGGCTGTGCCAAGGCCAACAACGGCAAGCGGGCGGCGCGCAGCAAGCTGCTGCACCCTGCCAGCAATGCCCCGAGTAAACTGACGGCAACGCCTGCCAGCCACCACTGCGCCGGCAGATCAAGATGCCCGGCGACCTGGGCGCCATACAGGCCTCGCAAGCTGGCAGCGACGTCGGGCAATAACAGGCTCGCCAGCCCATAACCGCTGGCAACCCCGGCCAGGCCACCGAGCACGGCAAAGGTGCCAAGCTCTATCGACAGAGCGGCCAACAGGCTGCGCAGGCTGATGCCACAGGCGCGCAAGGTGCGGATCAGGCCGCGCCGTTGTTCCAGGGCAAGGCCGATGGCGGCATGGACAATAAACAGACCGACGATAAAGGCCAGCAAGCCCAGCGCCGTGAGGTTGAGGTGGAAGCTGTCGGTCAGGCGCTGCAAGTCGCCGTCTTCGCTTGAGGGTTGCAGTTGCAGGTGCGCTGCAAGACCGGCCGGTAGCACCGGGCGTTCGCGCGCAAAGGCCGCGGGCAGCAACAGTCGCGAAAGCTGTCCTGAAGCCTGCAGCAGCTGTTGCGCATGGCCGATATCCAGCACCACCACGCCAGGCGCCAGCGCTTCCTTGAGGACAAAGGGCGGCAAGGTGCGGCCATCGCTGCTGCGGGCTTGCTCGCCGGCTTTCAGGCCCAGTTGCTGCAGCGTATCGGGGCCAACCCAGGCCTGGCCCGGCGTACCGATAAAGGCTTCCAGGTCGAAGGCCTGCCCCGGTTGCCCGGCGATGGTGCTGCCCGCGGGCAGGCTCAACGGCTCAATGCCGATCAGCCGAATACTCAGCGGCCGCTCGCCGCCAAACCGTACGCGGCCTTCAAGCACCGGCGTCACCGGCCAGCCTTCTGCGCGCAGCTGCACATACAATGCCTGATCGAAACGCTCACCGGTACGCGGCAGTATCTGCGCCTGTGCCGGCCCCGCCAGTACCGCACTGGCACGGGCATAGTCATTGCGCGCCTGGCTATTGAGAGCCTGAACGCCGGTCCACAGCGCCGTGGCCAGCCACAGCCCGGTGAGAATGCTGAAAAACTGCAACGGATGGCGCCGCCAATGGCTCAGCAGCGCCTGCACGGCGATCAGCATCGGGCTCATCACCGCGCCTCACTCTGCACGCGGCCGTTGTGCAACAGGCAGCGCTGGGCCAGCTGTGCGGCCAGGCGCCGGCTGTGGGTCACCATCAACACGCTGCTGCCAGCCTCGGCGACCAACTGCAACAGCAAGGCCAGTACCTCATCGCTGCTCGCTTCATCGAGGCTGCCGGTGGGCTCGTCGGCCAGCAACAGCGCCGGCCTGGCTGCCAGCGCACGGCCGATGGCCAGCCGTTGCTGTTGACCGCCGGACAATTGTTCCGGATAGCGTTGCAACAACGTCGACAGGCCGAGGCGTTCAGCCAGGTAGTCGACCCAGGCGCGATCATGGCGCTGCGCCAGCCGCGCCTGGAACGCCAGGTTGGCCGCCACCGTCAGGCTGCTGATAAGGTTGTACTGCTGGAACACCAACCCGATACCTTGACGCCGCCAGCGTGCCAGCGCTGTTTCCGAGCGACCGTCCAGCGGCTCATCGTCGATCAGGATGCGCCCGCTGTCAGCCCGATCGAGGCCGGCGATCAAGTGCAGCAGCGTGCTTTTACCGCTGCCCGACTCTCCCATCAGCGCCAGACTGCTGCCGTGCGCCAGGCGCAGGTCGACGCCCTGCAACACCGCCAGCGTACCTTGGGCGGTGGTGAACGACTTGCACAACTGCTCGACGACCAGCATCAACGACACTCCTTCGGGTGCTATTACTCACCAGACTGTGAATCGACCATAGCATTCAGAACGCCGACCCATTAGTCTGCGCGCATCGGTATGTACAACAGTACGAAATAACAGGAGTGAGCATGGCCCGAGGTGGCATCAACAAAGCCGTGGTGCAGAAGGCGCGGCAAGCCTTGCTGGCGCGGGGCGAGCATCCGAGCATCGATGCGGTACGTATCGAGATGGGCAATACCGGCTCGAAAACCACCATTCACCGCTACCTCAAGGAACTCGAGGATGGCGCTCAGCCGCGTGATCTGCAGGCCCCGGACCTCGGCGACGAGCTGGCGCAGCTGGTGGCCGGACTTGCCCAGCGCTTGAAGGAGGAAGCGATTGCCCCGCTGGAGCAAGCCCATGATGAATTTGCAGAAAAACAAGCCACCTGGCAGGCAGAGCTCTCGGCCAGTCGTGAAGCGCTGGCGCAGTTGCAACAGCAGCACGCCAGCCAGCGTCAGGCTCTGGAACAGACCAGCGCCGCGCTGTCGACCAGCCAAGGCAACCTGCACGCCGAAGAAGCCCGCAATGCCCGCCTGAGCCAGACCTGCGACGACCAGCAATTGCGGCTGGAAGAAAAAGCCGAGCATATCCGCTCGCTGGAGGACAAACACCAGCATGCCCGCGATGCGCTGGAGCATTACCGCAACGCGATCAAAGAGCAGCGCGAACAGGAACAGCGCCGCCACGAAGGGCAGTTGCAGCAGTTGCAGATGGAAGTGCGGCAGTTGCAACAGACGCTGATCGTCAAGCAGGACGAATTGACCCGCCTGAACCGCGACAACGAACGGCTGTTGGTGGAAGCGCGGCAAGCGCGTCAGGAACATGACCACCAGCGTCGCGCAACCGAGCAAAGCAGCGCCGAGGTGGACGGCCTGAAAACCCTGGTGGCCCAGGCCGAAGGCGGGCGCCAGGCACTGTCAGGCCAGATCGAGGAATTGAAGAAAGAGATGGCGCAGCTGGCCAAGGTGGCGTTGCGGCGGGTGCACAAGCGGCGGGTACCTGAAGCGCCTGAGGCGGAGTAAATGACCTTGGCGCTACTGCCAGTCAGTTAAGGCATAGAACTGTGGGAGCGGATTTATCCGCGAATAAAGGCAACACGGTCTACCTGATAAACCGCAGCGCCTATATTCGCGGATAAATCCGCTCCCACGAGTCATTCGCAGCAACGGCCCCGGAATTTACAGAGCTTCGGTGCTGGCTACCCCATTCACCAACCGCGAAATACCCAACGGATTCGCATTCTTCAGCGCATCCGGCAACAACGCATCCGGGTAGTTCTGGTAGCACACCGGTCGCAGGAAGCGGTCGATCGCCAGCGTCCCCACCGAGGTGCCGCGCGCATCGGAAGTGGCAGGGTAGGGCCCGCCATGAACCATGGCATCACAGACTTCCACACCGGTCGGGTAGCCATTGAGCAGCAGGCGCCCGGCCTTTTGCTCAAGCAGTGGCACCAGCGAGGCAAACTGTTCGAGGTCCGCGGGCTCGGCAATCAGGGTCGCGGTCAGTTGACCATCAAGGCTGGCCAGGACCTGTTCCAGCTCCGCCTTGTCACGCACCTGGACCACCACCGTGGTCGGGCCGAACACTTCTTCCTGAAGCAATTCATTACCCTTGCGCAGCAATGACACATCGGCCTGGAACAACTGAGGGTGCGCCTGGTTGCCGGTTTGCTCACGCCCGGCCAGGTGGGTGATGCCCTCGGCACTGCCCAGTGCTGTCAGGCCACGGCAATAGCTGTGCAAGCCGCCGGCATTGAGCAGTGTCTGGGCCGGCTGGGCGTCGATAAACTGCCCCAGCTTGTCCAGAAACGCCGAAAATTCGGGCGAGGCGATCCCCAGCACCATCCCGGGGTTGGTGCAGAACTGGCCGGCGCCCAACACCACCGATGCGCCCAACTCAACCGCAATCTTTTCGCCACGTTCGGTCAGCGCCTGAGGTAGCACAATCATCGGGTTGATACTCGACATCTCGGCAAACACCGGAATCGGCCGGGGCCGAGCGGCGGCCATGTCGCACAGTGCACGGCCACCGGCCAGTGAACCGGTAAAACCCACGGCACAAATGGCCGGATGTTTGACCAGCCGCGCACCCACGCCGCCGCCATAGATCATGTTGAACACACCCGCCGGCATGCCGGTGGCTTCGGCGGCACGGATGATGGCCCGGGCAACCCCATCTGCCGTGGCCATATGGCCGCTGTGGGCCTTGAACACGACCGGGCAGCCTGCTGCGAGTGCCGCTGCGGTATCACCACCGGCAGTGGAGAACGCCAGCGGAAAGTTGCTGGCACCGAAGACCGCCACCGGGCCGACACCAATGCGCGTTTGCCGCAGGTCAGGGCGGGGCAGTGGCTGGCGATCGGGCAACGCCAGGTCGATGCGCGCGCCATGGAAGTCACCCCGGCGCAGCACCTTGGCAAACAGGCGCATCTGGCCACTGGTACGACCACGCTCGCCCTGGATGCGGGCCGCTGGCAATGCCGTTTCCCGGCAAACGATGGCAATAAAGTCATCGCCCAGGGCGTCGATCTGGTCGGCGATGGCCTCCAGAAACTCAGCCCGACGCAGTGGCGAAAGGTTGCGAAAGACCGGGTAGGCATCCGCCGCTGCCTGGGCGGCAGCGTCGGCTTCGGCATCGGTGGCCTGGAAGAAGCGATAAGGCAAGGCTTCGCCTGTGTGAGCGTCCAGGCTCTGCAAGGTAACGTCACCTGCGGCGCTGCGGCCACCGGCAATAAAGTGCTGACCAAGAATGTCCGTCATTTGCGGCTCCTTTAATGAAAAGTGGGGGGCTGGCGTCAGGTAAATAGCCCCGATCTGCCACGGCACACATTCGTTGCACAGCGCCCGGATGGGTCAGAGTGCCTTGACCTCGCCGATGGAGAACGCCGCGTCGGCGACGTCGATGGCATTGCACAGCGGGGCGCCAAACTCAGCCATGCTGATTTCGAAACGGTCGCCTGGCTGGGTCTTCACGTTGTCGGCCACTGACAACGTCGCGGTGCCGAAGAAGTGCACGTGCACGTCACCGGCACGCAGGAACTGACGGTACTTGAAGTGGTGGTACTCCAGGTTGTCGAGGCTGTGGCACATGTTGTCTTCGCCACTGAGGAACTCTTTTTCCCAGAGCACTTGCCCATCGCGCCAGATCCGGCTGGTGCCGGCCAGGTGGCGGGGCAGTTCGCCCACCCGCAGTTCCGGCCCGTAAGAGCAGTTGCGCAATTTGGAGTGCGCCAGGTACAGATAACTGCGGCGCTCCATCACATGATCGGAGAACTCGTTGCCCAAGGCGAAGCCGAGGCGGTAAGGCGTGCCGTCTTCACCGATCACATAGAGGCCGGTCAGCTCCGGCTCTTCACCGGCGTCTTCGGCAAATTGCGGCGACTGGAACGGCTGGTTGGGGCGAACCACGATCGAGCCGTCGCCCTTGTAGAACCATTCCGGCTGGGCGCCGACCGAGCCGGGCCCGGGGCGCCCCCCCTCGATGCCCCACTGGAACATGCGCGCGGTGTCGGTGAGGGCGGTCTGGTCATCGATTTTTTGCTGGTGCATCTTGTCGCGGGTCGAGGCGCTGCCCAGGTGAGTCAGGCCGGTGCCGCTGATCAGGCAGTGGGCCGGGTCTTCGTGGTCCAGCGGTGGCAGAACGCGCGCGGCGTCCAGCAGCTGGGTATAACTTTCAGTAGCGGGCGTGCAGCCACGCGCCTGGACTTCTTCAATCAGGTTGCGGCCATTACCGATGGCGGCGAGCGCCAGGGTGCGGGTGCTGCCGGCCTGGTTGACGATCAGCAACTTGTCGCCTTCAATCACGCCGACGCAGCGCTGGCCTTGGAAATCTTCGAACTGGATCAAACGCATGGAGGCTGGCCTCGGCTTGTTGTTATCGATGCGTCACTTTAATTTCCACAGCAAATGCTGCCTAATGAGAGTTAGGACCCGAGCGATAACTTTCAGGTATACCTATGCTGCCACCCTTTACCACCATCGTTTCGCGCTTGCGCCTCAAGCAACTGCGCCTGTTGATCGCCCTGGATGAACACGGCTCGGTGCGCAAGGCCTCCGATGCCATGGCCTTGTCGCAACCGGGCGCGACCAAGGCGCTGCATGAGATCGAAACGATTTTTGGCTCCAGACTGTTCGAACGCACCAGCAAGGGCCTGGAAGCCAACGACCTGGGACGCTGCGTGATTCGCTATGCGCGGCTGATCCATACCGACCTTGAGCATTTGCGTGAAGAAATGGTCGGCATTCTGCAGGGGCACGGCGGGCGCTTGAGCGTGGGGACGATCATGGGCGCGGTGCCGGCGCTGGTGGACAGCCTGGCGCGGTTGCGGGACAAACAGCCCGAGCTGTCGGTGACGATCGTCGAGGACACCAGCGCGCGCTTGCTGAGCCTGCTGGACCAGGGCCGGCTGGACGTTGCCATTTGCCGCACCAGCGTCAGCCAGCGACCCACCGCCTACCAGACCCGTTCCCGCGCCCAGGAGCCGTTGGTGCTGGTGGCCAACCCGGCGCATGCGCTGGCCGGGCGGGTGAAGCTGCAACTGGCGGACTTGATGGACAGCCGCTGGGTGGTGTTCCCGGTCAACATGCCGATGCGTTTGACCCTGGAACGCGAATTTCGCCAGGCCGGCTTGAGTTTTCCGTTGTATCCAATGGTGACCTCGTCGACCTTTACCACCTTGTCGCTGTTATTGCAGGACCCGTCGCTCGTGGCGGTAATGCCTGCCGATGTCGCCCGGATGGCGCTGGATCACGGCCTGTTGGTGAAACTCGACTTGACGATCCACTCAGTGAGCGAGCCTTATGAGATTGTCACGAGGGTGGATGTAGAGTTGACGGCGCCGATGGCGATGTTGATTGATGAACTCACAGCCTGAACACAACCCCCTGTAGGAGCCAGGCTCGCCTGCGATGGGGGCACTGCGGCGCAGCCCATCGCAGCGGTCCGGCGTCCCGGCAAGCCTGGCTCCTACACGCGGTTCGCGTCGTCACCATTGGATAGAAGAATCATGAGCCTGCAGCTTGTTTGCCATTCAACACTGACCCGTGCTCAGCAAAGCCAACTGCAGGGTCTTGAACTGTCCCCCGAACAACAGGCCTTTGCCGGGGACGTTCACTCAGCGCTGTATCTCCTGAACAACGGCCAGAACTTCGCTATCCGGGGTTTTGTCTTGCTGGTCGATCAACGCCCTGTCGCCTTCCTGCTCCTCAAGCGCCCTCCCTATCTTCCGCCCTGGGCCGATGAGAATTCGGCCACCTTGCACGCTTTCATGGTCGATCAACGCCAGCAGGGCAAAGGCTATGGCAAGGCTTGCCTGCAAGCGCTGCCCGCCGCCGCGAAGCAGGCATGGCCCGAGCTTGCGCAATTGATGCTTTCGGTGGATCTCGACAACCTCCAGGCATTGGCGCTGTACCGCAGGCAGGGCTGGGAGGCCTGCGGCCATGGCTATCGAGGTCGATCCGGCCATGAATTACGGATGCGCTTGCCCATCGCCCCGTGAACGATTCTTCAATCGATAGGCCAGCGCCGGGCGGGTCATGCCAAGCAGGCGGGCGGCTTCGGAGACGTTGCCTTGCGCGCGCTCCATCGCCGCCTGCAACACGGCGTCCTCCACCGCCTCAAGGCTCAGCCCGCTGCTCATGACCTGCTGCAGCCAGCCGCTGTCGCTGGCCGGCGTTTGCGGGACCAGGCTGCCATCGCTGGCCAGGCCAATGCTGTCCGCCGACACCGGCAAGTGCGGAAACAACGCCTCGACACCAATGCTTTCGTTCTCATCGGTGATGATCACGCCGCGCTCGATCAGGTTTTCCAGCTCGCGGATATTGCCCGGCCAGTCATGCCGCAGGCAGGCCTCAAGCGCGCGGTCGGACAGGCCCAGGGTCTTCTTGCCATAGCTCTCATGGTGCTTGGCAAGAAAGTGCTCGGCCAGTAACGGGATGTCTTCCTTGCGCTCGCGCAGCGCTGGAATATTGACCGGAAAGACATTCAGCCGGTAATACAGGTCCGCCCTGAAGCGCCCTTGGGCGACCGCCTGGGCGAGGTCTTCGTGGGTAGCGGCGACCACTCGCACATTGACCTTGCGGGTCTGGGTATCGCCAACCCGTTCCAGTTCCGACTCCTGCAAAACGCGCAACAGGCTGGCCTGGGCCCTGGGGGTCAGCTCGACGATTTCATCGAGAAACAACGTGCCGCCGTTGGCCCGTTCGAAGCGGCCCATGCGCGATTGCTGGGCCCCGGTGTAGGCGCCTTTTTCCACCCCGAACAGTTCGGCCTCGATCAGGTCGGGCGGAATTGCCGCGCAATTAAGCGCCACAAACGGGCCACCGGCGCGCTCGCTGCGAAGGTGCAAACTGCGGGCGATCACTTCCTTGCCCACTCCGGTTTCACCCAGCAGCAACACCGAGGCCTTGCCGGGCGCGGCCTTGTCGATCAGGGCAACGGTCTTGCGGTAGTTCGGGGCCTGGCCGATGCCGTAGAAGCGCCCGGCTTCCAGTTGCAGGCGCTGGCGCAGGTTCGCCACTTGCACTTGCAAGGTTTGCAACTCATCGATGATGGGGTCGCTCTGGAAGTAGCGCATGAAGGCTTCGGCATCGTCCCATTGCTCGGCCGGCTTGCCGATGATCCGGCAGCGCTCGTCCCCGCAGCCGCGGCAGGTCACTTCCTGATAGATGATCTGACGGCCCAGGAAGAACGAGCTGTAGCTGATTGCGTAGCCCAGCAACATCCAGCACACCGGCTGGCTGGAATACAGCCCTTCGGCCTGGCAGTTATCGACTTCGAAAGAATCCTGCCACTCGATATCGGCGTAGAACTGGCCGTTTTCCAGGTCGATATCGATCTGCAGCGGCTTGACGTTGACCATGCCCTTGAGCGAATGCAGTTGCGGGCCGATGAAGAACATCTCGACGTCCGAGCCCTGTGGTCGCAGCTTGCGGGCAAGCTCGGCGTCCTTGAGCCCGGACTGATAGCCCAGGCGCAGGAAAAAGCCCTTGGCGCGCTCTTCGCCGAGCATCTCGATCAATTCACGCCGGCAGGCGCCCATCATCGACACCTGAATCAGCAGCATGCGTTGCTCGTCGAGCCAGACCTTGCCCTCGGTCCCGAGAAAACGCACGCGGTCAGTGAGGTCCTTCAGGCCCGGCGCCGGTTCAGCGGCCGTGTAGTGGGTAATCATGGTGGGGGTGATCCCTGTTGTAATTATGGTGTGGGGCACGGGTTCTTTTTTTATTAAGCGGGGCAATGCCGGGCAAAAGTCAATCGCCGGACGATTGGTCATTTGCTCACACCGTTCGCGACGGTTTGATCAAATGGTTAAACCCACCCGTGATTCGAACGCTCCGAAAAACTTCGACGCCAAGCAATAAACCTATTTAAAACAATGAGATAAATGATTGTTTCATGATCTGGCACAGCCGTTGCTCAAGGGTTATTACCTCCAGCACGGCGAGTAGCGGTCATGAACCACCCAGCCCCCACCTTCAACCAGATGCCACGTTACGTGCGAGTGCGCAGTGGCGCTGACAATCCCTTTATCGAATTCGATTTTGCCATCGGCTACCCCGACCTGTTCGTCGAACTGGTCATGCCGCCCGATGCCTTCCGGATCTTTTGCCGGGTCAACCGCGTGCAGCACATGGACAGCGCCATGGCCGAGGCCATTGACGCCGACATGCGCAAGTGGCGGTACGGGGAGGGCGCGGACGACTGAACCGGACAGCACCCGACACCGCATCCAATAAGAACAATCACAGGAGCTCTTCATGTCCATCGAGATCAAGACGGCCACCGCCGAGCCGATCCGCCAGACTTTCAGCCACACCCGTCGGCGTTTCGGCGACAAGCCTGCCAGCCGCTATCAGGAAGCCAGTTTCGATCTGGAAGCGGCGACCAACTTCCATTACCGCCCGCTATGGCAACCGGACAAGCTGCTCAACGACCCGACCCGCACGGCCATCGTCATGGCCGACTGGTACAGCGTGTCCGACCCGCGCCAGTTCTACTACGGCGCCTACGTGCAAACCCGCGCCAAGATGCAGGAAAACGCCGAGCACGATTACGCCTTCTGCGAAAAACGCGAGCTGCTGGCCCACCTGAGCCCGGCCCTGCGCGAGCAGATCATCCAGCTGCTGTTGCCGCTGCGCCACGCCGAATTCGGCGCCAACATGAACAACAGCGGCATCGCCGCCGACGGCTACGGTACCAGCGTCACCCAGATGCACATGTTCCAGGCCATGGACCGTCTCGGCATCGCCCAGTACCTGTCGCGTATCGGCCTGATGCTGGATGACGGCGGCCTGGCGGCACTGGACCGAGCCCGCGCGCTGTGGCAGCAGGAGCCATCCTGGCAGGGCCTGCGCCGCTATGTCGAAGACAGCCTGGTGGTCAGCGACTGGTTTGAGTTGACGCTGGCGCAAAACCTGGTCAGTGATGGTTTGCTCTACCCGCTGCTGTTCCAACGCTTCGACGAACAGCTGTGCGCCCAGGGCGCCGGCCAGTTCGGCATGCTCACCGAGTTCATGCGCCTGTGGTTCAGCGAGAGCCAGCGCTGGGTCGATGCCATGGTCAAGACCGTGATCAACGAGAGCGACGCCAATCGCGAACAGGTCGGTGTCTGGGTGGATCACTGGCGTGCGCGCGCGCTGGAAGCGCTGGCGCCGCTGGCGGAAATCGGCCCGGGCCAACCGGCTCTGGAAGACATCGACCGCGCCTTCGGCCAGCGCCTGGGCAAGCTCGGCCTGCCAGGAGCACGCCCATGAACTCACTCGTGTACATCGCCTTCCAGGACAACGACAACGCCCGCTACATCGTCGAGGCCATCGTTGCCGACAACCCGCATGCCGAGGTCCAGCACCAGCCGGCAATGATTCGGGTCCAGGCCAGCCAGCGCCTGGAGATCCATCGCCAGACCGTCGAAGACAAGCTGGGCCGCGAATGGGACATCCAGGAAATGCTGATCGACGTGATCACCCTGGGCGGCAACGTCGAGGAAGAAGAGGACAGCTTCATCCTCCACTGGAACTGACCGCCCCCTATAACAACAAGAATTGGAGAGCACCACCATGGCTGCCAAGCGCCTGAACCAGAAAGAAAAATACCGCTGCCTGACCCGCGACCTGGGTTGGGAATTCAGCTACCAGACCAAGGAAGCGATCTTCCCTCACGAGCGCTTCGAAGGCATCAAGATCACCGACTGGGACAAGTGGGAAGACCCGTTCCGCCTGACCATGGACGCCTACTGGAAATACCAGGCCGAGAAAGAGAAAAAGCTCTACGCGATTTTCGATGCCTTTGCGCAGAACAACGGTCACACCCATATTTCCGATGCCCGTTATGTGAACGCGCTGAAACTGTTCCTGAGCGGCGTCACGCCGCTGGAGTATCAGGCCTATCAGGGCTTTGCCCGGGTTGGTCGGCAGTTTGGCGGTGCCGGTGCGCGGGTGGCGTGCCAGATGCAAGCGATTGACGAGCTGCGTCATGTGCAGACCCAGATCCACGCCATGAGCCACTACAACAAGCACTTCAACGGCCTGCATGACTTTGCCCACATGCACGACCGGGTGTGGTTCCTGTCGGTGCCCAAGTCGTTCTTCGAGGATGCCCGCACCGCTGGCCCGTTCGAATTCCTGACGGCGATTTCGTTTTCCTTCGAGTATGTGCTGACCAACCTGCTGTTTGTGCCCTTCATGTCCGGCGCCGCGTTCAATGGTGACATGGCCACCGTCACCTTCGGTTTTTCGGCCCAGTCCGACGAAGCCCGACACATGACCCTGGGCCTTGAGGTGATCAAGTTTCTGCTCGAGCAGCACGAAGACAACGTGCCGATCATCCAGCGCTGGATCGATAAATGGTTCTGGCGCGGCTACCGGCTGCTGACGCTGGTCGGGATGATGATGGACTACATGCTGCCGAACAAGGTCATGTCCTGGGCCGAAGCCTGGGAGGTGTATTTCGAACAGGCCGGTGGCGCGCTGTTCAAGGACCTGGAGCGCTATGGCATTCGCCCGCCCAAGTACGTCGAACAGACCACCGTCGGCAAAGACCACATCAGCCACCAGGCCTGGTCGATTTTCTACCAGTACAGCCAGGCTACCAACTTCCACACCTGGATTCCGACTGACGAGGAGCTGGACTGGCTGTCGTCCAAGTACCCGGACACCTTCGACAAGCACTATCGCCCGCGCTTCGAACACTGGCGCGCGCTGCAGGAGAAGGGCGAGCGCTTCTACAACCCGACCCTGCCGATGCTCTGCCAGGTGTGCCAGATCCCGCTGTCGTTCACCGAGCCCGACGATGCCACCACCCTGAGTCACCGCAGCAGCACTCATGAGGGCGAGCGCTACCACTTCTGCTCGGACGGCTGTTGCGACATTTTCAGTTTCGAGCCCGACAAGTACATCCAGGCCTGGCTACCGGTGCACCAGATCCTGCAGGGCAACTGCGGCGGCGCAGACGTCGAGAGCGTGGTGCGCGACTACTACAACATCGCCCCGGGCCAGGACAACTTCGAGTACGAAGGCTCGCCCGAGCACCAGCGCTGGCAGCAATGGCACCCCAAGGCCAGCTGAACACAACAATAAGGAAAACCATCATGTCCGTGACTGCCTTGCATCCGTACCCGGCCACTGCGCTGGACCTTCAGCAGAACTTCCATGGCGCACAGCTTGTGTACCTGTGCTGGGAGCGGCACCTGTTGTTCTGCGCGCCGTTTACCTTTCCATTACCACCGAGCCTGGGCTTCGCCGACTTTATCGAACAGGTGCTCAAGCCGGCGGTGTCCCAGCACCCGGAGGCAGCGCAGATCGATTTCGGCAACAGCCGCTGGCGCCTGGACGGCCAGCCGTTCGTGCCGGACTTCGCTGCCAGCCTTGAAGCCAACGGCATCGGCCATAAAAGCCTGCTGCACCTGGACACCCCGGGCCTGAACGGCCTGGCCGGCACTTGCAATTGAGGAACCTGCCATGAGCTATCAAGTCACCCTCGAACCGACCGGCGAACTGATCGAAGTAGAGGAGGGGCAGACCATCCTCCAGGCTGCCTTGCGCCAAGGAGTATGGCTGCCGTTCGCCTGCGGCCATGGCACTTGTGCCACCTGCAAGATTCAGGTACTCGAAGGCGAGGTGGACATTGGCGCGGCGTCCTCGTTTGCGCTGATGGACATCGAACGCGATGAAGGCAAGGTCCTGGCCTGCTGTGCGATGCCGCAAAGCGATATGGTGATCGAGGCCGAAATCGACGTCGATCCGGATTTTCTCGGTCACCCGGTCGAAGACTTCAATGCGGTGGTCACCCGCGTGGTTGATCTGTCGCCGACCATCAAGGGCGTGCACCTGAAACTGGATCGGCCCATGGCGTTTCAGGCCGGGCAGTACATCAACCTGCAACTGCCGGGCATTGAGGGCACACGCGCGTTTTCGCTGGCCAACCCGCCGGCGCGCGCGGATGAGGTGGAATTGCATGTGCGCCTGGTCGAAGGCGGAGCGGCCACCGGCCATATTCATGGGCGTCTGCAAGCGGGCGACGCGGTTCAGCTGTCCGGGCCGTATGGGCAGTTTTTTGTCCGTGGTTCTCAGGCGGGCGATCTGATTTTCATCGCCGGCGGCTCGGGGCTGTCCAGCCCGCAGGCGATGATTCTCGATCTGCTGGCCCAGGGCGATGGACGCCAGATCACGTTGTTCCAGGGAGCTCGCAATCAGGCCGAATTATATAACCGCGATCTTTTTGAAGACCTCGCCCGGCAATACAGCAACTTCACTTATGTGCCGGCGCTCAGCCAGGCTGCGCAAGATGAAAGCTGGAACGGCTATCGGGGGTATGTCCACGATGCCGCCAGGCACCATTTCGACGGCCGCTTTGCCGGGCACAAGGCCTACCTGTGTGGCCCGCCACCGATGATCGACTCGGCGATCACCTGCCTGATGCAGGGCCGCCTGTTCGAGCGCGACATTTTTATGGAGCGCTTCTACAGCGCCGCCGATGGCGCCGAGGATGCGCCGCGCTCGGCGTTGTTCAAGCGCATCTGATCCTTTGTCTGCCACTGAAAAAAGCAAGTGTGTGGGAGCGGATTTATCCGCGAATACCGGCAACTCGGTCCACCTGACACACCGGGGTGCCTGGATTCGCGGATAAATCCGCTCCCACATTGATCTCCACTGAGATTCGTAAGAGCCATAGAACAATAAAAAGGTAAATGCCATGCCACGTATCTCGACGCTGGCGCGTTGCTGCGCGCTCGCTGCTTTGCAAATGACCGTGCGCACCGCCGTTGCGACTGAAGGGGGCGGCTCGTCGTACCCGATGGGCGCTGAAAACTACATGTCCGGGGCGATGCCGCCGCCGGGCGTGTATGGCCAGCTGTTCGTCAATCACTATGAAGCCGACAGCCTGCGCGGCAATGACGGGCGCAAGCTGCCGGTCGACTTCAGCGTGCGGGCCGATGCGCTGACGCCGAGGCTGATCTGGGTCACCGACCAGACCCTGTTCGGCGCCAGCCTTGCCTTCCACGCCATCGTCCCGCTGGTGGATCTGAAAGTCACGGTCAACGGCCAGTCCCAGTCCAAACAGGGCATGGGCGATATCATCTTCGGCCCGGCGCTGGGCTTTCACCACAGCGAGAAACTGCACAGTATCCTGGCGCTTGACATGATTGCCCCCAGTGGCCGGTACGACCGTGATGACCTGGCCAATATCGGTCGCAACTATTGGGTGTTTGAGCCGGTGTATGCGCTGTCCTATGTCGACCCGAACGGGCTGAACATCGACGCCAAGATCATGTACGACTTCAACCGCAAAAACCCCGACACCGACTACCTGTCCGGCCAGGAGCTGCACATGGACTACGCCGTCGGCTGGGGCCTGGGCAATGGCTGGGTGGTCGGCATTGGTGGTTATGCCAACCATCAGCTGACGGATGATCGCCAGAATGGCGAGCGCATTGAAGATAACAAGGGCCGTGTCTTGGCTGTGGGGCCGTCGATCAAGTACAGCAACAAAAACGGCTGGTTCGTGACCGCGAAATGGGAGAAGGAGACCGGCGTGCGCAACCGTGCAGAGGGGGAGGCGTACTGGATGAAGGTGACGGTGCCATTCTGAGCCATTGAAGCGACTGTTCGCATTCTTTGCCATATGGCGCTAAACTCTCGCCATATGGCAAACAAAGGGGAGGTTGCCCATGACCATTGGCGTCGCCGAAACCCGGCAAACGTACCTGCAAGACCCGAATAAACCGCTGCAACTGCTGTTCGGAAGCAGCAGGCCGCAAGCGCCCAGTGCATTTGATATCCACGAACTGATCGAGCGCGGCTTTCCGTCTGAAGCGGTGATTGCCTTCGTGCAATCGGTCAATCAGTTCAAGGACAAACAGGTGTTCGTCAAGATCATCGGCTTGTCCGAGCGCACCCTGCATCGTCGCATCAAACACCCGGAGCCCTTGACGGCCGAGCAGAGCAGCAGCGCCTGGCGCCTGGCCAAGGTGTTGAGCAAGGCCGAAGACGTGCTGGGTGAACGCCAGGAGGCAGTGAAATGGATGATCACCCCGGCCCTGGGCCTGGAAGGGCGCGTGCCGTTGGATCTGCTGACCACTGAAGTAGGCTTCGAACTGGTTGATGACCTGCTGACACGCATGGATTAC
Source organism: Pseudomonas sp. R5(2019) (assembly GCF_009905435.1). Classification (GTDB taxonomy): domain Bacteria; phylum Pseudomonadota; class Gammaproteobacteria; order Pseudomonadales; family Pseudomonadaceae; genus Aquipseudomonas. Next base: position 148,387 of record NZ_JAAAMT010000001.1, read on the forward strand.
GGGGTCTACAGCTGATGGCAGTGATTCCAGGGAATGGAGAGATTTACCTTTGGCGTCTGGACCGCAAGGAGCATGCGTCGACGTGGTTCAGCGGGATAGGCGCCGAGTTGGGCGGGGGGCGCTGGAACTCCAAGGGGGTCAAGGCGGTGTACGCGTCAGCCGATCCGTCCACCGCCATTCTCGAAGTGGCGGTTCACAAAGGCTTCAGGGCACTCGACACGATCGCTCATGTGCTGACCGGGGCACGAGTGATCAACCGTTCCCAGGTTTACACGCTGTACCCCGACGCAGTCCCCAATCCCAACTGGCTGGTGCCGGGCACGCCGGGCATTGGCCAGCAGCAATTCGGCAATCAATTGCTGGCCGCACACCCGTTTGTCCTTATCCCTTCAGCCGTCTCCCGGCACAGCTGGAATGTGCTGATGAATCCGGATCTGGCTGAAGGCCTGTTTGAGGTGATCAGCCAGGAGCATTTTGCCCTGGATACGCGCCTCAATCCCCCTTGAAGCTTTCAAGGTTGACCTGCGCGAGGTGCACGGGTAGGGCGCCAGCGCAGTAGCTGAATGGTTCTTTGATGGCGTATGAACGCTCTGTAAGGAGAGGGAAGATGACAGTCAGGGTTTTGAACTTTCCGGGCATGTTCAATTCGGGAAAACACAATACAGCAAGTAATAACTCAACTAAATAGACATTTAGTTGAGTTATTAAAAAGCACTCGGCAAACAAGCGAAAGGGCTGTCAGGCTTGGGATTTTACAGTGTCCGTGCCATTGCACAACGTCGATATCCAGGTAATCCCGCTGCGACTTCCTTCTGCAATGCTTTATATAAGCGTTCATTCAACTGTTCCCCAGACAGTTATAAAACGATGCGTTTCAGGGTACATCCTTGAACGTCGCCAACGTCACGCGCTTTAGATCCATCGAGCATGCCTGTCCGATGATCGTCATCAACGCCGCTGAACGTTCGATGGCAGGTAATGCAGCAGCGTCATTGCTGGTTGCGCGACAAATGAGCACGGGGCATGAGCTGAACTCGAGAAAGTAGATTGTCAGAGCAAGAGCGCGCAGTCAGCGCCCAGCCGATTATGATCGCAGGACACACATGATTGAGGTCTCGGCGGGTTTGCGTGAGTGAGACTGAAAGTCACGGAGCAGCATTGAAATCTGGTCTGCAGCGACCCTGACACACACAGATACAATTACGCATAATGTATATTATGTTAAATTATGTGTCAGGACGGAACTTCCCGAGTGCTGCTGTCGATTTGAACCTCCTCGGGTCGCTATCCGCTTGAATCGATTAGTGCAATCGTCGAGATGAAAAGCCTAAACTCGTCAAGCATGTGCCATGTTAGTAATGTTCATGATGAAGTACCCGGTCGTAACGATTCGATTTTCTAGGTGTAATCATGCGAGTCCGAGCACCTTCCTCCGTTTCGTATAACTGGTTTCAGGTGGTCTCCGATCTGTTCGTCGTACGTATGTAGTTGGCACGATGTCTCCCACCAAAGAACGAGCGCTCACGCGCCGACATCAAAGCAGTCAACATTGATGAGACGCTTGATGATTCTCAGTGCTTTTGACAGAGATAACGGGTTCATTACACGCTGCTATGCTGACAGGCGTAACTTAAGCTAGTGATGCAACTGAGCCCGGTTGTAATGACCAAGGTAGCGGTTCACGGGTTCTCGGCGAGTCAGACTCAGAGAATTTGGGAGGCTGTATGGCGAAAATCAATTGGACTGAAGGCAGGGAGAAGTGCAGCCCCGCCCCGCTTCACTGCATCGTCAGTTGTTTCATAAAGTAATCATCATGACAGACTCGTTTGATATGAACTCAGCCACGAAGGATTGGAGGCTGGGTTTGATTGGACAAGCCCCCCCGTTCCTTGCCGTGATGAGACTCATCCCGAAACTTGCCGCCTGGGATGCACCCGTACTGATTGAAGGAGAAACAGGTACAGGCAAGGAACTTGCGGCCCGTGCAATCCATTACGGCAGTCGTCGAAGGTCCAAGCCATTCGTTCCGGTGAACTGCGGGGCAATACCCGAGAGCCTTATCGAGAACGAACTGTTCGGTCATTGCCGTGGTGCGTTCACGGACGCCGGGGCGAAAGAACATGGCCTGCTGCGGCTGGCGGACCAAGGTACTTTGTTTCTCGACGAAATAGATTCGTTGCCGGTGCGCGGCCAGGTGGCGCTCTTGCGCTTTCTGCAGGATGGCCGGTATCGACCACTCGGCGCTGTGCATGAAGAGACAGCAGACGTGCGGATGATCGTCGCGTCCAACCGTAAGCTTGAAACACTGGTTGAAGCGGACGGTTTTCGGGCGGACCTTCTATTTCGCCTGCGTGTTTTGTCGATTGAAATGCCACCGCTGCGTGAGCGCCTGGGTGACTCCTTGTTGCTTGCCAATCATTTTCTGCGCGAATTTGCATCGCGTTATGGCGAGCACAGACTAAAAACGAGTGCACTGGATTCCCACACACATGCCTGGTTCGATTCGTACTCGTGGCCCGGGAATGTCCGCGAACTGGAAAACCTGGTCCACCGCGAATTCCTGCTGTCCGATGGACGAGCCTTCATCATTCCTGCGCCCAACGTAACCATGAACACTTGCCCGGATCACGGATTGATCCAGGCCTCTGCTGGCATTCCTCCACAAAGCTACACGGTCGCCCGTACAAAAGTGCTCGATGCATTCGACAAACGATACCTGGAAGATCTCCTGCGACATACCCGAGGCAACGTCAGTCAGGCGGCTCGCCTCGCGGGCAAGGAAAGAAGCTCTTTGGGCAAACTTCTAAGGAAACACCAAATCGATTGCTCGCGGTTTCGAGATCGATAGTTTCCGTTGCCAATCGAAAAACATCACGCCTGCTGACTGCGTCAGAACTAACCCAGTGGGCACACGAGCTGCTGTCTCCCCTGCCATACCCGCCCTCCCCTGGATCCTTAACGCTTTGATTTTCATGCGATCGCGCGGCAAACCATTGTTGGCATGTCGGTTGCTCGACCTTGCACAGCCACTGGATCGCCGGGAGTTCCATCGTGATGTCGTCCCCCGAGAACATTGCTGCCGAAATTAAGCGCTATTGCTCATCACACGCCGATGCGGGTGACACCTTGGATGGAATCACTTGGTGGTTGGTTCAACAGCGCTTTCAGGACACCCGTGCTGAAATCGAGGCCGCTGCCGAGTCTCTGGTTCAGCAAGGCGTACTGAGCCGCAGGGAAATGGCTGGCGGCAGTGTTTTGTATTGTTGCCGATCAGTGAAGTCCTGACTACAAACGTAAGGAGTGTTCCATGCCATCCGCATTGACCTATCCAGGTGTGTATGTCGAAGAAATTCCGAGTGGGGTACGGACGATCACCGCCGTCCCCACATCAGTGACCGCATTTATTGGCCGAGCGCGCAAGGGCCCAATCAATGAGGCTATTGAGATCAACAGCTACGGTGACTTCGAGCGCACGTTTGGTGGGCTTTGGGTTGGCAGCACGATGTGCTTTGCTGTGCGCGATTTCTATTTGAATGGTGGATCGCGGGCAGTGATTGTCCGGCTCACAAGCCCTTGTTACCCAAATGCTCAAGCGCGCAGGAACGCGGAAGCTGCAGCCAAAAAAATAGCAGATGCTGCTGCGGCAAAAGAGAACGGCAAGGAGGCAATTGCAGCAGCTGACGCCGAAAATAAATTGCTGCAAAACGATGACGACGCGAAACCAGAAGAAAAACAAGCAGCCGATGCAGCCTTGGACACGATTAAAAACTCGCTTACCAATGATGCCAAGAAAGAGGACATAGAGGCGATAATCAAAAAGGTAAGATCCTCCACTGTACGCACAATAGAAATTGGTGCATTGCGTCTCGAGGCGAAGTCCCCTGGCAAATGGGCTGCCGACTTGAGAGTCGAAATTGAGCGCCCCTATGACACGACCCCAAAAGTTGCAGTGGCAACAGTATCTGCGCGAGAGGCTGCCAAAAAGCTTAACGTTGAGGTGGACACGCTTTTTACACTCACCGTGACCGACACCGGCCCCGGTGGCAGCACTGAAACATTCACCAATGTGACGTTTGTGGACAGCCCTCGGCGTGTTGACCACGTATTGAAGGAGCAATCCAGACTCATCAAGTGGCCAGACCCAGAACCTGTTTCCATCACCACGCAGCTCGACCACATCGTTAAGCTCGAACAGGGCGCCCCGCCGCGTAATGGTGACAGCGTTACGAACGCAACGCTTGAATTATCCAGGAAAAAAGCTGAAAGCCCTGACCCCAAAACATGGAAAAATGAGCTTGAAACACTGCAGGACGCTTTGGATGACGCACGCAGTTCCGTCAATGACGGCGTAGATCTTGACACCATCAGCTTTTTGCCCGAACAGGCGCAAGCAAACAAAAAGGGGCTCTATGCACTCGAGCAGCTTTTCACCCGCGGAGGCATCTTTAATCTGTTGTGCATTCCGCCCAATAGCGCAGACCAAAGCATTAATGCCGGCGTCCTGGCTGCAGCCGTAAGTTACGCAGAATTTCGTCGTGCCATGGTGATCGTTGACCCTCCGGCCACCTGGGAGGAAGTCGAGGACGCGCGGAAAAAATTCGGCGAAGACAGCGACAACCTTCCTCGTAGCAAGAACGCCGCCGTGTTCTTCCCACGCATCAAGCAACCTAACCCGTTGAGTGATAACCGTCTCGAATCGTTTGCGCCGTGTGGAGTAATTGCCGGCATTTTCGCCCGCACCGATACCCAGCGCGGGGTCTGGAAGGCGCCCGCTGGATTGGATGCTTCCCTAGTCGGAGTGAGCAAGCTGCATGTGGCGATGACCGATGAGGATAACGGCCTGCTGAACCCGCTCGGTATCAACTGCCTGCGCAACTTTCCCGTATTTGGCAAGGTCGTTTGGGGCGCCCGCACCCTACGCGGCGCCGACGATTATGCCGACGAATACAAGTACATCCCCGTCCGGCGCACTGCCCTGTTCATCGAAGAAAGCCTGTACCGCGGCCTGAAATGGGTTGTCTTCGAGCCCAACGACGAGCCGCTGTGGGCGCAGATTCGCCTCAACGTCGGTGCGTTCATGCACAACCTTTTTCGACAAGGTGCTTTCCAAGGCGCTTCCAAGCGTGAGGCGTACTTCGTCAAGTGCGATGCGGAAACGACGACCCAGAACGACATCAACCTCGGAACAGTGAACATCCATGTCGGCTTCGCTCCGCTGAAGCCTGCCGAGTTCGTGGTGATCAAGCTGCAACAGATGATCGGTCAGATCGAGACTTGAGGGAAACACGCCATGGCTCAGTTCGTCGTCAATTCACAGCGGTTCGACCCTTACAAGAACTTCAAATTTCTCGTCAAGTTCGGCACGAGTACCCAGGCCATTGCAGGCGTCAGCAAGGTCAGTGCCCTCAAGCGCACAACCGAAGTGGTCAAACACCGTGAGGGCGGCGACCCCAGTTCCAGTCGCAAGTCGCCGGGGCGCACGGAATTTGAAGCCATCACTCTGGAACGTGGAGTCACCCACAGCAAGGATTTCGTGCAGTGGGCCAACAAGGTCTGGAACTTTGGTGCTGGGCTCGGCAAAGAAGTGTCTCTGAAGGACTTTCGCAAGAATGTGACCATCGAAGTGTTGAACGAAGCCGGCCAGCTTGCACTGCGTTATCACGTCTATCGCTGCTGGGTATCGGAGTTCCAGGCCATGTCCGATCTGGACGCCAATGGTAATGCCGTGCTGATCGAGCACCTGAAACTCGAAAATGAAGGCTGGGAACTCGACTACGAGTTACCCGAACCGACAGAGGAATCGTACGAGGAACCACCGCTCTGATGGGAGAAGCGTATGCGCATTCCGAGTGCAGCCGAACTGTTGGGCACCTGGGACTCCGCAAGCCAGGCAAGCGGAGCCCAGCGGGCATTGTTGCTTCTGCAAATGGTGTGTCCGGAGCCTGTCGAGTTGCTTGCCCAAATGCCACTGGGGTGGATTGCTGCGCAATTGCTGAAACTGCGAGCGATGCTTCTCGGTCCGGAAATAGTTTGCCTCGCCAACTGCCAGCAATGCGGCACTCTTGTCGAAAGCAGCGTGCTTGTAGAGCAACTGACGGCATTGGCAGGCAACGCCGAACTGGAGAAAGCCGGGCCAAAACTGTTCCCGCTGCAGCAAGGCGACTATTGCATTGAGTTCAAGCTACCCACTTGCGCCGATCTGATCGCACTGCACGGCAACCTGCAGTCTGCTGCACAGGCGCTGGAATTGAGCCAGATCCAACGGGCGCTTCATAAAGGAAAGGTGTTGGAGCCCTCCCACCTCCCTGCTGATGTCCGCGAGGCGTTGCAGCACGCCGTGCTGGAGCATGATCCGCTGGCCCACATCGAACTGAGTCTGACCTGCCCGAACTGCGAATTGCATTGGCTTGAAACGCTGCAGGTCATTGATTTTGTCTGGACGGAAATCAGTGCGCTTGCCCAGCGCCTGCTGGGTGAGGTTGCCCGGTTGGCCTACGCCTTTGGCTGGCGTGAGGCCGATATTCTGGCGATGTCCGACACGCGCCGGCGTCGCTATCTTGAGTTACTGCCATCATGAACGCGAACTCAATGGCACGGCCCATTGGTGGCTTGTTCGAGCAGTTGGCCGCGCAACAGCTTGCTTCGACGCCTCTGCCACAAGGGCTCAGGCCGCAGCTTCCGTATCCGTTTGAAGACTTGCCCTTCCGCGCAGGTGGAGAAATGGATCTGGATGCACCCACTGCTCATCACGTCACCGCTCGTGCCGCGCAAGACCCGGCGCGCCCCGTTGCGCAAGACGCCATCCGTACCATCGACGCGCAATCGTCTCTTGTGTCCGCCTCACCGGCAGCACCCAATCGGGCGGGTGAAATCGATGCATCTCCACCCTTGCCAGGCATGAGCAGCGTCACGATCGCCCCGATCCGACCCGTCACCCCTTTGCCCAAACACCGGTACGAGCCAGACCTGCCTCAGCCGTTGGCCTCATCCGTCGTTGAGCGCAGCGAATCCTTCACCGACCAACCACGCATGCACGAACGCATCATCCAGGTCGAAACAGCCGTTGCACGCCCTGCCAGCGAACCTCAATCGGCCGATACACCCAACAGCCTCACGCCACCGGTTTACAAGCCATCGGGATTGCTGCCCCGCTTACCCCATCCGGCCCCCGTCTTGCCGCCCATGCAACCACGGCAAGCGCCTGAACCGACTATCGAAATCCACATCGGCCGCGTCGAAGTGCGCGCTCAGGTGGCTCCCACGCCCCCTGCCCCTGTGCAACGCCCGGCACCTCAGGACCAACGCCTCGCCACGTACCTGCGCCACCGTGGTAATGGAGCGCGCTCATGAGCAGCCCCCTCGCCCTGGCAGCCGTCACCGCCACGCTGTGCGATCTGCTCAACAACGGGTTGATCAACAACGATCTCTCCCACGTCGGTTCGTTTTCCGTAACGGCACTGCCTCCCGACCGAATCGAAACCGGCAACACCGAGGTCAACCGGCTCAATCTTTTCCTGTACCAGGTCACGCCCAACCCTGGATGGCGCAACGAAGGCCTGCCGTCCCACTCAGCTCTCGACCCGAGAGCCCGCCTGAGCAATCCTCCCCTCGCCCTCGATCTTCATTACTTACTGACCGCTTACGGTGCCGCGGACTGGACGGCGGAGATCCTGCTCGGATACGCCATGGAACTGTTGCACGACGCACGGGTGCTCACCCGCCAGAACATTCGTGACGCCCTGAGCCCGGACAACCCGATTAATGTCAAGCTGATACCGGCCGACGCACAAGGCCGCCTAGCCATCGACCTGGCCGAGCAGATCGAGCAAATCAAAATCATCCCGCACTACCTGTCCGCGGATGAGCTGTCGCGCATGTGGACCGCCATGCAGGCGCGTTACCGGCCAACCATGGCCTATCAGGTCTCGACGGTACTGATCCAGGGCAAACGCTCGACCCGATCCGCGCTTCCGGTGATACACCGTGGGAAAAACGACCATGGCGTGGACGCCCAGCCGAAACTCAAGGCGCCCTCTCCCTTGAGCCCGACAATTTCACTGTTTGGCATAGAACCCTTCGAACCTGAAAAACCCGCGATTCGACTGGCAGCAGAACTGGGTGACACGCTTGTACTAAAAGGTGCTCTGTTCGAGGGTGACGCCATAACCGCCGAGTTTCGTAACCCCCTGCTCAAAACGCCCAACCACCTCCCCATCAATCCCGACGCCACAGTCGACACAGTACATATCACCCTGCCCATCTCCCCCGACGATGAGGATTCCTGGCCAGCAGGGCCCTATACCGTGTCACTACGCATAGAGCGCGCCGGCAAACTGACACGCCAGACCAATGAATGGCCCTTCAGCCTGGCCCCACGTCTGTTGCCCACGCCGCACATTGCAGGACCGCTGGACAATGCACAGTTGACGGTCGAGGTCTCACCGAAAATCTGGCCTGGCCAACGCATCGATGTCTTCCTCGGTGGTGCCCCGTTGAAGCTCGAGACCATTGACGGCAAGACTGCATTGATGGTGTTGCCGCTCAAAGATGTCGTACCGATTGAAGAAGCGATTCCTGTGGTCGTGCGCGTGGACGGCGTCGATTCCCAGTTGATTCGTGACCGCAGCGCCGATCCTCCTCAATTCGATCCCCAACAATGCGTGCGGTGGCCGCTATGACCTGTGTCGAACTCGCACTGGCGAACCAGGCGTTTGTGCAAGCAGCCATGCATTGGATTCGCACGGCGCTTGAGGCGCACGTGGCAAGTTGTGCACTGGACGCGTCGTATGACGCCGCCCGGCAGCAACAGGCACACATGGAAATGGAAAAGGTTGCTGCGGCAAGCCCGGAGATTGCGTTCAACAGGCTCGCCAGGCAGTTAGGCCTCTCTTCCTTTGAACAGGAGATGCTGTTGTTGGCCACGTCGGTGGAAATCGACACGGGCATGCCATCGCTGATGGCACAGGCGCAGGGCGATCCGGCCAAGCGCTATCCGACCTTCGCGCTCGGCATGTCACTGTTTGCCGAACCGGCCTGGGACGCGTTGTCACCCCAGCGGCCCTTGCGCGCCCAACGGCTGCTTGAAGTGCACCAGAGCGGCGTAGTTTCGTTGCTGAGTGCCCCGTTGCGCATCGACGAGCGCATCGCCGCCTACATCAAGGGGCTCAACTACCTGGATGAACGCCTCGCGGCGCTGGTTCGCCCGCTTCCTGAAATTGACTGCCTACCGCCGTCCCAGGAAGCGCTGGCAATGAACCTCAGCCACTGGCTGCGGCGTGAAGACAGCCAAGGCCTGGTGCAACTGACCGGTGGTCATGGCGATTCGAAAGCAGACGTCGTCGCGCGCGCCGCAGCATTGGCCGGCAAAACAGCCGTCGTGCTGCACGCCGAGTCATTGCCCGCCAACGCCGATGAGCTGGACGCCTTCGAACGGCTCTGGACGCGGGAAGCGCGGCTATTGCCTCTGGTGCTGTTTATCCAGGGGGTGGACGGCGTCCAACCGCTGGCCGGTGAAGACAATAAGTCCTATGCCCAACAAAGCTGGCCACGGGTGCTGGCCCATATCGGCGTACCCTGCCTGCTGGATGTCTGGCAGCGGCTACCTGAGCTGGACTCGGCCGCCGTGCAGGCCATCGCTGCGCCTACCGACATCGAGCGCCGCGCCCTATGGCGCAATGCGCTGATGATCGACGAGGTAACGACCGATGAATCCAGCGTTGCCCGACTCGCCGGCGAATTCAAGATCAGCGCTTCACTGGTCCACACCATCGCCCAGCAGGCCTGCGCCTCGGTCAAAGGCTTGGGCGATGACGAGCCCAACCCTGTCGATGCCGTCGTCGTGCACGCCTGGCGTGAATGCGTGCAGCATGCCGGCGCCGCGCTGGCCGGCATCACCCGCTGGATCGAACCACGCGCAACATTCGACGAAGTGAAACTGCCGGCCGCCGAACGCGAGCAAATCCAACGGCTGATTACCCATGCCCGACATCGCTCGGTCGTGGCCGCCGATTTCGGCTTCGCCGAACGCAGCGAACGCGGTCTGGGCCTGACGGCCTTGTTCCATGGCGAAAGCGGCACTGGCAAGACCTTTGCCGCCGAAGCGGTCGCCCATGCCCTGGGCCTTGGGCTGGCGGTGATCGACCTGGCGACCCAGAAAAGCAAGTACATCGGTGAAACCGAAAAAAACCTGCGCCGCACCTTCGATGCTGCCGAAGCGGGCGGCGCGGTACTGTTCTTCGACGAAGCCGATGCACTGTTTGGCAAGCGAAGTGAAGTGAAAGACAGCCACGACCGCTACGCCAACATCGAGATCAACTACCTGCTGATGCGGATGGAAAGCTTCAACGGTGTCGCCATCCTCGCCACCAACCAGAAACACGCCCTTGATCAAGCGTTCATGCGCCGGCTGCGTTTCACGGTCGGCCTACCCTTCCCCGGCGTCGCCGAACGCAAGGCGATCTGGGCCTCGGTATTCCCCGCACAGACACCGGTGGGCGAACTGGACCATGAGCGGCTGGCACGGTTTCAGCTCACCGGAGGCAGCATCTTCAACGCGGCGCTGGCGGCAGCGCACAGTGCGGCCGCCGATGGCGGACGGGTCAACATGTCCCACGTGCTGGATGCTGTTCGCTGGGAACTACGCAAGTTGGGACGGCCGGTGGCGGAGGCGGAGTTTCGCGAGGTGTCCGTCTCTGGCGTTGAACCCAGGCAGGTGACTGCGGGGGGACGGGTATGAGAGTTCACTTCAGTATTGAACGGTTGGTTATTGAGGGGTTGGAGCTGTCGCCTGCCGAGCGTGGACGGTTGGAGGAGGAACTGCGGGAGTCGTTGCGGGCGCGAATCGCTACAGCGCAACAGCAGCCAGGCTCCTTACCGTTCGTGCGCAACACTAGGCGCGAGCGTTTGGAACTCGGGGCCCACGGACAGTTTGCCAGCGGGCATCTTGCCAAGGCCCTCGGATCAGCCCTGGTCGGACATGTTTGGGGCGGCGCCCCTCAGGATTCAAAATGAGCAGGTCCGTCCGACAACCCGCTACTGTTTCCCCTGCTTTAACCGCGTCGGGGATGTATCGACCGGCTCTGCAACGCAAGTGCGCATGTGAGACAAGTGGAGAGAGCTGTGCTCGATGCAAAGATTCTCAACGCGCCGTGCAATGTAAGGCGGCCGACACAAAAACCGCAGAGGTGATCCCCCCTATCGTCGATCGCGTGCTGTCGTCACCGGGCCACGCGTTGGACGAGACCACGCGCAGCATCATGGAGTCGAGATTCCGCCATGATTTCTCAACCGTGCGGCTGCATACGGATCGTGAGGCGAGCGAGTCAGCTGAATCGATGCACGCTTGGGCCTACACCGTCGGTCGAGACGTGGTTCTGGGCACTGACACTCCACCGCGATCGACATCGGCGGGATTGCATTTGCTCGCACATGAACTTGCGCACGTGGTGCAGCAATCAAAAGGAGGAATGCCACCAGGAGTCATCAACGACACTACGCTTGAGCGCGAGGCCGACCACGCAGCGTATCAGGTAACGAATAGTTTGGATGCGGGTGCCATCTCGGCGACTTCACCGCATCTAGCAATGAAACCTAAGGGCCAACGATCGGATACTGCGCCAAAAAACGTCGATGTCGAGGCACCACTTGGAAACATAACACTGCGCGTTGGGGGGGAAGTCATTGCGACTATCAGCTACTCGGCGCAGGCGGGCCAAGCCGATGTGGAAACTTGGCGCGGCGGTGGAAGGGAGGGCGTTACCGTTGTGACGCCGGCAAATTCGAATGCTGTATACAGCTTATCTGCAAGCTATGCCGGCCGGTACCAGGCGGGTGAACTCGTGTTCGAGGACGTACCGGCGGACGTAGCGTGGGAGCACGTCGACGGTATTGCCGGTGGTGATGTGGCAATGGAACAGGTGGGCCACACATTCCGCTTAGTCCTGTATTCGGTGCCTGTGACCAGGGCCGAGCGCAAGGCACCACTGCCCGCTGCGGCTCGTGCCTCCGCGCCCCGCGTAAAGCCGAAAGAAGCCGTGTTCGAGGCAAAGGCCGGCGACAAGCTCGCCAAGGAGAGCTCCACACTTGGTTTCCTTGACGAAGAGCGGCTCGCCCAATCTCTTCTGGACCAAGTCCGTCATGACAATCTGCAGGCAGTCGTTCAGGGATTGGACAGCATCGGCTTGACCAATCGCGATGATGTCGCGCTCGCCTTCTGCAGGCGCGCGAGCCAAGCAGATCTTGAGCGTCTCGCAGAATCGGAGACTGGGCGAAAGATGCTATTACGACTCTACGACGAGTTGACATCCGGTCATCTTGGCGACGATGAAAAGGCTCAGGCCGAGCGATTGATGAAGGCTAGAGCCCAACGTATCAATCCCGAAAACGTTCTTTCGGCCGACCAGAGAGCCCCAGTTATCCCGTTCTCGAGCATCGGCTTCACCAAGTTTAGCTCGGCCAGTCTGACCGCCCGCCGGCTTAAAAACGGCAAGATCTGGGTCAAGAGTCACATGAAGACAGAGCACTGGAAGGAGGCGAGGCGGCTCCCAAGCAATATGTTCGCGTTGGGTGTCGAGGGTGCCGAGTTCGATCCGGATGATATCGTCGGACTGTACCTCTATGACGAAGGCGGGAAGGTCGTGTACGTGCCGGCACTGCATCTTCTCCAGCTGGGAAATCAAGAGGACACCAAAGCATTGACGATGGTAGGCGAGGCCGTCTTCACCGGACTAACAATGGGAGTCGGTGGCGAGGTTGTCGCTGGAACCAAGGCGGCGCGCGGCGTCTGGGCCGCGCGCGGCGTTGCGGCGATTAAATGGGCGGACCGGGGCGCAACCGCGATCGGTGCCCTAAGCGTGCTAATTAACGACCACCGCGGACTAATTCTCAAACACTTCGGGTCCGACGGCGAAGCGTTCCTGCGTACATGGCAGAAAATCGAGACTGTTGTTGCGATCTATGGGATAGCTCGTGGGGCAGTGGCGCTCGGACATGTCATCAACGACTTTCGCTCAACATTCGGCAAATGGAAGGCACGCCGCGCAGAGTTTAAGAATTTGAACGAAGGCGAAAGCGCCGCCCTCGACAGCGTTGCGGCTGAGGCCGAAACGGCGCTCCACGACCTGGAGTCGCAGCACACCAAGGCCCGAAGCGAGCCCACACCGGAACCCCTAGCTCAAAGCCCGAGTGCCGGCGACCACACACCGATTGCCGAGCCCGAGCCTGTCAGTGGCGGCCATTACACACAGATCACCCGTGAAGGGATCGAGTTGTGTAGCGGCCCTCCTTGCCCGAATTTCCGCGTCATCTATGGGGAGGAGCTAAACAACAATGTGGCACTTCAGCGCGATCTGAATGCGATCGACGCGATGCGTCGTATTGCCGCCAAGCTGGAAGAGGCCGGTAAGCCGGACAAAGCGCTAGCACAACGGGTCGCGCGACGGGCTGCAGAATTGCAGAAAAAACTCGAGGACGCGCGGACCGGCCGAACTCTCGCGCAGACACCTCCGTCCGGCGCAGTCTTAGGATCGCCCATGCCCGAGGGCTGGGCGGATGAGGCACTCAAGAAGTTGCAGGAACCACAACCCTTCCAATACGCCGGCGATCTGGTGCAACTAGGCCCGCACGGCGCGGCGAGCCGCAATCGGGCCGCGATCGGAGATAAAGGTGTCAACAAAGAGTCGGCGCACGTGGCGCCGCAATCGGTGATGAAGCAGGTGCAGGGCTACAAGCCAGAGCAAGCGCTGACCCGTTTACTCACGCGGACCCAGCATCGCGGTAAAACAGGTTTCGACCATTTTTGGAAGAACGACTTCGACGCGCTTCGTGCTGCGCGCCCCGATAAACAGGCTACAGCACAGGAGATATACGACATAGTTGCGCGCGCAATTGCGCGCACTGAAGAAATTCCTGAAGGAGAACGACTATCGCTGATCGCGCGCCTGTCCGACGAGATGTTCGTCGAATACGGACTCGATCCCTCTCACCTTCTCGATATTCCGCGTGGGTATCGGCAATGACCACCTCCCCCCGCTCCCCCCAAACCCTCAAAGCCGGCATCATCCTCCTGAACCCGGTAACGACCCTTGTCGCCCGCATCGTCGTCCTGCAATACAACCCCGACCAACTCACCCGCACGCTTCAGGTCCAGGCTTCCAGTGGCGAATCCGGCGACCGTTCCGAAGCCTTGCGCCTCAAGGGCCCGCCGGTGGAGACCTTCAAGCTCGAAGCCGAGATCGATGCGATCGACCAACTCGAAACCGCTGCGTCTACCGACACCGTCATCGACGTCGGCATCTTCCCGCAACTCGCTGCGCTGGAATCCTTGATCACCCCCACGAGCGCGCAGTTGTACGACAGCGACGCCCTGCTTCGTGCCGGCACTGTGGAGATTGCGCCGATGGAGGCGCCGTTGGCTCTGTTTGTCTGGAGTGTGCAGCGGGTGGTACCGGTGCGGATCTCCGAGTTTTCCATCACCGAGGAAGCATTCGATGTCTCCCTCAACCCGATACGCGCCAAGGTCAGCCTGGGCATGCGCGTGCTGTCGGTGAATGACCTGGGCTTCGACCATCGCGGCGGCAAGCTCTTCATGGCGTATCTGAAGAACAAGGAAGCGCTGGCCCTGCGTTCGGTTTCAGGTTCCCTCGGTCAACTTGGCTTGCAGGCCCCGCCATGATCAATCCCACCTCGATGGTCCCCTCCTCCCCGGACACGCCCCTTGCGCCGTTTGCGCAGAACAGCCGCTACAGTGGGCTGCCACTGCTGGTTTACCGCGATGCTGTAGGGCGGGAGGTCGTTTACGTGGCCCGGCGCTGGGTGCCACCGGCCGAACTGTTCGCAGACGTGGCCCGCTATCAGGTGCGAGATTGCGACCGCCTCGACAATATCGCGGCCGATCACCTGGGTGACCCTGAGCTGTTTTGGCGTATCGCCGACGCAAACCGTGCACTGGCGCCGAGCGAGTTGACCGAACGAATCGGCCGCTGGCTGCGGCTGACGCTGCCCGCGGGCTTTCCAGGGCCGCGCGGCAATTAAGGAGAACGTCATGCTCAAGGGCATCCAGTTGACATTGATGATCGGAACGGTACTCCCCGAGCCTGTGCCCGCCGACGTCATGGATGCCTTTCTTTCCGCGCAGGTGACCCAGGCCAGTGACGGCAAAAGCGGATTTTCACTGAGCTTTGCCTTCGGCAAGGGTTCGGGCACACGGCGGCGCTTCGATCAGAGCTTCTTCGATCCGCCTCGGCGCCTGGTGCTGGTGGCGACTGTCAATGGACAGCCAAACACGCTGATGGATGGCGTGATTACCCGCCATGAGGTGAGTTCGAGCAACGACCCGGGCCAGTCGCGGTTGAATGTCATTGGCGAGGACATCACGCGCCTGCTGGATCTGGTGGATTTCAGTTGGGTCTGGAAATACCCCGCCATGCCCGCCGAAGCCAGGGTCGCGCTGATCCTCGCCAAATACGTGCCGCTGGGCATCCTGCCAGTGATCATCCCCAGCGTGAACATCGACATCCCCCTGCCCAAGGAGCGTATCCCCAGTCACATGGGCACCGACCTGCAGTACCTCACTTATCTGGCGAACAGCGTGGGTTACGTGTTCTTTATCGACCCGGATCCTTTGCCCAGCGTGCCAATCCCACGGGACTTTCCGATGTTGCCGAGCATGTTGCCGGCGGTTGGCGCGGCGCGCGCCCTGGGCGTTCCCCTGGTGCCGGGCCGCTCGATCGCCTATTGGGGGCCGGAACTGAGGCTGAGCAAGCCGCAGCAGGCGCTGATCGTCAATTCGGATGCGGGCAGCAACGTCGATTCGTTGAGCTTCAGCTTCGACGGTTTTTCCAAGACGGTGTATTTGATGCTGATCAGCGGCAAGGGGCTGCCGCTACCGATCCCTATTCCCATCCCCGACGTCAATCCGCTATCTCCACCGCTGGGCAGCCGCCAGCCCATTCCCTTGCGCGCCGAACCCTTGCATGGCGTGGCCAAATACAACCCGGCCCAGGCCGTGATGGTAGGCCTGGCGAAGGCCGCGCGCGCGGCCGAGGTGATCAGCGGCTCCGGCTCGTTGAACGTGATGCGCTACGGCCAACTGCTCAAGGCACGGCGCCTGGTGGAAGTGCGCGGCGCGGGCTACCCCCACGATGGACTGCATTTCGTGCGCAGCGTGACGCACAGCATCAAGCCGGGCGAATACAAACAAAGCTTCACCCTGGCGCGCAATGCGTTCGACCCCCTGTCGCTGGAAGGCGGCATCGCCAATGCCGCACTGGGTTTGGCCGTTCCTGCCGTCGGCGTTGCCCAACGGGTCCCCGGCGTCGGTCCCTTCAACTGAAGCGGAGGCAATGATGAGTACGCGACCAACCATGGACAGCCTGCATTACACGGAAGAATTCAGCCGCCGGGATGATCAGGACGACCCGCCAGAGCCGCCCGACGCCGTGGCCGGGATCAAGCGGTTCTGGGGCAAATACCGTGGCAAGGTGCTGCCCATGCCCGACATTGATAAACGCGGCTGCCTGATGGTGCAGGTGATCGATGTACATGGTCCCAATTTTTCAGGTTGGGCGTTGCCATGCCTGCCTTGGGGCGGGCTGGGCATGGGGGCGTTTGTCGTGCCACCGCCGGGCACCAATGTATGGATCGAGTTCGAACAGGGGCACCCCGATTTTCCCATTTGGTGCGGGTTCTGGTGGGAAACGCCCATCGAAACCCCGATGGTTGCCAAGACAAGCCAGCCACTGATGCCGATCCTCGCGTTTCAAACGCTGCTCAAACACGGCTTCACCATGACTGATACGCCAATGCCGCCCTACCTGCCAACCGGGGGGATTCTCATTGGCAGCCTTACGGCGGGGATCGCGATCGACAACACCGGGGTTCGTATCTTCGGCCCCACCGTACAGGTCAACGGTACGCCCGACGGCATGGTCGTTGCCGCCGCGGCGCTTCTTGTCACCCAGTGAGGGCGCGAACATGCCAGGCTTTGTGATTACCTTCGCGAACACGACCCGATGTTCGCACCTGGCGCCGGCAGCGCCCATCCCTCCGGTTGGCAAAGTGTTGATCAACGGCGCTGGCGCGGTGCTGCTCAACGTTCACCACTATGTCATTGCTGGCTGTATCAGCCCGGTAGCCTGCGCAACGGCCCTTCCGGTCACGGCGTCGACCCGTGTCCAGTCGATGGGCAATCCATTGGCCGTGCTGATGCCACTGCCGCTGACCCCCTGTCTGCCATCCGGCAATCCGCTGGTGATCTTGCCCGGCCAGACACGCGTCTTCGTGACTTGAGGCCACCATGAACATTGAATTCCCCTACCGCATCGCCACCAACGGCCGGACCGCCACCACGGACGATTGCGACCATGTACGGGACATGATCGAACTGCTGCTGTTCACCCACCCCGGCGAACGTGTCATGCGCCCTGACTTTGGAACGGGGCTGCTGCATTTCGTCCACTGCCCTAACAGCCCGGAACTGGCAGCGGCATTGCAGTTGACCGTGCAGGCGGCGATTTCGCAGTACCTGGGTGATGTCATTGATGTACGAGAATTGCGCATCGAGTCGTTGGATGCACAGCTGCGGGTGTCGCTCGTCTACACCCTGCTGTCCACGGGTACGGAACACGCCCAGTCGTTCCCCAGGAGCCCATCATGACGCCCCCGATCTGCTCATCCGACACGCAGCAAATCTGTGGCACCGATACGCGACGCCTGCAGGTGCGCGCAAGCGATACCCTCGCCGGCATCGATTACGTCGAGGTCTATCCCGACGGGGTGACCCTGTGCGTGCATTTTTTCGGGGCCATGCCCAGGCAACTGAGCGCCGCCAACGTGGTGATCGAGGGTGGCGTGCGGGTCCGTGATGTGGCAGTCGTCAGCGTCAGGTTCCACGAACATGACGATGGCGATCCCTGCCTGTTGATCGCTGTCGACAAAACCGGTGACTTCTCACATTACTGCGTTTGCCTGATCCGACCTTCCGCCAGCGTGGTGCAATGCTCCTACAACGAGCAACCCCCCATTCGCCGGGCTGTGCCCCAAGGTATCGACCCGCGCTATGCCTGCGCCTCGTTCCTGTTTCACATCGATTGCCCGGATACCTCGGACTGCAAGCCGCTGCCCTGCCCGGCAACCAGCAGGCTACCGCCGCCAACGATTGATTACCTGGCACGAGACTTCGAGAGTTTTCGCCGGCTGTTACTCGACAGGCTGGCGCAGACCTTACCGCAGTGGGCGGAGCGACATGCGCCGGACCTTGGGCTGACGCTGGTCGAATTGCTCGCGTATGTGGCAGACCAATTGAGCTACCAGCTCGACGCCGTGGCGACCGAAGCATTCCTGCAGACTGCCAGGCGCAGGATTTCGGTGCGACGCCACGCCCGGCTGGTGGACTACTGGATGCACGAAGGCTGCAACGCCCGCGCTTGGCTAACGATCGGCACAGACACCGATCAGAGCTTGAAGCTTTCGGACCTGGCGTTCGCGGCCTTCGAGGGCGATTGGACACAGCCAGGCAGCGGGCCAATGGACTGGCAGGCGCTCAAGAAACATCCTCAAGCCGTCATCTTCGAGCCGATTCAAATAGGCGCCAGCGATACCTTCGAGGTCATCGCGGCGCACAGTGAAATGCATTTCTACACCTGGCAGCGCAGTGCGTGCTGCCTGCCGGCGGGCAGTACACGGGCAACGTTGTGCGATGAGCCACCGTCAATAGGGCGCAATGTCGAGTCGAACGACGACATCGGCGATGGTTATCTACCGTTCTTCGAGGGCGATGACGAAGGTCCTCCCTACCATCTGCGCCTCAAGCCAGGGGATGTGCTGATCTTCGAAGAAACTCGCGGCTGCGCCACGGCCGCCACTGCCGACGCCGATCCGAACCGACGGCATGTGGTGTGTCTGACCAGCGCACTGCCCACGGTTGATCCGTTGACCCATGTCCGTATCTGGGAAATTGAATGGCATCCGGGGGACGCCCTGCCCTTTGACTTGCGATTGACGGTGCGCACGACGCCGGATAACGGTGGCCAGGTCGATGCTGGCCTTGCCGACAACCCCGTTGCGCGGCAGTGGTGCGAGGACGTTCCGGCGGCTGTGGCTCGTGGCAATGTGCTGCTGGTTGATCATGGTCAAACACTTGATAAGCACGAGGAGAAAGTCTGGGAGGTTGGCGTTGAAGATGAGGACCTCTGCTGCCTGTGTGACGGCGCCAACATCGAGCTGCACCGGCAGCCAAAACGCCTTGAAATCACCCTGGATCACACGCCCCTCACCCACGCCGAACCGCTTCGCGAAGTCATTACCTGCGCCAGTGCAGTGAATCAGCGCAATGCACGCGATGCCGTTCCCGCGGTGTGTTTGCTGGCCGAGCCAACACCCAGGGAGGGTGAACCCGCAGTAGACCCTCAATGGACCAACGACCCAGCCTGGCATCCGGTACGTGATCTGCTGGCAAGCGGCCCTGAAGATCGGGATTTCGCTGTGGAGTTTGACGACGAAGGCTTGGCGCACCTTCGTTTTGGTGACGGTCTCAATGGTCAAGCGCCTGCGCCAGGCTGGCGTTTTCGGGTTCGCAGCCGTGCTGGCAACGGGCCGTCCGGTAACGTTGGGCATGACGCTATCGTGCGCATCGCAAGCAAAAATGGCCTGTTATCGGGTGTCCGGTTCATGCCCCGCAATCCGTTACCGGCAACCGGAGGCACTGCACCCGAAACGGTCGAGCAGGTAAAGCTCCATGCGCCAAATGCCTATGGCCGTATTCTGGAACGTGCGGTGGCCGCCGAGGACTATGCTCGTATCGCTCAGGACGATGCACGTGTCCAGGGCGCCTTTGCGCAACTTTCATGGACGGGCAGTTGGTACGAGGCCTGTGTGTCACTCGATACGCTTGCACGGTATGCGTCCGAAGACCTTACCCCTGCCGTTTTCGCACGCCTGCAGCGGGTACGTCGTATTGGTCACGACCTGCGCCTGGTGTCGACCCGCCAGGTCCCGCTGGATATCGCCTTGTCGATTTGCGTTGAACCGCATTACTTGCGCAGCGAAGTGGAACATTCAGTACTTACGGTGCTATCCAACCGTACGCGAGTCGACGGCTCGCGTGGCATGTTTCACCCGGACGAACTGGGGCTCGGCGTGGATGTGTCTGCGTCGCGCATCATTGCGGCGGTGCAAGCGCTCGAAGGCGTGGCGCATGTAGAACTGGTGACATTCGCGCGCCTGTACGCCAGTCAGGCGGATGCCTTGCGTTCGCTTGAAGACAACCTCATCGCCATCGCACCCGACGAGGTCGCCCAGTTGGATAACGATCCAAACCTACCCGAGCGTGGCCGCTTGAGGTTGTTGAAGGGGGCGCGATGAGCACAAACGGAATCCATAGCAATCAACCCGGCAGCACCTGCTGCGGGGAATGCGGTTGCGGTAATTGTGGTTGCGACGACTGCAGCTGTGCATGCCCGAATGACGAGCTGACGGCGCCGGATAATCGCTCGGGCTTGAACGCTCTGAGCGTTCGCATCGGCGACTACGGTACTTTCCAAGCGAATGCGCTTCATCGACTGGCGCGCCGCGAGGCATTGCGCAACCTCGGGACCCGAGAGGCCAGTGATCCGACCATCGCTTTACTGGATGCATGGGCGATGCAGGCCGATGTACTGACCTTCTATCGCGAACGCCTGACCAATGAGAGTTACCTGCGCACGACATCCGATGAGCGCACGTTGCGTGAATTGGCCGCCCTGGTGGGATACAAGCCGCGGCCCGGTGTGGCGGCGACGGCTTACCTGGCCTATCTGCTCGACAAAACGGCGGCCCCCGTCGAAATTCCCATCGGCGCCAAATCGCAGACCGTGCCCGCCCCAGGGGAGCAGATGCAGACGTTCGAGACCAGTGAAGCGTTCGCCGCGCATGCCGACTGGAGTCAAATGTCACCCCGGCTTACCTGCCCCGCCGCTATTACGCTGAAAGACGCGTTGCTCAACCCGACTCTGCGCCTGGCCGATACCGCTCTCACCGTTCGCCCGGGTGAGCGGGTTCTGTATGTGTTTGACTGTCAGCCCGGATTTCAGGTCATGCGGGAGGTGGCGGCGTGCAGAACGGATCTTCAGGCCGGGTATGTGGAACTCAAACTCAAGGCGCGTACCGGTCTGGACAGTGAGCGAGTTGATGAATTGCTGGCTCTTCGAGACGAGATTCTCAAGGCAATGCCCGCTGAGGACAAAAACGGACATGTCGATTTACTCGAAATAGTCTCGTCGTACTTTCTCGGCTGTAGCGCCTGCGACGGGAAAGTGGCGGCCCAAAAGATTGAGCAGGTCAATGAGGGAATAGAGGTCAAGAAACGGGCAGGCAGGATGGTCGAGATTTTCGCGAAGTTCTCGCCCGTATCAGACCTGACGTTGAACCAGGCGAAGCCTTCAACCCTCGATAGCGTGCTCAACGCAAGCAGCCAGCAGCCTTCAAGGCAACTCACGTCACGCCTGCAACTACCACGCAACGCGGGAAGCGGACTGGCCGACGACGGCGGGGATCGCCTGAGTCTGCTCACCGCGTTAACGCCCGGATTGGCTTCTACCCTGCCTGCCGTCCTGGACAGCCTGCCCGTGACGCCGGTATTACGAGAGTCCTCGCCCACGGTGCACCTGCTTCGCGCCACTGCCGGCGCGTTCGGTGCGCTGGCGCCGCCTTTTATCAACAGCGATGGCAAAATCGACTATTCGACAGATTGGCCGCTCAAACAAATTGATGCGCAATTTTCGTTTCTCGATGCCGTGTACGACGCCGTGCAGCCAGACTCGTTTGTGGCGTACCAGCGTCTCTGTTCTGTGGTTCTCGAAAAGGAAGATCGGAAAGAAAAGTACTTTCACATGCTACGGTTGGCCCGAGTGGGCTCTGCCCTGGCCATCGAACGGGAGGACTATGGTGTTTGCGCAAAATCGACCCGCCTCGAACTCTGCGATCTTAAAAGCAAACCGGTGTCGATCCTGAATGAAGGTGAGATTGAACAGTTACCAAAAAACGAGATTTATCTGCGTATCCTGCGCAACACCCTCTACTACGTACAAAGCGAAGAGGTGCACCTTGCCGATTCCCCTATTGACGACGACATACCTGACGGCAAACACGGCGATCAGATCGAACTGCAGACCCGCATCGAGGGACTGCAATCAGGTCAATGGCTGATCGTCACCGGCGAAAGAACCGACATACGGGACGCCGAAGGCAGGCCGGTACCCGGCGTACACGGCGGTGAACTGGCGATGATTGGCTCGGTTGAGCACAAGGCACATAAAAAGGCGCCTGGCGATACCCTGCACACATTGCTCACGCTGGTGAACCCGCTGGCCTACTCCTACAAGCGCTCGTCGGCGATCCTTTATGGGAATGTGGTCAAGGCTTCACACGGTGAAACCGTGACAGAAGTTCTGGGTTCCGGCGATGCCCGCCGCGCGGGGCAGCGGTTCATGTTCAGCCGCTCGCCCCTCACCTTTACCACCGCGATTACTCCCGCTGGCGCCGAGGGCTCGGAAGTTGTGCGGGTCAATGGCATGCGTTACCACAACCTGTCTTCACTGCTTGACGCTGACGCGGGGACGCGCGGCTATCAGCTGGACACCAATGAGTCAGGGGCCGCTACCCTGACGTTTGGAGACGGCGTGCACGGCGTGCGGTTACCTAGTGGCCCGCAAAATGTGCAGGTCAGCTATCGCGTGGGGATCGGCGCGCCTGGTAACGCTCACGCCGAGCAAATCAGCCTGCTCGGTACTCGCCCACTGGGGGTCAATGGCGTCATCAATCCCCTGCGTGCGAGCGGGGGCGCCGACCGCGACAGCCCAGAGCGTATCCGCCGCAACGTACCGCTTGCCGTGCGCGCGCTGCCGCCAATGTCGCGCCTGGTGTCGGTCCAGGACTATGCGGACTTTGCCCGCCTGTTTGCCGGGATCGGCCACGCAGATGCCATTCGCCTGAGCGATGGCGCGCAGCAAGTGGTGCATGTGACGGTAGCCGGCGTTGATGACATTGCACTGGATCCGGACGGCGAACTGCTTGCCAATCTGAGTGCGGCCTACACACGCTATGGCGATCCCGCCTATCCCGTGGAGATCGCGGTGCGGGAGTTGAAGGCCCTGCTGATTCAGGCAAAGGTCGGCATCGATCCCGACGCGGACTGGAGCCTGGTTGAGCCTGTACTGCGCCTGCGCGTTCTTGATCACTTCAGTTTCGAGCGGCGGCATTTGGGCCAGCCTGCGTATTTGTCGGAGGTCATTGCCGTGATGCAAGGCACGCTCGGCGTTGCCTGGGTCGATGTCGATGCATTTGCTGGCGTGACCGAGGTCGAGGTACGCGGCACTGAAACGCTCAGGCAGGCGTTGAATCGACCTCGTGAAAAGGTACGGGTCGCTGCACTGCGCGGCCGGGCCAACCCGGACTGGGCGTCGAACCACTCAAGTCAAGATGCAGCGCTGGTACAACCGCGATTTCTGCCGGCCCAACTGGCCTATCTCATCCCTCAAGTGCGTGACCTACTTGTACTGAACCCAGGCTGAGGTCGAGAACTTATGTTTACCGAACCCGATGCACTTTACTGCCTTCTCCCTGCGTACATCCGCCTGCAGGATCAGAAGTCCGGCAAGGCATTGCAGCAACTGCTTGGCATCGTTGGCGAGCAAGCCGCGGCACTGGAAAAAGACCTCGAGCGCATGTATGACGGCTGGTTCATCGAGACCTGCGACGAATGGCTGATCCCTTACATCGGCGATTTGCTGGGCCTGGCGCCGTCCAACCTTTCCCTGGGCACATCAGGCGCAGAGCGCTCACTGCGTCTGCGTCGCGTCCTCTCGGCCCGCGCGGCAACGGCCAACGCCATCGCCCAGCACCGACGCAAGGGGACACTCTGGATACTTGAGGAAATCGCCCGTGATGTGGCGCACTGGCCAGCGCGCGCGGTGGAGTACCAGCGGCGACTGGTGACCACTGCGCATCTGGACCACCTGAACCTCAACCGCCAGGCCACGGCCGACCTGCATTCGGCACGCCTTCTGGCGGAACTCGACGGAGCCTTCGACGACTGTTGTCATACGGGCGATGTACGACGCATCAGCAACGCCGAGTCACGCGGTGTGTCTGGCATTGCGAACGTCGGCCTGCTTGTGTGGCGCACAAGGCCTTATGAAGTCGTCGCGACCGCGGCTTACCGACACGAAGAAGTCGGCAAACATTGCTTTACGTTCTCCGCGCTGGGTAACGACGCACCGTTGTTCCAACATCCCGTCCCCGAACTGGAACGCAGCGGTATTGCCGGTGCGGAAAATCTGCCAGTACCCCTTTACCGTTGGACGCTGGAGGCCGGCGCTCCCGGTGACGCAGGGCGAGCACAGGCCGACCCGGCGCTCTACGGCAAAGACGCTTCGCTGTATATCGAAACCATGGACTGGCCCAGTCCCGCCAATACCCTGCAGATCACCCCGGAGCGGGTCATACCCGCCGACCTTACTGACTGGAAGTACAAGGTGCCCAAGGACCATGTCGCCGTAGACCCGGTCCTTGGCCGCATCGCCTTCGCCAAGTCGCAAGCACCCAGTCAGTTGGTCAAGGTGTGGTATCGCTACGGGTTCGCGATGGATATCGGCGGTGGTCGCTATGCACGCAAGCCTTTGCCGCTGCCGCCAACGGTTGAACGCTTGCAGGTCTGGGCAAGCAAATCCACCGACCCCACCCACGTGCGCATGACCAGCATTGCACAAGCCTTCAAACAGTGGCGGGAACAACGCGAGCAAAACCAGGCCGCAGCGGCAAAGCCCCCCACGACACCGCCTTCACTGGTCATCGAACTGATGGAAAATGCCGTGTACCACGGTCGTTTCACGCTAGAACTTTGGCCCGGGGAGACGGTTGCCATCGTGGCAGGCCCTGGCGTACGCCCAGTGATCTGGCTGCCTGATGAAACCACCGACGCCGCCGATGTCATCTCCCTGCGCGGCGGTCACGGCAGCCGCATCATCCTTGACGGGCTGCTGATTGCCGGCCGCGCCTTGGAAGTCAGCAATATCGACCCGGCAGAGCATCAGGCCCAGGCGCCAGGCGAGCTGTGTGAACTGTGGATACGCCACAGCACATTGGTGCCAGGCGGCTCGCTCCACCCCAACTGCGAACCCTGTGCACCTTCGCGGCCCAGCATTGTCGTGGATAACACCCGTGCCTGTGTGCGAATTGAATCGAGCATCGTCGGTGCGATTCAGATTCTCAATGACACAGACTTGCGTGAACCAACCCCCATTAACCTCTGCGACAGCATCGTCGATGCCACCGGCAATCAGCGCGTGGCAATCGGGGGCGCAGCCGGTGAGATCGGCTATGCACAGTTGAAGGTGTTGCGTTGTACCTTGGTCGGCACTGTTTGCGTGCATGCCCTGCAGTACGCTCAGGACAGCATTTTCAGTTCACGCGTGACCGTTGTGCGCCGTCAAACGGGCTGCCTGCGTTTTTGCTACGTACCACCCCAATCGCGCACACCTCGACGCGTTGCCTGCCAACCGGACGACACTTTGCAGGCATCCGATGGCAGGCAACGGGTCATCCCTCACTTCGAAAGCCAGCGCTTTGGCACGCCGACCTACCTGCGTCTGACCGAGTGCACGTCACCGCTGATCAGGTGTGGTGCTCACGACGAATCCGAGATGGGCGTGTACCACGACCTGTTCGAACCGCAGCGGCTGGCAATGCTTAGTGATCGGCTGGCGGAGTTCGTGCCGGCAAGCTGCGATGCAGCGGTTATTTTTGCTTCATAAAGGAGACAGCCATGCGTGGAGATTACGATCGTGTGACATTCGATCCGACAGACTGCTTCGCGAACGTGTTGTTACAGCAAGGACGTCTCTTGCTTGCAGCTGACTTCAATGAGCAGAGTGCCATTTACCAGCATTTTCTGCGCACCTTGATCGTAGACATCTACGGCAGTCGTTGGCGTCCACACGGCGGCTTTGTGCTGAATTTGACAAATGGCACGGTGAACATCACACAGGGGCGTTATTACGTTGATGGAATCCAGTGTGAGAACCCGGATGACTGCACCTTTGGCCATCAACCTTTCGCACCGACGCCCGAAACCCCGGCCATGCTGGAAACATTCAAGGAAGCGTCGAACAACACGCAGATCTTCTTCTATCTCGATTGCTGGGAACGCCATGTTACCTGGCTGAACTACCCGCGCTTGCGCGACACCGCGCTAGGCGGTCCGGATACCGCCACACGCCTGCAAATCGCCTGGCAGGTGCGGCCGCTCACTGTAGGCCTCATCGTCGAACAGCTTGAGAATGTATTGAAGGCATTGAACAACCGCACTGGAGAAAGCGGCGATCAACTCGTCGCCACGAAAATCGCCGATAGCAAAACAATCCTCGACGCCGCGCACTCTAAGAACCTGGACTTCGATCAGGTCAATCTTCTTTTAGAACTGTTCGCGATGGCCCCTCCTCGCCTGAGTGCCGAAACCAGGCGGGGCGCCGATCAACCCGACCCTTGCGCCATTGCGCCGGACGCTCGCTACCGTGGTCGTGAAAATCAGCTCTACCGCGTTGAAATCCACCGTCCAGGATTGCCACAGGACGAAGGGGCCACCTTCAAGTGGTCCCGCGAATCCGGGTCGGTGGCGTTCAAGGTGCTGGATGTCACTTTCGATCTGAAAAACAAAAGTGTGTGTGTTCACCTGGAAAGCCTTGGCCATGATCGACGTACCGGGCTATGCGAGGGTGATTGGGTCGAGTTGAGCGATACCGATGCCGAGCTTCAGCAATGGGCGTGGCCGCTCCAGCAAATCAAAAAAATCGACCGCCAGCGTCGCCTGGTGACGCTTGAATACCTTAAGGGTTCTCCAGAGATTAACCTGGAGCGCCAACCCATTCTTCGCCGCTGGGACCACTGCGAACATCCGGACAATCCATTGTCCGACGGTGCAATCCCCGTCATTGAAGGCGAGCGGATTGAACTTGAGCGAGGCATCGGCATTCATTTTGAGAAAGGTGGACTGTATTGCACCGGCCATTACTGGTTAATCACCGCCAGGGTTACCGATGGGATCGAATGGCCCATGAAAGGCGGCCAACCTGTCGCTTGTGAGCCACATGGCGTCCATCATCACCGCGCCGTCGTGGCCATCATTGAGCGGAGCTCAAATAATAAGGGTTGGACGGAGAAGGCAGAGAAGACTGTACAGAAAAAAAAGCCAAGCCGACTTCAGCATTATCCCGCACGGGACGTCTGAACAGGCGTCATGGAGATTTTCAGGTATGGCAGAAATCATTCTCATACCTGCAACTGGCCAGGAACACGAAAGCGCCGGTACCTTTGAGCGGATTTGGCGATCCAACGATTCGGGACGTGGCTGTCCGCAAGTTAGCGTTAGTAATGCAGTCCATGGGCGACGAGCAGGGAGAAGGGAGCTGTCCCTAACTCAAATTGGAGATAGCTCAGAAGATATTGGAGGCTTTGTTTATGAACTGTTTTTGGCGAACTTAGAGCATCCGCAAAGAGGGGAAATATTTGATTTATCAATTATTTGCCATCACTGTGAACATCTGACATGGCCCATTAGTTAAATTGTGTTTGCAGGTTCCGCCGAACCACCGCTGATTGGCGCCCTTGCTTCACTCCCACGGTTGCTTCGAGCCTCCATTTAGGTAAATTGAGACGTCTTGTTGAGTAACGAGCAGCTCTATGAAAAAAGCTGGGCTGGAGCCCCGATCACTACTGACTGAGGATGGTGAAGTCGCGTCCCGCACTCCTAGCGTCGCATGTCCTCAGGCCCAAACCGCCCTGATATGGAGCTTTCTAGCCACATTTCCTGATGCCGTGAAGGCCGTAGAGAGCTACGTCCATTTCTGCGCGTATATTGACAGCCTTTCCTCAGCGACCCGCAGCAAATCGCAAAGCGCTGACTGCCAAGTACGCAGGCCGGACGACCCTGACGCCCGATGAAATGCTCGAGGTCAGCAAGACCGTCGTACCCGTCCTTCGCTACCTGACTCGCAGCGAGCAGTACCGCGAGGCGAAGAAGAAGCAGACCAAGGTCACGCGCAGCGTCAATGGGCCCGTGCACCCATTCCCCATCCGCAAACAGCGAGAGAGCCGCCATGGGCGCCCAGTGGAAAGCCAAACCCAAAGAAGTCGCCGCCGGCTTCGATGGCGGCCAGTTCGGCGTCGGCATCGGCGCTGGCCGGTCTAGGCAGCGGCCCAAACTACAGCCAGCGACCCGCCGGATTCCCAACCGGCCGGCCTATCGGCCACGGACCACGCGGCGGTTTTCCTGAGGCTTCGGGGTCGAACCACTATGCTTTTCAGGGAGTCCCCGATTACGGCCAGCCTGCAATGCCGGCCGTCGCTGTTGCGGTCTTCTGCTGAATCCACCTGGCAACCGAGGAGATACGGCCATGACCTTCAGACTAAGCTCTGCGGCATTCGCGCCCAACGAATCGATCCCCGCGATACACAGTTGCGATGGTCGGGATCTTTCTCCCCCCCTGAGCTGGACGGAGCCGCCGGCCGACACCAGGAGCCTGGCCCTGATTGTCGACGACCCGGACGCACCCGACCCCGCCGCGCCGAAGATGACCTGGGTCAATTGGCTGCTGTACAACCTGCCACCCACTGCCGGCATCCTGCCCGAGGGGGTGACGGACAAGAACCTGCCGCCGGGTACCCTGCAGGGACTCAATGACTGGCAACGAACCGGTTACGGCGGGCCCTGTCCGCCGATTGGCAATCACCGTTATTTCCACAAACTCTATGCCCTGGATACGGTGCTTGCCGACCTGCGACACCCGACCAAGAAGATGCTGGAGCAGACGATGTCGGGGCACATCCTGGCCCAGACGGAGCTGATAGGCCGCTATCAGCGGCATCGCTAGGAGCCTATTCAGCGTGGCGGGCGAGTCTGGAGCCGAATCGCTGCCGAGCAAGGGGCGGTCTTGCCGGTCACTCCTCCTCCAGCCCCGGATGGATCAGGCAGTACGGCCGCAGACCCTCGGCCCGAACATGGCGGAGCACGGCCTGGGGCGCGGCGAAGATCTGCTCGGACTGTACGGCGAAGCCCATCGCCGTCAGTTGGCGGTGGATCGCCACGGCGGGCAGGGCGAGAGCGGCGGCGACTACCTGGCGGGCATTGCCCTGGCCCTGGGCGCGGCGCTGCTCTATGCAGTGGCGGCGCTCATCATCAAATGGCTGGGTGGCATGCCGCCGCACCTGATCGCGCTGATCCAGGTCTGCACCGGCAATACGCCGCGAGATACCCGACCCAGACGCAGGGAATCGGTGCCAACTGCGCCGCATACCGAGCCTGGCGGCCATCTCGTGCAGTTCGCCATCCGTTGTTGCGATCATGTGGCACATCTTCATGCCTCTGTACGGCCACTGCATATCATCGACATAGACCGGCATCGGTTGCCGAAAATTCGACCAGCACAGGGTTGTCTTCCCGCACGTCACCTGCAGCCCGCCGAGCTGAGCTAACGTTATACAGACCAGACTATCCCCCAGGGGGGCCACTATGGATCCGAAACCCGGCGGGCAGCGTTTCTGTCTCTATACGCCAGAGCAGCTCGACAACATCATGGAGGCGATGGCCAGGCAGACAGTCGCCCTACTCTCCCCTCAGCGGCAAACGGTACTGATCGGCATCCTAAGGCGCGGCGAGCCACTGGCGCGCATGCTGCAGCAGCGCCTGGTGCAACAGTTCGGGTTGCCCGAGTTGCCGCTCTACCCGCTCAAATTGAAGCGCTACGCCGATGATCTGACGCTGTTGTATGCCCAAACCGCGCTGACCGAAAACCCGGTATTGGCGACACTGGATCTGCCCCGAACCCGCCTGCTGCTGGTCGACGACGTCCTGTATGAGGGCCATTCTCTGTTGCGCGCGAGCAGCTACTTGGCGCAACTGGGCGCCAACGAGATCCGCACTGCGGTCTTAGTCGATCGTTGCGTGTGCAAACAGCCGATACAGGCCGACATCACCGGGCTGCGCCTGCAGGTGGCACCTAGCGATATCATCGAATGCAACGTGCCCCCCTACGAGACGGAGTTTCGTATCGATGTGCTGCGGCTCGCCCCTCATTCGGGCTGAGGTTGCAGGTGGTTCAGCAACCAACTGCCGGCCAGTTCGGCCACCACCTCGAGCTTGCCCGGTTCTTCGAACAGATGGCTAGCGCCCGGCACTACCTCCAAGCGCTGCGGGCCTTGCAGTTGCCGGGCGGACTCGCGGTTCAGCGCGAGCACGGTGTCATCCCACTCGCCAACGATCAGCAGGGTCGGTGCCTTGACCTGTTGCAGTGCCGGCCCGGCCAGATCGGTGCGGCCACCGCGTGAAACCACCGCCGCGACAGCGCTCGGCCGCTCCGCAGCCGCCTTCAGGGCCGCGGCGGCGCCGGTACTGGCGCCGAACAGTCCGATTGGCAGCTGGCGTAACTCCTCGTCGTGGCGCAGGTGGTCGATCACGGCTAGCAGCCGCCGCGTCAACAGCGCGATATCGAACCGAAACTCACGGCTGAGCATATCGATGCGATGCTCGTCCTCGGTCAACAAATCGAGGAGCAGCGTGGCAAGCCCAAGGTGATTGAGGTAATCTGCCACCATTCGATTGCGCGGGCTGAACCTGCTGCTCCCGCTGCCATGGGCGAATAGCACGATTGCGCTGGCGTCGGCAGGCAGAGTCAGATCGGCGTCCAACTCGGCATCCGCCAGGGGCAAGCTCAGACTCCGGTGTTGCAGCCACTGTTCTTGGTTCATGTCGATAGGCTCCAATTAAGCGGGCTCCTCGCAAGTCATCCTGACTTGTTCGGAACGCAGCGAGTCCACTACAGACCCTGACTCGGCTCACGACTAGCCAAGACTCAGGTCTTTGCTTTGCAGACAGAACAGCCCTCCACGATCACGCACTACGGCCTGTCACCCGGCATTCCAGCGACTGCGCGCAGGGCTATTGCGCAGCGTCACGCAGTTCCCTCCGCCAAGCCTGGCTCAGCAAGGTCTTCACCTCCTCATCCGTGGTCTGGCCGAAATCGAGGTACCACTGGCCAATGGAAAAGAAGGGCTCTGGGGCGAGCGGACAGATCAGTTGATCGACCAGAGGGCGCAGCATCGCCAGCGTCTCCACGGGCGCGACCGGTACGGCGACTACGATGCGCGCCGGCGCCTGCTGGCGTACCGCCGCAATCGCCGCACGCATGGTGGCACCGGTCGCCAGTCCGTCATCGACCAGTATCACCCGTTGCCCGGCCACGGCTGGCGCGGGACGTTCGCCCCGATAGGCCAGGTCACGGCGCTGCAGCTCCAGAACTTCCTCTTGCACGGCCGCGTCGATGGCCGCTGGGGGTATGTGCAGGTGACGGATGACATCATCGTTCAACACCTGCACGCCGCCGCTGGCAATGGCGCCCATCGCCAGCTCCTTATGACCGGGCGTGCCTAGTTTGCGCACCAGCATCAAATCCAGCCGCAGGGCCAGTGCGCTGGCAATTTCATAGGCGACCGGCACGCCGCCCCGTGGCAAGGCCAGCACGAGCACATCGGCTTGCTCGCGCCACGCCGCCAACGCCGCGGCCAGGGTCTGGCCCGCCTCCACCCGGTCACGAAACGGAATATCCCACTTCATGTCTTCGGCTCCTCAGTGTCCAACTATGCGCCTGATTTTCGCTGTTTGCCTTGCTCCCTATCGGTTTCTCGGCGGCAATAAGACCCTGCACTGTCACGAAAGCGCCATGGATTCGTCTTATCCTGCGCGGCACCGTCCTCTTATCCATATAAGGTGCTTGGCCGATCGGAACCGAAGACCGCTTGGCACATCTGAACAGCGACATTCTCCTCGCCGCCGGCGAGACGCTTGGGATCAAACCCACGACGGCGCTGAAATTGATGAGGCAGTTCGCACTCGACGTGAGGCAGGAAGCCCACAAGCTGATGGATGAAGTTCAGCAACAGAACGAGCTGATCGCCCTGGATCGGCCGGAGCTTACGGCCACATTCGCAGGATGAAGGCTATACGCACCATCGTCCACATCGTAATCAACGAGATGACCGCCAAGTTTGCCTAGGCCCTGCCTTTGTGGGTCTGCACGTGGAGGATATGGGCGCTGACTGCCGGGTGGTGCACGGGTGTAGGGTTGCAGATTACCCGGTCCGTGAGACGCTACGGCAGCGTGATTGCCACGAAGGGCGCCATCATTCCTGCTGCAGTCGGCGTCGACATCGGCTGCGGTATGGCCGCCCAGCTCACCCCCCTTACAGCATCCGATCTGCCGGACAATCTGGCGGCTCTGCGCAGCGAAATCGAGCGCCGCATACCCCACGGACGCACCAACAACGGTATGCCTGGCGACCGTGGCGCCTGGGGCGACATGGCTCCAGGTGCTTATGGCCATGCCGAACTGGCCAACCTCATGGTTGAGCTGGAGGTGCTGGTTAAGAGGCTATTCGTCCCTGTGGTGATACCTGATCTTGTCCTTTCCTCCCCATTGCAGCGTTGGCATACGAGTTCCTGAAAAATAAAAATCCACGTTCGTAGAACGTGGACTTGCCCTTTGCCCCCTGGAAGGGGGCGAATCCTGCAACCGCTGTGCAAAACACCGGCACAGGGCTCCTGGACGCTCCGTGCAACTCCTGGCTTGCCCTCGCGCGCAGCGTCGTCGCACAACCTTGACTACCACAGTCGTAACAGGCAGAGCCGGTTACTCAAAACCACGCCCTAAGGACGTGGTTTCCCAAGTTCAAATCAAAGATCGTGGTGTCGCCGGAGATCCTCTCCAGGCTCACACCGACGAGGATGTGGGGCTGTAATGTCACCCTGGCCACGGCTGGCCTTTCGGTCACCTTGCTACTGGGCGAACTGACCGCAATCTCCGTCAGCACTTATGTGATCGACGCGATCAGCCGCTTCTCGGCGGTGTACCAGGCGCTCGACATCCTGGGCGCTTTCCATCGGCTACGCGCTTTCACCCAGGCAACGCTTGACCAGCGCCGCAGCGCTGGTCACGGGGGCAGCGCAGGTGCGGTTGCGGCACACATAGGCGGTGGCTTGTCCGGCGAGTGGCGGGCGTCCCGCACCCAGGGGAACGTCCTCGGCAAAGGCCAGCACCCGTGCCGGCAGGTAGCGCCGATGCAGGCTCGCCAGCAAGGCGCTGGCGGCCTCGCGCCCGCCTGCAATGACGACGCTCAGCGGGCCGCATTGGGCGAAGTCCTGCGCGGCCAGGAGATGGGCGAAGCCGAAGGGGTTCTGCGCGGCCGCGGCGCGGTACATGGCGAATACCTGCTCGGCATGCTCGCGGTAGAGCTCGCGGCCGGTCAGCTCGAAGAGCCGCAGGAAGGCAAACACGCTGGTCGAGGTACCCGAAGGCCAGGCATTGTCGTGCGGCGCGCGCGGCCGGTGCACCAACTGCTCACCATCGCTGGGGGTGAAGTAGAGGCCATCATCCCAGAACTTCTCGAGGATCAGTTCGACCAGCCGCGTGGCCCGGGCGAGATGGTGCGGGTCGAAGTCGCACTCGTAGAGGTCGAGCAGCGCGTTGGCGAGGAAGGCGTAGTCCTCGAGGAAGCCCGGGACCTTGGCCGTGCCCTCGTGCCAGGCCCGGTACAGGCCACCCTCGGGGGTCGAAAGGTGGTCCTGGAGGAATTCGGCGGCGCGCCGCGCGGTGTCCAGGTGGCCCGCGCTTCCCGTGGCCTGGTAGGCGGCGCAGAGTCCCTGGATCATCAGCGCGTTCCAACTGGTGAGGATGTTTTCGTCGCGCCCTGGACGAATGCGCTGGGCCCGCGCAGCCAACAGCTTCTCGCGCAGGCCCGCCAGTTGCGCCTCCTCGCCCGCGTCCAGCGCGGTGGCGCGGTGCAGCACCGTGCTGCCACGCTCGAAGTTGCCCGCCGCGCTCACGCCGTAGGCCCGGCAGGCCAAGGCAGCGTCCGCAGCGCCGAGGACGGCCTGCACCTGCGCCGGAGTCCACACGTAGAACTTGCCTTCCTTACCCTCGCTGTCGGCGTCCTCGCTGGCGTAGAAGCCGCCCTCGGGATGGGTCATGTCGCGCCGGATGTAGTCGATCGTCTCCTCGAACACGCGCCGCCAGGAGGGATTGCCGGTCGCACGATAGGCGTCGGCATAGAGCTTCACCAACTGGCCGTTGTCATAGAGCATCTTCTCGAAGTGCGGCACGGCCCAGCGCTCGTCCACGCAATAGCGGGCGAAGCCGCCGCCGAGGTGGTCGTAGAGGCCACCGGCCGCCATGCGCTCAAGGGTCAGCTCGAGGGAGCTCAGCAGGTCTGGCTCGCCCAGGCGCTGATGGAGCCGCAGGACCAGGTCATGGCAGGAGGGATTGGGGAACTTCGGCGCCTGCCCCAGGCCACCGTGGATGCGGTCGGTGCTCTTGGCAATCAACCGGGCCGCCGCGGCCGGCTGGTCTTGCTCCGGCGGCGTATCACCCTGCAACTGGAGGTCTGCCATGAGGCGGTAGCCCTGGTGGATCTGTTCAACGTTTTGCCGCAGCGCCGTGCGGTTGTTCCGCCAGGCCTCGCTCAGCCCGAGCAGAACCTGGGCGAAGCCGGGCCGGCCGTGGCTCGGCTGCGGCGGGAAGTAGGTGCCGCCGAAGAACGGCTCGCGCTGCGGGGTGAGGAACACCGTCAGCGGCCAGCCACCGCCCTGCCCCAGCATCTGCACGACTTTCTGGTAGATGTCGTCGAGGTCGGGCCGCTCCTGGCGGTCGACCTTGATGTTGATGAAGCGCTCGTTCAGCAGGCGCGCGAGGTCCGGGTCCTCGAACGACTCGTGGGCCATCACATGACACCAGTGGCAGGCGGCATAGCCCACCGACAGGTGGATCGGCCTGTCCTCGTCGCGGGCGCGACGGAACGCTTCGTCACCCCAGGGATGCCAGTCCACGGGGTTCTCTGCGTGTTGCCGCAGATAGGGCGAGGTTTCATTGGCGAGTCGGTTGCTCATGACTGGCTCCTCACAATGGGTTCTCTGGAACTGCTTCCTTCGGGCCCCTCACAACAGACCAAGCTGCAGGCGGGCCGCCTCGGACATGCGGCTCTGGTCCCAGGGCGGCTCCCAGACCAGTTCGATGTCGACCTGGCTGACGCCGGGGAGCACCTGGACCTTGGCCCGCGCCTCCTCCTTCAGCACCTCGCCCATGCCACAGCCGGGCGCGGTCATCGACATCCTGATCGCTACTCGCTGGCCGCCGCCTTCCAGCGGCTGGAGCTGGCATTGGTAGATCAGCCCGAGATCGACCACGTTGACCGGGATCTCCGGATCGTAGACGGTACGCAGCACGTCGAGGACCTGCTGGACGTTCAATGTACCGGACGCCGGCTGGGCGCTCGCCTGGGGCATGCTCAGCCCCAGGGCGTCGGCCTCGCCGGCTGCGATCCGCGCGAGCTGGCCGCTGGCGGTCCTGATCGTGAAGCTGCCGCCGAGCGACTGGGTCACGACGACCCACTCGCCCCGTGCCAGCCGTAGCGGCTCCCCGCGCGGAATCAGCGTGGCCGTGCAATCTCGCTTGAGCGCTATCCGCTGGGCGTGGCCCGGCTGGTTGGGGTTGTCGAAGGTGAAACCGGCGCCGCGCAGTTCCTGCACGTAGTCGATGGCCAGCCCATCGGCCCGGTGCGCGCTCGCGGGGTCGAGCCACAGGCTGATGCCGTCCGTTTCGACGGCGATATCCCTCTCCGTGCCGGACCCGAAGAGCAGCTCATGCTCGAAGCGCTCGTCGATCCTCAGCCGCCGCAAGCCGCTGCGGCCGTCCGCCAGGGCGTCGCGCAGGACCTGCCGCGCCGCGTCGCTGAAGCGGATGCCGGGAATATGCCGCTCGGCTGCCATGGCTTACTCCGTAGTGACCGGCGCGCTGCCCCCTTCGAGGGCGCTGCGCAGCGTGTGCCAGGCCAGCGTCGCGCACTTGACCCGCACCGGAAATGCCCAGACCCCGGCGAGCACCGCCAGCTTGCCGAGCTCCGCAGGTGCCGCCTGGGCATCCGGACCCTCGATGAGCAACGCATGCACCCGGTCGAACAGCGCCAGCGCCTCCTCCTGCCGTTTTCCCTTGACCGCCATGGTCATCAAGGACGCCGAGGCCTGGGAAATGGCACAGCCGGCCCCCTGGAAGGCAATGTCCTCGATCACCCCGTCCGCGAGCTGGATATAAACCCTGAGCTGATCGCCGCACAGCGGATTGAAGCCCTCCGCCGTATGGGTAGCGCCCTCCAGCGGGCGGAAATTACGCGGCCGCTTGCCGTGGTCGATGATCACGTCCTGGTAGAGATCGCGCAGCTCGCCGTTCATTGGAACAGCTCCCGGACCTTGGCCAGGCCAGCCACCAGCGCATCGATGTCCTGCTCCGTGCTGTAGCAGCCGAGCGAGGCGCGGGCCGTGGCGGCCAGGCCGAATCGCTGCATCAGCGGCTGGGCGCAGTGGTGCCCGGTGCGGATCGCGATACCCTCGCGGTCGAGGACGGTACCGATATCGTGCGGATGGATGCCGTCGAGGACGAAAGACAGTACGCCGACCTTTTCCGGCGCGGTGCCGATCAGCCGGAGGCCGGGCACCGCCGCAAGCGCCTGCTGCGCGTAGGACAGCACAGCCTGCTCGTGGGCAGCGATGGCCTCCGCCCCCAGCTCGCCGAGGAAGTCGATCGCCGCGCCGAGCCCGATCGCGCCGGCCATGTTCGGCGTGCCCGCCTCGAAGCGGTAGGGCGGCTTGTTGTAGAGGGTCTTTTCGAAGCTGACCGAAAGGATCATGTCGCCGCCGCCCTGGTAGGGCGGCATCGCCTCAAGCAGTTCGCGGCGGCCATAAAGCACGCCTACGCCAGTCGGGCCGTACATCTTGTGCCCCGACAGGGCATAGAAGTCGCAGCCCAGGGCGCGCACGTCGAGCCTCAGGTGCGGGGCCGCCTGGGCGCCATCGACCAGCACGCGCGCCCCCCGGGCATGGGCGAGCTCGACGATGCGCTGGATCGGGTTGATGGTCCCCAGCACGTTCGAGACATGGGCGACCGCCACCAGCCTGGTCCTGGGCCCGATCAGCCGTTCCAGCTCATCCAGCAGGAGTTCGCCGGCATCGTCGATGGGTGCCACCCGCAGATGGGCGCCGGTCTGCTCGCAGAGCATCTGCCAGGGAACTATGTTCGAGTGGTGCTCCATGGCGCTGATGAGCACCTCGTCGCCGGCATGGACCTGGGTCTTGCCAAGGGTTTGCGCGACCAGATTGACCGCCTCGGTGGTGCCGCGGACGAAGACGATTTCCTCGACGTGCTCGGCATTGAGAAACCGCTGGACCTTCGCCCGCGCTTTCTCATACTCCTCGGTGGCACGCACCGAGAGATAGTGCACGCCACGGTGCACGTTGGCGTTCTCCTTCAGAAAGAAGCGCGACATCGCGTCTATGACTGCCTGTGGCTTCTGGCTGGTCGCAGCGCTGTCGAGGTAGATCAGGGGTTTTCCGTAGACCGTCTCCGCGAGAATCGGGAAGGCCTGGCGCACCCGCTCGACGTCGTAGCTGGCCGTGAGGTCGAGCCGTTTCGGCGGTGTCTGCAGGCTGGTTTCCAGGTTGCTCATGCCGCCACCTCCAGGCCCCGCAGCTGCGCGGCCACCAAGCGCTCCACCCGGGCCCGCAGCGGCTCCAGGCGAATCAGTTCGAGCATCTCGCTGGCGAACGCATAGGTCAGCAGGGACCGCGCCGCCGCCTCGGATATCCCGCGCGAACGCAGATAGAAAACGGCCTGTTCATCCAGCTGGCCGACGGCGGCGCCGTGGGCGCACTTGACTTCATCGGCGAAGATCTCCAGCCGCGGCTGGGTGTTGGCCTGGGCCGACGCCGACAACAGCAGCGTCTTGATGGTCTGGCTGGCATCCGTCTTCAGCGCGCCCGGGCGCACTATGATCCGCCCGTCGAAGACCCCGTGGCCACGCCCGTCGATCACGCCCTTATAGAGTTCGCGGCTGGTGCAGCGCGGTGCCAGGTGCTCGATGCACGTCTGGTTGTCCAGGTGCTGCTCGCCGCGGGGCAGGTAAAGACCATCAAGAACGACCTGGGCGCCGGGGCCTTCGAGCAGCACCCGCACCTCCTGCCGCGCCAGAGCCGCACCGAGTACCGAGGAGTGCGCGACGAAGCGGCTGTCTTCGGCCTGGCGCACGCCAAGGAACGCAACATGGAACGCCGAGGTGCTCTCGTCCTGCAGCTTGTAATGCTCGAGCGTCGCGCCAGCCTCGAGCACCAGTTCGGTGACGGCATTGCTGAGGTAGACCGCTGCCCCGCTACCCAGGTGGCTTTCCACCACGGTCGCGCGGCTCCCGGCACCCACCTGCACCAGGGCGCGCGGATGCGCCGCCAGCGGCGTAGTGCCGGGGGCCGAAAGAAACACCAGGTGGATCGGCGCCTCGACCCGGGTGCCGGCGGAGATCCGCACCAGGGCCCCGTCCTCGGCGAGGGCCGCATTGAGCGCGGTGAAGGCCTGCGGTTGCGCGCGGAACGCACGGGCGAACAAGTCCTCGAGCGCCCCGCTGTCGGCCGGGAGCAGTGCGGCCAGGCTGCCGAGCTGGACGCCTGGGGGCAGGTCCTTCAACGCAGAGAGTTCAGCGGCGAAATAGCCGTTGACGAAGACCATCCGCGGGCCGCCGAGGTCGCCGCAGAGCTGCTCGACGTTCGCGGCGGACAGCTGCCGGCTCGGGTCGGGCCCGGCCGGCTGGAACGGGATGGCCAGGATGGGCGCGACTCGCGTGTACTTCCAGGCCTCATCCTTGGCCGTCGGAAAGCCCTGTTCGGCCACCCAGTGGAACGCCGCGCGACGCAGATCCCCCAACCAGGCCGGCTGGCGACCGTCGACCCTGGGTTCGAGGCGGGCGAGGAACGCCGTGCTCGCTTCGCCGTTCATGGCCTGGCTCCGGTTGTCGGCCCCTGCTCGAAGGCGGCATAGCCGTGCTTCTCGAGCTCGACGGCCAGCGTCTTGTCGCCGGACTGCACGATCTGGCCGTTGGCCATGACATGCACATGGTCCGGCACTATGTAGTCGAGCAGGCGCTGGTAGTGGGTGATCACCAGCAGCGCGCGGTCTTCACGCCGCAGTGCGTTGACGCCAGCGGCGACGGTGCGCAGCGCATCTATGTCCAGGCCCGAGTCGGTTTCATCGAGGATGGCCAGCTTGGGTTCCAGAATCATCATCTGGAAGATCTCGTTGCGCTTCTTCTCGCCACCGGAGAAGCCTTCGTTGACCGCGCGGCTCATGAAGCTCTGGTCCATCTCGACCAGCGCCATGCGCTCCTTGGCCAGCGTGAGGAAGTCCAGCGCGTCGAGCTCCTCGAGCCCGCGCTGCCTGCGCACCGCGTTGAGGGCCGTGCGCAGGAAGTAGAGGTTGCCGACGCCAGGAATCTCCACCGGGTACTGGAACGCCAGGAAGATGCCGGCGACCGCGCGCTCTTCCGCCGCCATGGCGAGCAGATCCCGGCCCTCATAAAGCACCTCGCCGCTGACCTCGTAGGCCTCATGGCCCGCCAGCACCTGGGCCAGGGTGCTCTTGCCCGAGCCGTTCGGCCCCATGATCGCGTGCACCTCGCCGGCGCCAATCCGCAACGTGATGCCCCGAAGGATCTCGCGGCCCTCGACATTGGCGTGCAGATTCTTGATCTCGAGCATGCTCCACCTCAGCCTTCAAACCTCGGCCCTCAGCCGACGCAACCCTCCAGGCTCACGCCCAGCAGTTTCTGGGCTTCTACCGCGAACTCCATCGGCAGTTCCTTGAACACCTCGCGGCAGAAGCCATTGACGATCATCGGCACCGCATCTTCCTCGCGGATGCCACGCTGCCGGCAGTAGAACAGCTGTTCCTCGCTGATCTTCGAGGTGGAGGCCTCGTGCTCGACCCGAGCGCTGGGGTTCTTCACCTCGAGATAGGGGAAGGTGTGCGCGCCACACTGGCTGCTCAGCAGCAGGGAGTCGCACTGGGTATGGTTGCGGGCGCCGGCCGCCCCCTTCTGGATCTTCACCAGGCCGCGGTAAGTGTTCTGCCCATGGCCGGCGGAGATCCCCTTGGAGAGGATGGTGCTGCGCGTGTTGCGCCCGATGTGAATCATCTTGGTGCCGGTGTCCGCCTGCTGGTGGTTGGTGGTCAGGGCGACCGAGTAAAACTCGCCGACCGAGTCGTCGCCCTGGAGGATGACGCCCGGATACTTCCAGGTGATGGCCGAGCCGGTCTCGACCTGGGTCCAGGAGATCTTCGAGTTTCTGCCGGCGCACTTGCCGCGCTTGGTGACGAAGTTGTATATGCCGCCGCGCCCTTCGGCGTCGCCCGGGTACCAGTTCTGCACCGTGGCGTACTTGATCTGCGCATCATCCAGCGCGATCAGTTCGACCACCGCCGCGTGCAGCTGATTCTTGTCGCGCATCGGCGCGGTGCAGCCCTCGAGGTAGCTCACGTAGGCGTCGTCCTCGGCGACTATCAGGGTACGCTCGAACTGGCCGGTGTCCGCGGCGTTGATGCGGAAGTAGGTCGACAGCTCCATCGGGCAGCGCACCCCCTTGGGAACGTAGCAGAAGGAGCCGTCGGAAAACACCGCCGAGTTCAGCGTGGCGAAGAAGTTGTCGCTATAGGGGACGACCGAACCCAGGTATTTACGCACCAGATCCGGGTGATTCTGCACGGCATCGGAGAAGGAGCAGAAGATCACGCCGACCTCGGCCAGCTTTTGCTTGAAGGTCGTCGCCACCGAGACCGAGTCGACCACGGCGTCCACCGCCACGCCGGTCAGGCGCTCCTGCTCGGCGAGCGAGATGCCGAGCTTGTCGAACATCGTGCGCAGTTCGGGGTCGACCTCGTCGAGGCTCTTGGGCCCCGGGGTTTTTGGCTTGGGCGCCGAGTAATAGATGATGTCCTGGTAGTCGATGGGGGCGTAGTGGACGTTCTGCCAGCTCGGCTCGCGCATGGTCAGCCAGTGACGGTAGGCCTTCAGGCGCCAGTCGAGCAGCCACTGCGGCTCGTTTTTCTTGGCCGAGATCAGGCGGATGATGTCCTCGTTGAGCCCGCGCGGGGCGGCGTCGCTCTCCAGGTCGGAGACGAAGCCGTACTTGTACGCCCGACTGCTGAGTTCGCGGATCTTCGCATTATCAGTGCTCATCACTGCCCTCCTCGTCCCCACGACGGAGGATTCGATCGCTCATCCGTGAAGCGCAGCTCCATATTCAGCAACTATATTCTTTTTAAAGTAGAGATACTCGGAAAATTCACTGACTCGGGGCGGTCGCGCACTTGCCGGTGACGGCTCGCGGGGGAGTTGCGGGTCGCGGAGCGCGGCGCCGGGCAGCGAGACCAGCAGCGCGTCAGGCCTCCGCCGAGGGCCGCAGCAAGATGTCGTCGCCTTCCACCCGCACCTCGAACTGCTCGACCCGATAGGCCGATTCCGTCAGGCATTCGCCGTTGGTCACGTCGAACTCGTAGGCGTGCACGGGGCAGGTCACCACGCAGCCGCAGAGCGTGCCTTCGCCCAGCGGGCCGTCTTCGTGCGGGCAGCTATTGTGAATGGCGAAGTACTGGCCGGCGACGTTGAACAGCGCGACGGGCGTAGCCCCCAGGTACACGGTCTTGCCGCTACCCGGCTTGATGTCGCCCACGCGGGCGACCCTGACGAATTCACTCATGGCGCCACTCCAGGCTGCGACCGAGGCCCCCGGCAGGGCTGCCGAGCCGCCAAACTTCACTGCTAGACCGTCGCCCCTCGAATGTCAACAATGAACTTTACTAAGTATGGAAATGGAAGCACCGATGCGTGTGGCCAGCAAGAATGCCGAGGCGCCCGGCTCCGGTCGGGATCGGGTCCTTTTACTGCTCAAGCGGGACGGCCCCCAGGCCACGGCGCAGGTCGCGCAGCAACTAGGCGTGACGGCCATGGCCGTGCGCCAGCACCTTTCCGTCCTCTACGGCGAGGGTTTGGTCGAGTTCAGCGATGAGCAGCGCAAGATTGGCCGGCCCGCGCGCATCTGGCGGCTGACGCCGAAGGCCAATGCGCGTTTCCCTGATCACCACGCGGGGCTGGCGGTCGAGATGCTGCAGGTGGTGCAGAGCACCTTCGGTGAAGAAGGCCTGGAGCGCCTGACCGACGGCTGGACACGCAAGCAAGTGGCGCCTATCGCGCGCAGATGCCCCGCCAGGACCTGCCGCTCGACCAGCGGGTGGCCGCCCTGGTCAGGATCCGCTGCGCGGAAGGTTTCATGGCCGAGTGCCGGCCGGCTCAGGACGGGACCATCGAACTGGTGGAAAACCATTATGAGTATGTCGTGAATATTGATCATAGTCTGGTGCTCAAATAGTTTTCACACGACACA
Organism: Pseudomonas sp. R5(2019); assembly: GCF_009905435.1. GTDB lineage: Bacteria > Pseudomonadota > Gammaproteobacteria > Pseudomonadales > Pseudomonadaceae > Aquipseudomonas. The sequence continues at coordinate 190,712 of NZ_JAAAMT010000001.1, forward strand.
TTCCCCCTGTGTAGCGCCAATCCCAAACTCAACCACCGGAGCATCACCATGAACAACCAAAGCACCCTGGGCCTGTCCCTCTCCGCCGCCGCTCTGGCACTGGCTCTGGGCTCGGCCCTCAGCCTGAGCATGATCCCCGCCGCCCATGCCGCCGACGACATGGAAAAATGCTACGGCGTCGCCATGAAGGGTAAGAACGACTGCGCAGCGGGCGCAGGCACCACCTGTGCCGGCACTTCGAAAATGGACCATCAAGCCAACTCCTGGAAGAAGGTCCCTAAAGGCACCTGCGAAAAAACCGTCAGCTCCACTTCGCCTACCGGCTTCGGTCAACTCCAGGCCTTCAAGGCAAAGTCCTGACTCCCAACCTATCGACCAGCCTGAGCCTTGATCATGACCACTCCAGCCGACACCACCGTGCATCGAGCCGCTCAGGCCGCCTGTCAGCTACCAGCCCGAGCCGGGCTGGGGCTGAAACCCGAGTACTTTCGCGGTCTGCTCGAAAACCATCCGGACATTGGTTTTCTTGAAATCCATGCCGAGAACTACATGGTCGAGGGTGGGCCTTTTCACCACTACCTCGGTTTGCTTCACGAAAAGTATCCGCTTTCGATCCACGGGGTCGGCTTGTCCATCGGCGCTGAAACTCCGCTGGACGGCGACCATCTGCAGCGCCTGAAAACTCTGTTCGAAAGGCATCCACCGACAGCCACTCGGCCCCCATCGATGACGCGGTGTGGGCGCTCTACCGCCAATTGCTCCAGCGCATCGGGCCGATCCCGACGCTGATCGAGCGCGACAACGACCTGCCACCCTTGCCGCAGTTGTTGGCCGAAGCCCGAATGGCTGAAGAGTTGATCATGGCCTGCGAGGTTCAGCCATGAGCACGCAAGCCGATTTCGCCGCGGCTCTGTTCGACCTTGGGCGCACCGCCCCGACCGATCTGTTCAGCAGCCCGGCGCCTGACAGTCGATTTGCGGTCTACCGCAACAACGTCATCAGCTCATTGCTGGGCGCGCTGGCCGACAGCTACCCGGTGGTGCTGCAACTGGTGGGCGAAGCCTTCTTCAACGCCATGGGCCTGACCTACGTGCAGTCCCATCCACCTCGCTCGCGCCTGCTGGTGGAATATGGCGAGGACTTCGCCGCCTTTATCGAAAGCTTTGAACCGGCTGCCAGCCTGCCCTACCTCGCCGACGTCACGCGCCTGGAGCGGCTGCGCATACGCGCCTTCCACGCCGGGCTTCGCAGTCGATCTGATCTCCGGCAACTTCGAGCTGGGCATGCCGCACCTGGCCGACTCGACCATTCCCTTGTTTCGAAGCGAATACCCGGTGCCGTTGCTTGCACCTGAAGTGGCGGCGCCCATGGCAGCCTTTGCCGAACACTTTTTTCCGCTCCTGATTCTGGTCGGCTTCGCCACCCGTTTCTCTGCCTTGGCGTTGCTCGGGATAACCCTGGTCATTCAGACATTCGTCTACCCCGACGCCTACCCTACCCACGGTACCTGGGCGGCGGTGCTGCTCTATCTGATGGCCCGTGGGCCTGGAGTGCTTTCGATCGATCACCTGATTGCCCGGCGCTAGAGTTTCTCCAATGCCTGGGTACTGCGCTGGAACCCCAGCCCACCAGGTAATCGGCCAGCGCGTCCCTGATGATCGCGGTCGGATTTGCTGCTGGACAGGAAAAAACTCAAACCCTCGCCCGACACCAATTGGTTGGTTTCAACCCGCAGTCGACGCAAATCGTCACTGCGAAACGCACCACTCAATGTGGTGAGTAGATTCTCCAGTGGTTGGCGTGCCTGAGTTCAGGCTAGCCGAAACGCCCCTTCGCATCGCCCCCTTTTCGAATGCTTGAATGCAGGAACCGTCCAAAACGGCCCCCTCGCAGTCGAGTGACGGAAATATTTGCTGACTGCACACACCAAGATCAAGACAACATGTTGACATTAATAAATGTCAAAGCGTATCGTCGAGCCCATCAAGAAAGCATTCACATCACCATAAAAACAATCAAACCCTGTGAATTAGGTGCTTAAGATGAAACAAAGCACAAAAATTATGTCCGTCGTCAGTTCTACCAAGGATCGAACCATAGGTATTAATGACAATATGATTACTTATAATTTTCCTTTATTTCTGTCCGCAGTGCTGGATTGCTCCACCCTTGCATGCACGCCCAGCGGTCAAGGTTGACCCGGGCACATGTGGCATGGGGACTGTTAAGCCGAGCAAAACCATCACCAGGCAGGAAGAATAGCGATGAGCAATGTCATTCTCGAAACCCGGGGGCTGACCAAGGAGTTCAATGGCTTCACCGCCGTGGACTCGGTCGATCTTCAAGTGCAGGAGGGGCATATCCATGCCCTGATCGGTCCCAACGGAGCCGGCAAATCCACGGTATTCAACCTGCTGACCCACTTCCTGCCAGCCACCCGGGGCGCGGTGCTGTATCAAGGACAAGTCATCGGCAAGCTGGCCCCCAACAAGATCGCCCGCTTGGGGCTGGTGCGCTCCTTCCAGATATCGGCAGTGTTTGGCCAGATGAGCGTGCTGGAGAACGTCCGCGTAGCCCTGCAACGCGAACTCGGCACTTCCTTCCATTTCTGGAAAGCCGCCAACTCGCTCGACCACCTCAACCAGCACGCCATGCATCTTCTCGAACAAGTCGACCTGCAGGACTTCGCCCTGCACAAGACCGCCGAACTGCCCTATGGACGCAAGCGCGCATTGGAGCTGGCCACGACCCTGGCCCTGGAGCCCAAGGTGATGTTGCTCGACGAACCGACCCAGGGCATGGGTCATGAGGACGTCGAGCGGGTGGTTGAACTGATCCGCAAGGTCGCAGTGGGCCGCACTGTGCTGATGGTCGAACACAACCTGCGCGTCGTCAGCAGCCTGTGCAATCGCATCACCGTACTGGCACGCGGCAGTGTGCTGGCCGAAGGCGACTACGCCACCGTATCGGCCAACCCGCTGGTACGTGAAGCCTACATGGGCAAGGAGGCTGAGCATGTCTGAATTACACAATCCAGAACGGGAACAACTGCGCCTGGCCAACGTGCATGCCTTCTACGGGGAATCACACATCCTTCACGGCGTCGACATGACCGTCAATCGCGGTGAACTGGTCACTCTGCTCGGACGCAACGGCGCCGGTCGCAGCACCATTTTGAAATCGATCATGGGCATGGTCGGTCGACGTACCGGCTCGATCTGCATCAAAGGCGAGGAGACCGTGAAGATCGCCGCGCACCAGATTGCCCGCCTGGGCGTAGGGTTCTGCCCGGAAGAGCGCGGCATCTTCGCCAGCCTGAACGTTGAAGAAAACCTCATGCTGCCACCGACCGTGGCCAGTGACGGCATGTCGCTGGAGGAGATCTTCAGCATGTTCCCCAACCTCTACGAGCGCCGTAAAAGCCAGGGCACTCGCCTGTCCGGCGGCGAACAACAGATGCTGGCCATGGCCCGAATCCTGCGCACCGGCGCGAACCTGTTGCTGCTCGACGAGATCACTGAAGGCCTGGCCCCCGTGATCGTCGAGCGCCTGGGCGAAGTTCTGGTCGAGCTCAAGCGCCGGGGCATCACCATCGTCCTGGTGGAGCAGAACTTCCGCTTCGCCGCGCCCTTGGCCGATCGTCATTACCTGATCGAGCACGGTCAGGTCGTCGAACATTTCACCGCCAGGGAACTGGACGGCAAACGAGATCAACTCAACGCCATGCTTGGCGTTTGACCCTGCTGTAACCGACCTATAACAACAATTAGCGCGCTCTCAAGCCGTGGAGATTCGCATGTCAGCAGCATTCAACTTCAGTACCGCCCCTATGACCAGGACGATCATCACCAGCCTGTTCGCCGGCTTGCTCGCAGGCACTGCCCAGGCCAGTATCAGCGACGATGAAATTCGCATCGGTTACCTCGATGACCTGAGCGGCCCCTACAGCGATCTCGCCGGCCCGGGCGGACTGGAAGCCATACGCATGGCGATCGAGGACGTCGGTGGCAATATCGGCCAGCAGAAAATCGAGCTGTTTTTCGCCGACCACAAGAACAACGCCGACTTGGGCGCCAACATCAGCCGCGAGTGGATCGACCAGCGTAATGTCGACCTGATCGCCGGGCTCAATTCTTCACCGGTGGCCATCGCGGTCACCCGACTGGTGGAGGAAAAACACCGTTTTGCCATCGTTTCCACTGCCGCTGCTGCCAGCCTGACCAATGAATACTGCACGCCCAACCACCTGCATTACGTGTACGACACCTACTCGGTATCCAACGGTGCGGCCAAGGCCATCGTCGCCAGCGGCGGTGACACCTGGTACCTGCTCAGCGCCGACTACGCCTTCGGCCACGCCATGGAAGCGCAGGTCTCGAAGGCCGTTGTCGAAAACGGCGGCAAAATAATCGGCAAGGCCAACCACCCATTCCAGACCAGCGATTTTTCGTCGTATATCCTGCAAGCCCAGGCCTCCGGTGCCAAGATCATCGGTCTTGCCAGCGCCGGCTCCGACCTGGTCAATGCCATCTCCACCGCCAAGCAATTCGGCCTGATGGAGTCCGGCCAGACCCTGGCCAGCCTCATGGTCTTCATCACCGACATCAAAGCCATCGGCCTGCCAACTGCCCAAGGCACAAAGTTCGTTTCCGGCTGGTACTGGGACATGAACGATGAATCCCGCGCCTGGGCCAACCGCTACTTCGAGCGGACCAAGCGCATGCCCACCATGGTTCAGGCGGGCATGTACTCCAGCACTTATCAGTACCTCAAAGCTGTCGAAGCTACCGGCTCCGACGATCCGCAGACAGTGCGCGAGTACATGATGAAGACGCCGATCAATGACATGTTCACCAAGAACGGTCGGGTTCGGGTCGATGGCCGCATGGTGCATGACATGTATCTGGCCCAGGTGAAGACACCCGAGGAATCCAGGGGTGAGTGGGATCTGTTCAAGATCCTCAGCACGATTCCGGCGGACGAAGCGTTTCTTCCGCTTTCTCAGAGCAAGTGCAAGCTCGTCAAGGCCGAACAGAAAGTCGCCAGCGCGTTGCGCCCGTGACAAAGCCCGAGGACGACTGACATGACCATGCTATTCGGGATACCTCTGGCAGCCCTGTTCGGCCAATTATTGCTGGGCCTGATCAACGGTGCTTTCTATGCGCTCTTGAGCCTGGGCCTGGCTGTGATCTTTGGCCTGCTGCGGATTATCAACTTCGCACACGGCGCTCAATACATGCTGGGCGCCTTCGCCGCACTGCTGTTGCTGAAGTATCTGAACGTGAACTATTGGGCTGCGCTGTTTCTGGTCCCGCTGCTGATCGGCGCCCTGGGGATATTGATCGAACGCCTGCTGCTACGCCGCATCGCGCATCTGGATCATCTCTACGGCTTGTTGCTCACGTTCGGCCTGGCCATGGTCATTGAGGGCAGCTTCATCAATCTGTTCGGTGTGTCCGGCAGCAACTATCCGATTCCGCCGGCACTGCAAGGCGGCTTCAAACTGGACTTCATGTTCCTGCCGACCTACCGGGGCTGGGTGTTGGTTGCCGGATTGGGGATGTGCCTGTTCACCTGGTATGTGATCGAGAAGACACGCCTGGGCGCTTACCTTCGCGCCGGTACCGAAAAACCCGCGCTGATGCAGGCTTTCGGTGTCAATGTGCCGCTGCTGACCACCCTCACCTACGGCTTCAGTGTGGCCCTGGCGGCCTTCGCCGGCGTGTTGGCGGCGCCGATCTACTCGGTTTCACCGACCATGGGTTCCAACCTGTTGATCGTGGTGTTCGCGGTGGTGGTCATCGGCGGGATGGGCTCGATCATGGGCGCGATCCTCACCGGGGTCGCCATGGGCCTGATCGAAGGTTTGACCAAGGTTTTCTGGCCCGAATCATCCGGCACCGTGATCTTCCTCGTGATGATCCTGGTGCTTCTGGTACGCCCCAACGGTCTGTTCGGAAAGGAGGCGTAAGCCCATGAATACCCAATCTCTGCTGACCTTCGCGCAACAGCGCGGGATCCTTGAACAACGCCAGCTCAACACCCTGTACATCGCCCTGATCGCGATCGGTTTGATCGCACCCTGGGTCGCCTACCCCGTGTTCCTGATGAAGCTGTTGTGCTTCGGCCTGTTTGCCTGCTCGTTCAACCTGCTGCTGGGTTATACCGGCCTGCTGTCTTTCGGGCATGCCGCATTTCTCGCCGCGGGCGGCTACACCACCGGCTATCTGTTGAGCCAACACCCAGGCATCGGCCCGGAATTGGCAATCATCGGCGGCACCGCTGCCGCCGCGATGGTCGGTGCGCTGTTCGGCGCCCTGGCCATTCGTCGACAGGGCATCTATTTCGCCATGATCACCCTGGCCCTCGCGCAGCTGCTGTACTTCATATTCCTCAAGGCGTCTTTCACCGGCGGCGAAGACGGTTTGCACGGTATCAGCCGCGGCAAGCTGCTGGGATTCATCGACCTGGCGGACAACCACGCCATGTACTACTTCGTGCTGGCCATCACCGTGCTTGGCTTCGCTCTGGTCAAGCGCGTGGTGTACTCGCCCTTCGGCCAGATTCTCCAGGCCATCCGCGAGAACGAAGACCGCGCCACTTCGCTGGGCTACAACGTCACGCGGTATAAGTGGCTGGCCTTTGTCATTTCATCCGGGATCGCCGGCCTGGCCGGCTCTACCAAAGCGGTGGTGTTCCAGCTGGCGACACTGTCGGACGCACACTGGCACATGTCCGGCGAGGTGGTACTGATGACCTTGCTCGGTGGTGTCGGCCCTCTGCTCGGCCCTTTCGTCGGTGCAGGCATCGTGGTCTCGCTGCAACACCTGCTGGCGCAATCGCCGCTGGGCACCTGGGGTACTCCGATACTCGGCTGCATTTTCGTGCTCTGCGTTCTCTGCTTCCGCTGCGGCGTAGTCGGATCGATCAAGCTGCTTGTGAAGAAAAATTTCAAGTAACTCATATTGATCAGCGATAAGGACATGACCATGAACAACTCCGCCGTCTGGACGCCGTCCGCCGACTTCATTCGTCGCACGCGCGTGCATCAGTGGATGCAGATAGTGGGCGAGCCCGACTATGACGCCTTCATCGAGCGCTCCACCAACGATCCGCAATGGTTCGCCAGCGCCCTGGAAAAGGCCCTCGGAATTATCTGGGACCAGCCCTATCAAACGCCGCTCAATGCTGCTGGCGGCATCAAGCATCCACGCTGGTACGAGGGCGGCCAACTCAACATCCTGCGCACGGCACTGGAGCGCTGGGCTGTCGACCCGGTGCAAGCGCAGAAAGCCGCTCTGATCTGGGAAAGCGAAGACGGCCAATGCCTTGAGGTGAGCTACGGCGAGCTGGCGCGCCGGGTCAACAATGTCGCCCAGGGCCTGAGCGAACTGGGCCTGGTCAGCGGTGACCGCGTCGCCATCTACATGCCGATGCTGATCGAAACAGTGGTCGCGCTGTTGGCGGTGGTCAAGCTCGGCGCCATCTTCACGCCCGCCTTCTCCGGCTATGGCGCCGAAGCACTGGCCACGCGCATTGAAGCCTGCGGGGCCAAGCTGCTGATCACCGCTGACGGCTTCATGCGGCGCGGCAGAGTGATCGCCATGAAGGAAGAAGCCGACAAGGCCGCCGCGCTGAGCCCGTCGCTGGAAAAGGTGGTTGTGGTGCGGCGCCTGGGACGGGAAATCCCCTGGCACCCGACCCGCGATCTCGACTTTGCCACGCTGCAAGCCTGCGATGGTAGCCAGTGCCCGACAGCGGTCATGGACAGCCAGGCACCGATGATGATCATTTACACCTCCGGCACCACCGGCAAGCCCAAGGGCGCGGTGCACACCCATAGCGGATTCCCGCTCAAGGCGGCGCTGGATGTGGGTTTGTGCATGGATGTCGGGCAGAACGACCGCCTGTTCTGGATCACTGACATGGGCTGGCTGACCGGCCCGGTGGTGGTCTTCGGCAGCCTGATCAATGGTGCATGCGCCGTCATCTATGAAGGTTCGCCGGACTACCCGCAGGCGGATCGGGTATGGCAGCTGGGTGCACGCCACGTCGCCACGCACATCGGCGTATCACCCACACTGGTACGCTCGCTGATGCAGCATGGTGATGCCATTGCCCAAGGTCATGACCTGAGCGCCTTGCGCACCTTTACCTCGACCGGCGAGCCATGGAATCCGGAACCCTGGCTGTGGTTGTTCAATACGGTTGGCCAAGGTCGTTATCCAATCATCAACTATGCCGGCGGCACCGAGATCGGCGGCGGCATCCTGACCAACGTACTGGTCAAGCCGATATCCCCGGTGACATTCAACAGTCGCATGCCGGGCATGGCGGCTGACGTCTGCGATACCCGGGGCCAACCGATGCGCCAGGCACTGGGCGAGCTGGTACTGCGTCAGCCGTGGATTGGCATGACCCAAAGCTTCTGGCAGGAACCGCAACGCTATGAAGACTCGTACTTCAACCGCTTCCCGCACACTTGGGTGCACGGTGACTGGGCGATCATCGATGGCGAAGGCTTCTGGACCATCACCGGTCGCTCCGACGACACCCTGAATGTGGCCGGCAAACGTATTGGTCCTGCCGAAATGGAGTCGATTCTGGTCAGCCATGCCCAGGTGCTGGAAGCCGGGGCCATCGGCGTTCCCGACGACATCAAGGGCGAAACCCCGGTGTGTTTCGTGGTGCTCCACCCAGGCACCGAACCGACGCCTGCGCTGGAGACGGAACTGCTTGGCATGATCGACACCCGGCTGGGCAAGGCGATGCGTCCCAAGTACTTGCACTACGTCAGCGAGCTGCCCAAGACCCGCAACGGCAAGGTCATGCGCCGGGTGATTCGTGCCGCTTACCTGGGGCAGGACGCCGGCGACCTGACGTCTATGGAAAACCCCACAGCCCTTACCGCCATCAGTCGCTGCCACCTGCAACCGGCGTGAACAGGAGCCTGAAAATGAGTCAGACACAACGTACCGTCGTGATCACCGGCGCCGCCCAAGGCATCGGCCTGGCGATTGCCCAGGCTTTCGCCACCCAGGGTGATTTCGTGGCCTTGTGCGACATCAATCTGGCCGCCGCCGAACAGGCCGCCAGCCAGTTGCCCAATGCCCGTGCTTATGCCGTGGACGTCACCAGCGAGGCGCAGATCGTCGCCTTCTACGAGCATCTGCTGGCCGAACGCCCCACAGTGGACGTACTGGTGAACAACGCCGGGCTGCAGCACATCGCGCCCGTGCAGGACTTCCCACTGTCCCAATGGAACACCCTGCTGGCAGTAATGCTGACGGGGCCTTTCCTGATGAGCAAACACGCCCTGCCAAGCATGCTCAAACAGCAGAACGGACGCATCATCAATATCGCCTCGGTGCACGGCAAACTCGCTTCGCCCTACAAGAGCGCCTACGTTGCCGCCAAACACGGCCTGATCGGCCTGACCCGAACCCTGGCACTTGAAACCGCCAACCAAGGGATCACCGCCAACGCCATTTTGCCCGGCGCGGTGCGCACCTCGCTGGTGGAAAAGCAGCTGCCGCAACTGGCGGCCCAGGACCACATCAGCGAAGCACAAGCCCTGCAACGACACATCCTTGCGCGCCAACCCCTCAAGCGCCTGCTGGAGCCAAGCGAAATCGGCGACAGTGCTGTTTACCTCGCCTCCCATGCTGCGCGCGCCATTACCGGCGACTCGCTCAGCGTGTCCGGCGGCTGGTGACCGGTATGTGTCTCACCGCGCTTGCCGGCTACCGGTTTGCTGAATACCAATGGTCCTTCGAAGCCGAACGCGCTCTGGCCCTCAATCAGGCCATCGGCATGCCCCGCAGCTGCAATCAGCCGCCACCGACCCTGGCTTACAGTGCCGACATGGACCAGGGCGTGGTCAACCAGTTGTTCACTGTGACAGGGCTTGGGGCGCATCAACTGTTGCATGGCGAACAACACTTTCACTACCACCAGCCATTGCAGCCAAGCCGCATCTACCGAAGCAGCGCGCACCTGAGCGAGGTCATCAATAAACCGCGTTTCAGCCTGCTGCACAAGCAAACCCGGTTGTTCGCCGCGGACGGTTCCCTGGCGTGCGAGATGCTCAGTATCTACGTTGCCCTCCCGGAACCGGGCGTGCCCAGCGTCGGACCGGCGCTCGAGACACAAGACTCGCTACCGGCACAAACCGCGCCCGAGATCAGCCGAGAGCAGATCCGGGCATTTGCCAGCGCGTCGGGGGATGACAACCGCGTACACCTGGAACCGGGCATTGCACATAAGGCCGGGCACCCGGATGTATTTGCCCAGGGAATGCTCGGAATGGGGTTGCTCGGCAGCCTGCTGCCCGGTTCGCGCCTGCGTCGATTTGGCGTGCGATTCCTGTCGCCCATGGCGCTGGGTGATCTCCCAAGGCTGTACCAGACAGGCAGCACCAGCCGAAACCTGATACTGGCCAACGAGAACAATCGTATTCGAATCAGAGGCTATGCCGAACTCGACTGATTGGCCGGCGCCCTCGGCCGATCACAGAACATCGAAACCGAACGCTCGCTCAACGGGGCTATTCACTTTAAATCCGGAGACGATCCATGCATGTAGATAACGCCATAAGCTCACGCAAATCGGTCCGCCGCTTCTTGCCTATGGGCATTTCAAAGCCAGTGGTTGAACATATTCTCAAGGTGGCCTCGCGGGCGCCCAGCGGCAACAACCTGCAACCGTGGCATGTCCATGTGCTGGCCGGCGATGCCAAGCAGGCGCTGTGTACCGATATTCTCGAATCCACGACTTCTCAAGCCGGTCAACATGATGCCGAATATCGGTATTACCCGGACAACTGGTTCGAACCCTATCAGAGCCGCCGTCGCGCCTCCGGCTTTGGCCTCTATGAAGCGCTCGGCATCGACCGCAACGACCTGCAGGCACGCGAGCGCCAGAACCTGCGCAACTTTCACTTCTTCGACGCGCCGGTCGGCCTGTTGATCAGCCTCGATCGCCGCCTCAATACCGGCAGCTACATCGACCTGGGCATGTTCATTCAGAACATCATGCTCGCCGCTCGCGGTCAGGGCCTGCACACCTGTCCCCAGGCAGCATTCGCCTGGTATCACCAGATCGTCCGCCGTCATGTGCCCATGGCGGATGAGGACATCCTGGTCTGCGGCATCGCACTAGGGCATGAGGACCGCAACGCACCGGAAAACAGCCTGCAGACACAGCGCGAACCGGTAGCCGCTTTCACTTCCTTTCATGGTTTCAAAGAGTGCGTGCAAGGGTAGTTAGATAGACGCAATGAACAAAGGCGATGGTGCTATGACCATCGCCTTCTTTTTGGCTTGTCGTCTATTCAGTCTGACCGGGCGAACGTCCGGCAAAAAGACCGAAGAGATTCTTATCAGGCAATCATCAGAAAAACGCCTGGATACCGGTCTGCGCACGGCCGAGGATCAGCGCATGCACGTCGTGGGTGCCTTCGTAGGTGTTGACCACTTCCAGATTGACCAGATGACGGGCCACGCCAAATTCATCACTGATGCCGTTACCGCCCAACATGTCCCGCGCCAGGCGCGCGATGTCCAGCGACTTGCCGCAGCTGTTGCGCTTCATGATCGAGGTGATTTCGACCGCGGCAGTGCCTTCGTCCTTCATCCGCCCCAGGCGCAGGCAACCCTGCAGGGCCAGGGTGATCTCGGTCTGCATGTCTGCCAGTTTCTTCTGGATCAATTGGCTGGCAGCCAGAGGGCGACCAAACTGGTTGCGATCCAGCACGTACTGGCGCGCGGTGTGCCAGCAGTCTTCGGCCGCACCCAGCGCGCCCCAGGCGATGCCGTAGCGTGCCGAGTTCAGGCAGGTGAACGGGCCGCGCAGGCCACGCACTTCAGGGAAGGCATTCTCTTCGGGGCAGAACACGTTATCCATGACGATTTCACCGGTAATCGACGCACGCAGCCCGACCTTGCCATGGATAACCGGAGCGCTCAGGCCCTGCCAGCCCTTCTCCAGGACAAAGCCGCGAATCTGCCCTTCATCGTCCTTGGCCCAAACCACGAAAACATCGGCGATCGGGCTGTTGGTGATCCACATCTTGCTGCCGGTCAGACGGTAGCCGCCGTCGACTTTTCTTGCCCGGGTAATCATCGAGCCCGGATCGGAGCCATGGTTCGGTTCGGTCAGACCGAAGCAGCCGATGTAATGACCGCTGGCCAGCTTCGGCAGGTACTTCTGCTTGGTGGCTTCGCTGCCGAATTCATTGATCGGTACCATCACCAGCGAGGACTGGACGCTCATCATCGAACGATAGCCAGAGTCCACGCGCTCGATCTCCCGGGCGATCAGGCCATAGCACACATAGTTCAGACCGCTACCGCCGTAGGCTTCGGGAATGGTGGCGCCGAGCAGGCCGGTCTCGCCCATCTCGCGAAAGATTGCCGGGTCGGTCTGTTCATGACGAAAAGCCTCCAGCACCCGGGGCGCGAGCTTGTCGGCGGCGAACTGTTGGGCACTGTCGCGAACCATGCGTTCTTCTTCGGTGAGTTGTTGATCCAGCAGCAGCGGGTCGATCCAGTTGAAGCTTGCCTTGTTGGCCATGGGTGTTTCTCCGGGTTCATTCTTGTGATGTTTTGTCAGTCGAGGCGTTCGATCACGCAGGCAATGCCCTGGCCCAGGCCAATGCACAGACTGACCAGGGCGTAGCGCCCGTTGCTGCGTTCCAGATGTCGCACCGCGCTGTAGGCCAGACGGGCGCCGGAAGCACCGAGCGGGTGACCGATGGCAATGGCACCACCGTTGGGGTTCAGGCGCGGATCATCGAAGGCCACGCCGAGTTGTCTGGCGCAGCCGAGCACTTGCGCGGCAAACGCTTCGTTGATTTCGATCAGGTCCATGTCGGCCAGGCTCAGGCCTGCGCGCTGCAAGGCCTTGGTGCAGGCAGGCACCGGGCCAAGGCCCATCAATCGCGGTTCGACCCCGGCCACGGCACCGGCCAGGATACGCGCCCGAGGCCTGAGGCCTGCCTTCTCACCAATGGCCTGCGAGCCAATCAGCAGCGCAGCCGCGCCATCGTTGATGCCCGAGGCATTACCCGCAGTGACAGCGCCGCCTTCAAACAGTGGCTGTAGGCCTGACAGCGCTTCGAAGTTACTTTGCGGACGCGGATGCTCGTCACGGTCGACGATCTTCGGTGGCTGCTTGCGCCCTTGCGGTACCTCGATCGGCAGGATTTCACCGGCCTGGAAACCGTCCCGCACCGCCGCGTCGAACAGCGCCTGACTGCGAGCGGCATAGATGTCGGCTTCTTCGCGAGTGATGCCCAGTTCATGAGCGACGTTGTCCGCTGTCTGCGGCATCGAATCGGCACCGAACCCGGACTCTACCTTCGGGTTGGGAAAGCGTGCGCCGAGGGTGCTGTCGTACACCTGAAAGTCGCGGGACCAGGCGCTTTGCGCCTTGGCCACCACGAACGGCGCACGACTCATGCTCTCGACGCCGCCGGCAATAAACAGCTCGCCTTCGCCGGCGCGCACGGCGCGCGCAGCATCCAGCACGGCAGCCAGCCCGGAGCCACAGAGACGATTGACGGTCAAACCGCCAACGGCCGTCGGCAGGCCGGACAGCAGCGCAACATGACGCGCCAGATTGCGCCCGTCCTCACCCGCCTGGCTGCTGCAGCCGGCGATCAGGTCTTCATAGTCCCGCGTGGCGAACGGGTTACGCGCGACCAGGGCACGCACCACACTGGCCAACAGGTCATCGGGGCGCACACCGGCCAGAGCGCCGGCATGGCGACCGAATGGCGAACGCAGACCATCGTAGATATAGGCTGTCATGCTCAATCCTCGGCAGTGGTCAGTGGCAGGCCGAGCTGGACCCGGCGCCGCAGCCAGGGGCTGACCCGATAGCGCGGCTCCTGATACAACTCATGCAGTCGGTGCAGGATCTGCTGGATCTGCAACGCACCGTAATGGTCACCAAAACCCAGCGGACCATGGGGGTAACCGAGGGCTAACTGCACCGCACGGTCCAGGGTGGCCGGCTCGGCGATACGGCGCTGGGCAATCTCGCAACCCAGGTTGACGATCCCGGCGAGCACGCGCTGGGCAATGAAGCCCGGCGAGTCATTGATGACTTCCACCGGCACGCCATCGGCGCCCAAGGCCTGGCATGCCTGTGCCAGTACCTGCGCGTCGAGCGCCGGCTGACGCATCAGGACCCGGCGCGTGTCGAAGCCAACGAAGGTTTCCAGCGCCAGGCTGCGTCGCGGTGGCAGTCGCTTGCGGGCGATGACACTGCTGGCATCCTCGCCCAGCGGTGTCACCAGGCAGATGGCGTTCGCACTGGGCTGATCGCCCTGCTCCAGGACGGCGCCGGCGACAGACAGCACCGCCGCTATCCGCTCGCGCATTGCCGAGTCGCCGCAGTCCAGCCAGAACGGCTGGGTGATGGCCACCTGCGGCGGCGCCTGCTGCGCTTCCTCGACCACGCTACCGTCCTGATAGCGATAGAAGCCCCGCCCTGTTTTGCGCCCCAACAAGCCACTGGCCAGACGGGGTGGCACCAGCGCCGATGGGGTGTAGCGCGGATCCTGGTAAAACTGGGTGTGAATCGACTCCATCACCGCATGGGAGATGTCGAGGCCGACCAGGTCGAACAGCTCGAACGGCCCCATGCGAAAGCCAAGGCTGTCCTTGAGGATGCGATCGATTTGCGCCGGGGTGGCAATCCCCTCGCCCAGGATACGCAATGCCTCCGGACCGAAGGCCCGCCCGGCATGATTGACCAGGAAACCCGGAGAGTCAGGCGTCGTCGCGGCAAAATGTCCAGCGTGCCCGGCCAGCGTCGCCAGGCGTTCGATCACCTGCGGATCGGTCAGCTCACCGCGTACCACTTCGACGATCTTCATCAGTGGCACCGGGTTGAAAAAGTGAAACCCAGCCACCCGCTCGGGATGTCGACAGGCACTGGCAATCAGGCTCACCGACAAGGATGAGGTGTTGGTCGCCAGCACTGCATCAGCCCTGACCACTTGCTCCAGCGCGCGGAACAGCCCCTGCTTGGCGTCGAGGTTTTCAACGATCGCCTCGATCAACAAATCACAATCGGCCAGGGCCTCAAGGCTTACGGCCGGTTGCATGCAAGCCAGTACGGTCGCCAAAGCTTCACTGCTCAACTTGCCCTTGGCTGCCGAGCGCTCAAGCAAGGCCCGATTGGCTTGCAGCGCCTCCTCCGTCGCTTCGCTACGGCTGTCGTACAGCAACACCGGAACGCCTGCGGTGGCGAACAACTGAGCGATCCCCCGGCCCATGGCACCGCTTCCGATCACACCGATTTGTTTGAAACTATTCACAAGCACCTCCTCAGATCGCCCGTTCCAGTTCCGGCACGGCGTCGAACAAATCCGCCACCAGACCGTAGTCGGCCACCTGGAAGATCGGCGCCTCTTCGTCCTTGTTGATCGCCACGATGACCTTGGAGTCCTTCATGCCGGCCAGATGCTGGATCGCGCCGGAGATGCCCACGGCGATGTACAACTGCGGCGCCACGATCTTGCCGGTCTGGCCGACCTGCATGTCGTTCGGCACAAAACCGGCATCGACGGCGGCGCGCGACGCACCCACGCCCGCGCCGAGCTTGTCGGCCAGCGCATAGAGGTGTTTGAAGTTGTCGCCGTTCTGCATGCCACGGCCACCAGACACGACGATCTTCGCGGCGGTCAGCTCCGGGCGATCGGACTTGGCCAGCTCTTCACTGACGAAAGCCGACTGACCGCTGTCGATGACCATGGCGAGGGCTTCGATGACGGCTTTGCCACCTTCGGCGGCAGCGGCGTCGAACCCGGTACCCCGCACGGTGATCACCTTTACGGCGGCAGACGACTGCACCGTCGCGATGGCGTTACCCGCATAGATCGGGCGCTTGAAGGTATCGGCGCTTTCGACCGCGATGATCTCCGAGATCTGGTCCACATCCAGTTGCGCGGCAACTCGCGGCAAAATGTTTTTACCGTTACTGGTGGCGGCAGCCAGGATGTGGCTGTAGCTGTCAGCCCCTGCTTCTTGAACAAGAGCGACTACCAAAGGAGCGACGTTTTCCGGCAGCTGGTGAGCGTAGGCGGCGTTGTCGGCCAGCAGCACTTTCGTCACGCCAGCCACCTTCGCCGCCGCTTCAGCCACGGCGCCAGCGCCCTGACCTGCGACCAGCACATGAATGTCGCCACCGATCTGCTGCGCAGCGGTCACGGTA
The DNA here is from genome assembly GCF_009905435.1 of Pseudomonas sp. R5(2019). Classification (GTDB taxonomy): domain Bacteria; phylum Pseudomonadota; class Gammaproteobacteria; order Pseudomonadales; family Pseudomonadaceae; genus Aquipseudomonas. The sequence continues at coordinate 206,936 of NZ_JAAAMT010000001.1, forward strand.
TTGAGGGTGGCAGCCGCCAGTGCTGCGTTGGTGTGTTCAGCGATAACCAGGATAGCCATTAGATTACCTTCGCCTCGTTCTTCAGTTTCTCGACCAGTTCGGCCACCGACTTGACCTTGACCCCGGCGCTACGAGCGGCCGGCGCTTCGACTTTCAAGGTGTGCACGGTGCAAGCGCAGCTGACGCCCAGAGCGCTCGGAGTGAGCACCTCCAGCGGCTTCTTCTTGGCCTTCATGATGTTGGGTAGCGACGCGTAGCGCGGTTCGTTCAAACGCAGGTCGGTGGTGACGATGGCCGGCAGTTTCAGGGCAACCGTCTGTGCGCCGCCGTCGATTTCGCGAATCACCGCAACGCTGTCGCCGCTGATGGCGACATTCGAAGCGAAGGTGCCCTGGCCGTAGCCACTCAATGCAGCGAGCATCTGGCCGGTCTGGTTGTTATCGCTGTCGATGGACTGCTTGCCGAGGATCACCAGTTGAGGCTGTTCCTTGTCGACAACCGCTTTCAACAGCCTGGCCACAGCCAGCGAGCCCAGGTCTTCACCGGCCTCGACCAGTACGGCACGGTCGGCACCCAGTGCCAGGGCCGTGCGCAGTTGCTCCTGTGCCGCGTTGCTGCCGATGCTGACGACCACCACTTCAGTGGCAATACCTTGTTCTTTCAGGCGCACCGCTTCTTCCACGGCGATTTCGCAGAAGGGGTTCATCGCCATTTTCACGTTGGCCAGGTCAACGCCAGAGTTGTCCGCCTTGACGCGTACCTTGACGTTGAAATCAACCACACGCTTTACCGCAACCAGTACTTTCATAGTGTGTTCCCGTGTTCGTGCAGTGATTGATCAAGCGCTGTGCAGCAGCTCGGCGTAGGCCTGCAAATGGTGATCGTCATCACCCAACTGGTGACCCAGCATCACCAACCTTTTGGCGTGATGGGCCAGGTTGTATTCCCAGGTCATGCCGATACCGCCGTGCAATTGGATCGCTTGCTCGGCGATCAGCCTCGCCGCGCGGACCACCACAAATTTGGCGGCGGCCAGTTGCCGGCTGCGTTCGTCGCTATCGGCCTGATCGGCCACGCAGGCGGCAAGGATTGCCATGGAGGTGGCCATTTCCAGCTCGCCGCGCATGTCGGCCATGCGGTGCTGCAACACCTGGAACTTGCCGATTGGCGCGCCGAACTGCTTGCGCGTTTTGAGGTAGTCGAGGGTCAGGCGAAAGGCTTCCTGCATGCCGCCAATGGCTTCGGCGCACTGCCCGGCAATGGCGCGACCCTGCTGATAACGCAAGGCCGGCAAGGCCTCGCCGACGTTGCCGAGCAAAGCCCCCCGGGCCACAAAGACATCGTCGAGGATCAGGTCGCTGGCACGCGGGCCATCGATGCAGGGGTAATCGCGACGCTGCAACCCGTGGGCTTGCGCCTCGACCAGGAACAAGCTGATGCCTTGGTCGCAACGCGCATCACCGCCGGTGCGCGCCGAAACCAGGATCAACCCTGCACTGGCAGCGCCAACCACTGCAATCTTGCGTCCGGACAGACACCAACCACCCTCGACCGGGCGCGCTTGGGTCTGCACATCGTGCAACTGGTAGTGGCTTTGCAGTTCTTCCAAAGCCACCGCCATTTGCAGCGAGCCTTCAGCCACTTGCGGCAACAGGTCTGCCTGCTGGCTGGCATCGCCCAGTTGCTGCAGCAGACCGGCTGCGTGAATCTGCGACGGCAAGAACGGCTCCAGGCACAGGTTGCGACCGAGCTCGGTCATGATCAGCATATTGTCCACGCCAGTACCGCCAAAGCCGCCATGTTCCTGGGCAATCGGCACCGAACACAGGCCCAGTTCGGCCATCTGGTTCCAGAACGCCGGACTCATGCCGGCTTCGCTGTGGTAGTAGCTTTCGCGGGCTTCGAAGCTGTAGTGATCGCGGGCCAGTCGGGTCACGGTGTCTTGCAGCATCTGCTGCTCGGAGCTGAGTGTGAAGTCCATTGCGTACCTCCTTAAAGCTCAAGAATCATCTTGGCGATAATGTTCTTCTGAATTTCATTGGAGCCGCCGTAGATAGACAGCTTGCGCAGGTTGAAATACTGGCTGGCGGGGGCGGCGCTGTAGTCGGTGTGCAGCGGGGCGCCTGTGAAGTCGTCGTGCAGTTGCGCTTCGACGAAAGGCAACGCCTTGGCGCCCAGCGCTTTACGCAGCAAGTGGCTGATGGCCTGGCGGATTTCCGAGCCTTTGATTTTCAGGATCGAACTTTCGGCGCCGGGCACGCCTCCGGCCTGGGCTGCCGCGAGGATGCGCAGGGTGCTCATCTCGATGGCCAGCAGCTGAATCTCCACCTCGGCAACCTGCAAGCGAAACTGTGGGTCCTCCAGCAATGGCCGACCGTTGCGCAGTTCCTGCAGGGCGACCTGCTTGAGGTGCGCCAGTGCGGCCTTGGATTGGCCGATGCCAGCCTGCCCGGTGCGCTCGTGGGTCAGCAGGTATTTGGCGCAGGTCCAGCCCTGGTTCTCTTCACCTACCAGGTTTTCCACCGGCACGCGGACGTTGTCGAAGAACACTTCGTTGACCTCATGCTCGCCTTCGAGCGTGATGATCGGGCGAACGCTGATGCCGGGCGTGGTCATGTCGATCAGCAGGAAGGAAATACCCCGCTGCTGCTGAGCTTCGCTGTCAGTACGCACCAGGCAGAAAATCATGTTGGCGTGCTGGCCGAGGGTGGTCCAGGTCTTCTGACCGTTGACCACATAGTGGTCGCCCTCGCGCACCGCGCGAGTCTTGAGGCTGGCCAGGTCCGAACCTGCGCCTGGTTCGGAATAGCCCTGGCACCACCAGTGTTCGCCGCAAAGGATGCGTGGAAGGTAATACGCCTGCTGCGCCGGGCTGCCGAATTTCATGATCACCGGCGCAACCATATTGACGCCGAAGGAAATCAGGCGCGGCGCACCGAAGGCGGCGCACTCCTCCTCGAAAATATGTTTTTGCACCACGCCCCAACCGGTGCCACCAAAGGTCACCGGCCAATTGGCCGCGTACCAGCCGCGGCGGGCGAGGATGCGCTGCCAGCGTTGGTGGTCGTCCTTGCTCAGACGCTTGCCCAGGCGAACTTTGGTGGCGATGTCTGCCGGCAGCGCGTCACGAAGAAAGGCACGCACCTCGGTGCGGAACTCAAGCTCGGCAGGTGTGTAGTGGATGTCCATGCAAAGTCCTCGATCGATGGTCAGGCCAACACCAGGCTGGCTGTGGAATCAGCTTTAGCGGTTCTTGGCCGCCTGGCGCCGGGCAAAGAAGTCTTCGATCAGCGCCGCGCGCTGGGGCGATGCCATGCATTCGAGAAACAGTGCGCGCTCGCGCTGCAGGCCTTCGATCAATGGCACCCGGGTCGCCGCTTCGACTGCAGCAAGGCAGCGCGGCGCCGAGAACGAATCAGGTTCGGTTCGGGAGATTACGCTGCGCCGGGCCTCAATCAATGCGCTGGCCTCGGCAGGCGCCGTTGGCATCTTCATCTGGCCGACGCGCCGCACTGAGGCCCGCTCGGCCAACAGTTGCCGTGCATGCTGGAGGCCTGCGACCAGTGGTTCATCGTCGAACAGTGCGTCTACAAGACCGAGCCCCAACGCTTGGACCGCCTCGATCGGCTCACCCGTGATGATCATGTCCAGCGCGTTTTCCACACCCACCAGACGCGGCAGGCGCTGGGTGCCGCCGCCACCGGGCAGCAAACCCAGACGGGTTTCCGGCAAGCCGAGCCGGGTGGCACCGTGGGCAATGCGGTAGTGACAGGCCAGGGCAATTTCCAGCCCACCGCCCAGCACTGAACCGTGCATCACCGCCAGCGAAGGCTTGCTGCAGTTTTCGATAGCCAAGGTCAGTTCTTGCAGGATCGGCGCCTGGGCAGGCTGGCCGAACTCGCGAATATCGGCGCCGGCGATAAAGGTCTTGCCCTCGCAATAGAGCATGATCAATTCGACTTGCTCGTCCTGCTCGGCCTCTAAAAAGGCTTCCAGCAACCCGGCGCGCACGGCGTGTCCAAGGGCGTTGACCGGTGGGTTGTCGACCCGGATCAAGGCCACGCCTGCCTCGCGGGTCATTTGCACGGCTGAAGTCATCGGACAGTTCCTCTTCTTGTTTTTATGCGGCTTGCCAATCAATCGCGCTTATCAGCGATGGGTCCACACCGGCTTGCGCTTCTGGGCGAATGCCTGCATGCCTTCCTTCTGGTCCTGACTGGCAAAACTGGCGTGCATCAAGCGCCGCTCGAACTGCACGCCCTCGGCCAGGGTGGTTTCGAAGGCACGGTTGACCGCTTCTTTATTGAGTTTCACCGCGAGGGCCGGGTGACCGGCGATTTGCGCGGCCACGGCCAAGGCTTCATCAAGAAGATCGGCCAGGGGCACCACACGGCTGATCAACCCGAGTCGCTCGGCTTCATCAACCTCCATGAAGCGTCCGGTCAGGCACAGGTCCATGGCCTTGGCCTTGCCGATGGCGCGGGTCAAGCGCTGGGTACCGCCGGCGCCGGGCAACGTGCCGACCTTGACTTCGGGCTGGCCGAAACGGGCGTTGTCGGCAGCGATGACCATGTCGCACATCATCGCCAGCTCGCAGCCACCACCCAGCGCCAGGCCGGCAACCGCGGCGATCACCGGTTTGCGACAGCGGGTGACGGTTTCCCAGTTGGCCGTGACGAAATCCTCCAGGTACACATCGGCAAAGCCCTTGAACTGCAATTCGCTGAGGTCGGCACCGGCCGCGAAGGCTTTGTCGTTACCGGTAATGACGATGGCCCGAGTCTGGTCATCAGCCTCAAAGGCCAGCAGCGCCTGGCCCAGCTCGGTCATCAAGGCGTCATTGAGGGCGTTATAGACAGCCGGGCGATTCAGACGGATCAGGCCGACGGCCGCACGCTGCTCGACAAGGATATTCAGGAAAGCCATGTCACCTACCTCTTGTTATCCGGGAATGGCTTCGAATATATCCACAGAAAAATATAAAGACAACATGTTGACATATTAATTTTGAAAGCCTTATCTTCATCTCATCAAAAGGGCAATACCAGACTGTTAGAGAACAACAACTACAACCCTTAAGAGTCGACACACACAAATGAACACCTGGACAGGCACATCAGCAGATCGTCATCGGCAAACGCCCATCAACAGCGCACAGAATGACAGTATCATTACAGACTTCTGGGGCGCGCAGCTTGTTCGAGGCGCAGATTGCCGCGCCCTGTCGAGCTACCAGGCTGGCGAGAACACCCCCGTCTCGTTTACCTACGGTGAATTGGATGCCGTGGTGACCCGCATGGCTGCCGGTCTGGCCGGCCTGGGCGTGGAAAAAGGCAGCGTGGTGTCCTGCCAATTGCCGAACGGGTGGCAGATGACGGCCTTGTTCCTGGCCTGTGCCCGCATCGGTGCCGTGTTCAACCCGTTGATGCCGATTTTTCGGGAGCGCGAGCTGCGCTTCATGCTCGGTCATGCCTGCAGTCATCTGCTGGTCGTGCCGCAGCACTTCCGCGGTTTCGATTACGCCAGCATGGCCGAAGGCTTGCGCACCGACCTGCCGGAACTGCGCCATGTGCTGGTGATTGGCGGGGACGGCGACAACAGCTTTGAACAGCAACTGCTCCACCGGGAATGGGAAAAGAACTGCGATGTCACGGCTCTGTTCGCCCAACGTCGTCCGCATGCCGATGACATCATTCAGTTGCTGTTTACTTCCGGCACCACTGGTGAACCCAAAGGGGTGCTGCACACCTCCAAGACCCTGTTGAGCAACATCATTCCTTATGCCGAGCGCCTGGGGCTTGGCCACGAAGACATTATCTTCATGGCCTCGCCCATGGCTCACCAGACCGGTTTTCTCTACGGAATGTTGATGCCCATCTACCTCGGCGCGGCGGCGGTGCTGCAGGACGTCTGGGATGCGCGCACGGCAATCAGGATCGCTGCCGCCGAGCGCCCAACCTTTACGATGGCCTCGACGCCGTTTCTCGCCGATTTGATCGAGCTCGCGCCGGACAATGGTGACGCACTGTCGAGCCTGCGTATTTTTGTTTCGGCCGGCGCGCCCATTCCGGAAAGCCTGGTGGAAAAGGCTGGCAACAGCATCAACGCGAAAATCATCTCGGCCTGGGGCATGACCGAAACCGGCGCTTGCACCATGACGCGTCCGCAGGACGATCCCGAGCGGGCCATTTACACCGACGGCGTGGCCCTGCCCCTTGTGGAGGTGCGGGTGGTCGACGATGCCGGGCATGAAGTTCCAGCCGGCAGCGAAGGCCATCTTCAGGTCTGCGGCGCGAGCCTGTTCGTGGGTTACCTCAAACGCCCCGATCTATACAGCGTCGACGCCCAGGGCTGGTTCGCCACCGGCGATCTGGCCCGCATGGATGCCCAGGGCTATATCCGCATCACCGGGCGAACCAAGGATGTGGTCATCCGCGGTGGCGAAAACATCCCGGTAGTAGAAGTCGAGAACCTGCTCTACAAGCACCCGGCCATTTCGGCGGTGGCACTTGTCGGTTGCCCCGACGAGCGTCTCGGTGAACGTGTCTGCGCCTACGTCACCTTGCATGACGGTTATACGAACCTGAGCCTCGATGACGCGGTGACCTTCCTGCTCGAACACAACCTGTCGCGCAACTACTTGCCCGAGTACCTGGAAGTGCTGCCTGCCCTGCCCCGCACGCCCTCCGGAAAGATTCAGAAATTCAAGCTGCATGAGCGGGCCGCGAGCATTCGCATCGACCCGGCCAAGCGTCGCTGATCCACACACTCGAAACACGCAACTCAACTGACTTGGAGAATGCCCCTATGAAAGGCCTTAGTGGAAAAACCGTGATCATCACCGGCGGTGGCGGCGGCATCGGTCGCGCCGTCTGCCAGCGCTTCGCTGCCGAGGGTAGCCTGGTTGCCGTGCTTGATCGCGACAGCGCCGCTGCGCAAACCACCGTCGACCTGATCCGCGAAGCCGGTGGCAAAGCAGTCGCTTACGCCGCCGACATCGCCGACTACGCCGCCATCACCAAAACCGTGGCCGTCATCGAAAAAGACTTGGGGGTGCCGACAGTCTTGGTCAACAACGCCGGCTTCGACCGTTTCATGCCGTTCCTCAAGACCGAGCCAAAGCTGTGGGAACAGCTGATTTCGATCAACCTGACCGGTGCCCTGAACATGCACCACGTGGTGCTACCGAAAATGCTCGAGGCCGGTGGTGGCAAAGTCATCAACGTTGCCTCCGATGCCGCCCGCGTCGGTTCTTCCGGCGAGGCGGTCTACGCAGCTTGCAAGGCAGGCCTGGTGGGCTTGAGCAAAACCCTGGCACGGGAGCTGGCGACCAAGAACATCAATGTGAACGTGGTCTGCCCCGGCCCTACCGACACTGCGCTACTCAAAAGCGTGGCTGAAACCTCCAGCAACCCGGAAAAGCTCCTCGAAGCTTTCAAGAATGCCGTGCCGATGCGTCGCCTCGGCCAGCCGGAAGACTATCCGGGAATCATCGCCCTGCTCGCCAGCGACGATGCCAACTTCATCACCGGTCAAGTGATCAGCGTGTCCGGCGGCCTGACGATGGCTGGCTAAGCCAGGCGATTATCAAATGGGAGAGCATGCAATGAACTACGAAGACATCCTGTACCAAGAACTCAACGGCGTCGCGACCATTACCATCAACCGTCCCGAGCGCTACAACGCATTCCGCGGCCAGACCTGCATGGAGCTGCTTGACGCTTTCAACCGTGCTGGCTGGAACAAGGAAATCGGCGTCATCGTCTTCACCGGTGCTGGCGACAAGGCGTTCTGCACCGGTGGCGACCAAGGCGCCCATGAAGGCCAGTACGACGGTCGCGGCCTGATCGGTCTGCCGGTTGAAGAATTGCAAAACCTGATCCGCGAAGTGCCCAAGCCAGTGATTGCCCGGGTCAACGGCTTTGCCATCGGCGGCGGGCACGTACTGCACGTGGTCTGCGACCTGAGCATCGCCTCCGACAAAGCGGTGTTCGGCCAGGTCGGCCCCAAGGTCGGCTCGGTCGACCCGGGCTACGGCACCGCCTACCTGTCGCGCCTGATTGGCGAAAAACGTGCCCGCGAGATCTGGTACCTGTGCCGCAAGTACAGCGCCCAGCAGGCGCTGGACTGGGGGCTGGTCAACGCCGTGGTACCCCACGAGCAGCTTGATGAAGAAGTACAGAAGTGGTGCGAGGAAATTCTCGAGAAGAGCCCGACCGCGCTCTCCATCGCCAAGCGCTCGTTCAATGCCGACAGCGCCAATATCGGAGGTATCGGCGGCCTCGGCATGCAGGCCCTGAGCCTGTACTACGACACCGAGGAGTCAAAGGAAGGCGTCGCCGCGTTCAAGGAAAAGCGCAAGCCCGAGTTCCGTAAATTCTACAAATGAGCCCTGCGCCGGCAGCCATCCTGCTGCCGGCACAGCACCCCAATGGCCTGGAGAGCATCATGAATTTCGCATTCACAGAACAACAAAATGCCATCCGCGAAAGCGTTGCACGATTCAGCGCTGACGTCCTCGCCCCCGGTTACCGCCAACGGGATCGCGATGGCCGCATCGAGCGCGAAGTCATTGCCCAAATGGGCGAAATGGGCCTGCTCGGCGGGGAGCTGCCGGAAGAATTCGGCGGCAGCGGGCTGGACTGTGTCACCGCCGGCCTGATCATCGAAGAACTGGCCCGTGGCGACTTCAATGTGGCTTACATCCCGCTGCTGACTTCGCTAAACGGCCAGATCATCGCCCAATACGCCGAATCCTCGCTGGCCCGGGAATGGCTGAGCGAAATGACCGCCGGGCGCAAGGTCGCCTGCATCGCCCTGACCGAACCCAGCGGCGGATCGGATGCCGCCAGCCTGCGCCTGAAGGCCGAACTCAAGGGCGACGTTTATGTGCTCAACGGCGAGAAAACTTCCATCTCCATGGCCGACCAGGCCGACGTCGCCGTTGTCTTCGCCCGCACCGGAACCGTGGAGCAACGCGCCAGTGGTATCAGTGCGTTCCTGGTCCCCATGAACCTGCCGGGCATCAGCACCACCCGCTTCGACGACGCCGGCGAGCGTGCCATTGGCCGCGGCTCGATCTTCTTCGACAACGTCGAGGTGCCGGTCAACCATCGCCTCGGTGATGAGAACAAGGGATTCAAACAGGTTATGCAAGGCTTCGACTACAGCCGCGCCCTGATCGGTCTGCAGTGCCTGGCCCTGGCCCAGCAATCGCTGGATGAAACCTGGCAGTGGTTGACCGAGCGCAAAGCCTTCGGTCAGGCCTTGTCATCCTTCCAGGGTTTGACCCACCCACTGGCAGAATTGCAGACCTACGTGCATGCTGCCCGCCTGCAGTGCTATTACGCCTTGTGGCTCAAGGATAATAAGCTGCCACACAATGCCGAGGCGGCCATGAACAAGTGGTGGGGCCCGAAACTGGCGTTCGATGTGGTCAAGCAGTGTTTGCTGGCCCATGGGCACACCGGTTACGGCGAGGACCTGCCGTTCGCCCAGCGCTTGCGCGATGTACTTGGCCTGCAAATCGGTGACGGCACCGCGCAGATCATGAAAAATATCATCGCGCGCGAGTTTGTCCCTAACTGATGCCCTGTCTGCTCCGCCAGGCCGGGCTCTCATTCAATCGCGCTTGCCCTGACGGAGCCGACAAGGAACATTAATGAACAATAGCGATACCCGATCCGTACCCAATACGCTGTTTTTCCGGTTGTTCCAGACCGGCAACGTGCTGCAAAGGCAAGTCCAGAAAGAGATGGGCATCAGCACGGTGCAATGGGCCGTGCTCGGCGCACTGTCACGTAAACGTTATGAAGGCGGTATCTCGTTCTTTGAACTGACCGAGTACCTGTTCGTTAGTCGCCAGAGCCTGGACGGCGTGCTCAAGCGCATGGAACGCGACAACCATGTGCTACGCGTACCGCACCCGGATGACGGACGTGCGCGCCTGGTGCAATTGACCGATACCGGCCGGACATTCTGGGACTCTCTGCAGGAGCGGATCCAGACGTTTTACCAGCAGGCGTTGAAAGGCTTCAGTTTCGACGACAGCGTCAGCCTGCTGCATTACCTCAACAAGCTACAAGGCGACATGGCAGCTATATCGCTCGGCGACGAGCAACAAGACGACGAGGCGCAATAGGCTGATCCCAACCTTCCTGCCCTCGCCGAAGAGTCATTGTTCATAAAACCCTAAAACAGCCCCTTCCCGGGGCTGGCTGAACAACAAAAACAACTCACAGCAGGCAGGAACATCTCATCATGCGTACAGCCAATCCCGTCACCGGGCATATGGCCGGGCCGACTCGTGCCCGGTATTCCCTGAAAGTCCCATGTATCTCTGCATTATTGCTCACGACACAGGCCCACGCAGACCTGGTCGCCGATAGTCACTTGAGCCTGGAAACGCGAAATTTCTACATGAATCGTGACTACCGGGACGCTGGCTTGTTTGACGGCCCGCGCCATGATGGCAAACCCCAGAGCAAGGCAGAAGACTGGGCACAAGGCTTCATTTTGCGCGGTAACTTGGGATTTACCGAGGGTACGATAGGCGTTGGCCTGGATGTGCTGGGGTTGGTCGGCGTCAAGCTCGACTCGGGTGGAGGCAGCAGCGGCACCGGCGTCTTGCAGCGCAATCAGCGGACCGGCGAGCCCGTCGATGAGTACAACTTCCTGGCACCGACCGCCAAGCTCAAAGTCGCCAAGACGCTGGTCACCCTCGGTAACCACGAACCGGTGATGCCGGTGCTGTTTCGCAATGACACGCGCCTGCTGCCACAAACCTATCAGGGTGGTCAGGTCGTCTCCACCGACATCCAGAACCTGAGCCTCACTGCCGGACAGTTTCGCCAGGCCCATCAGCGCGACTCGTCCGACTACGAAGACATGCGCATGGCGGCCGACGGCTCCACCGGCGGCGTGCCCACCGACCGTTTCAACTATGCCGGCGCGACCTACGCTTTCCAGCCCAATCTCAGTGCCACGTTTTACCGCGCTGAACTGAAGGATAACTACAGCCAGAATGCCGCCAGCCTTCTGTACAAATCGACCCTGACCGAAAGCATCAACTTGAAGACTGACGTCCGCTACTTCGACAGCGATGACGAGGGCCAGACCAACGTCGACAACCGCTATCTGGGCGGCATGTTTACTTTGAGCAGCCGCGGTCATTCACTAGGCCTTGGTTATCAAAACCAAAGTGGCGACACCGGACTTCCCTATCTGTTGGTCGCCGACCCCTGGGCCTTGAACAATGGCACCTACCAACCCTTCGTCCGGGCCAGGGAAGACTCCTGGCAATTGCGCTACGACTATGACTTTGCCCCCATGGGCATGCCCGGACTGACACTGATGACGCGCTACATGCGAGGCGATGATTTCGATATTCGAGGCGTTGCCGCCAAAGAGTGGGAACGCAATACCGACATTGCCTACGTGATCCAGAGCGGGCCTTTACGAAACCTGAGCCTGCGCTGGCGCAACGTCACTTATCGCGGCAGCGAAACGACGGATGTCGATGAAAATCGCCTGATCGTCGCTTACACGTTCAGGTTCTGGTAATCGCTGCTGGCGCTCAAGCGCGAGTCGCATCACACACCCGTGCTGAACGTTTCGCAGCCGACTTGCCGCCACCGCAGACGAGTGACCCGGTCGAACAAATGGCCCATCGCCTGAGCACGCAAGATGGCCGAGCGCTGTACAAGCTGCGCAAGCAAACGGTCGAGCCAGTGTTTGGCATCATCAAGCGGGTAATGGGTTGGCGGCAGATGAGCATGCGCGGACTGGTCAAAGCCCAATGCGAATGGAGTTTGGTGACCATGGCCTGGAACATCAAACGCTTGCATGTGCTGCGCACGGTATAACCGGTAGAAAAGTGCGCCCTGACGGCAGCCCCCCAGAGGCTCAGGCGCGCAAACACGCCGCTCCAGTACCGCGCCCATCAACTCGTGGGGAAAGGAGCGGCGCCTCGTCAGAAAACGCCTTGCTCCGGATCTACAGTCTCCCTCTTGCCGTGGGCAAGTCCGACAGGCTCCTAGAGCGATGGCACCAACCACACCGGCGGCGGCAATGAGCATGAAGTTCTGTTCCAGAGGGTGGTTAAGGGTAACGATAAACCCGATCAGAACCGGTGCCAGAATGCCCCCCAGCCGGCCGACGCCTGAAGCGACGCCAACCCCCGTGGAACGAATTCCTGCCGGGTAGAACTGACCGCAATAAGCGTAGGCAACAATCTGAGCCCCCGTCGTGCACGCGCCAACCACCCCAACAATGAAGTACAGACAATCGGTGGATACCTTGAAGGTCATAAGGTATGAGAAACACAGAACCGATCGAGTACATGGCGACCAGCACCCATTTGATATGAAACCGGTCAGCCAGCCAGCCGCCGACCACACATCCTGCCACCGCTCCAACGTTCAAAGCGACCACGAAACTCAGGGCAGAGCCAATACTGTAGCCAGACATCGCCATTAGCTTCGTCAGCCATGTGCTCAGGGAGTAGATCATGAACAAACCGGTGAAGAACGCGATCCAGAACATCAGCGTGCTGATACCCCGCCCCTCTTTGAACAACTGAGTGATTGGCGCACCGGCATCAGGCTTCATGACCGGCAAGCTGAAAGATTGATCAGGGCTCAGACAACCCGGGTGTCAATTTGCGCGATGATTGTGCGCAGTGCCTGCGTGTCCTGACGTCGCACCAGCACCGTCAGCGATTCCGGCATGAACTTCAGGATGAATGGGATCAGAATGACCGGCACACCCGCTGCGAAGAACACGATTTTCCAACCAAACTCCACGATGAACTGTTTACCGATAACGGCCGCAATAATTCCACCTATCGCGTAGCCCGAAAACATCACCGTGGTCATTAGGTTCTGTACGAAATCCCTCGAAAACTCACAGCGACCTCTCGGACGCTGAAATTCTGTAATGTTCGCAGCCATCGAAGGAAAGGAACCCGCTGATGGCAATCAGGTATGAACTTTCGGATGCGGCCTGGGATTTGGTCGCCGACCTTTTTATGGAAACCCGTCGGACTGGCCGGCCCAGGGGTGATGATCGCCTGATGCTCAACGGCGTGCTCTGGGTGCTCCGCTCCGGAGCAGCCTGGCGGGATATGCCTGAGCATTTCGGCCCTTGGTCAACGGTTTATCAGCGGTTTCGCGATTGGCGCAACCGAGGAACGTTCGACCAAATGCTCAAGCGGTTGCACGTCAAACTCAACGAGCAAGGCCTGATCGATCTGCAAACGTGGATGATCGATTCGACCGCAGTACGCGCAACCCGAGCCTCATCAGGTGCTGGAAAAAAAGGGGCCTGATGAACCTAGTGACCATGCGCTAGGCCGCAGTCGTGGAGGCCTGACGACTAAAATTCACATGCTGTGCGATGCCAATGGCGTGCCGTTGCGCTTCCTGCTTCCTGGCGGACAGGCAAGTGACATTGCCTACGCCCAGCCACTACTCGATGAAGTTTGCATCCCCAGTCTGCGCGGGCGTCCCCGCAAGCGCTGCCGTTGGCTACTCGCCGACAAGGTCTATGCCGCCGAAGCTCTGCGTCGCTATTGCGACCACTACCGAATACAGCCTGTGATCCCGTTGCGCACCATGAAACGAAAGCCAAAGCCCGGCTTGCCCAGACTGTTTGATCGACCCAAGTACCGGCAGCGCAACATCATTGAGCGCATGTTCGGCTGGCTGAAGGAGAACCGCCGCATCGTCACACGCTTCGACAAGCTCGCGAAAAGTTTTGCGGCGATGGTCTCACTGGCTTGTGCCATGCGGTGTTTGCGACAGCACTTTTCGTACATAGCCTAGTAACAATCCTGTCAATTTGTTTCCGGCATTGACATCCAGAAACAACAATGAAAGTATCAGTCGCGAGTAAGGATCGTACTCATTTCAATCAATAACATTATAAACGCTCAAGGGATTAGCATGTTTCATACCGCAGCTATAAATACGTCTACTCTTCCGCTTACCTTTTCCTCTAAAGCACTCCGCGCATTATCAGCTTCCGCTCAACACCGTTACAGCGATAGATATCATTACGTCCTCGGCACGAGCCAGTCCCTCGCTGGCTGACGATCGCTCGATATAACGAAAAATCTACGGCATAACTTTTAGTTATGCGCTTACCTATACGCCGTTCGTTTCCACCTCCGAAACGCGCGAAGAACTTTATTTACCAAAGTGAATAAACATCGACACATCGAGCAACTCACGCACCGCCATTAACAGGTATTAACCACCATTTCCTGCACGCTCGACCCTTATTGATCGAGTGGTCTATTGAAGGCATATTATGAAAAATATCGTGATGATCGGCGGACATGATGAAACTTTCATGCACTATGGTGGCTTGGGTTTTGATTTCACCGTATTGCAACTTCCTGACTCGGTTGGCCCCAACCTCACAGCACTGACCGACAAGATTCACCTTGTCAGTGATTTCTCCGAAGCCACCGTTCTCGACAAAATGGATGAGATCCTAATAACCCAACAAGTTGAATTAATTTTTTCATTCACCGAAGACGGGTTGCTGCCAGCGGCACGCGCCAGCCAACGTTATGCGATTGCCGGCATGGACTTCGACACCTGCGAAATGTGCATCGACAAGTCCTTGATGCGCACCAAGCTTGAAAACACCGAATTCGCCGTCAATAGTGAAACCTGCAGAACACGCGCCGACGTCGAACGTTTTTTCAGCCGCCGTACAGGCGCAATCGTCCTGAAAGACCCGAAGGGCTCCGGGAGCGAAAACGTCTTCATCATTAAAGACGCTACGTCCCTGCACAGTACGCTGGAAGGACTGCCTCAGGAAAATTTCGTCATGCTGGCGGAAGAGTTCCTGAACGGTCGGGAAGTCAGCGTCGAAACACTGACCATCGATTCGCAACACCGTGTCCTCGCCGTTACCAACAAACAGCTGTACCAAACATCCCTTGCAGAAGAGCAGCACATCATCTCGCCGGACAATCTCGACAGCGACACGCTCAAGCAACTGAGTCGTTATTGCGAGCGATTATTAATTGCTATCAACCATAAACACGGCCCCTGCCATATTGAGGTGACCATCGCGGATGGACAGTTTCATCTGATAGAGATCAACAACCGGGTCGGTGGCGATTACATCGGTCTGCTGGTTGAGCTGACAACAGGCGTTAATCTGTTCAGGGAAACATTGCAATTCCACAGCTGTGCAGTCGAAACAACTACTTCCGAACAACCGGTACGTTACGAATTCGCCGGCTCTCATCTTTTTTATGAACCGCTGGATACGGAGCTTCTCAAGGATTACTTACAGGAAGTGGATATTATCAGGCTGGTCATGGGCGAGGCCAATCCACCGTTGGGCAGGCCACACACCAATGATGACAAAGTCGGCCTGGTGGTTATCGCCAGCCATGATCGCAAAAGGTTCTACACCGCCATTGATCATCTGAACAGGCTAAGTTCCGCACACTAATTTATTAACAAAAGGAACAGCAGATATGGAAGTCATCTCCCGGAACGATATCGAAACCCTCAACAGCGTTGTG
The DNA here is from genome assembly GCF_009905435.1 of Pseudomonas sp. R5(2019). GTDB lineage: Bacteria > Pseudomonadota > Gammaproteobacteria > Pseudomonadales > Pseudomonadaceae > Aquipseudomonas. The sequence goes on from NZ_JAAAMT010000001.1 coordinate 222,483, forward strand.
GTGAATGGCGACTTGCACGATTTGGGCGTTGTAAAAATATTCTCCCAGCATCCTGCGTTGGCTGAGTTCATTCCGTCCCAAAGTGAGCTGGTCATCAGTTGGGTTCGGCTCGAAAAGGATCAGGAACTGTCAGTTCACCAACATCCCGAAGCGAGCCTGATCCTGATTTGTGACGGCTCGGGGAAAACCCTGGGGGCGACCGAACGCAATATAGAAGCTGGTGATATGGTGTTGGTGCCGCCCCACTCCTTGCATGGTTTCAAAGGCACCCACCAGGGTTTCTGGGCGCTGTCCATCCAGTTCAACGGCAAGGCCCTGTACGAAGATACCACGCGACCGAACGTCGTCTTCAAACCTCAGGAAACAGACACTGCGAAGCCCGCCGATGTGCTGTTGCGCGATAACGAGGCATATCTGGATAGCTTCAAGAACAGCCGACTGTTGTCGCTGGTCAATTCGCCGTCAATCGATCAGCCCGAAGTGCGCGAAAAACTCCTCGACTGCCTACAGACTTGGTCAGACATGTTTCAGGACCTGCTGCATATCCGCGTGGCGATGACGCGTGACCCTGCGCACAAGAAAATTGCCCTTGAGCACCTGGTGGAAGAACTGGGGCATAACAACAACCTGCGCAATCAGCGCGATGCTCACCATTCGCCCGTCTCGGATGCCGCCTTTCATTCCACCATGGAATGGTTCAGGCATCAGATGCTCTACAAGAGCGACATGGTCAAGACGCTGTTGATGCACGTCGTACTGGAAGGCAGCGGTGAGATTTTTCATAGCGAGGCCGCTCGGGTATTCGCCAGCATGCCGCACTTCCAGGAACATGGTGAAGACGATGGCAGCCACGTCAGCATGGGCATAGAACTGCTGAACCAGGCGTCGCCAAAGGAAATCGAAGAGCTGCGTGAAACCCTGAGCGAAGGCTGGAACATGATCACCCTGCTGTGCGATCGATTTTCCGATATCGCCTGTTCGGATCACCCAGTGCGCGCAACACCCACCGTTCCTCAACCTGTGCCGGTATATAGCTGACCCTCATGAAGATTGCAGAAATCCTGAAGACGATCCTGTGGTTTCGGACGCCTGAGCCTGAACGAAATCGAGGTGCACATGCGGTCCACGCTTCCCGCTGGCAACGCTGGTGCAAGGCAGTCATCCATGATGCGCGGGGAACCGGGAAAAGACGGCTTCATATCAGAATTTTTGCAGCCCTCAAACGGGATGTCATGTTGGCGCTGGTGGCGATCGGGGTGCATACCGCGGCGGCTTTTGGCGCCGCAATCACCCTCAAATCACTGCTGGCGCAACTCATGCAGGGTGACTCGCCAGTCCTCTCGAACATCACGCAGGGCGCCACCTGCCTGGCGCTGACTTACTGCGCCTGGCTGGCACTCAACCACACGTTCTTTCTGGCTGAGCTGGTCGGTGTCGGCAGTCGTTCTTATGTGGAACAACGGGTTTTACTCAAAAGGACTGCTGCACAGAGCGGCGCTTTCCCGCTCAGCCTGACCACGTTGTTTGACCGCGAAGCGGCACGTGTCGAATCGTCATGGTCAGGGTTGGTCACGATCACCCTGGCGCTCGCAACGGTCATATTCACGTCCACGTTTTTCTTTTTTGCCCTGGGTGTCAGTGCAGTGGCCGCCTTGGCCGTCATTGCCGGCAGTTCACTGACCGTGTTCTGGATTGCCCAACGACTGAGCATGACCTATGAACAGCTGTCGTTGAACTCCACTCAGCGCATAGAAATAGGGGCATTCGCGACAAAAAATCGGCGCCAGGCCTGGCTGAAAAACTGGAATGCCGAATTGATTCGCGAATATGCCACCAAACGAAACCTTGAAGAAGCCTCCCTGAAAAAAGCTGCCCGTCTGGTAGCGGCCATCAGCCTGATCTCGACCATGACGCCCATCGCCGCGCTGTTGAGCTCAGCCCTGTTGCAACTGGTCTACCTGGGCCACGTCGATGCGCCCGGGGTGCTTGCCGCCATCGCATTGATCGGTGGACTGAGATCGGTCGCCAATAATGTTCCGGACATTGTGCAAAGCATCTCTCAAGGGTTTATCGGTCACCAGCATATAGAGCAATACCTTGATGGCCGTGAGCCCAGTACACCCCCTCCCGAAATGCCAACAATGCCTTCCACGACGGCGAAACATATCGCTATCGTCGGTGCCGCAGGCAGTGGCAAGACGTCCGTGCTGAAAAACTGTGCGCAACGTTTTCCTGAGGCTGCCGGCCAGGCGATTTTCATTCCGGACGAGCCGTGGATATTTGCCGGCGGTCTTGGCGAAAACCTGAGTCTCTATCGCCGGGACTTTTCAGACGAAGAGGTGCGAAATGCCGTCGCCCTCGCACGCTTGCCCGAGCAGTTTTACCTCGATTACATCAACGAGCGGAACCATGGCACCAATACTCACTGGGACGTTTCCAGGGGCCAGGGAAAACGCGTCGAACTGGTCCGCGCTTTGGTGGCGCAGCCAGAGTGGATCTACATTGATCAACCCACCTCGGGGCTGGACGAAACGCTAGCCGCGGGATTGTTGACGTCACTGCTGCAAGGCCCGTGGCGCGACACCAGGGTGATGTTCGTCACGGACAAACCGGAAGAAAAAGACGCCGCCGAGGAAGTCTGGACTGTCTCTGACGGCATGGTCACTGGCGTGCAAATCCATCACGTTGCCGCCCGCTCTCGACTTGCCGCCGCACCGGTTGTACGTCCTGTTTCTGTCCGGTCGGCGCCAGAGGCAAATCGCTCGACGGCAAACGACCCGGCAGAGCAGCCTCACGTCAGTTCCAGCTCAATGACCAGCAGCCTGATGGGTTTTGGCATGGGGACCATTACGCTGATTGCCTTCACCCTGCTGGCGCTCAAAGAAGTGTTCACCATTGCCGGCGACTACCTGATCGCCAGCGGTTATCTGAGTACTCACCTGCACGCATCCTTGATCGGACTGGCCAGCGTTTTACTGGTGAGTGCGTTACTGTCGATTTCCGGGGCGTTGATGACGGTCAGGAAAAGCATTGAGGCGGCGTCGGCACAATGCATCCGCTACTTCTCCCATTTGATGAACCCTGGCCTGGATGAGCGCCTGACCCAGGAAATCAATCGCGACAGCCAAAACAAGCTGACATGGGACCAGCGGCGCGTCGATGAAGTATTGCCCGTCCTGCTGCTGGAAACCGTCAGCGCGGCAACCTTGCTGTCCGTCACCACGGGCTACGTCGTCCTGAACAACATCTACGTACTGTTTCCGTTCATTCTCATCGGCCTGTGTTACTGGCGGGGGGCAAGACGCTCCGGCGAGTTGTTGCAGAGGTCCAATACCCGGGAAATCGACGCGACCTCCGTGTTGTTTTCACGCGTTCAAGCGCTGAATTGGGATGGCGGCCGATTTGACAGCACCGCGAACAACTCAAGCATCCTGGACTGGTTGAGCGCCAGCCTGGCCACGCGGGCCTTCGCTTCTCTGGATAACGCCGCGACGCGTCGCTGGTACAGCTACAAACTGGACTTGATGGGCGTTTTCTTCCTGTTCGGTATCGTGGCCTCAACAATTTACTTTCACGCCACCGGCACAGCCACCATGGCTAACGTGCTGGCGGTGAGTCTCTCCTACAGCCTGATTGCGATTTTTGCCCGCTTGGGCAGATGCGCGGTGGAACTGCGACAAGTCCTCGACAGCGCCGATCGCCTGGTGGTGGCTGGCACCTTCCCGGCGACAGCGCCAAGACGCCAACAGGCTCGTGACAATGCGCCACTGGTGTCGTTTTCAAACGTCACGTTTGTTAACCCGCGCAGCGGAACAACGGTGCTCGAACAATTCGACCAGGCGTTTCACGAGAATGATGTGGTGGTGATCATGGGAGCCAGCGGCGTTGGCAAATCAACCTTTGCCAATCTGGTGGTGGGCAGCTTGCTGCCAAGTCTGGGGCAGATATCTACACTGGGTGGCACTGATGGGTATCTGGCACGACAACATGCCGAAGACGTGCAGTTACTGACCTCCAGTCCGATATTCAAACCAGGTTTGCTGGTCGAACATTTCAATAGTCCGTCACGGGAAGAGCTCTATCAGCGAGCGGCTTATCTTGGACTTTCGGACATTGTCGAGCGCTTGCCGGGTGGTTTTAATCAACAGGTTCCCTGGAGTGGTGAAATAAACCTGAGCAAGTCAGAACTTCAACGACTCGCGTTGCTTGACCTGACTGTCAATACGCCGGCCATTGCCATTCTCGACGAGGCCACCTCGGAGCTAAGCAGTGCCGAAGAACTGCAACTCATCAAGAAAGTGATTACTGCGCTGCCGCAAACCTTGTTTTTCATCATCACGCACAACCCTGAACTTTCCACGCTTGGAAACAGGAACTTCAACTTCAACCATGAAAAGCGCCTGGTTGAAAAAACAGCATAAACACATCCTCACAAGCCGTTATACAAGGATCGTCAACATGGAGTTGCACACGCAGCGGGATGCATTTTGTATCAGTTATGGCGTCTCTAACCCACAACTGCCCTTGAGCGGGATTGCCCACTGGGAAGCAACGCTTAAAGGGACGGTGGATCAGCACAGCGCCCTGCATGAGGAACAGGCCTATGTGGCGCCCGGTTTCTTTTACCTGCCGGTCAGCGCGCAGCCGGAGCCGCAGTTCCTGAACCAATTGATACAAGAGGCACATACCGCCGACTGGCTACTGGTACCGTCCTTGGAAAAGACCAGCAGCTCGCTGCGCCAGCAATACGAAACAGACATTATCCCGGTGCCCTTCATGCAAGTCGCGTATCTGCGCGTTGAGGGAAACCTGGACGATTGCCTGCTCACGATTATGGGCAGAAAGCCGTACAAAGAAATGATACGCCTGACCCGAAGGGCCGAGGACCTTTGCCATACACAGGTGTATCGCCTCAGCGAATTGCCTGAAGACAGTGAAGTGCTGAAAGCCTTTTCAACGCTGCAGTCGTTCAACGTGGACAAATATCAGCACGTAAGGAACCTCTATTCCCTTGAGGCGATGCAGGCGCTGGCACGCTCAACGGAAGGTTCAAAGTACTACATAAAAATTAACTACGAAAAATCGAACAATGTGCCTGTCTATGGCTCCCTGAGTTACGCGGATGAGCAACACGGCGTTTTCTCCCAATTGGTACAAGGTCAAGATCGCAGTCAGGTGCCACCGGGACTTAACTTATACGTCAGCGATTACTACCAGCTGTATCGAGTGGCTGACGAATTGGGATTCAAGATGAGTTGTCTGGGTCGCGGCGCCATCGATATAAAAAAACGCATGGGTTCCAACCTGGTGGTCGACCTGGAAAACTGGCTAATCCCCATCAGAACTGGCCAGCAAAAACAAATGCATGAATTTTCAACCAAGAGAGACAGCTAGCAAGGAATCTTTTCATGTCTTTTTTTGATATAAATCGGCAACTCAATAGCAAGCACATAATAGAGAATGGCATCTCGATTATGGATTACCCGACGTCGACCTTTGACCTGGCCGGTACACTTCAGCAGACGCTGGTCGGTCTCTACAACCTCAGAAATGATTTTCCGCTGAACAAGATTCATGAATGCCTTAGTCGGGAAGAAATCAGTCAGCACCTGGAGGACTCCGGTCATTGGCATGACCCGCTACAAACACTGGGGGCGCCAATGATCGAGGAGTACTACAAATTTGTTAATTGGCTCAGCCAACACCTGGGTTTCGATTTCGTGTTCGAACATAACCCGTTGGTGCGCTACCACATCCCCGCAAAACTGGATGATCGTTACAGGCTGCCGGACGGTGAATTATTCACTCACCATTCGGACACCCTGCTGGGCGATTACTTCCAGCAAATCAACATGTGGTTGCCATTCTGCGACGTGAAGAATACAGCAGCACTCAGCGTTTGCTCGAAGCACACCAGCATCTGCACCCTGAAAGCGTTCGCCCAAGAGCAGGATTACAGCTACGACGAATACAAGGACAGCCGGGTCGCTTTTTTCGATTATGCAAAGCAACGCCCACAATTGATGGCGGACCTTCGGACGGATGCCATGCCGACCAACCTTCGTTATGGCCAGTGTCTGATGTTCGATCCACGGGTGTTACACGGGACCGCAGAGAACACTGAGAACATGACGCGCGTGAGCATGGACTTCAGGATTGTCCCCGTGGACGACTACGAATCCATCATCAAGGAACTCGAGCTTCAAGGTGGACGTCCGAACAGCTACGAAGGCGAAGGCTTGATCAAGGGCGAGTTCTACAACGCACTGACCGCACGTGAAGTCGTCAATCACTGAATCCCCCGCGTCGCCATAAAAACTACTTCAATCATCAACCAGGGAATGGATCATGACTACGGCAATCGCGTGGCTGGACGGCCAATACCTCCAAACGGATCAGATAACTTTTTCACCCGTCACTCACTCGCTTTCTTATGCCTCGTCGGTCTACGAGGGAATGCGCAGTTACGGCGCAAGGATTTTCAAATGCGAGGAACACCTGCAACGTCTGCAACGGTCGGCGCAGGTGTTCAAACACGAATTGCACTACAGCAACGCCACGCTGACCGACGCTTGCAATGAACTGCTGGCGCGAAACGGACTTGTAGACGCGTACATTAAAATCGTCGTGTTCTATGACGACGCCGACGTCAGTTTCATGGGGCGCGGCTGTCGCAGCAAAGTGGCGATATTTGTCCTGCCATTCGCCCCCAAGTCCGCCACCACGCCTTACCGTCTGACCATGGCCAATTGGCGCCGAGCACCGGCTCACTGTCACCCCTATCAGGCAAAAAACTCGTCCACATATGCGCTCAGTTTCTTGAGCTTTCGTGACAAAGGTGACGCATTCGACGATGTGCTGTTCCTTTCGACGACTGACACCGTTTGCGAGTCGAGTGGATCCAACGTCTTTTTTGTGAAAGGAAACCAACTCATTACACCGACCACCGAAATGGCCCTGGCAGGCATCACCCGTCGCGTCATCATTGACGAACTGTCTCACACACTGGATTTGCAGATTGTGCAGCGCGATATTTCAAGCTCGGAACTGGGCCACTTTGACGGCGCCTTTCTATGCGGCACCGCCATGGAAATCACCGAGGTCAGCCGCATTGATGACGTGATTTATGAAAAGAATCCATGGGTCGAGTTGCTGGCCGCGGAATACAAAAAAAACGTGATGCGCGCATCGCACTGACAGGCTGGGGGGAGCATGCTCCCCCTTTGTTTATCTGGCGCTAGTGTCATAATCGAACTAACCGCTCATGACACTAGGCTCTGTAGAAACCAACTCATCAAGAGCTGTGTATCTACATGAGCCGACCAGCGACCGCCATTGCCCTTTCCGAGGCCGACAAAGCAGAGCTTCTACGCCGGGTTAACCAGCGCAAGGGCGCACAGGATGCTTCCCTTCGTGCCGAAATCATACTGGCATGCGCAGATGGGGGCACCGGGCAATCCTGCGACTCGCACGTATGATTACAAACGGCATGGGACAACCTCACTGTTCGCTGCACTGGACCCGCGTTACAGCATCCACTTCACGCCGACATCTACCTCTTGGCTGAATCCAGTCGAGCGGTGTGTTGAAGGCCCCCGGCGAATAGAGCTCGGCTTCTCTCCCGAGGGAACGGGGCAAAAACTTGTGCTGCGAACCATCGACGCTGCGGCCTCCCGATTCAAAAGTTGATCGAGCGCTCCTTACTGTCCGACATTCAGATCTGCGATGGTGGTTCACGCATTTTCACCCGAACGAACGGCCAGGCTTTTTTAAAAAAATGGAGGGCATCCATTGCCCTCCCCTCCGCTGTCCACGCCCCCTGCGACAGTACTAATCAGGACCTCAAGTGGCCAGAATGAAGTCTGTGGCAGTGATGGTTGTTGCGTCGGCCACACCTACCAGGCGGATGGAGTCAGCTCCTGCGAAGCTGAGCAAGGTATCCGCACCGACATCGGCGATGGTGACTCTGCCGGCAAAGGTCGCAGCAGTGATGTTGAACGCGGAAATATCGAGCCGATCCTGGCCTCCCTCCGCGTTGGCATCGAAGCTGTTGATCTGATCGGCCCCGAAGCCCGCTGCGAACAGGAAGATATCGTTGCCACTGCTGGCAACCATCGTGTCGTTGCCGGCACCGCCTGTGACCGTATCGTTGCCAATACCGCCATCGATGAAGTCATTGCCGATGCCACCCAACAATGTGTCGTCAGCGGCACCACCGAGCAGCGTGTCGTTACCGCCGTTGCCGGTGAGGATGTCGTTGCCGTCGCCACCATTGAGGGTGTCATCACCCACCCCAGCGGTGATGACGTTGTTCGACGCGTTGCCGTTGCCGGAGAAGTTGCCGACTCCAGTGTAGGTCAGATTCTCGACATTACCGGCCAGCATGTAGCTGGCGAGCGACGTCTGCACGGTATCCGTACCGCCACCCGCCACCTCGACCACCGCGTCCCCGACTGAATCGACGACGTAGGTATCGTTGCCGGCCCCCCCCACCATCCGGTCAACACCTGCACCACCATTGAGGAAGTCGTTACCGACCCCGCCGGTGATGGTATTGGCCTGCGCATTACCGGTGCCGGTGAAGTTACCGGCGCCGATATAGGTCAGGTTCTCGAGGTTGGTACCGAGCAGGTAGCTCGCCAGACTGGTTTGCACCAGATCGATACCACCATTCAGCGCCTCGGTAACGGAATCGCCGACGTTGTCGACCACAAAGGTGTCGCTGCCGGCACCGCCGTTCATGGTATCCGCGCCGAGCCCACCGTTGAGGGTGTCGTTGCTGTCCTCGCCATTAAGGACGTCGTTGCCGTCTCCGCCATTGAGAATGTCGCTGCCGGTGCCGCCAAACAACTGGTCACTACCGGCCAGGCCATTGAGCGTATCGTTCCCGCCAAGGCCAAACAACACATCGTTACCCGCGGTGCCAGTGAGGGTGTTCGCAAAAGCATTGCCCTGCAGCACCACGCCAATCACCGCCGTCGCAGCAGAGGTCACCGACTCCAGCGTGCCGAAGCCATCGGTGTAGCGCACGATCACCCGCAGTTGCTGATTGGCCTGCGCCACACCAGGCGTGAAGGTCGCAGCGGTCGCGCCGTTGATGTTGGTGAAGGAAGTGCCGACACCTTGCTGCCATTGGAAGCTGAATGTGCCCAGCCCATCCAGATCGGCAATCCCGCCAGTGAGCGCGGTCAGCACCTGCCCTTGGTCCGGTGTCATATCGCTGATCAGCAACGCGCCTGTCGGTGCATCGTTGACGTTGGCCACCGGCCCCAGGACGTCGGACGCAACGCTTTCGGCCACACCGAAGTCATCCACGTAATTGACCACCACGCGCACCGTCTGGCCAACCTGAGCCTGGCCAAGCGCGAGCGTGCTGTTGGTCGCTCCGCCGATGTTGACGAAGCCAGCCGCGCTGTTTACCTGCCACTGGAAGGTGAACTGCGGATTGCTGAGGCCATCAACGTCAATGATGCTCGCCGGGTTAGCAGTCAACACCTGGTTCTGCACCGCAAGTCCCGTTACGGTCGGTACTAGGGTCGGCAGGCTGTTCGGCGTCGAGTCGACGATCTCCAGCGTGCCCTTGGCATCCTGATACACCGCCCGGACGCGGATGTTCAGACCCGCCACATCGTCCGTCACCCGGTAGGTGTTGCCAATTGCCCGCGATGCCTCGCCGGCGGCGACAAAGGTGATGTCTTCGTAGACGCCCGAACCGGCAATGTTTTCGACCTGCCAGTAGTAAGCCACCGCACCGGTCACCGCGCCGGTCGGATTGGCCACACTCTGGTTGTCCACGTCGTGTACCGCCCGATCGCTGACACGCAGTAGCTGGCCGGCGACAGGCGTATCGTCACGCACACCGGTGGCATCATCGAGGATCGCCAGGTGACCCGCTGGGCCGTTGTTTTGGGCGGTGCCCACTCCGGACGACTGCGCAACGTCAGCGAACTGCAAACGCTCGATGCCAGTCAGGCGATCGACGCCATCACGCCCCGCCACCGAGTCGGTCACAACGACGGTGTCGCCATCGATCACGACGCTGTACTGCGCCGCATTACCGGAGTACACCGCAGTGTCGAAGCTGTCATTGCCGGTAAGAATCTCCCGCACGATGACCAACTGGCCCGGGTTGTAAGTACCGTTCAGCATCAGCGGCACCAATGGCTCCATGCTGTCGAACGTGGCGATTTGCGCGCCAGTGCCATCAGCGTTCGCCCGTACGCTGATGCGTACGTTCAGCCACTTGTCACCATCGATGATGTCATCACCACCGCGACCTTCGATGAGGTCGCTGCCGCTACCACCGAGGATGATGTTGCCGCCGTCGAAGAACGTCGCTCCGGCTGGCAGCAGATCAGCCAGGCCGTTGATCAGGCTGATGTTGGTCAGCACACTGCCGGTAGCACCCGCGGTGGGTAGCGATGTTGCATCTTGGTTATCACCGCGCAGGAAGTCACCGTGCGAGGAACCCGACAGACCTTCCATGATGTTGAAACTCACCAGCGTCGAGGCACCCGAACCTGGCAGCGGTGGAACATCGAAAAAGCGGTCGCTGTAATCGATGGTCACGCCCTGGGCAAGCCCCTTGAAGGTTGCCCAGTCATAGCCGGAACCGCCGATATAGCGGTCACCGTAGCCGAGACTGCCGACCATGATGTCGTCGCCGCCTTCGCCGTTGAACTTGTCGTTCTCGTTACCGCCGATGTACACATCGTGGCCGATTACAGGGTCGTTGCCGAGCGGGTCGAAGTTGTCGCCAGGTGCACCGTCCGAAGTGCCCTTCTCGATCCAGTCGTCGCCTTCGTTACCCATGTCCTGTTCGTTGGCTTTGCTGCCCAGGATGAAGTCGTTGCCGTGGCCACCCATGGCCTCGGAGGCGTCCTCGCCGGTAACGATGAAGTCATTGCCGAACCCGCCAATGATCAGGTTGACGCCGTTGCCGCCGTGCAGCACGTCATTGCCGTCGCCACCCTGGAGGTTATCGTCGCCGCCGCGGTCGGTGATGATGTCGTCACCGGCGCCACCGCGCAGTTGGTCGTTGCCGTCACCGCCTTCGATGCGATCGTTGCCGCCGTCACCCCAGACCGTGTCATCGCCGCCACCCGAGACGAGGATGTCAGCATTGTTGGTGCCGCCGAGCACGATGTGCTCTTCACCCGTGTACTTGATGTAGTTGGTGTCTGGCCCCGCGGTCAGCGGGTTGTCGCGGAACACCACCTGCTTGCCGTTCTCGCCAAGCGGATCGGCGTTGCCCAGGCCATCGTTGTACTGCTTGCTCTGGTCCCTTTCCAGATAGAACGCCGGGTCCGAGAACACCAGACCCGGCAAGTGAGTGGCCGAGGTGTTGGCCATGATCAGCTTGGCGAACGAGTTGCTTTCAAGTTCGGCATTCATCGACAGGCCAGCGGTACGCTCCAGGTAGTAGAAGCGGTCACCGTCCTGCAGTTTTTCCAGCTGGTTCTCGAACACGAAGTTGAAGGTCGAGCCGAGCATGCCGCCGAACGGAGTCTTCTTCTCGGCCAGGCCGCCGATCCAGAGATCGATGGCATCGACGCCCGTGACCGTCACACCTTTCAGATCGTCGGCAGTACCCAACACCCCATCCTTGCCGGCCCGCGTTACGTTGGCCCAGGTACCGGTGCCGTTGAGGAAGTCCAGGCGGTCAGCCGGCGCACCCGTACCACCGAATACCAGTGCCATGGCTGCGGCGCGTTTGCCTTCCAGCGTGGTCGCCGCCGTGATCGTGTCATGCGTGCCATAGGCAGCGATGAAGTTGATCAACGACTCCGGATGCTTGAGGTGCTGCACCAGGTCGACCCAGCTGGTGTACGGCTTGAGTTGGGTATCACCGGTTTGGCTGTAGATGTCGCGGCGCACAGCATTGAGTGAGGGAATCCCCACGTCGCGGCCACGGGCGATGTTGATCGCTGGCAGGTCAAGCGGCAGGCCGAGCAGGTTATTGCGCAGCGCCTCGGTGACAAACTCGTCGATTTCGTTACCGGCTTGCCGAGTCACCCCACGCACGATCGCACTGGTCGCATCCTCTGGCGTCACGCCACTGGCGACGTACGCCAACGGGTTGAGGAACGCCGCGATCAAGCCAAGTTGTTGATCGGGATTAGCGCTGTTCGGATCGCCAACCACGTTGAAATTGACGTCGAAGCGATCGACGGTCTCGGTCAGCATCGAGTGGCCAAACCGGTACACGGTGTGAGCGAACTCGGCGACGATCGAGGCATCGAGGTCGACGTCATAGACCTGGGTCGGTGCGAAGAACAGGTCGACGTTGGGCTGGATGGTCCGGGCAAACTCCTCGAACACCAGGTGCTGATACTGCATCTCGGTGCCGAACTTGGCAGCCTGGAACAAGCGCTCGCCATTCCACACCAGCGCATCGATCTGAGCCTGGTTGGCTGGCAACCCGCTCACCGGAGTGAGCAGCCACTCGTTGAGGAAGGCCAGGTCACCCGAATCGAGCACGGTGTCCTTGGTCTGCGCTACCAGCCGATTGTGCTCGGCGTGGAAGATCGCATGCACCGCGGTCAGGCCGATGTTCTCGTTGACCCGGCCGTCGCCAGCGATGTAGTGCGCATCCAACAACTCGTTGTCGTAGGCCAGGTTGGCCCCGGTCTGCGGATTGACCGGCACTGCGTTGCCAATATCGCTATCGGTGTCACGAACGAGCACGCCACCGCTAAACACCGGCACTGCGTTGTGGGCAATGTCGGCGAGGAACTGGTGACCGGTGCGCACCGCATTGGTCAGGTCGACGGGGGCAAGTGGATTGCCTTCGACAAGAACGTCATCAGCCGTGCCGCCCAGACCGTCAGCACCCTTCATCACGACCATAGGGAAGCCGTTCGGCCCCTTGATGAAATTGCCATAGGCATCGGTCGCCAACAGCGGGGAACTATCGACGTCGGCATCGGTAAGGCGGATACCGAGGATGTCTTTGGCCTGCGCCTTGACCACCTTCCAGGTCGCCATGCCACCGATCTCGGTGTCGTCTGCGGTCCCAAACTTGCCGTCCGCCCCCAGGTCACGGTTAGTGATCAGCCTGCCGGTCGCTATGGGGCCGTTGTCGGTAAGCTCATAACCGCGCAGGAACACCTGGTGCGATGGGTGCGAGCTGTAGGTCTGGTTTTGGTCCACGAATGGCGAGGTGGTGTTGGTGTGCTCATGGATGTCGTCGGCCGTGCCGAGAATACCATCGGCCCCTGGCTGGTTGGTCGCGCGGGTCAGCACCATGAAGTTAGTATGACCGCCTGGCACATACAGCGGATCATCCGGTTGCAGCGGGATGAAGATAGTGCCCGAGCCGCCTTTGGTGAGCAGGTCCAGACCATGATCGAAGAACTGCCCGAAGAAGGTCATCCAGGCATTGAACGGCGCGGACAACCCCGCATCCGCCGTGGTGTTCTCGAACAGGTACACATCGTGGTCGTCGGCAGTACCGAACCGACCATCCATGCCGGGGCTGGCGACTATCCGTGTGCCATCCTTGAGCACGTCGTCGTTACCCGCCGTGCCGAAATTGAGCACACCGTCCGCACCCGGGTCGTAAGCCGTGGCATAGGCGGCCGGGTTGTTCGACGTCTGGTCGACGATCAGATTACTGATGGTGCGCGGCTGCGAGTCAAACACAAAGCCACTGGTCTGCTGATACGACGATCCGGGGATGGCCGGCGAACCGGGGCCGAAGAAGCCGGCAGGAGCGCCTTGCGCCGGATTGAAGACCGGATCGGTCACGCGCGGGAAGACGTTATCGGCGGCACCAAACTCGGTGTTGTTGATGCCGTTGAGGTTCATCAGGTTGTTGTTCGACCCATCGACCGCACGCAGGCCCAACGGCGCACGGATATTCGGGATCAGCGAGAGAATGTCCTGACCGGCCGCGTCAGCCTCGGCAATCTTGATCTGATCAAGGATGAAATTGAGGTCGGAGCGGACCATGTGAAGGCCCTCGCCTCCCTCGGTAGCATTGACGACGGGTGTCGGCGCCGTCGGCACAACCGGCGCGCCGGGAACCACCACGGCAGTCGGCTGCGAGAACACCACTTCAGTCGTGCCATGACCATCCTGGTAGATCGCCTTGACTCGCAGTGTCAGCCCGGCAAGATCCGGGGAGACCTTGAACCTGGTGCCGTCGGCACTTTGGAACGCCATGTCACCCGCAGGTAGCCGGATGATGTCTTCGAACACGCCGCTGCCAGGCGTGGCTTCGAACTGCCAATAGTAGGACACCGAGGCGTTGGTGATAAAACCTTGCGGATTACCCACCCCGACGTTATTGCCATCGCGCACCCCGGCCACGCTCACGGTCAGTATGTCGCCCACCGTTATCGCGCCGCCGTTTCCATCCGTGACGGTCGGCGTGCCAACCGGTTGTGCATTCAGCCCCGGCACCAGCACTTGCTGGATATCGGCGAACTGCAGGCGTTCGATATGCAGCAGGGTATCGGTGCCGTCGCGACCCGCTTCGGTATCTGTCACCGTCCAGACATCGTCCGCCACATTGGCCGTGCCGCGGGTGTCACGAGTCACCACATACTCGGACCGAAGCCCGGAGAAAATGGCGGTGTCGAAGGCCGCCCCGCCAGTCGAGGTGCCAGGCATGACTTCTCGCACGGCCTTGAGCTGACCCGGGTTATAGGTGCCGCCCAGCATGAACGGAATCATATCGGTCATGCTGTCGAAGCTTGCGATCTCGGGGCCGGTATGGTTGACGTCGTCGGCGCCATACACCGCGATTCTGACGTTGATCCATTTGTCGCCATCGATCAGATCGTCGCCACCGCGGCCCTCGATCAGGTCACTGCCATTGCCACCGAGGATGATGTTGCCAGTGGCAAAGCCGGTGGTCGGCAAACCGGCATCGGCCAGAAGCTGCTCCAGTCCGCGGATCAACGCCACATTGGTCAGCGCACTGCCCGTGGTGCCACCGTGGTCGATGATAGTGACCGCATTAACATCATCGCCTTTGAGCACATCGCCGAATTGCGAACCGGACAAGCCTTCGACCTCGGCAAAACGGTCGAGAATCGAGGCCGGCGAGGCGCCGACCGGATTGAACACCCCGTTATTCTGGTTTGGCGCGTTGCCGTGTGGCTGCGCCAGCGTGGCCATGGTCAGGTCAACGGTCACGCCGGCCTTGTCATTTTTGTAGGTCACCCAGTCGAAACCGGACATACCGTCCATATCGTCCTGGGCATCGCTGCCGACAAAGATGTCATCGCCACCCTCGCCGATCATTTCGTCGAAGCCAGCACCACCGACAAAGATGTCGTTGCCGATCACATCGTCATTGAACAGCGGCGAGAAGTTGTCGCCAGGCGCACCGTCCTGGGTGCCCTTCTCGATCCAGTCATCACCTTCGTTGCCGGTAGCTGGCAGGTTGGTCTTGGCACCGAGGATGAAATCGTCACCCTGACCGCCGAAGGTAAGGGAGATGTCTTCGGTGGTGACGATGAAGTCCTGGCCATCGCCCCCCAGGATCAGGTTGCCTCCAGCCAGCATGCTACCGGCGACAATCACATCGTTACCGGCATTACCTTCCAGACGGTTGTCGCCGAACGAGTCGGAGATGATGTCATCGCCCGCGCCGCCCAGTACCGCATCGTTCCCGGCGCCGCCTTCCAGGCGGTCGTTGCCGCCGTCGCCGTAAACGGTGTCATCGCCTTCACTGGAGATGATGATGTCATTGCCGGCAGTGCCACCCAGGACGACATGGTCTTCACCGGTGTACTGCAGATAATTACTGTCGGCACCCGAGGTGTTGGGGTTGTCGCGGATCACCAACGGCACGATCTCCACGCCGTTGATCATGATGCCGCCAGTCGGATCGGCGCTGCCGTCCGCGCCAAGGCCAGTGAACTGATGGGGCTTATTCACTTCGAGAGTGAAAGTCGGCGTCAGGAACACCGTGTTCGACAGGTGGGTGACGTCGGTATTGAGCATGATCAGCTGGGCGAAGGAGTTGTTTTCCAACTCGGTGCCGAAGTTCAGGCCCGCGGTACGTGACAGATAGTAGAAGCGGTCGCCGTCCTGCAACGCCTCCATCTGGGTTTCAAACACGAAGTTGAACGTCGAGCCGAGCATCCCGCCGAACGGCATCTTCTTCTCGGCGAGGCCACCGACCCAGAATTCGATGTCGTCGACGCCCGTGATCGTCACACCCGTCAGGTCGTCTGCAGTACCCAGTAGCCCATCCTTGCCGGCCTGCGTTACGTTGGCCCAGGTACCGCTGCCGTTGAGGAAGTCCAGGCGGTCAGCCGGCGCACCAGCACCACCGAATACCAGCGCCAGGGCTGCAGCGCGTTTGTCTGCCAGCGTGGTCGCCGCCGTAATCGTGTCATGCGTGCCATAGGCAGCGATGAAGTTGACCAACGACGCGGGGTGCTTGAGGTTGTCCGCCAAGTCAGCCCAACTGATGTACGGCTTGAGTTGGCTGTCGCCGGTTGATGCGTAGAACTCACGGCGCGCCTCATTCAACGTGGGGATGCCAGTGTCACGACCACGCGCCAGGTTCAGGCTCGGCAAATCGAGCGGCAGACCGAGCAGGTTGTTGCGCAACGCTTCGGTGATGAACTCGTCGATCTCGTTGCCGAGCTGGCGGGTCACACCGCGAATGATCGCCCCTGCCGCTTCGTCCGCGGTAGCCCCGCTGCCGGCGAACGCCAGCGGGTTGAGGAAGGCCGCGATCAGACCGAGTTGCGAGTCCGGGTTGTTC
This sequence comes from Pseudomonas sp. R5(2019), assembly GCF_009905435.1. Taxonomy (GTDB): domain Bacteria; phylum Pseudomonadota; class Gammaproteobacteria; order Pseudomonadales; family Pseudomonadaceae; genus Aquipseudomonas. Next base: position 239,212 of record NZ_JAAAMT010000001.1, read on the forward strand.
GGATCAGTGAGCAGCGGATTGAACTCGGGGTCGAAGCGATCGACGGTCTCGGTCAACATCGAGTGACCGAAGCGGTACACCACGTGGGCGAACTCAGCGAGGATTGCCGGGTTGATCGAGGCGTCATACCCGTTGGGTGCAAGGAATGCGTCGATCTGCGGCTGAATGGTCCGCGCGAACTCCTCGAACACCAGGTGCTGGTACTGCATCTCGGTGCCGAACTTGGCGGCCTGGAACAGGCGTTCGCCGTCCCACACCAACGCCGCGATATCGGCGGGTGCAGTCGGTACCGCGGCCACGTCGTCCACCAGCCATTCATTGAGGAAGGCCAGATCGCCGGAGGCCAGGATGGTGTCCTTGGATTGCTGGACCAGGCGGTTGTGCTCGGAATGGAACACATGGTGCACGGCGGTCAGGCCGATGTTCTCGTTCGCCCGGCCGTCGCCGGCAATGTAGTGAGCGTCGAGCAGTTCGTTGTCATAGGTCAGGTTATTGCCGCGCGCGCCGACTGGCTGCGCATTGCCGACATCGGTGTCAGCATCCGCCTGCAGAACCCCGCCGACGACTACCGGCTCGGCATTGTGGGCGATGTCGTCGAGGAAGCCATGCCCGGTGCTCACGGCGCTGGCCAGGCTGATCGGAGCATCCCGGTTGCCTTCGACCAGTTGAGTGATGTCATCCGCCGTCCCGGCGATACCGTCAGCACCGCTACTGACGCGCATCACCACCTGCGGCATGCCGCTCGGCCCCCGGATGAAGTTGCCATACGCATCGGTTGCCAGCAGCGGCACGTTGTGCACATCGGCGTCGGTCAGGTTGATGCCGAGAATGTCACGGGCCTGGGCCTTGACCACTGCCCAGGTCGCCATGCCGCCATTTCCACCGGCGCCATCATCGGCAGTGCCGAACTTGCCATCGGCGCCGAGATCGCGGTTGGTAATCAAGCGCCCCGTTGCAATAGGGTCACCGGCCGCGTTGAGGGCGTACTCGCGCAGGAACACCTGATGCGACGGGTGCGAGCTGTAGGTTTGGCTCTGGTCTATGAACGGCGAGGTGGTGTTGGGCTGGCCATCATCGATAGTGCCAAGTACTCCGTCCGCGCCGGCGGTACGCACTGCACGTGACAACACCATGAAGTTGGTCGGGCTGCCCGGTACGAACAACGGGTCGTCCGCCTGCAGCGGAATAAACACGAAGTCGGTACTGCTCTTGGTAACCAGGTCGAGACCGTGGTCGAAGAACTGGCCGAAGAAGGTCAACCACGAGTTGAAGCCGGCGGTCAGACCGGCGTCCGGCGACTCGTTGGGGATGAAGAACACTTGCTTGTCATCGTCCGTGCCGAACACGCCATCCAGACCGGGGCTGATCACCGGGGCGGCACCGCCGTTCGCCGCAACCGCGGCCGGGTTGTTGGCAGTCTGGTCGGCGATCAGGTTACTGATAATCCGTGGCTGCGGGTCGATCACCGACCCTGTCCCGGCGTATCCCGCTCGATACGAGGGATCAAGTAGGCGCAGGAAGGAATTGTCCGCGGCGCCAAACTCGCTTTGCCCGGCGACCAGGTTGTTGAAACTGCCATCGACGGTACGCAGGCCGAATGGCACCTGACTGTTGGGTAGCAAATCACTGAGATTGGCGCCGTCGGCATGCGCTTCTGCGATGAAGATTTGCTTGAGGATGAATTGCAGGTCCGACTTGTTGAAATTGGCCATTTCGTTGATTGTCCTCGATCTATCTGGGGAAAGGCACGGGACGAAAAAACCCTCCCACGCCCAGTCAGGTGCTGGCTTGCGCGCTTGGAGTTCGCGGAATGAATCAGGCCCGTGGAATGGAATGGTGAGGTGGCTTACGCAAATTTCATGCGCATGTAACTGAAAGGCCCGTGCAGCAAGGCTTGCAGGGGGATTTCCGAACAGGCGACAGGCGTTGCGGTCACCCAGTTGTGGGGGCTTTCGGGGGGGCTTTTGGGGACTTTTGGGGACGGATGGGTATGTGCGGGGTATCGGCTATGCTGTAGGGCGCGCGCACAAAGAAGGCAAATTGCTATCACTGCATGATTAATGATTCACACAGCGCCGCTATAGAACAAAATGTTATTTCAGACTGTATCGTCAAGGAAACAAACGCAATCTACGCTGCTGCATGCGGGAGCAACGCAGAGATTTCGCAAAAGTCGCCAATAAAGCGACCCAGCCTGCGTGTCGACGAGCTGCCTACGGAACTACATCTACTGCTAGCCAACTGCATCTACTGTTAGCTGTTGCGCCGCAAGGGCAACCGGCTTTTCGGAGAGGGATGACCAAAATGCACAAACAGTCGAGCACCCGCTCCGAACTGGCCGACGCGCTCTTTCGCCTGCGCCGCAGTTTTTACTCGCTGGCAGGGTTCAGCGGCGTCATCAACGTCTTGATGTTGACTCCCGCCGTGTACATGCTGCAGGTCTATGATCGGGCCCTGGTCAGTAGCAACGTCACGACGCTGATGATGTTGACCTTTCTGGTGATGGGCCTGTTCTTGCTGATGGCCGCGCTGGAAATGGTCCGCACCCGCGTGCTGATCCGGGTCGGCAACTGCCTCGACATGGACCTCAACCGACGTATCTTCACCGCTGCCTTCGAGCGCAACCTGAGCCGCGCCGGAGGCAATCCGGCCCAGGCCCTGCAAGATCTCTCGCAGGTTCGCCAGTTCATCACCGGCAATGCCCTGTTCGCTTTCTTCGATGCGCCGTGGACGCCGATCTACCTGCTGGTCACCTATCTGATCCACCCGCTGCTCGGACTGCTCACCCTGATCGGCTCGCTGATTCTGGTGGGCCTGGCTTATCTCACCGAGAAGGCGACGCAAAAGCCGCTGGCCGAAGCCAATCAGGCCGCCCTCTCCTCCGCCCAATACGCCAACAACAACCTGCGCAATGCCGAGGTCATCGAGGCCATGGGCATGCTGCCGTCGATCAGCAAGCGCTGGTACCAAAGCCATTTGCGCATTCTGGAAATGCAGACCCTGGCCTCCGACCGCGCCGCCATGATCAGCAGCACCGGGCGCTTCGTGCGGATCACCTTGCAGTCGCTGATCCTCGGCGCCGGCGCACTGCTGGCGATCGAAGGCAAGATCACCCCGGGGATGATGATTGCCTGCTCGATCCTCACCGGCCGCGCGCTGGGCCCGGTGGAACAGGTCATCGCGTCATGGAAGCAACTGCTCGGCTGCCGTTCGGCCTGGGGCCGGCTCAACGAGATGCTGCACGACTATCCGCGCCGGCCACCGAGCATGTCGCTGCAGCGGCCGCTGGGCATGGTGGCGGTGGAGAATGTGTATGCCGGTGCCCCCGGTACCAACAACACGATTCTGCGCGGGGTGAGCTTCAGCCTTGTCCCCGGCGAAAGCCTTGGCATTATCGGCCCGTCCGCCTCGGGCAAATCCACCCTCGCCCGCCTGCTGGTTGGCGTCTGGCCGGCGCAGGCCGGCAAGGTGCGCCTGGACGGGGCGGACATGTTCACCTGGAACAAGGGCGAACTTGGCCCCTGGCTCGGCTACCTGCCACAGGACGTGGAGCTGTTCGAGGGCACCATCGCCGACAACATTGCGCGCTTTGGCGAAGTCGACAGTGACGCGGTCATCCGCGCCGCCAAGAGCGCTGGAGTGCACGAGATGATCCTGCGTTTTCCCCAGGGTTATGACACCCGCCTGGGCACCGATGGCAGCCCGCTTTCCGGTGGCCAGAAGCAACGCATCGCCTTGGCCCGCGCGCTGTATGGCGAACCCAATCTGATCGTGCTGGATGAGCCGAACGCCAACCTGGACGACGTCGGCGAAAAGGCCCTGGTGGATGCGCTGGCCGAACTCAAGGGCCGCGGCGCCACCGTCATTCTGATTTCCCACCGTCCCAACGTGCTCTGCGCCGTCGATAAGGTGCTGATGCTGCGCGACGGCGGCGTGCAGATGCTCGGCACACGTGATGAAGTATTCACAGCGCTGCGCAAGGCCAGTGTGATGCCTGCAGGCGCATCGACTCCGCTGGCCTCCGTCAAAGCACGGGAGTGACCGATCATGCAAATGAGCCAACACACCGAAATGATTCCCTCCGATCCCAAGAGCCTGATCGATCGGGATGTCCGTAAACCCGCGCGGTTGGGCATTTGGCTGGTCATCGCCGGCTTCGGCGGCTTTCTCCTGTGGTCCTGGCTGGCGCCGCTGGATGCCGGCGTGGTAGCGACAGGCACGGTCAAAGTCACCAGCAATCGCAAGGCCGTGCAGCATCTGAGCGGCGGCACAGTGGAAGCCATTCTCGTCCGCGAAGGCGATGTCGTGACAAAAGGCCAGGAGGTGGTTCGCCTCGACGCGTTGCGTGCCATTGCCGAACAGGGTGCGGTCAGCGCGCAGTACATCGTCAGCAAGACCGTGGAAAACCGCCTGGAAGCGGAACGCGACGGCCGCGATGTGGTGACCTACGATCCCGAATTGCTCAAGCGCTTCAAGGATGACCAGCGCCTGGTGGCCGCCATGGACTTGCAACAGCGCCTGCTGGACACCCGGCGCGCCGGTCTCGCTGGCGAAATCAGCATCCTCCAGGAAAACCTGACGGCGTCGGCGGTGCAGCTCAAGGGCCTGCAGCAGGTGTATGGCGCCCGCGCCTCGCAGATCAACTTCCTCAACCAGGAACTACAAGGTACCCGCGTGCTGACGGCCGAAGGCTATGTGCCGCGCAACCGCCTGCTGGAGCTGGAACGCAGCAATGCCGACCTCTCCGCCGGCCAGGCCGAGAACCTCAACAACATCGCTCGCGTGCGTAGTCAGACCACCGAAATCAAGCTGCGCATCCTGCAGCGCCAGCACGATTACCTGAAGGAAGTCGAATCGCAGCTGACCGACACCGCCAAGGAAAACACCACCCTGGCCGACCGCTTGCGCGCTCTGGACTATGAAGTGACCCACACGGTGATTCGATCGCCCATCGATGGCATGGTCCAGTCCCTGAGCATTGCCACCGTCGGCGGGATAATTCAGCCCGGCTTCAAGATCATGGAAATCGTTCCGGTCAACGAACCGCTGCAGGTCGACGCGATGATTCCCGTACAGGCCATCGACAAGATGGTCCCCGGCCTTGCCGTGGACATTGCCTTCCCGGCCTTCAACCATGCCCAGACGCCAAACATCCCCGGCCGCGTGAAAACCATCTCTGCCGACCGCCTGCTCGACGAGGAAAGCAAGCAACCGTTCTATCTGGCTCAGGTGGAAGTCACGCCCGATGGCATGAGTCTGCTTGGCAGCAATCACATTCGCCCCGGCATGCCCGCCAGCGTCACCATCAAGACTGGCGAGCGTAACCTGTTGAGCTATCTACTCAAACCGATGCTCGACCGTGTGGACAGCTCCTTCAAGGAACAATGAAATGGACCGTCATTGCCTGTTCTTCTGCCTGCTGGGGCTGTCCCTGCCGGCCAGCGCCATGGACCTCAAACAAGCTTGGGATCTGTTGCAGTACCAAGGCCCTATCTACCGCGCCGCAGTGCATGAAAAAGAGGCCGGCGGGGAAAACCGCGCCATCGGCAAGGCCGGCCTGCTACCGCAGATCAATGCCTCGGCCTACGGAAACAAGGTCAATGGCTCCCAACGCCAGAACGACATCGACAACGATCTGGACTACAACTCCAAGGGCGCTAACGTGCGCCTGCGCCAGCCGCTGTTCAACAAACAGAAGATGGCCGAGTACCGCCAAGGTAAGCAGCGTGCCGACTACAGCGTCGCGGTGTTCGATGCCAAGACTCAGGACGCCGCGGTGCGCCTGGCCGAAAGCTATTTCGACGTGCTCCTGGCCAGCGAAACCATCGTCCTGGCCAAGTCCAAGCTGAGAGCCTTCGATGAGCAACTCGCCTCGGCGAAACGGCGCATGGAGCTGGGGGCCGGCACCGTCACCGACATCGACGAGTCGGTCGCTCGCCGCGACCTCGCCGAGGCCGAGCTGATCGAAGCGCAGGACAACTTGGTCAACGCGCGCCGCAAGCTTGAGGAATATATCGGTGAAACCCCCGAATCGCTGACCACCTTACGTCCGAGCTTCGATACACCACCGCTGCTACCGAGCAACCTGCAGGACTGGCTGGTCAAAGCCCAGGCCGATAGCCCGCTGATCCATGCGCGCCGTTATAGCAGCGACCTCGCCGAAGAAGAAGTGAAGCGCGCCAAGGCCGGCCACTGGCCAACACTGGATTTCATTGCCGGCTACACCGCGGGCGAGAGCCAATCAATCTCCGAGTTGAATCAACGCAACCGCTACGGCTCAATCGGGCTGGAAGTAAATTTCCCGCTGTTCAACGGTGGCGGCGTCAGCGCGCTGGCACGCCAGGCCAGTGCCAATAGAGAAAAGGCCCTGGACGAGCTCGACGCCACGCGACAGGAAGTCATCTCCGGAACCACCCGTGAGTATCGCGGCGTACAGAGCGGCGCCAAACGTATTAACGCGCTGGAGAAGGCAGTAGAGTCCAGCGAACGCTCACTGACTTCGACACGCAAGGGCTTCAAAGAGGGAGGCACCAGCACCAACTCGGAAGTCCTCAATGCCGAAGAGCTGCTCTTCGTTGCGCGCCACGATCTGTTCGAGGCCAAGTTGCGCTATTTGATGTCGCGCCTGCGCCTGGCCTCTTCGGTGGGCAGTCTGGGCGACGACGATATCGACCAGATCAACAACTACCTCGGCCCGGAACTGCTGGTCACCAACTAACTTTCTCGCCTGGCGCTCACGGATGAACATTCAGTACCGCGTCCAGACAAAGTCATGATCGACCAGCAGTTCTGGATCGAGGGCCGCAATCAGTGTGCCTCCGCGCCTGCGCCCAAGGCGTGCACGATCCGAAGTTATGCCGAGCGCGCGCACCTGCTACGCCAAGGCTCGGCAATTGTGAGAACCAAGGATCCAGACAGACTCACCGAAGGCCCCCTGGCTTTTCGTTGTGCAGGGTTTAACACGCTGATTGCCGCCACCTTCTTTAGCACGCAACCTGGTGTCGTGTACCTGAAATGGGCAAACACCTCGGTCACTCTGAGCCAGGTGCAGAGTGATTCGGGAACCCAATACATTGGCAAGGATTACTTGGGGAACTACAGCTTCTGGCAAAACGGCAACGTGGTCCTTTTCCAGAAGCCAGGCTCAGGGGAAATGAGTTGTACGGCCGAGCCGGTCGGCTGATTTCTTCAGTAAACATGGCGCGCTGCGCCGACGCCAACCGCCCGAACGGCAGCGGGAATTTTTGGCGGTCGGCAAAAACACTCTCCCGATCACAATGCGTGTACGAGCTAACGGCCCTATAGCAAGAACTGATTTACTGGCCGCTCAAACCCCAGGTGTTCGCGGAGCGTCAAGCCTTCGTATTCCGTACGGAAGATGCCCCGGCGCTGCAGCTCAGGAACCACCTTCTCGGCGAAGTCCGTCACCCCGTGAGGAACGTCCGAGAACATGATGATGAAGCCGTCGGAGCCTCCCTCGACGAGCCATCGCTGCATGTCGTCAGCAATCATGGCTGGGGTGCCCACGAAGCTCAGGCCCGTGTGACTGCCCGCCTTTGCGGCAAGGTCGCGAATCGTGATGCCAGGTTCTGCGGCCAACTCCATGATCTGGCTGCGTTGGGTCTTGTTTGCATTGGTTTGCGGGATCGGAGGCAGCGGCCCATCCGGATCGTATTTGGAAACGTCGTAATCAAGCATCTGACAGAGCGAGCGAATGCCGCTTTCGTAGTGAACCAGGCTATCGAGCTTGACACGTCGTGCCACTGCTTCCTGCAGCGTATCGCCGACCACGACAAAAGCTGCCGGGGTGATCTTGATATCGTCGCGGGATCGGCCGGCTGCGACGGCGCGTCCTTTGACGTCTTCATAAAAGGCTTTGCCGGCATCAAGGTTCGGTACCGCGGCGAACACCCATTCAGCGGTCTCGGCGGCGAGCTGGCGTCCGGCATCCGATCCCCCCGCCTGCACAATGACAGGTCGTCCCTGGGGTGGTCGGGCGATATTCAGCGGGCCTCTCACACTAAAGTTCGGCCCCTTGTGATTGAGCACATGCATTCGAGTCGGGTCGAAGTAAACGCCGCTTTCCTTGTTCCTGACAAAGGCATCGTCCTCGAAACTGTCCCACAGCCCGGTCACGACGTCGTAAAACTCCCGTGCTCGGGCATAGCGCGAGCCATGCTCAGGCTGCTCGCTGAGGCCAAAATTGAGGGCAGATTCGGGGTTCGAGGTGGTGACGATATTCCACCCCGCTCGTCCGCCACTGATGTGGTCAAGCGACGCGAATCGGCGGGCAACGTGATAGGGCTCGTCGTAGGTCGTCGATGCAGTTGCGACCAGACCGATATGCTGAGTGGAAGCGGCGAGCGCCGAAAGCAGGGTGAAGGGCTCAAATGAAGTCACGGTGTGACTACGACGCAACGCTTCCATCGGCATGTTCAGCACACCCAGATGATCGGCCATGAAGAATGCATCAAAGCAGGCCGCCTCCAAAGTCTGCGCCAGGGAGCGCAGAAGCGGGAAATTAAAGTTCGCATCAGCGGCCGCATCCGGGTAGCGCCACGATCCCGTGTGAATAGCGACTGGGCGCATGAAGGCTGCCAGGTGCAGTTGTTTTTTCAAGTTCATAAAGCCTCACCAGGTTGTTTCTCCCTATGGACGGTCGGCGGCAGAGCCACTTCGTGACAACCCACCACCTCTTGCACCGTCCTCCAATCGACCTCTATGCTAAGGTAGCGTTCAAGATCGATAAACCGCCTACAATTCGCAGATAGGTAGCATTTATTTCCACCCGGTTGAGACTATGACATCCGAAGATTCGTTTAGCGGGATCAACATTTTTCTCGTCACCGCACGTTCGGCCACCTTCACTGAAGCCGCGGAACGGTTGGGGATAACCAAATCCGCCGTGGGTAAGGCGATTGCCAGGCTTGAAGGTCGGCTGGGCACCAGCCTCTTTTACAGGTCGACCAGGAAACTTTCCCTCTCCCCCGACGGGGAGGCTTACTTGGCTGTGTGGTCATCCGCACTAGACGAGATCAAGGCGGCAGAAACGAATTTCGGCAGTCGATTCGGCGAACCCGCCGGTCGCTTGCGTGTAGACATGCCGGTCGCGTTTGGAAAACAGATGATCTTGCCAGTGCTCTTGGACATGGCGAGTCAATTTCCCCGGTTGCACCTCACCCTTTCCTTCTCAGATCGAATCAACGACATCACGGACGGGGGCATCGACGTAGCCATTCGGCTCGGCGGCGTCGACGACGTCCCAGGCCTGGTGGCAAGAGCACTGACGGCACAGCGGTGGGTCATCTGTGCGACGCCTGGCTATCTCGACCGCTATGGAACTCCAACGACGCTGGACGAATTGAAAGACCACCGCTCGATCGTTGGCTATAGGGGCGGGAGCACCTTGGCCTGGAAGTTCACTGTCGATGGCAGCACGGTGAAGTACGCACCGCCACCGACCTATCAGTTCGACGACGCCGATGCCATGATCCTGGCGACCAAGCATGGGCTCGGTCTGTGCCAGATGCCGATGTGCCTCTTTCAGGACGCTATCGACCAAGGGGAGATAGTCCCTGTTCTCCAGGACCTGGAACCGTCCCCAATTGAGGTGCACGCTTTATGGTCGAAGACGAACCACCTGCGCCCCAAGATCCGGCACTTTATCGACGCACTCATTGATCTATTTAATACCCGGGCCTAAGTGCCGAGGGCATTTATGTAGTCAGGCTCAATGCCGAAGCGCGGCAACTGATGCACCTGCTGCAGATCTGACTCAGCCCTTTCGCACAGGGAAACCTCAATGGCCATGAGACCGCTGATACGATCCAGTTCAAGCTCACACTCGGCAAGGCGACGGGTCAACGCCAGATTTATAGCATTCAATTCCTCCATCGCTTGATCTGCGAGAAGGCGATTGATCACTCTACTCAACCCAAAAAACATAGCTTCGTCCTCCCGGTAAAGGCATGACCACTCCAGACAAACAACGGCTGTGGGAGATTGATTGAAGCCAAACCTGCCCCGCCGAAGCAGCGGAGCAGGTCGTCAGCAGGCTTACTTGACTACGATGCCCGTACCGCGGCCACGCGGATCAGAGGCGGTTTCGACAGACTTGCCGTTGACCTTGATTGCCTGGATATCGCCGAGCAACCAGCCTTGGTCTTCGATGGTGTAACCCATGGTTTTGAGCTCATCGGCGACCTTGCCAGTCAGAGGCGCATAGGAGTCGAAGTAGATCGTATCTTTGGGGAGCAGCTGGTGATGAACGCGCTGCGCGGCAACCGCTTTGGCAATCGGCATGTTGAAGTCGTAGACGTCGTTGAGCACTTGGAAAATCGAGGTGAAAATCCGCGAACCACCCGGTGTACCTACGACCAGATCGACCTGACCATCGCGAGTCACAATGGTGGGACTCATCGAAGACAGCATGCGCTTGCCGGGTTCGATGGCATTGGCATCAGTACCCAAGACCCCGAAGCCATTCGCGGCGCCTGGCTTGGCGCTGAAGTCGTCCATTTCATCGTTCAGGAGGAAGCCAGCGCCCGCGACCACCACGCCGTTGCCGTAGTCGAAGTTCAACGTGTAGGTGTTGCTGACTGCGTTGCCGTCAGCATCGACGATCGAGAAGTGAGTCGTCTGGTGCGACTCCAGGCCCGGGCGGACGCTTTCTGTCGCAGAGATCGCATCAGGGTTGACCTCCGAGGCGCGCTGCTTGATGTAGGCTGGGTCAATCAGCTTGTCCACGGGCACCTTCGCGAAATCAGGGTCACCCATATAGTTCGCCCGGTCAGCAAACACCCGCTTCTCGATTTCGGCCAAGAGATGGATGTACTTGGCAGAGTTCAGTTCGACGCCTTTGAAGTCAGCTGCGCGCTGCTCCTTGATGCCGATGAGCTGCGCCAACGAGATGCCGCCCGAGCTCGGTAGCGGTGCGGTGTAAAGGGTTTTACCCTGCCAATCGACGCGCATAGGCTCACGCCATTTCGCCTGGTAGCTTTCAAGGTCAGCCGCAGTTATCAGGCCATCGTCCTTCTTCATCTGGGCAACCAGAAGCTTGGCGGTGAAACCTTTGTAGAAGTCGTCGGGCCCGTTTTCGGCGATACGCTCCAACGTCTTGGCCAGCTCAGGCTGCTTGAAATTGGTACCAGCCTTCATGGCGCCGAAATACTCGCCGAAGTTGGTCTTGCCCTTGAACAGCTCATTCACGTTGCTACGGTACTGATATTGCTTTTCCGCCACGGTGAAGCCGTTCCTGGCGTACCCAATAGCCGGGGTCACCAGATCACGCCAAGGTAGCTTGCCGAATCGCTTGTGTGCCTCCCATAGGCCCATGACCGTGCCCGGCACGCCGGAAGCCTTTGCACCAATCACGCTGAGGTTCTCGGTCACCTCACCCTTCTCGTTAAGGTACATGTCTTTCGTGGCCGCCTTGGGCGCAACCTCGCGGTAGTCCAGGAAGTAAGGCTTCCCTTTGACGTACAACGTCATGAAACCACCGCCACCGATGTTTCCTGCTTCTGGGTAAGTCACCGCTAGTGTGAAGGCCGTCGCAACCGCTGCGTCGACTGCGTTGCCGCCTTCCTTGAGCACCTGAGCGGCCACCTTTGCACCGTATTCGTCGGGCGCAGCGACGGCCCCGGCGTCTAAAAGGGAAGCAAATACCGAGTGGCTGGAGACAGCAATGGCAACACCCACAATCAATGGCTTAATGAACAACTTCAAGATCAATTACTCCAGCTTGTATTTTAGTTATATTCAAGCAACACAATTTCGTCACGCAAAACACATATCGCCCTTGCGGCGATAGATTCACCTGCTACAGTTTCGAAGTGCGAGCAGCCATCATGGAAAAGTCAGGAATGCAGTTTCAGAAACATTAAATGGCCATTACCTCCAGATGTTCAAACGGCGACATCGCAGTATCCTAGGATATTCAAGTGGCGTGATAAACCGACTGCAATTCGCTAATGGGTAGCAAAAAATTCTACCTATATTCGTCGCTTCCCCCATCGTCATAGCGTTTCTATCTACTTGCGACGGCGCATGCCTATGGGCGACGTGTTTTTGGGCTCAATTTTCTATCCAACTAGCGAAGCGGGGGCGATGATGGTCTAATGACCACTGCCTTTGAGCGACGCCGACGATCTCGGCGGCAGCTTGAATGCATTGAACAAAAACCATACAGAGCTAATACAGAGAACCTGTAGCTCGTGCCCGAAGCAATGATAATTGCGTTTTACTGCTTATTGGATGTTCCACGTATTAGCCAGGCTAATTCGTGCAGTTGAAAGCCGATGCTTAGTACCAGGAAGGTAGACGCTGGTTTGGGCTTTCAGACTATCCTCTACCGTATGGGTAAACTTTCCATGATCGCAACCGCCAATAATTCTTCCATTGCAGTCGACTCCGTTTGTGGCAAACCTTCCGGAACTCAGAGCATTGAGCGGGCAGCCAGCATCCTGCGGGAAATTGCGTCGTATAACGACCAGGGACTGCGCCTCTCTGATCTATCCTTGCTCCTGAAACTCGAACGCCCGACCATCCACCGGATACTATCCTGCCTGGTGCGCGAAGGCTTGGTCATGCAGGATCCGGTGACCCGGCATTATTTGTTAGGTCATGGACTTTTCGAGCTAGGCTTGACTGCAGCAACCCAGTTCAAGCTTCAGACCCTGTGCCGCCCTTCTATGACCCGCCTGGCAGAGGCCACCGGTGAGATGGCTTTCGTCACTATCAGGAGTGGACGCGATGCCATCTCCATTGAACGCATCGAAGGCGCGCGACCGGTCGATGCACCGTTTATAGAAATTGGCGTTCACCGACCACTGGGCGTCGGCGCGGGAAGCCTGGCCCTCATGATGCTTTTGCCGGACGATGACATTACCCGGCTCTGCGATTTGAATGCAAAGCGTCTCATCAGATACGGCGGACTCTCCACGCCGAAACTGCTGAAAATCATTCGCCAATCTCAGGACATCGGCTACGCGGTGCATGACAGCAGCCTGATCCCTGGATTCTGCGGTGTGGGGATGGTGATCAACGACCATAAAGGCGCCCCACTCTGCGCTCTGAGTGTCACCTTGGTCAGCGAATCGATCTCGACAGAGAAACACCAAGAGATCATCTCACTGCTCCGCCAAGAGTCTCGGACGATCCAGAACCTGATCTACCAATCAGGTGGTTTGGCGCATTAGGTATTTCCCGGCCGACAAAAAAGGCCAGCTTCCGTGGGCTGGCCTTTTTCGTACGACCTTCCAGTGCTACCGGGCGAACTGGGGAGGGACGGCATCCCAGAGCGACTGCTCACCTTCCAATGCAGAGGCTGCACGGAAGATGTCCGCCTCCTTGTTCACCTTCGCGACCATCTGCAAGCCGACGGGCAAGCCTGCAGCAGTAAAGCCTACCGGAACCGACGCCGCGGGCTGTCCAGTCACGTTGAACGGATAGGTGTAATACTGCCAGGTGCAAAGGCCTCGGCCACCAAACTGGGCGGGGACGTCCACTCCGACATCGCAGGCCGCAATCGGAACGGTCGGTGACAGCAGCAAATCGAAGGACTCGAACAGAGCGCTTACCTTCTCCCTGAACGCGTAGCGTGCGAAGACCTTCTCGTAGTAGGAGGTGAAGGATTGTCCCATGGCCGTCTCAAGCACGGCTGAAAGAGCAGGATCCAACAGCTCTTGCGAATCACGCATGGCTCCGGCCAGTCGAGTGCTGATACCGGCATAGAACTCCGACAACCAGATATCGGCGGGGTCGGTTCCAATCCCCTCCTCCAACTGGATGACTTCACAACCCAAACGCTCCAGGATCTTCACAGCGTTTTCGGTGATCCGGACGATCTCAGGGTCGGGCTTCGCAAAGCCCAATGTCGGACTCCAGGCTACACGCATCCCTTTGACCGGAAGCTCGCAAGCCGCCAGGTAGTCCGGGACATCGCTGCTCACCGAGAACGGATCGCGCCGATCAAAACCGGAGAGCACCCCCAGCAGCAATGCGCTATCGCGCACCGTCCTGGCCAGGGGGCCCACATGGGCCAAGGTCGGCGTCGCAGACGTTGGATAGACCGGAACCCGGGCAAACTGAGCCTTGATCCCGACCAACCCTGTGAACGACGCAGGAGTGCGAATCGAGCCACCGCCATCGGTGCCCAGGGCGAAGGGTGTCACACCGGCCGCAACACTGGCAGCAGCCCCGCAACTGGAGCCTCCAGGGGTCTTGTCCAGGCTCCAGGGGTTGCGGGTGACTCCCGTCATGGGTGAATCGCCGACCGCCTTGCAGCCGAACTCACTGGTGGTGGTCGTTCCTATGATGCAAGCACCGGCGGCCTTGATCCGCTCAACGGAGGGGGCATCCGCGGCAGCAATATTGTCAGCCATGACGCGAGACCCAAAGGTTTGCCGCACACCGCCAACTGAGATGAGATCCTTCACCGAAATGGGGAGGCCATGCAGCGGGCCGAGCTTTTCTCCTGCCATGACGGCTTTCTCGGCAGCACGTGCGGCACTCAGGGCAAGCTCGGGGGTTTGGGTCACGAATGCGTTCAGCTGTGGCTCCAGCGACTGCATCCTGTCGATCGCAGCCGTCACAACTTCGACGGGCGAGATCTCTTTGGTCACGATCATGTCACGCAAGTCGAGCGCCGATCGATATGGGTAAGACATACTTAATGCGCCTTTTTCAGATTCAAATCATTCCCAGAGCTCGATCGAGCACCGGTTGCGCTCTCGCGATGCACGCCTCAAACCGATCCTTGATTTTCTTGTGGTCGAGCTGCTTGCCAATGATCACCAGGCGAGTTTCAGCGATACCTCCAGGCCAGGCATCGGCATAGCTCAGAGGACTGAACACGTTCTGGACACCTTGGAGCACCACCGGCCGCCCCACTCCGCTGAAGCTGATCAAGCCCTTGATGCGGTAGAGGTTCGGCCCATACTCCTCCGTCAGGTGAAGGAGGCAGCTCATCAATTCTTGATAATCGACCTCGCGCGAGTCGCGTAGGCTGATGGCAGACACGTCAGTGTGATGATGGGCCTTGTGCGGATGGCAGGAATGGCAGCCAGCGCCGTGCTGCTCGCACGCCTGCGGCTCTACGCTTCCAAGCCAGCCATTGAGGTCGGCATCCTTGGTCGCAGGGTCAAAGAACGATCCACGCAGCAATTCGTCGACATCGATTTCACTGAAGGAGGTGAACTCCTTCGGCGCGAAGGGGTTCAGCTTCGAAACTGCAGCGAGGGCCCGGTCGAATTCGTCATCGCTCGCCAGATCACGCTTGTTCAAAACCACCTTGTCAGCGAGAGCGATCTGGCGCTCAGCCTCAGGACAGTCCCTCAACTGCAGGCCAATGTGCTTGGCGTCTACCAGCGTAACGATGGCATCCAGTCGATAAGTAAGGCTCAGGGACATATCGGTATAGAATGCCTGCGCCAAGGGAGCGGGATTCGCAAGGCCGGTTGTTTCAATCACGATCCGGTCGAAATCGATCTTCGGCTCGACCAAACCCGACTTGCGCATGTACAACTTGTACAGCGACTCGATCAGGTCGTCCTTGCTGGAACAGCAGATGCATCCATTGCTAAGTTCGAGCATGTCGTCCGAAGCGCGGCTGATCAGATCGCCATCGATTCCAATTTCGCCGAACTCGTTGACGATGACTGCCACCCTCTCTTTATTGGGATTAGACAGGATTCGGTTAACCAACGTCGTTTTACCAGCGCCCAGAAACCCAGTGAGAAGGGTTATCGGGATTCGCTGATCCTGATCAATCGAATCATTCATATCATCACCTAACTTGATGTAGAGCGATGAAACTCATCGCCCTGGTGCGGGAACATTCAGTTATTCGTCGAGGACAGCCCAAGCGCGTACCGGCGAGCCACTGCCGTTCTGAATCTTCAGAGGTGGGCCGTAGAACATGAACTCCCCTTTGCCAACCAGTTCTTCGAGGTTCACCAGCCACTCGTAGTGCGTGATGCCCCGATCGCGGCAAACGCGGTGGTTGGGGAAGAGGTTGTGAGACGGCTTGTCGGTGGAGGGGCCCTCCACGCCGTGAAGCTTCGAACCGCGGTCGGCCAACCAGTGGGTAGCCTCGGCGGTCAGGCCAGGGTTAGACCAGACCACCTTGATGTCCGGATAATGGCGCTTGTGCAGACCGGTGTTCAGCAGCACGATGTGGCCATCGACCTTTACACCGGCAGCGTCCTCGGCAGCCTCCAGATCGGCGACATCGATGTCGCCCAGGTCAGGGATGTGGGTCATGTCGAAGCAGACGGCCTTGCCCATGAACATGGACAGTGGCATTTCATCAACCGGAGCCCCCTTCGGGCTGGTGTGATAGAACGCGTCGACGTGGGTCGCAATGTGATCGAGGGTGCTGATGAAAGTTGTTGCGAAAGTCATCGGGTCGCCGGGCACGCCGAGTCCAAGCTCGAGAGACTTTTCGTGAGTAAGATGAGGCGCAACGATGGGCCGCTGAAACAGCTTGTGCGCGGGCATGTTGTCAGAGAGCGTCAGGGTGAGGTCGACAATACGCTGAGTCATAAAGCCTACTTTTTATTTGAGTTGATAGATTCGGCAGTTTTACAATTTCCCGCTTCCTGTACAAAGCCACCCGTTTTCCTAAAAACCTTTCTGACCCAAGTCTTCCAGATGACCGCTAATATCGGCCATATTGAACTCAATGGGCGGGGGCTTTTCCAGTGGGAAAACCTTAACGCTCTCACCCTCGCCCTACAACCATCGGCCGTTACAAAAAAGTCCACATAGTGGAACGTTTTCTCCTGGCACCTTAGTCGTCCATATATCTTCCCGCCCGACGACGCCAAACAGTGCGCCCCAGAGCGTTTTTGTCTATCTCGCTTCAGACCAAATCGCCTGAAAAAGCGCCTTCTTATCACCTATCCAATCGATGCCACTGACCGAAAAGTGACGCGTCCATCATGTGGAACTCTTTGTTTTTCACAGTATTGCAATGGTAGGCGCCTTCGATAAAGCTTGAGTCAGCTCCAGAAACTCCAGCCACCAGGGAGTGCAACTTAACTCTGGTCATGGCGGGTAAGTTTAGAGCGAGCTTTATAGAAACCACATTGATGGAAGCCAATAATGAATAACCATTCGAACAGCGCCAAGGTTGTACTCATTACCGGAGCAGGGATTGGTATCGGTCGCGCCACTGCTGTCGCTTTCGGTGCAAAAGGTTACCGGGTAATCGTCACTGACATTCTTGAGGCAGAAGGTTGCGAGGTGGTTTCGCACATTCGCGAGAATGGCGGGGTTGCCGAATACCACCCACTGAACGTGCGCGATACCGCCGCGTGCGACCAGCTGGTTTCGGACATCGAGAAGAAGTACGGCGCCATCGACACCATCGTCGCCAACGCGGGTATCGCTCACAAAGTCCCGCTCAAAGACCTCACGGACGAAAAGTGGGATCTGACTTTCGACATCGATCTCAAGGGCGTATTCCGCATCATCCGCTCCGCCGTACCAGGCATGAAGAGCAATGGCGGCGGCAATATCATCGCGGTTTCCTCGATCATGGGCGTCGCCTATGGCTGGGATGAGCATGCGCATTACTCCGCGGCGAAATCCGGCGTCGTCGGCCTTGTGCGCGGCCTCGCCGTCGAGCTGGGGCGGCATCAGATTCGAGTCAACGGTATCGCCCCGGGCTTCATCCGCACCGCTCAAGCCCTTTCCGAAGTGCATTCGCTCGGCGCTGCCGGCCTGGACAAGGTCGCAAGTTCCATCCCGCTGGGCCGCGTAGGTGAGCCGGAGGACATGGCTGATGTGATCACGTTCTTGGCCTCGGACAGCGCTCGGTACCTCACTGGCCAAACGATCACCGTCGACGGCGGGCTGGTCATTCAAAGCCACTGACTTCACTGAATGCAGGTTGATGGAGTACCTATCATGAGCAAATTGACCGGTAAGAAAGCCTTGGTTACAGGTGGTGCGCGCGGCATCGGCCAAGCCATCGCGCTTGAGTTCGCCAAAGCAGGCGCTGACGTCGCTATCCTGGATCTACGGGCCGCCGACGCCGAAGCCACTGCGGAGCAAATCTCCGCTCTTGGCGTAAAAGGCTTCGCCGTTGCAGCTGACGTCGGCGAAGAACAGCAGGTTCAAGAGGCCATCGAGAAAGTCATCGTTGAATTCGGCCAGATTGACATCCTCGTTAATAATGCCGGAATTGAGTCCGCCTCCTTCGTCGTCGACATGCCCACCGCCATGTGGGACAAAATGATGTTGATCAACCTTCGAAGCGTGTTCCTGTGCTCGCGTGCGGTGCTGCCTGCGATGCTCGAACGCCAGAACGGCCGCATCATCAACGTGGCCTCGCAACTTGCGCACAAGGGTGCAAAGGAGCTCGCTCACTATGCCGCTGCCAAAGCGGGTGTGATCGGTTTCACTCGCTCTCTGGCCTACGAGGTCGGTGACAAAGGCATCACGGTCAACGCGATCTGCCCGGGCCCAACCAATACCGAACTGTTCCGTAGCCTGCCAGCCACTTTCAGAGAGGCCAAGATTGCCGAACTGCCGATTGGCCGTGTGGCCGAGGTATCTGAAATTGCCCCGTGCGCGGTGTTGCTGGCCTCCGATGAAGGCTCGTACTTCCTGGGCGCCACGATAAATCCGAATGGCGGTGATTACATGATTTAACGATCACGTTGAATTATAAGCGCCACCAGCAATAAGCCTAAACAATAAAATGCTAGTCGTTAGAGCACAGCCTTACTGGGTAAGCTTGGCTTTAGCGGCTATTTATTTCTGCCATAAAAACAATCAGTGCAGAGGTTCAATAAAATGGCTAACCGAGAAAAACCGCTGGGATCAAGCGATTTCAAGCTTGAACCAATACTTCCAAGTGACGTCAAGCGTGCTACCACGGTTGCATTTTTCGCGTGGGTATTCGCGGTCTATGACTTCATTCTCTTTGGCACTTTGATGCCTGAAATTGCGGTTCATTACGACTGGGACTTAACTGAGCAGGCAGAAATTGCAACGCTAACCGCAGCGGGCACGGCGATCATTGCCTTCGCAATTGGCCCAATCCTCGACCGCGGTGGCAGGAAAAGCGGTTTGCTGTTCACCGTTGCCGGCGCTGCGATCTGCTCGGCACTCACCGCTGTTGGCGGGTCGTTGGGTAAATGGCCTCTGGTAATTATTCGCTCGCTTTCGGGCCTGGGCTACGCTGAAGAGACCGTCAACGCCACCTACCTGAACGAACTCTACTCCGCAGCAAATGACCCGCGCCTGAACAAGCGCAAGGGTTTCATTTATAGCCTCGTACAAGGCGGGTGGCCTATCGGTGCATTGCTGGCTGCAGGTCTGACTGCCGTGCTGCTGCCTTTGATCGGCTGGCAAGGCTGCTTCATCTTCGCTGCGTTTCCTGCGATTCTGATTTATTTCATGACTCGCAGACTCAAGGAAAGCCCTCAGTTCCTGCTGCACAAACACGTCAAGAATCTCCGTGAGGCTGGCCAGGAAAATGAAGCTCGCAAGGTTGCCAAGCAGCATGGAATCGATTACGAACAGCATGCTCGGGCGGGTGTTCGTGAAGCATTCCGCGGCGCTTCGCTGAGGCCAACCTTGGTATTAGGTGGCGGCTTCTTGCTGAACTGGGCAGCCATCCAAGTCTTCGGAGTTCTTGGCACCACTGTTCTCACCGAGGTTCACAATGTCTCGTTCCAGAACTCGCTGATCATCCTGGTGCTCTCCAACGTGGTTGGTTACATCGGCTACCTGACCCACGGTTACCTCGGGGACAAGCTTGGTCGACGCAATACGTTGGCACTGGGTTGGATGCTTGGCGGTGTAGCCTTTACTGCCATGCTGTATGGCCCGCACGACCTCTATGTGGTTGTCGGCCTGTATAGCCTGGGGCTTTTCTTCCTCAATGGCCCCTATGCAGCAGCCCTGTTCTTCATCGGCGAAAGCTATCCTACCGCTATCCGCGGAACTGGTAGCGCAATTGTCCACGCAATGGGGCCGATCGGCGCAATCATCGCAGGCTTGGGACTGACCGCAGTGCTGAGCGACGGGGGCAACTGGCAGCATGCTGCCCTCATGTTTGGCGCCCTGCCCTGCTTCATTTCTGGTTTGCTGATTTTCGCAGCACGTCACGTGGATCCGGAAGAGGAGTCCTACAGCGAACCGCTTTCCAATGTGCAGATGGAGGCCAGCTAAGTAACGCGTAAAATCTGCTGCTTCAATCAGCATTTAACACAGGGCGAGATATTGGATCTCGCCTTGTGTTGTTCCCATTTCATATAGTGACACGCCTCGTCCTACCTTCACGCGCTTTGCCTCCTGGCGGCTCTGCCGATCCAACACCCACCCTCTCGCCCGTATCTACACTGACGACAAGCACACGCTTGCCATCCGGCGTTATGTCCACCCGATTGACTAAACTCACCTACCCCAATAACCAGCTGATTGATAGATCGACCTGAGGTAGTCAATGAAGTACCGGACTTTGGCCGGCAGGAAGCGCTGCTGTGGGTAGACCGCCATGATGTCGTAGTCCGGCAAGGCATAGTCATCCAGCACCGTCACCAGCTCACCACTTGCCAGTTCCTTGCGAATCTCCCACGTCGATCGCCACCCAAGTCCGAGGCCCTGGCGCATCCACGAGAACAGCAGCTCTCCGTCGTTGCATGCCATGTTCCCGCTCACCTTCAAAGCGACCGGCTTGCCATCACGCTGGAACGTCCAGCCCCTTTGCTGGCCACCCTGCAGGGTGAAGGCCAGGCAGTTGTGATTCGCCAGCTCCTCAAGGGTTCTGGGCGTTCCGAACTTCGCGAAGTATTCAGGGGTTCCGCAGACGACTCGGTGGTTAGAGAACAGCTTGACCGCAACATAGTTGGGATCGGTGACACCTCCGATGCGGATACTCATGTCGTACCCTTCACTGACCAGGTCAATCACGCTGTCGGTGAGGTTGAAGGCCAGCTTCAGGTGGGGAAACTTGCGGTGAAAATCGAGTGCATGCGGCGCGACATGTAGCCTGCCGAAGGAAGCCGGAGCGGAGACCTGCAGGTTTCCTTTCACCATGGCCCCACTGGCACTGATGTCGGCCTCGATCTCATCGAAGTCCCTCAGTAATCCACGGGCCCGCTCCAGTAACTGCTCTCCGAGTTCAGTTAGATGCAACCCCCTGGTGGAGCGATGCATCAGCTTGACCCCCAGGCGCTTTTCCAGCGAATCCAGCCGTCTTCCCAGCATGGCTGGGGTCACACCCTCACTCATGGCCGCCGCAGCGAAGCTTCCTTTCTGGGCGACCAAGACGAAACTGTGTAACTCCGTATATCTGCCCATTCGATACCCTTTATATCGACAGAAACTATTTTCGAGGCATTCTATCCTAACTCTCACTGTAAGAGACTTGGCTCAACGACAAAAACTATCGATCAGCTCGAAGGAGTTCGTATGGCCAAGATGAGAGCAATTGACGCAGCCGTTCTGGTAATGCGCCGTGAAGGTGTAGATACCGCATTTGGCATCCCAGGGGCTGCCATCAACCCCCTGTACTCGGCTCTGAAGAAATTCGGCGGTATCGACCATGTCCTCGCTCGCCACGTTGAAGGCGCCTCGCACATGGCCGAGGGTTACACCCGCACCAAGGCCGGCAACATCGGCGTGTGCATCGGCACCTCCGGCCCTGCCGGCACCGACATGGTTACCGGTCTCTACAGTGCCTCGGCCGACTCCATCCCAATTCTGTGCATCACCGGCCAAGCGCCACGCGCCCGTATGCACAAGGAAGACTTTCAGGCTGTCGACATCACCAGCATCGTCAAGCCGGTGACCAAGTGGGCGACCACCGTGCTGGAGCCTGGCCAGGTGCCTTACGCCTTCCAGAAAGCGTTTTATGAAATGCGTTCTGGCCGTCCTGGCCCGGTGCTGATCGACCTGCCGTTCGATGTGCAGATGGCTGAAATCGAATTCGACATCGAGGCCTATCAGCCGCTGCCGGTACACAAGCCGGCAGCCAACCGCATCCAGGTTGAGAAGGCTCTGGCCATGCTCGATACTGCCGAGCGACCACTGCTGGTGGCCGGTGGCGGCATTATTAACGCTGATGCCTGCGAAAAACTGGTCGAGTTCGCCGAACTGACCGGCATTCCGGTAATCCCCACCCTGATGGGCTGGGGCATCATCCCGGACGATCACCCACAAATGGTCGGCATGGTGGGCCTGCAAACCTCGCACCGCTACGGCAACGCGACGATGCTCAAGTCCGACGTGGTACTGGGCATCGGTAACCGCTGGGCCAACCGCCACACCGGCTCCGTCGACGTCTATACCGAAGGCCGCCGCTTCATTCACGTTGATATCGAAGGCACTCAGATCGGCCGCGTGTTCACGCCAGACCTTGGCATCGTCTCCGACGCCGGTTCCGCCCTGGACGTGTTTCTGGAAGTGGCTCGTGAATGGAAATCCGCTGGCAAGCTGAAATGCCGCGCTGCCTGGCTGAAGGATTGCCAAGAGCGTAAGGCCAACCTGCAACGCAAGACTCATTTTGACAACGTACCGGTCAAACCTCAGCGCGTGTATGAGGAAATGAACCGGGTGTTCGACAAAGACACCTGCTACGTCAGCACCATTGGTCTCTCGCAGATCGCCGGCGCTCAGTTCCTGCACGTCTACAAGCCACGCCACTGGATCAACTGCGGCCAGGCCGGCCCGCTTGGCTGGACAATCCCGGCTGCATTGGGCGTGGTCAAGGCCGACCCGTCGCGCAAAGTCGTGGCGCTGTCGGGCGACTATGACTTCCAGTTCATGATCGAGGAACTGGCCGTGGGCGCGCAGTTCAACCTGCCGTACGTCCACGTGTTGGTGAACAACTCATATCTGGGCCTGATCCGCCAGTCACAGCGCGGTTTCGAGATGGACTACTGCGTGCAGCTCGCCTTCGAAAACATGAACGCGCCGGAGATCAACGGCTATGGCGTAGATCATGTTGCGGTGGTTGAAGGCCTTGGCTGCAAAGCTATCCGCGTCTTTGAGCCTTTCGAAATTGCCCCCGCCTTGCGCGAAGCTCAGAAAATGGCGGCTGAATTGAGAGTGCCAGTTGTCGTCGAGGTGATTCTTGAGCGCGTTACCAATATATCGATGGGCACCGAAATTAACGCTGTGAATGAGTTTGAGGAGTTGGCACGTGTTGCCGGCGACGCCCCTACCTCAATTCTTCCGCTGAACTGAAGCTGTTACAGACTTAAAGGAGATGTCTATGCCACGCCTAGCAGCCAACCTGTCCATGCTGTTTACCGAACAGGACTTTCTCGCTCGTTTCAAGGCTGCAGCCGACGCTGGCTTCAGCGGGGTCGAGTATCTGTTCCCGTACGACTACAGCGCGTCTGCAATCAAGCAGCAGCTGGACAACAACGGCCTGACACAGGTGCTCTTCAACCTGCCCGCCGGTGATTGGGCTAAAGGCGAACGCGGAATTGCCTGCCATCCTGACCGTGTCGAAGAGTTTCGTTCGGGCGTCGATAAAGCCATCGAGTATGCCAAGGTGCTGGGCAATACCCAGGTCAACTGCCTGGCCGGCATTCGCCAACAGGGCCAAGATTGCGCGATCGTGCGCAAGACCTTCGTCGACAACCTCAAGTATGCCGCCGAGAAACTGCAGGCAGCCGGGATTCGTTTGATTATGGAAATGATCAACACCCGCGACATTCCAGGTTTCTACCTCAATACCACCAAGCAAGCCTTGGTGATCCAAGCTGAGGTCGGTAGCGACAACCTGTTCCTGCAGTACGACATCTACCACATGCAAATCATGGAGGGCGACCTGGCTCGCACCATGGAAGGCAACCTGTCCAGGATCAACCACATTCAACTGGCTGATAACCCCGGCCGGAATGAACCAGGTACGGGTGAGATCAATTACCGCTTTCTTCTCGCGCATCTGGATCGCATTGGTTATCAAGGCTGGATCGGCTGCGAGTACAAGCCACTGACTACTACTGAGGCAGGCCTCGGCTGGCTCAAGAGCCACAACGCACTTTAATTAGCCGGCGCCAAGTCACCAAGACCGTGGCGCCGAAGTTGAACATTGGAAAGAGGCATACTCTCATGGCTAAAATCGGTTTCATCGGCACTGGCATCATGGGCCGCCCAATGGCCCACAACCTGCAGAAAGCAGGACACAGTCTGTTCCTGTCCACCCACTTCGACCCTGCGCCTGCTGACCTGATCGAAGCCGGCGCAGTAGCCTTGGCCACTCCGAAGGAAGTAGCCCAGGAAGCCGAATTCATCATCGTCATGGTACCGGACACCCCCCAGGTAGACAGTGTCCTGTTTGGTGACAACGGCGTGGCCCATGGCGTTGGCCCGAACAAGGTTGTAATCGACATGAGTTCGATCTCTCCAACCGCCACTAAAACCTTCGCCGAAAAAATCAAGGCAACCGGGGCCGCCTACCTGGACGCCCCAGTGTCTGGTGGCGAAGTCGGCGCCAAAGCCGCGACCTTGAGTATCATGGTGGGTGGGGCTGCGCAAGCTTTCGAGCGCACCCTGCCGCTGTTCCAGGCTATGGGCAAGAACATCACGCACGTCGGTGACAACGGCGACGGCCAAACCGCCAAAGTGGCCAACCAGATCATCGTTGCTCTGAACATTCAGGCAGTTGGCGAAGCGCTGCTTTTCGCCGCTAAAAACGGCGCTGATCCGGCCAAGGTGCGTGAGGCGCTTATGGGCGGCTTCGCCTCTTCGAAGATCCTGGAAGTGCACGGCGAGCGAATGATCAAGGGAACCTTCGATCCTGGCTTCCGCATCAACCTGCACCAGAAGGATCTGAATCTGGCCTTACAAGGTGCCAAGGAGCTGGGCATCAACCTCCCCAACACTGCTAACACCCAGCAAGTGTTCAGCACCTGCGTCTCCCTGGGCGGCGGCAACTGGGATCACTCCGCGCTGATTAAAGGCCTGGAGCACATGTCAAACTTCGCGATCCGCGACGAAAAGTGATACTCGGTGCTGATCGTCCACGTTTACGTATGACACGACGATAGCGCGTGGCAACACCGCCTCTTGGCCAGCCTGCACGGAGGCAGGCGAAGGGGCGTTTTTTATGCTGCCGAGTTATCGGGCTGCTGCTTTAAACATAACCCGATTCCATTTGCTCTCTGCGGGGTGATACATGTCAGGTTCCGTCTCGAACAAGCATGGCAAAATCCAGGTCGCTGACCAGGTCGCTGAGCGCATTGAAAAATTGATAGTCGATGGTGTGTTGAAGGTAGGTCAGGCACTTCCTTCAGAGCGACGACTCGTTGAAAAGCTTGGCTGTTCACGCTCCGCGCTTCGTGAGGGGCTGAGGGTTCTCCGTGGACGTGGCATCGTTGACACTGAACATGGACGCGGTTCGTATGTAGCGGACATAAGCAGAGCAGATAATGCCACCCCATTGATGCACCTCTTTAATTCCCAACCGCGCACCTTGTTCGACCTTCTAGAGGTAAGAGCATTGTTAGAGGGTGAATCTGCCCGCTTGGCCGCTCTGCGCGCGACAGATGTCGATCGTTTGCTCATCAAGCGACGATTCGAGGAAATGGTTGCAGCGCATGAAGACTCACAAGTACATGATCCTCGTGAGCATGCCCGGCTCGACCACACCTTTCACCGGGCAATCAGCGAGGCATCCCACAATCCGGTGTTGGTGCACACGCTTGCGCTGCTGAGTGACTTGACGTTGAGCACTGTCTTCACCTCGGTCAACAATCTCTACTGCCGCCCAGCTCAGAAGCGACAAATCGACCGTCAGCACACTCGCCTCTACCACGCCGTCATGGAACAGATGCCGGAGCAAGCTCAGCGCGCTGCTCGCGAGCACATTTACGGTGTTCGTGACAATCTCCAAGAGATCGAGCAAGAGGAATCACGCCTCGTTCGCGCCACTATCCGACTCGAAGGTTGGAGCTAAAACGTCGAGGGGCTACGCGCATCCGCTCAGGTAAACGGAGGGCAGCGCGTGTCCCGCGCTTACCAATCAAAAAATGATTGTTTAACTGAGTGACGGTCTAGCGCTTACGACCTTAAAGGCACTCCGAAAACTGGTACTACCAGTTCCTACCTGCACAAACAATTTCTCTCGACGCATAACCGGAAACCCCGGCTCCTTGACGTCCCTGTACCCGCCTTTAAAAAAAAAGTGGTCATACCAGCTTTCTTGGCTGTCGACTCGATCCGACCGAACGAGCAGTTTAGCGTTGTCTCCGGCCTCGCGAATCAACCCGATTCGCTGAATCACTCCACGCATCACGGCCGGTTCTAACAACAAAAACTGAAATGTGAGCCATATGAACATTCTCTACGACGAGCGCGTCGATGGTGAATTGCCCAGAGTCGACAAGGCACTTTTGCTTTCACAGTTGCACGCGGCACTGCCAGACCTAGAGATCTTGCATACGCAGGAAGATCTAAGGCCTTACGAATGCGACGGCCTCTCTGCCTATCGCGTAGTGCCATTGCTAGTGGTTCTGCCTACGCGCATTGAGCAAGTTCAGACAGTGCTCAAGCTTAGCCATAGCCTAAAAGTCCCAGTGGTAGCTCGCGGCGCTGGTACGGGCTTATCAGGCGGTGCTTTACCTCTTGAACAAGGGATCCTTCTGGTAATGGCTCGCTTCAACAGAATCATTGAAGTGAATCCCGATGGACGATTTGCGAAGGTTCAGCCGGGTGTTCGCAATCTGGCGATCTCCCAGGCGGCAGCTCCCTATGGCATGTATTACGCACCCGATCCTTCCTCTCAAATCGCTTGCTCTATCGGCGGCAATGTTGCGGAAAATGCTGGAGGGGTGCACTGCTTGAAATACGGACTGACCGTGCACAACCTACTGAAAGTCGAGATCCTTACAGCTGAGGGTGAGCATATGACCTTGGGTAGCGATGCCCTGGACTCTCCCGGTTTCGACTTACTGGCACTTTTCACAGGCTCCGAAGGCATGCTTGGCATCGTCACCGAGGTAACAGTCAAGCTTCTTCCCAAGCCGCAAGTTGCACGCGTGTTATTGGCCAGCTTCGATTCGGTGTTGAAGGCAGGCCAAGCAGTCGGAGACATCATCGCGGCCGGCATCATCCCAGGTGGCCTGGAGATGATGGACAACCTCTCAATACGCGCGACCGAAGACTTCATCCATGCTGGTTACCCGGTAGATGCTGCCGCCATTCTCCTATGTGAACTTGACGGGGTAGAAGCTGACGTCCAGGACGACTGTGACCGAGTGGAGGAAGTGCTCAAGCTTGCCGGTGCAACTGAGGTGCGTTTGGCTCGCGACGAAGCCGAGCGCGTGCGGTTCTGGGCCGGACGCAAGAACGCTTTCCCGGCGGTAGGCCGAATCTCTCCAGACTACTACTGCATGGACGGCACAATCCCACGCCGAGAGCTGCCCGGGGTGCTCACTGGGATAGAAAAGCTTTCTGACGAATACGGTCTGCGCGTGGCAAATGTCTTCCACGCAGGAGACGGCAACATGCACCCACTGATCCTCTTCGATGCCAACCAACCTGGCGAACTGGAGCGTGCTGAAGCATTGGGCGGCAAGATCCTTGAGCTGTGCGTGGCAGTCGGCGGAAGTATCACCGGCGAGCACGGCGTAGGGCGCGAAAAGATCAACCAGATGTGTGCTCAGTTCAGCAGCGACGAGTTGACGCTTTTCCATGCGGTGAAAAGAGCCTTTGATCCGAACGGTCTGCTGAACCCAGGCAAGAACATACCGACGCTGCACCGCTGCGCTGAGTTCGGATCCATGCACATACATCACGGCAAGCTGCCTTTTCCTGAACTGGAGCGCTTCTAATGCGATACGACCATGACAACAGCGCCGCATTGCTGGAACAGGTTAATTACGCTCTAAACGAACGTATCCCATTGCGTATCCAGGGTGGTAACAGCAAGGCCATGTTGGGCCGTCGCGTATCAGGAGAGGTGCTGGACACCCGTAGCCATCGCGGAATCGTCAGTTACGATCCGACTGAACTGGTGATAACTGCACGTGCAGGAACACCGCTGGCAGAAATCGAAGCAGCGCTCGACGTTTCTGGGCAAATGCTCCCCTTCGAACCGCCACATTTAGGCGCGGACGCAACCCTGGGAGGTATGGTTGCCAGCGGTTTGTCCGGGCCAAGGCGCCCGTGGGCAGGCTCCGTTCGTGATTACGTATTAGGTACCCGTGTGATTACGGGACACGGCAAGCTACTTCGCTTTGGTGGTGAGGTGATGAAAAACGTCGCCGGCTACGATTTGTCACGCTTGATGGCGGGAAGCTTCGGATGTTTGGGACTGCTTACGGAGGTATCTCTCAAAGTTCTGCCAAAGCCTCGTCAGTGCGTCAGCTTGTATCTGGAGATGGATACTCACCAAGCCCTTGGTAAGCTCGCGCAATGGGGCCAACAACCCATCCCGATAAGCGCGGCCTGCCATGACGGCAACCTTCTTCACCTGCGTCTGGAAGGTGGTGAAGGATCGGTTCAATCCGCCTGCCAACGCCTCGGTGGAGAAGCATTGGACAGTCGCTACTGGAAAGAACTGCGCGAGCAACGGCTCGCCTTCTTCACGACTCCAGAGCCACTTTGGCGACTGTCACTTCCGATCAATGCAGCACCAGTCGATCTGCCAGGTAAGCAGTTGGTGGACTGGGGCGGCGCTCAACGTTGGCTGAAGTCCGATGCACCGTCCGAGGTGATTCGTGACGCTGCCGCCAGTGTTGGCGGCCACGCAACCCTCCTTGCAGTGGACGAGTCTTCTTTTGCGCCATTGACAGCGCCGCTCCTGCGTTACCACCAAAACCTCAAGAAGCAGCTTGATCCCCTGAGCATCTTCAACCCTGGCCGTATGTACGCGGAAGTCTGAGAGCGAGCTATGCAAACCAACCTGAGCGAACAAGCAAAACGTCTTCCGCGCGCCGAAGAGGCTGAGCGTATTCTGCGCTCATGCGTACATTGCGGATTCTGCACTGCGACTTGTCCTACCTATCAGTTACTGGGCGATGAGTTGGATGGGCCTCGTGGGCGAATTTACCTGATCAAACAAGTACTCGAAGGTCAGGAGGTTACTGCCAAAACCCAGCAGCACCTCGACCGCTGCCTTACCTGCCGTAACTGCGAAACCACTTGCCCCTCCGGTGTGCAGTATCACAACTTGCTTGATATTGGTCGCGCAGTCGTCGAGGAGCAGGTACCACGCTCTTTCGGTGAGCGTATGCTGCGCGAAGGTCTTCGAGCGGTCATCCCGCGACCTGCAGTGTTCAAGGCTCTTACCAAGGCCGGAAATGCGTTTCGTCCGCTGCTGCCAGCAATGCTGAAGGCCAAACTGCCAGGTCACCCTCATCCAGCCAAGCCACGCCCGGAGGTACGCCACTCACGTAGGGTGCTGATGCTAGAAGGTTGTGTGCAACCAACCCTTTCACCTAATACCAATGCAGCAGCCGCACGTGTGCTGGATCGATTGGCTATCTCTGTGGTACCTGCAAGGGAGGCCGGCTGCTGTGGCGCCGTCGACTACCACCTCAACGCCCAGGAAAAAGGACTTGAGCGAGCGAAGCGCAATATCGATGCGTGGTGGCCGGCCATTGAGGAAGGTGTGGAGGCCATCGTTCAGACAGCCAGCGGATGCGGAGCCTTCGTACGTGATTATGGTCACCTGCTCAAAAACGATCCGTCCTATTCAGAGAAGGCCGAGCGTGTCAGCGCATTGGCGAAAGATCTAGCAGAAGTTATTCGGGCTGAACCGCTAGAAAACCTCGGTATCCAGGCTGAACGGCGCCTGGCATTCCATTGCCCTTGCACACTACAGCACGCCCAAAAACTCGGTGGAGCGGTTGAGGGTGTACTCAGCCGACTCGGCTTCAGTCTCACCACCGTCCCAGACAGTCACCTGTGTTGTGGTTCGGCGGGAACTTACTCAATTACCCAACCCGAGCTATCCCGCCAATTGCGCGACAACAAACTCAATGCATTGGAGAGCGGAAATCCTGAAGTAATCGTTACTGCCAACATCGGCTGCCAGACCCATCTAGACGGTGCCGGGCGTACACCCGTTCGGCACTGGGTCGAGCTTGTGGAAGAAGCACTCATCTAGGAGAAGAACATGCATGCAAAGCTGTACTCGAGAGCTCAGAAGTGACCCGCATTTACGAGGATATGGTCAACAAAGGGCGTACCGCATTTGTCACCGCCCCACTGGTGACCTCGCTTGAGGGAGGGATGCCGGTGGTGCAGGAGATATAAACGTGACGTGAGACAGCTGTGCCAGTGAAGTTCTAAATCCAGCCAGAAACGCCCTTCGCAGGAGATAATCATGGAACATGCATATCCGCAAGATCGTGGCCCGGCCATGTCCGCTGAACCGGTTGATGGCACGACTCGCAATCCGATTCTCGAAAACCCACAGTTTCGTGCTTTGGTCAAACAGCGACGAATATTTTCGTGGTGCATGACTGCTCTTATGCTGGCGGTGTATTTCGGTTTTATTCTTTCTCTAGCCTTTATACCTGCCCACTTAGGCACACCGATCACCGTAGGCCAGCCTATGACTTGGGGTGTGCCTATTGGCTTCGGAATGCTCGCCTTTACGATTCTTATCGTGGCTGTCTATGTATGGCGCACGAACACCTGCTACGACCCAAAAATAAAAACAATCATCAGGAGCTTCGACAAATGAAGCGTCTACTTCTCGCACTCTCAGCCATCCTTGCGTCAGTTGCAGTGTACGCGGCCGACGTCCCTGTCGCAGTGCACGAGCATAATCCCATTGCCATTGGCATGTTTTTAGCTTTCGTTATTTTCACTCTGTTCGTCACGCGGTGGGCGGCACGTAAAAATAATAGCGTTGCCGATCACTACGCAGCGGGCGGGAAGATTACCGGCTTTCAAAATGGCTGGGCTATCGCAGGAGATTATATGTCCGCAGCGTCTTTGCTGGGCATCTCCGCATTGGTTTTTACCAGTGGTTTCGATGGGCTTATCTACTCAATCGGCTTCCTTGCGAGCTGGCCGATTATCCTGTTCCTCATTGCGGAACCATTGCGCAATCTTGGGCGCTATACTTTGGCGGACGTACTGTCCTATAGGCTGAAGCAAAGACCAATACGAGCTTTTTCGGCGTCCAGTTCTATCGTGATTGTTCTGCTTTACCTGGTTTCTCAGCTGGTAGGCGCTGGGAAATTGGTGGAGTTGCTGTTCGGCTTCGATTACACCGCAGCGGTGCTTCTCGTGGGCACGTTAATGGTTATCTATGTTTTCTTTGGTGGGATGTTGGCAACCACCTGGATTCAGATTATCAAGGCGGTGTTACTGCTGACCGGCTGCCTCTTCATGGCCTTCATGGTGTTGTCCCAGTTCGGATACAGCTTGAATCAACTGTTCACTCAAGCTACCGAAGTGCATCCATCCCATATGGCAATCATGAGCCCAGGAGGCTTGATTACGGATCCGGTGTCTGCCATTTCGCTAGGATTGGCGCTGGTCTTCGGCACGGCAGGTCTCCCACATATCCTCATGCGGTTCTTCACCGTCGGTAACGTTAAGGCGGCGCGCCAAAGTATTCTGTATGCCACTGGTCTTGTCGGCATAGGCTATGCGCTGATCGTTATCATCGGCTTCGGTACCATTGCCCTGGTTGCCAGCAACCCTGCCTATCACGATGCATCAGGTGGAATCTTGGGTGGCGTTAACATGGTTGCGATTCACCTTGCGCAGAACGTTGGCGGTAACGTCTTCCTTGGGTTTATGTGTGCGGTATCGTTCTCGACGATATTGGCGGTAGTGGCAGGGCTAACCCTTGCAGGTTCTTCTGCGGTTTCTCATGACCTCTATGCTCATGCGTTATGCCGCGGCACGGCCAGCGATCGTAATGAAATGCGCGTATCGCGTGTTACAACCATTGTTATGGGGGTGCTGTCGATTCTTTTAGCGATTGCATTTGAGAAGCAAAATATCGCATTTATCGTAAGTCTCACCTTTTCCATCGCGGCAAGTTCCAATTTTCCAGTACTGTTGTTGTCTATTTACTGGAAAGGTTTGACGACGCGCGGTGCCGTGATTGGGGGATCGCTGGGCCTTGTATCTGCAATCACCCTATGCGTACTCAGTCCAACGGTATGGGTCAAGATACTTCATCATCAACAAGCCTGGTTTCCGTACGAATATCCAGCCCTGTTCTCTATGGTCGTCGCATTTATCGGTATCTTTTGGTTCTCCATTACCGATCGCTCCGCCAGTGCCGTGCGTGAACGCAGCCTTTTCGATAATCAGTTAGTCGATTCTGAACTGGGTGCGCCGACAACCTGGAAGGCGCAGTTGAAAGGTGAGTAACAAGTTGTTTTGATTGTGAGCCGCTTCCATAGAAGCCTCCCGACCAATAACTGCATGGTGCTGTCGCTTTCACACACTGCAATCGGCCTGTTTGGCTTGGCCGGCGTCGCCGGTGCCCTTGCTGCCAGAAGAGCCGGTCGCTGGGCCGATCAAGGTCTGGGGCAACGAGTTACCGGCATTTCGCTGGGGCTCCTGACGCTTTCCTGGCTGCCCATCACTGCTGCCGAGACGTCCCTGATCGCGCTGGTCTGCGGCGTGGTCCTGCTCGACTTCGCGGTGCAGGCCGTACACGTCACCAACCAGAGCATCATTTTCGCTGCACGACCCGACGCTCAAAGTCGCATAGGTAGCGCGCAGGGAGCCGCCGCCGCGCCCCAGATTTATGCGCTCTGGGGCTGGATGGCAGTAAGTCTGCTGGGCGCCTTGATCAGCGCTACTGCCCTGGTTCTGTGGTTTCTCACGTTTCATTTCTCAACGCCCCATCAAGGAAGATCACCCTGAAAGCCAGGCACCGATCAACGAAGGGCCGAGTTCCACGCCCCCCCATCTCGCTGCTGCTCGGAGCAGGACATCACAAGTCTTCCTCAGTCAGCGAATTTTACTTCTCGATACACCGATACAAACGTATCTTTGAAACGGAGGGCTACAAGGCTGTTTGAACCTGCTGGCCCAATGACTTCAGTCTGTCTTTCTCCAGATCGATGTCACGCTTTTCCGTCTTTTGAGTGGTCTTCTTGAACGCGTGCAAATGGGAGGAGATCGTATGCGCTGCGCAAACTGCGGATTCGAGAATCCCTCCGGGGCCAGCTTCTGTGAAGCGTGCGGCGTCGGATTGTCTCGCAGCTGTCCACGCTGTGGCCACGAGGCGGGCCTTGACGCCAAATTCTGCAGTGAATGCGGCGCGCCGCTGACCGGTGCGCCTGCTGCTCCATTACCTCGCCCCTGGCCTGTTCCTGGGCCCTCTCCAGCGCCCATTCATTACACGCCCCACCACCTTGCCGAGCGCATCCGCGCCGAACAGGCGGCCATGGAAGCCCGGGGCGAGACCGCCGGTGAGCGCAAGACCGTCACGGCACTGTTTGCCGACATGGCCGGCTCCATGGCGTTGATCCATGACCTCGATCCGGAAGAGGCCCACCGCCTGATCGAGCCCGTCGTCGCGCTGATGATGGAAGCCGTCCACCACTACGAAGGCTACGTGGCCAAGACGCTGGGCGATGGCATACTCGCGCTGTTCGGAGCCCCCATCGCACATGAGGATCATCCTCAGCGGGCGCTGTATGCGGCACTGCGCATGCAGCAGGCGATACGCCGACATGGTGACCGCATTCGCCTGGAGAAAGGCATTGCGCTGCAAATCCGCGTCGGCATCCATACCGGAGAGGTCGTCGTGCGTTCGATCCGCACGGATGATTTGCACACCGATTACGATCCGGTCGGGCACACGATCCACATTGCATCCCGGATGGAGGGAATCGCCGCACCCTCGTCGATCCTGGTGAGCGAGCCCACCTACAAGCTGGCGGAGGGTTATTTCGAATTCAAGGCTCTGGGGGCCGCCCAGGTCAAAGGCATTCCTGAGCCCCTCGTTGTGTACGAGGTGCAGGGTCTCGGCGCGCTGCGCACGCGCCTGCAACTGTCGGCACACCGCGGGCTAGCCAGGTTCGTCGGCCGCCAGGTCGAGCTTGACCACCTGCATCAGGCGCTCGAGCAGTCCAAAGCGGGCCACAGTAAGGTCGTCGCGGTGGTAGGCGAGGCCGGAGTCGGGAAGTCACGGCTGTTTCTTGAGTTCAAGGAGCGCTCACGGCGCGGCTGTTTGGTGCTGGAGACGTTCTCGGTGTCGCACGGCAAGGCCTTTGCCTATTTCCCGCTCATCGAGCTTCTAAACAACTATTTTCAGATCACCGCCCAGGACGACGAGCGCCGGTGCCGGGAAAAGGTCATGGGCAAGACCCTGACGCTCGAGCGAAGCTTCGAGGATCTCGTGCCCTACCTGCTCTATCTGCTGGGTGTCGGCGAACGCAGTTCAGTGCTCGCGGAAATGGATCCTCAGATCCGGCGCGATCGCACCTTCGACGCGATCACTCAACTTCTGGCGCGCGAGAGCCGCAATCAACCGATCGAGCTGCTGTTTGAGGATTTGCAATGGCTGGACTGCGAGACCGAAGCATTCCTCGCGTACTTAGTCGACCACTTGGCGAGCACCCCGATCCTGCTGCTCGTGAACTACCGGCCCGAGTATCAGCCTGTCTGGACGCGCGCGGGTCATTGCAGCCAACTGCGGCTCGACCCGCTGGGCCCGGCCGAAGCACAGGCACTGCTGGCGACCCTGCTTGGGGATGATCCCACCCTCGCCCCCCTCAAACAGCTCATCCTGGATAAGACGGAGGGCAACCCTTTCTTCATGGAGGAAGTGGTGCAAACGCTGGTCGAGGAAAAATTGCTGCTGGGTGAACCCGGTCAATATCGGATCGAGCAAACTCCGGCTGCACTGCATATTCCCACCACCGTGCAAGGTGTACTCGCCGCCCGTATCGACCGCCTCCCCGTTGCAGAGAAGGAATTGCTGCAGACCCTCGCCGTTATCGGCAAAGAGTTTCCGTTCAGTCTGATCCAGTGCATCTGTGATGGGCAGGACGCTCGGATGGACGACGATTTGTGCGATCTGCTCGCCCGACTGGAGGCCGCGGACTTCATTTACCAGCGGCCCGCATTTCCGGAGGTGGAGTATTCGTTCAAGCATGCGCTGACCCAGGAGGTTGCGGGCCACTCGCTACTCACGGAGCGGCGTAGCGCACTGCACGAACGCACAGCCCAGGCCATCGAGGCGCTGTTTCCCACTCGCATTGCGGATTACTGCAGCGAACTGGCGCATCACTACAGGCTGAGCGGCAATGTCCCGAAGGCTGTGGAATACCTGCTACGTACCGGGCAACAGGCCCTCCAGCATTCAGCCCAACTCGATGCGATGCGTCATCTCGAGGTGGCACTGGAATTGCTCAAGCATTTGCCCGACACGCCCGCGCGTGCTCATCAGGAACTGACGTTGCTACTCTCCCTGGGGCCGGCCTTGATGGCCATGCGAGGCTATAGTGCGCCGGAGGTAGCGGTCACTTACACCCGCGCACTGGCTTTGTGCACGCAAATAGGCGACGACAGCGTGCTTTTCCCTGCTCTGCTGGGGCTGCGGACTTACTACTCATTGCGTGCTGATTACGCAACGGCATTTGAGCTGGGTGAGCGATTGCTCAATGTTGCGCAAACTGCGCAGGATCCGGACTTGCTCGTGGATGCCCATGCTGCACTCGGGGCGACATTGTTTTTCCAGGGTGATCTGCGCAATGCCTATGAACATCAGGAGCGGGCGCGTGTCCTCTACAACCCAGACCGTCATCGCACACATGCCGATATGTACGGCATGGATCCGGGCTACGCTTTGATATTTTCGGCCTGGAGTCTTTGGTTCTTGGGTTTCCCCGATCAGGCAAACACGCGCTGCCGGGATACCCTTGCTCTAGACAAGAAGATTTCCCATCCCTTTACCTTAGCCTTCACCCTGTCCGCTACATCGATACTGGGACAGTTTCGGCACGACGTACAACTCGCCGATGAGTGTGCAGATGCCGCCATCGAGCTTTCACTCGAACGAGGGTTTCCGTTTTATTTGGCATGGGGGAATATTCTTCAGGGTTGGACTCGCACCGAGCAGGGAAACATTGAGGAGGGAATCGCTCAGATAACCAAAGGTATCGCCACTTACCAGGCAGCCGGAGCAGAGCTTGGATGTTCTTATTTTCTGGCCCTGCTGGCCGCAGCTCACGGGCGCGTCGGGCAACCGCAGGCAGGATTGGATACCGTGGCCGATGCTCTGGCTATGGTGAACAGAACTGGCGAGCACTTTTACGAAGCAGAACTGTACCGGCTCAAGGGAGCTCTTACCCTTCAATGTCCGGGCGAGGCCAGACTGGATTCTTTCGTGCAGCAGGAAGCGCAAGCATGCTTTCAAAAAGCGATCTCGATCGCTCGACAACAAGGGGCAAAGTCACTCGAGCTACGCGCCACATTGAGCCTTGCTCAGCTATGGGAAACACGAGACCAAGAGGCCGCCAGGCAAATGCTGGCCGACATCTATAGCTTCTTCACCGAAGGCTTAGACAGCGTTGATTTACTACACGCCAAGGCGCTGCTCGATGCATGGGCACCAAGCGGGGGGTGAACGATCGATGACGCATTGTGCTCAATGGAGCATCGGCGTGTCGTCGGCGAGCGCGTGACGGGGCGAAGCGCCGCAACAAGTTCCGATTCGGCTCAGCACCGACGAGGAGACCCAGAATGACCACGAACAACGGACAGCCCCGAGGCAGTGATGAGCGTAAGCCGGTCGCCCTGGCTTTGCAGGGCGGCGGGATGCACGGTGCGTTCACCTGGGGCGTGCTCGATCGGTTGCTCGAGGACGGCAGGCTTGCCATTGAAGGGGTGAGCGCAACCAGTGCCGGCGCGATGAATGCCACCGTGTTGGCCTCCGGTATGCTACAAGGTGGCGACGCCGGCGCGCGCCAGGCGCTGCACGATTTCTGGTACGCCGTGGCTCAATCCGCCGAGCGTTATAACCCGTTGCGCTGGATGCCATGGCTGAAAGGGACGCACAGCTTCGGGCTGGACTATTCGCCCATGTATACGTTCGCGGACATGGCGCTTCGTATCTTCTCGCCTTACCAGTTCAATCGCCACAACTTGAGTCCGCTGCGGGAGGTGCTGGAGAGTCAGGTCGATTTCGCCGCCTTGCGAAAGCAATGCCCGTTCCACCTCTATCTGTGTGCGACCAATGTCGAGACGGGGAAGATACGCATCTTCTCGGGCGAGGACGTCTGCGCCGAAGCGGTGCTTGCTTCGGCCTGTGTGCCGACACTGTTCCAGGCGATCACGATCGACGGGCAGAACTACTGGGATGGCGGCTATATGGGAAACCCGGCCATTTTCCCGTTGATCTACCACTGCAATACCCGCGATGTGGTGATCGTCCACATCAACCCGCTCGTCCGCCCGGGCGTGCCCATTACAGCTGCCGATATCCTCAATCGCATTAGTGAAATCAGCTTCAACTCGTCGCTGATGCGTGAGATGCGCACCATCGCCTTTGTCACCGACCTCATCCAGCAAGGCAAGCTCGATCGCGACGGGATGAAGGAGATGCTGATCCACTCCATTAAGTCTGACGAGGCGATGTGCGCGCTCAGCGTGTCCAGCAAGTACAACGCGGACTGGGACTTCCTTTGCGGACTGCGCGACAACGGACGACGCGAGGCCGAGGCGTGGCTCACGGAGAACTACCGGAATATTGGCGAGCGGTCGAGTATCGACATCCGAAAGGAATTTCTTTGAACGCCGCCATGGCTGCTTAATCCAGCACCGGCTTGAGCAGCATCTGCGCTTCATACAACGCACCCAGATACTGGGCCTGCATTTCCAGCATGCTTGCCCGCGACACGTGTGTGGTGACTGCCAGGGTCGCTACCAGGTTGCCACTGCGCCCGTACAGTGGCACGGCGAGCACGCGCATGCTGACCTCGTATTCCTGATCGACCGCGCAAAAACCCTGACGCCCGGCTTTGCGGATTTCCTCGCGTAGCAGTATCGGATCAGTCTGTGTGTAGGGTGTCAGCGCCTGGGGAGGGTTACGCAGCAGGTAGGCGTCCAGCTCTGCATCGTCCAGTACCGCCAGCCAGATTCGGCCGGTGGCGGTGCAATGCATGGGTGCCCGGGAACCTGGACGAATGGAAAGCGAAGTGACACTGCTGTAGCGGCTGCGTACCAGATAAATGATCTCATCGCCGTCACGGGTTCCCACTGATACGTGCTCCTGGGTCGTCCGGGCCACCTGCTCCACCACTGGCCGCAACATCCGCGGCAACTGCGCCGAGTCGGCGTAAGCCTGCCCCAGGCGCAACACCTTGGGCATCAGCCAATAGTGGCGACCGTCAGTAGCCATATAGCCATCGTGGACCAGGGTGAGAAAGAAGCGACGTACCGCGCTGGTGCTCATCTGCGCTCGACGGGCGGCCTGCGGCACGCTCAACCGCGGGGTTTCGCCGTTGAAAAGCTGGATGAGTGCCAGCCCCTTCTGTAATCCCGCAATCAGGTCGCGAGGGTGAATTTCAGCTTCAGCCATCGTCATGACTCATTTCGGTGAAAAATGCGATTATCGCATCGTTGGTGCGATAAGCGGAATATTTGCGGGTTATCAGCATTGCTCACTCCAGAGGCGACCCTAAGAATAGGGCGCACAAGTCGAATAACTGGAGCTGGACATGATTCACGGTACAACACAGCTGGTAGGCATTATTGGTTCACCCATAGCCCAGGTGAAATCCCCGGAAAACTTCAACGCCTGGTTCAATGAAAATGCTGTGGATGTGGCCATGCTTCCCATCGACATGCGCGAAGCGCAACTTGCAGGTTTCGTGTCTGCCATGCGCGGCTGGAATAATCTGCGCGGCTGCGTGGTGACGGTCCCCTACAAACTGACCATGGCTGAACTGGTGGACGAGCTGAGCCCGCGCGCCGCGGCCTTGCGCTCAGTCAACGTGCTGCGCCGCGAAAGTGATGGGCGCCTGGTAGGCGATAATGTCGACGGCGACGGATTCCTTAATGCCGCCAAGGCGCACGGCTTCGATCCGGTTGGCAAGAGCGCGTTGGTGATCGGTTCGGGTGGCGTCGGTGCGGCCATCGCCTGGGCCCTGTGTCAGGGCGGTGTCCGTTGCCTGGGCATCGCTGATTTGAGCGAAACGCGCATTCGCGCGCTGAAGGCAATTCTGCAAAACGCGTTCCCTGATATTGAAATTCACACTCAGTACAGCACCCTTTCCGAGTTCGACCTGGTGGCGAACGCAACCCCTGTGGGCATGGGCGGCACCGGTGAGACACCACTGCCTGCCAACCTGCTGCAAAGCCTGAGTGCCGAGGCGCTCGTCACCGATGTGGTGACCAACCCCGTGCTCACGCCATTTCTGGAACTGGCTCGCAGCCGTGGCTGCCGGATCCAGACCGGCCCGGAAATGGCCCGTGCGCAACTCGCAAACCTGGGCGCCTTCATGGGCGTCACGGCGCTGAATATCTAAGTCCAGAACGGGGGCCACCATGAACGCCATGCATCCATCCTCCCTCGACGCTCAAGGCGATGCGCAATACGACCTCATTGTGCTGGGCAGCGGCGCTGCCGGTTTCGCCGCAGCCACCACAGCCACCGGCCGTGGTCTTAAAGTCCTGCTGATTGAAAAAGCGCGGCAATTCGGCGGCACTTCGGCTATTTCCGGCGGCGCCGTGTGGATTTATGGCACCAACCAGGCCAAGGCGGCAGGCGTCCAGGACTCGGCCGAGGCCATGCGCACCTACCTGCGCCGGACCATCGGCCCAGGCTCCGACGCCGAGTTAATTAATGCTTACATCGAGCACGGCCATGAGGCCCTGCGTTGGTTGGAAAAACACAGCGAACTGACCTACAACCTACGTCCGATCTCACCGGACTATTACCCCGATGAGCAAGGCGGTACCGAGACAGGCCGAGCGCTGGAGATCGCCGAGTATGATGGCCGGCGTCTGGGCCAGCGCTTCAAGGACTTGAAGATGCCGCCACCGGGCATGCTGCTGTTCGGCGCAATGATGGTCAATCGCGTCGACATTCAGCACTTTCTCAGCTTCAAGCGCTCTGCCAAATCGCTCTGGCACTGCATCAAGCTGATGACCAGGTATGGCCTGGATCGCCTTGGCCATCACCGCGGCACCCGGCTGACTACCGGCAACGCGTTGATCGCGCGCCTGGCAACCACTGCCTTCGAACGGGGTTGCGAGCTATGGCTCGATTGCACCAGCGAATCGCTCATCATCGAAGACGGCTGCGTGCGCGGCGTGGTGGTCAAGCACAATGGCCAGCTACGGCGCGTGCACGCTCGCGGCGGTGTGGTCATGGCCACCGGCGGCTTCGCTGCCGGGAGTATCGCCGCCAGTTATCGCCCCCAGGGCGACAGCGAACACTTGAGCATGTCCCCGGACACCAACGTTGGCGACAGCCTGCGCTTGAGTGAGGTGGTCAATGCCGCCAGCGGCGAGGATCTGGCCGCCAATTTCTTCTGGGCACCGGTTTCCGAATTGCAGCATGCCGACGGCGGCCGCGAACGTTTCCCCCACCTGGTCACCGACCGCGCCAAGCCCGGCGTCATCGCCGTGAACAAGGCCGGCGAGCGCTTTGTCAATGAATCCAACTCATACCACCACTTCGTGCAAACCATGTTCAACACCGGTAACACCCGCTGCTGGCTGATTTGCGACGCCACGGCGATGAACAACTATGGCATGGGCCTGGCGCGCCCACGTCCAGTGGACAACACCGAACTGGTCCGCCGCGGCTATTTGTACAAGGCCGACAGCGCCGAGCAACTGGCCCACGCCATTGGCGTGGATGCCCAGGGCCTGAGCCTCACGCTGCAGCACTACAACGCCGACGCCCGCCAAGGCCTGGACAGCGCCTTCGGCAAGGGCAGCAATGCCTACAACCGCTATATGGGCGATCCGGAACACCGCCCTGACCCGTGCAACGCGCCCCTGCTCAAGGCGCCCTGGTACGGCATCGAGATCCATACCGGCGATCTCGGATCGGCCAGGGGACTGGTCACCAACGGCAATGCCAATGTGCTGGATCGCAGCGGCGCGCCGATTCCCGGCCTGTACGCGGCGGGCAATGACATGAACTCGTTAATGCGCGGCACCTATCCGGGCCCCGGCATCACCCTCGGCCCCGGCCTTGTGTTCGGCTATCTGGCCGCCACCCATGTTGCAGAGTGCCTCGGCACGCCGACCCCAGTCATTCACTAGGAGAACAAAACATGTACTACGAACTGCGTACCTACACCATCAAGCCGACTCGCCTGGCCGACTGGCTCGCCCTGTATCAGAGCGATGCCCTGGAAGTGCAGACCGAGCACCTGGGCAATCTGGTCGGTTTTTTCACCACCGAATTCGGCGCTGGCAACCAAGTTGTGCACATCTGGGCCTATGACAGCCTGGATGATCGCATTGCCCGCCGCACCAAGATGGCCGCAGACCCACGCTGGGCCGAGTTCAGCCGCAAGAACAAGGAACTGGACGCTGTCGTCAATCTGGAATCGCGCCTGATGCGCCCTACCGGCTTTTCCCCGCTGAAATAGTGGGAAAATCTGCGCCGTCCCGCAAGGCCGGCGCCCCCTGACCAATGAAGAAAAAAGGAGTCCCCCATGCTTGCCCGCCCTCCGCTGGATTGCGACGTTCTGGTCATTGGTTCCGGTGCTTCTGGCCTGGCCGCAGCGGTTACCGCCGCGCACCAGGGATTGCGGGTGGTGGTGGCAGAAAAACACACCCAATTGGGCGGCACCAGCGCCTGGTCCGGCGGCTGGATGTGGATACCACGCAATCCTCTGGCGATCGCCGAGGGCAATATTGAAGAACCCGGCGCACCTGAGCTGTACCTCGAACAACAGCTGCATCGCCAAACGCTGGACCGCCGTCAGCAGGCTTACCTACAGGCGGGCCCGCAGATGGTCGAGTTCTTCCAGAACAACACCGCTGTACAGTTTTTTTCCGGTACCAGGATGCCGGATATGCATGCCGGCCTCGGCTCCCGCAACGGCGGGCGTTCACTCTGCGCACAGCCCTTCGATGGCCGTGAGCTCGGCCCCTGGATTCAACGCATGCGAGCGCCGCTGGATATCGTCAGCCTGGCGGGCATGGGAATTGCCGGCGGCGCCGACATGGCCCATTTTTTCAATGCCAGCAGCTCGCCCAAGGCCGCACTCCATGTTGTTCGCCGGCTGCTTCGCCACGCCCGTGATCTGCTGCTGTATCGCCGTGGCATGCAGCTGGTCAATGGTAATGCGTTGGTGGCACGGCTGCTGCGTAGCGCCCTGGACCGCCAGGTTCAGTTTTTCACCAGCAGCAGTGCCCAGAGCCTGTTGCAAGAACAAGGGCGAGTCTGCGGTGCGCGCCTGCAGAGCCCGGAAGGCTCTATTGAGGTGCGTGCCAGACGCGGTGTCGTACTGGCTTGCGGTGGATTTCCCCATGACCCTGGACGCATCGCCCAGTTGATTGACCATGCACCCAGCGGTGAGGAACACCGCTGCGCGGCACCTTTGGAGAACAGCGGCGACGGCCTGCGCCTGGGCGAAGCGGCTGGTGCACAGGTCAGTGACGATCTGGTGAATGCCGGGGCCTGGGCGCCAGTGTCGTTGGTACCGCGCCAGGACGGCAGCTTCGGGCATTTCCCGCACCTGCTCGACCGCGCCAAACCCGGCTTTATCGCGGTCCGCCGTGAC
The DNA here is from genome assembly GCF_009905435.1 of Pseudomonas sp. R5(2019). Taxonomy (GTDB): domain Bacteria; phylum Pseudomonadota; class Gammaproteobacteria; order Pseudomonadales; family Pseudomonadaceae; genus Aquipseudomonas. Next base: position 281,865 of record NZ_JAAAMT010000001.1, read on the forward strand.
GGCCGGCGCTTCACTAACGAAGCGGATTGCTACCACGATTTCATGAACGACCTGTTTCGCAGCACCGCGCCGGGAGAGCCCCACGAAGCCTGGCTGATCTGTGACCACAAGGCACAACGTCGCTACGGTATTGGCTGGGCCAAGCCGTTCCCTTTTCCAACTCGCTGGTACGAGCGTCGCGGTTACCTGTTCAAGGGCCGCACCGTCAAGGAACTTGCAGCCCGCTGCGGGATTGACGCCGAGCAACTGCAAGCCACATTAGGGCGTTTCAACCAGTTTGCCGCCAAGGGCACCGACCCGGACTTCGGCCGTGGCGAGTCGAGCTATAACCGCGCCCAGGGCGAGGTTTTACATGGCCCTAACAGTTCACTGCGACCGCTCGATCAAGGGCCGTTTTATGCGGTGAAATTACTGCCTGGCAGCCTCGGTACCTTTGCCGGCCTGCGCAGTGACGAACGCGCCCGTGTATTGGACGCTTCGCAACAGCCCATTGCCGGCCTGTTCGCCGTTGGCAACGACATGGCCAGCATCATGGACGGCCACTACCCCAGCGGCGGCATCACGCTGGGTCCCGGCATGACGTTCGGTTACCTGGCCGGGTTGACCCTGGCCGAACACGGACCCACCAGCGCTAGCTGACACATTGTCCCCACAAGAGATCACGGCTGCCTGACAAAATCGCCTTGCGCTGTACCCAAACCCGCGTTAACCCGCACTTACTACCCTCTGCGCTCAGTGTCTTCTTCTCAGGCATGCGCCTTGATAAAGCAGTTGCGCATTTCGGCTTCCTGGCTGATCTCGGTCAGCAGGTCACTAATGAACGTCTTTCGGACCCAACTCGCTGCGCAGTGTTGACGCTCGCGACCGGGCTGGCATAGTCCACTGACTTGTCTATATTCAATTCGAGTTTCTGCGTCTGGAGTGTCCAAAGGACGCGCTGTCGAGAAGTAGCTCAGCGGACATCCACCGCTTCAGGGGATGCAGCTATGCTCATGCGATTGGCCTCAGCAAGTAACAGAATTGAACTTTGCCTTTGGGCCGGTCGCAATCTACTTGTTACAGGCAGTCTTCTGACCATTGCCTTCACCTCCTCCGCTCAGTCGCAATTAACCACTCCAGACGCTAAAGGACACACTTGTAGCACCGAACCCGCCCGATTCGAAGTAGGTCAACAATCGCTTGATGCCGCTCGCAAGGCATACCCGGCTGCTGCTCTTGTTCCAGAATCAATGTCAGGCTGGGAAAAGCTATCGAATGTGGTTGAAGAGAATGCGCCGGGGGATGAAGGCACGGGAGGGCTCAGCGCGAACGGAGTCAAGCTGTATGGGCGCAACAAAGACTGCTTCCCCACCGAACCGCGAAACCTTTTCAGCGAAGTAGACAAAGTCATCGTCGGGAGCGACTTGTCTCCCCGCCCCATCGACTATAACGAAGGCAAAGGCGTCCCGGAGCATGCACGCCAGGCCATCAAGGGTCAGAACACCTGGATGCTCTGGGGCGAGGGAAACGAAGCCTTCTGGGGTTGGTTGCAACAAAATGGATACGGTATCGCCGACTTCCTGATTCTTCTGGATTCGAGAAAGCGTGACACCCGGTTTGAAGATGCCGGCCTGATGAATCAGCCCGGTATGATCAAACGTGAAACACCCATTGATGGGTTGGGCCTTTACCTCGATCAGGCTGACGGCGATAACGTCAAGATGATCGCCCCTAAGGACGATATCGACGCTGAAACCCAAACGCCTGTCGAACCTCAAAAGCCGCCGACCACGCACAAAGGGGAAAGCTTTCGAGAGTTTTTCGAAGTCGGCGACAAAGACTCCTATAAAAAGATCATCGACCAGCTCGCCAATGACGGTGTCGATCCACTTGTATACGGCTACCCTTCCGGCGTAGTCGGATTACGGCTTATGCCCAATCCGGACTTCTTCGGCAGATCGGATACCGCCATTGAAGCGCGCAGGTATTGGCAGCAGCAGGTCGTCGACAATAAAAACGGCGGCAGCGAGGCGTACTACTCTTCGGAAGGAAACAGGGTGAGCGCCGATCCAAAGCTCGTACGTCCATTCCGGGTCGCCATGGCGTGCTCATTCTGTCATGTCGGGCCGCATCCGCTATCGCCTCCGGGGAATCTCGAAAATCCGGCCTGGGGCAACATGTCGAGCACCATCGGTAATCAGTACTGGAGGCCGGAAAAGGCCTTCTCCAATCTCAGGCACGAAACAAGTTTTCTCTGGCAGTTTGTCGCGAGCCAGCAGCCGGGCACGATCGATACCTCGCTCATCAGCACGGACCACATCAATAACCCTAATACAATTAATGCGATCTTCGAGGTCAACCCGCGATTGGCCCGCGCCGGGTTAAACCCACCCGAGCAACAGAGCCCGGCCAATCTTGAACAACGTGGCATCGAGGACGACCCGGATTTCAAGTCGAATCCACGCCACACGCCGCGTGTACTACTTGATGGTTCGGATAGCATCGGCGTCGAAGGTGCACTCTCGCGTGTCTATCTGAATATTGGTGCTTACTCCGAACAGTGGAATCGCCTGCACAATCCTGTCATCGGGTTCAAACCACAGCGCCCCTTCGAATTGGCGACGATCAAGAACAAATCGGTCTACTGGCAAGCCACCGAGGAATACCGCATCCCTCAGCTCGAGAGTTTTTTTACCTACGTATCAAAAACCGGTGCCAGCGTGACGCAGCCGATGAAACTGGAGTCGATCCCAGAGGGACGGGCTCGCATCGACAGCAAACGCGCAGATGCATTAGATGGCCGCACTGTGTTCCTCAAAAACTGCGCTGTCTGCCACTCCAGTAAGCAGCCGCCCGACCAGCAGTTTGCATTTTCGCGTGAATGGCGCCTCGCCAAGACCGGAAACCTATCCACGCTGACAATGCCAATGGACTTCACCGACTGGGAAGCCTTCAAGCTCAGCGACAAATACCTCGATTACCTCAAGAGCCTTTTCGCCTACGAGATACAAGAGTCGGCCCTGGAGCGTGACTTGTTCAAGGACAACTATCTGTCCACCGACATCCGGGTGCCGATCACGCTGGTTGGGACCAACTCCCAACGTGCAGTCGCGACCAATGCCATGCGTGGCCAGGTCTGGGACAACTTCTCCTCGGAAACCTACAAGTCGCTACCTGCCGTGGGTAGAATCCGCTTCTTCAATCCATTCAAGTCAGCGGGTGGCGTAGATGAATGGGGCAACAATGACAGCTATGTTCCCCCGCCCGGCGGCCCGGGTTATTACCGGCCGGCTTCGCTGGTGGGTCTGTGGGCCACCGCTCCGTTTCTTCACAACAACGCCTTGGGAATCTTCAACAATGACCCCTCGGTCAAGGGCCGCCTCGACGCCTTCGATGATGCAATCGACAGACTACTGAACAAGAACAAACGCGTAGCTGAATACACTAATCCAAAGGATTTGCGCACGGCTATGGATTTCCGCCAGCGGTTCGCGGGAGATACCGTTGTCGCTGGCACACCCGGTTTCAGCGATTCGGGCCTGATCTACCGGACCACTGCGCGGTCCGAGATCGATTTTCGTGGACCCTTTATCCGTCCGCTGTTAAACGGCGTGCTGGGTGATACTGCCACCTCGATCATCGCCTTGTACCTTTGGCTGGCCCTGGCTGCGATCTCTCTGGTTCTGGTGTTCATCGGCCGGGCACGCCTGGCAGCCAGCGCCCTCCTCTTGCTGATGGCTGTGACAGCGGTGCTGCTGCGTATCACCGGCGTAGACAGCATCTACCCATGGCTGTGGGCGATTCCGGCAGTGGCTTTGTTGGCCGCCTTTGGGTTCTTGTTGCGTCCACGCTCGATTCTGGCCCCACGACTGTTTTTCGGTGCCAGCACTGTTGTGTTCCTGGCGGTCGGCCTGTTTGCCAATGCTTACGTCGACGGCCATATCAGTCCCATCGAAATTCGCCCCATCCCTAAGGGAACGCCGGTGAACCTGATCATGAACATGAACCCGCAGGCGCCGGTGCTGGATCTGGTCAGGGCGACCTCAGCGCTTACCCGCGCAATACTGCGCGTGCGCAAGGACGACTTGCTCGATGATGAACCGACCACTGACCAACGGCCCGCAGGCCACTTCCAGGCACTTGCAGCGTTCCAGGAAGAAGCCGGTCCGGCGTTGCTGAAGGTCAGCAAGTGCCCGGACTTCGTAGCCGACCGTGGCCACTGGTTCGGTGAATACCTCTCGGACGTCGAGAAGAAGCAACTGAAGGCTTTCCTCGAAACATTCTGATGTGTTGCGTTCGTTAATCGGAGCCGCCATGGATCACGATGCATTGAAGCCCAACCGGGAGCAACTGCTGGAACGTGCCGAAAACCCGCAAAAAACACCCTTCGATTACGTGATTGTGGGGTCGGGAGCCGGTGGCGGTCCGCTCGCAGCCCGGCTGGCCATCAACGGGCGACGGGTCCTGCTTATTGAAGCGGGCGTTGATCCCGCGGCGGAGGATCGCGAGGTTTATAACGTGCCCGCCTTCCACGCTGCGGCGACGGAAGATCCGGAAATCACCTGGGATTTCTCGGTCCGTCACTATGCCGACAATACACAGCAACGCCAGGACTCAAAGTACAACGAACATAAGGACTTTCCCATAAACGGCGTTGGGGATTCGGGAGGCATTCAGTATCCCCGCGCAGCAGCCATCGGTGGCTGCACTGCGCACTACGCACAAATCATCATCCGGCCAAACGACGCGGACTGGGACCGGATAGCCGAATTCACCGGCGATCCGTCCTGGCGCTCCGAAAACATGCAAGGGTACTTCGCGAAAATTGAGAACTGCCTGTATTACACGGTCTATAGGGGTTTTGTCGGCAAGTTGTTGGGCGGGCTACTTAGAGTCGTCCAGATTATCGCTACCCGGCTCAACCCACGTCGACAGCTTGATCCTGGTGGTCATGGATTCAAAGGCTGGCAGAAGACCAGTTTCATTGATCCGCTGGTAATCGCCGGGATAGTACGAGGCGATCGGACTTTCCTGCGCGTACTCAAGGATGTTTTGTTTTCTTTTCTCGGCAAGCAGCGTGATCGCTCGATGCTCGGTCGCGCCATCGCCAGGCTGCAGCTCCTTCAGTTTTTGGACCCTAATGTTCGTTCGCCAGAGATACCGACCCGCGATCATCTGTCGCTGATTTCGATCGGCACTGACGGCAAACGTCGCCACGGCTTGCGGGAACACTTGCTGGATGTCGCTAAGCGATTCCCGGACCGACTGGTTATTTTGAATCCGGCCCACGCAAGACGTGTGTTGTTTGAAAAAGATGAGAATGATCCCGCGCCCAGGGCTGTTGGCGTAGAGGTCCAGCTTGGCGCACACCTTTACCGTGCTAGCCCGAAGAGTAAATCCATCGTGGAGGATTCGAGTCCAACGCAATACTTCGCACGTCTGGAGGTAATTGTTAGCGGCGGTGCTTTCAATACACCGCAGCTACTGATGCTCAGCGGCATCGGTGATCGGCAGCACCTTGAGGAACTGGGCATTGAAGGCCCGCGTGATAAAAACGGTGCGCAGCTAACGGAAATCGTAAATTTGTCGGGGGTCGGCAAGAATCTGCAGGACCGTTATGAAGTCAGCGTTATCAGCGAAGCGAAGTCAGCGTTTTCCACGCTGGACGGGGTTTCCTTTGAGCCGGATAAACATGGCGACCCTGCCCGTGAGCAGTGGCTGCGCGACGGAACGGGGCTCTATTCAACTAACGGAGGCGCTATCGCCTTTATGTTGTCGTCCAAGCACAACGCCGAGCCTCGCGTCGACCCCGACCTCTTCATCTTTGGCGTACCTGCAGCATTCCGCGGCTACCATTGGGGGTGGTCAAGGGAGCTACTGCACAAGACGATGGGCGCGACGACCGAGTCGCGCAATCTGTGGAGCTGGGTCATCCTCAAGGCCTATACCAACAACGATCAAGGCGTCGTTCGCCTGCACAGCAACAACCCGCTGGATACCCCGAAGATCAACTTCAATTCATTCGAAGACAGTTCCCCAGAAGGCCACGGCGCCATGAAAGATGTCGAGGCCTTGTGCGAAGCGATTGAAGTCGTGCGCAAGATCAATGGGGATGTCACTGTCTTTGACAATGAAGTGCAGCCAGGGTCGACGCGAGCGGATGGCTCACCTCAGCTGAAACAATGGATAAAGGACGAAGCCTGGGGACACCATGCCTGCGGCACGTGCCGGATGGGCAGCGAGCCCCATCGCAACGACACGCTTCTGCTTGAAGACTCTGGCGCAGTCCTGGATAGCCGTTTCTGCGTACATGGTGTGAAAAACCTGCGCGTGGTCGACACCTCTGTCTTCCCCTACATTCCGGGCTATTTCATCGCCACGCCAACCTTCATGATTGGCGAGAAAGCCGCCGATGTGCTGCTGGCTGATTCCGACGACTATCCGCAAAAGCTTGAAGCGGTGGAAGCGGCTGCGATTCGGGAGCGCCGCACGGCCGTTGATCCCGAATACCAGGATCCCCAAACGGATACCGCGAGGTTGCCCAAGGACACGATCGGGCTCGCGTTTTCGGGCGGCGGTATCCGCAGTGCGACCTTCTGCCTTGGCCTGCTCCAGGCTCTGGCGAAGTGTCATCGACTGCGTGATATCGACATCGTGTCGTCAGCCTCTGGCGGTGGCTATATTGCCGCGTTTCTGGGGCGTCTCTTCACTCGGATGCGCCCGGATCTGCCCAACAAGGCCGCGCGGGTGGAGTCGATACTCAAGGGCTCTCCCGAAATCGACTGGCTGCGGCGCAATTCCCAGTACATTGACGGGGGCGGGCGTGGTGACGCCCTGTTCGATGCGGCCATCGTGCTGCGCAACCTGGCAACCGTACATCTTTGGCTGGGCACCCTGTTGTTCGGCGTGTTCGGGTTGATTCGCTGGCTGGCCATCACCTTCCTTGGCGATGTGATACCAGTGACCCTGTTTGAAATAACCCTCTCGGCCTGGTGGTGGCTGCCTGGTGGACTGTTGGTGTTGGGTGTGCTTCCCCCCGCCATCGGCTACTGGTTGGTGATGCAGGACCCAACCCGTAACTGGCGCGCGTTGCTGCCATTGCTCGTCTGGCTGACTTTTCTTGGGTGCGCAATCTACGGCCTTGCATTGCCTGCAATCACAGCCTGGTGTGGCGTGGCCATCGTCGTACTGCTACTGGCTTTGCTGTTGCAGGAAGGCGCGAGATGGAACATCCCCAGCAAAACAGCCTCCATGAAATGGGCGCTACCCGACGATCCGGATGAAGGCAATCCGGCGGACAAGAGCGCCATCGTGCGCAATCGGCTGACGCGGCTTTTCGGCGTGGGACTGTTCGGTTTCGCCGTCAGCATCCTGTGGGTGGTTCTGGATACAGGCGCGCAGTTCGCTGCCAGCGACATGCCCATGATCGGATGGTCGATTGTTGGACTGGCACCGTTGCTCCCGTTGTTGCGGGGTGTCGCGACCGGGCTGCTCAAAGGCCCACCGTCGGGGGCCGTTTCGTCTTTCGCAAAGGGCCTTGGATTACCGATCCTGATGGGCACGGTAACATTCCTGCTCGTGTTCCTGCTGCTGATGTACCTCAATATGCTCGCGCACCTGGTGTTCCTTCGGGACCTTCAGGTCGGCACCTGGTGCGTGATGACGGCCCTGCTCGTTTCCGCCGTACTGGGGCAGACGCTTTCCCTGCTCAATCTGTCTTCTTTGCAGCAAGCGTATTCGCAGAAACTGGTGCGGACCTTCCTTGGCGCTTCGAACGATGCGCGAGTCCATCCCACCGGTACCAATACACCCGTACCGGTCAACGTCAGCGACCTGGGAGATGACATCGATTTTGATACCTATCATCCCGAACGCACGGGAGGCCCATTGCATCTGGTCGGTACCTGCTTGAACAACTCCGTCGACCCTTTGTCCGGCAACCTCCTGCGTGACGACAACGGCATGCCGATGTGTCTGGGGCCAGCAGGCATTACCGTCGGACGGCGCTTTCATGCGCTATGGGAGCCGCGCGACACCGACACCCCGGCGCGCCAGGTTCCTGTGGCAGCCATCAATGTGGCGCCCGACCCCAATCAGTTTCATGTCCTGTCACGCTCCGATGACAAGCCGGTCACGGTGGAACGCTTGCGCCTCGGCCAGTGGATGGCGATCTCCGGGGCGGCCTACACTACTGGCTCGGGTCGCAATACGAAACTGTGGCGATCGTTGATTCTGGGTCTGGTCAATCTTCGCATTGGCTATTGGTGGAACAGCGGTATCCCCGCCGGCCGGCGACCGGGGCGTTACCCGCCAAGTCTTTGGCGCGCCTTCAAGTCCCTGCCGTCGACTGTCTTTGCCTTACAGGCGAGCTTGCTGAACGAGTGGCGAGGCTATTTTGCCGGTCCTGCCGAGCGGCTTTGGTACTTGAGCGATGGTGGACATTTTGACAACACCGGGCTCTACGAGCTGATTCGCCGTCGCCTGCCCATCATGATTGCGGTCGATGCGACCAGTGACCCGAATTATGTGTTCGATGATCTCGCGCTGCTTACGCGGCAAGTGCGTCTCGACTTTTGTGCGGAAATAAAATGGCTCAAGCCGGTCAGAACCACCGAAGTCAACCCGCCCCCTGATATGCCAGGTTGGAAAGCTTCCTGCGACTCAACGGGAGAAGTCAGCGTGCCACTGTGGATCGCAACCCATGTCCAGCAAAAAGCCGTCGGTGCGATCGAGGAGATCAAGCGCACAGGTCCCTTCGGTGCCGCGTTGGCACAAATAACCTATTCAGACGAACATCCTCCGAGCTGGCTACTACTGGTCAAGCCCTGCCTGTTTGCCGACCTGCCCACGGATCTGCGTACCTACGCGTCCATGCACGAGCGCTTTCCCAACGAAACCACGCTGGACCAGTTCTTCGACGACAACCAGTGGGAGGCTTACCGCATGCTTGGAGAAACAGCAGGTCAGAAACTTTTCGCTGAGCCTGATGATTGCAGGAGGTAGATCATGGCAGCCATGCCCATTCCCCGAGCACTGATGCGATGTGCGTTCCTGCTGACTCTGCTTGGGCTGTCTGCGTCTTGCGGCCTCTATAACGTCCCGCACCGGCCAGTTCAGCCAGAGCGAGTCTCCGCCAGTACTGCGCATGCACCTGGTGCGGGATTCGATTTGCAGTTTATCGAATCGGACGATCAAGGCTGGTTCTGGAATCCGGAGCAGGCCGTTTCCGCTCTGTCGACCGTAAAAACCGCGACAGCTGAAGGTAATACGCTGGTAGTGCTTTTCATCCATGGCTGGCATCACTCCGCGGCTTGCTACGATGACAACGTCGAGGCATTCAAACGCGTACTGCAGCGTTTGCACGTTGAGCTGGATCAAAAAATGTACCGTGAGGCAATGCCGACAGTGCGCGTCATTGGCCTCTATGTTGGCTGGCGTGGACGCTCACTGCCGGGACTGATCGACTACACGACATTTTGGGGACGCAAGTCGGCCGCAAGACGTGTTGGTGAAGGCGACCTCCAGGAATTCATGGCCAGGTTACAGCGAATATACAACGATCATTCCGACGGGCGAGTGACCGACGGCAAGCAGAAACCTTTTTTTGGACTGGTCTCGATTGGCCACAGCTTCGGCGGGGCCGTATTGCTCGCGGCTACCTCCCGCTACTTTGAGAGCCAAATGCAGTTGGCCAACCCGGCCAGCGGATTCTTGCGAACAGCACCTGTGATCCCGACTGGCTCCACTGCCCCCACCACATCGCAGAGTGCTAAACCTGCAGCCATAAACCCTCCATTGCGCGGCTTTGGTGACATGGTCGTCCTCGTCAATCCTGCCGTCGAATCGGCGGCCTACGAGCGCATCAACATTCTTTCACGCGGTATCACTTACGGCTCCGACCAGACGCCTTTACTCGTCACGTTTTCGGCGCAAAACGATGGTGCCCGCAATAGCTGGTTCAAGGCCGGTCGAATCGCCGGGGAATTCTTCACAAATGCTGCTCCCGTCCACGACGACCGGGAGCGAGCCAGCCTCCGCGAAGCTCTAGGTGTATACAACCACGGTGGCAGCGGGATAACTCACTCGCTTACTCCGATTGAGACTCAACACTTGGTTTCGAGCCAGCAGGACGAAGCTCCTGATTCGCAATGTACAGACAAGCGACCAGACACATTTGAGTGGTGGCGCTGGGTCGATAAGCCGGTGAGCCCCGATACTCCTTTCCCGAATGACACGATAAACGTGAAGGCTGCCGACGTTCGGGAGCTGGCTTCGTTCGACTTCTCCCAAGACGCTAAATATTCTGACTTGAGGCTATTACCGGCCAAGCCTGTAACAGCTCATCAGCCTTTCATGGTTGTCTCGGTCAACGAGCAGATCATCGATGGCCACACTGGAATCTTTTCAGAACCGTTCATGAGCTTTCTGACGCGCTACATCGGCCTCACCGAGGCGAAGCGAATTTTGCTCGGTACGCAGGCCAGCAAGCGCTGAACCAGCATGCCTGCTTTGGGGCTATCCATCTCCCCAATTCACTCAACGACAAAAGATAGGGCCGCCAAAAGCAATTATTGGCCGCCCCGCGTCTCTTACCATCATGACTCTTCATACAAAAACAAAGAGAAGAGCCATGGCCGCAACCCTCAAAAAACAGGGCGACAGTACCGACTACTCGGTCGTCGCCGTTCCTGATACCCATCGCATGAGTAGATTGTCGCTGACAATGGCCTGGTGGGGCATCTGCAGCGCAATGTTTTGGCTGGTCGTCTCCGCCACGCTGGCGATGACCTTCGGGACCCAAAACGCAATGATCGGCCTGCTGCTGTCGGTGGTCACTTACGCCATCATCAACGGCATCATTTCCCGCTACGCCATCAAGACCGGCCTTTCGGTCGCGCTGTTTTCACGGGTGCTGTTCGGGCGCACGGGCGCGACTCTGGCGACCTTGATCTTCTTCGTCACCGCCACGTACTACAGCGTTTTCGAAGGCTCGGTCATTGCCATCGCGATTCATCAGTACTGGTCTGTGCTATCGCTGAATCAGGCGTACCTGCTGGTTGTGCTGTACAGCGTGCCATTGATCTTCGGCAGCGTGCAGAACTGGATGGACAAGCTCAACGGCGTGCTGCTGCCCTTCTACCTGATCGGACTGGTGGCGCTGGTGGTGATGACGATCGGCGAATACGGTTACAGCGCTGCGTGGCTGCAAATGGGTCCGGCGAGCGGCCCGGTGGAGAACGGCTGGTGGAACTGTTTCAGCGCCTTCATGGGGGTGTGGATCCTGATGATGTACACCTGGGACTACGCACGCTTCGGGCGCAAGGAAGATGCGCAGTACCACGGCCGCATCAACTTCGGGCTGCCCTTCTACACCTTCACCTTTTTGATCAATGGCCTGGTGGGGATCTTTCTGGCCGGGACTATTCCGACACCGGGTGGCCTGACCGAGGTTTCGGTGGTCATGGCGATCATCGAGCTGATGGGCATCTGGGGGCTGATTTTCGTGTGGATCAGCCAGACGCGTATCAACTCCGCAAACTTCTTCCTGGCGGCCACCAACATGCAGGCGTTCTTCGGTCGCCTGGGGCTGACCCAGGTGCCTTACATCGTTTGGGCAATTGCCGTTGGCGTACTGGTCTACACGCTGATGCGCCTGAACGTGTTCGAGTACATCCTGCAGGCACTGGCATACCAGAGCATCTTCGTGGTGGCCTGGGTCGCGATTGCCCTGGCGCACATTTTTTCGCCCAGATACACCCAGCTGTTCCAGGGCAGAATCGAATACGAACTGGAACGTGTCAGCGCCTTCAACCCCTGTGGCCTGGGCGCGTGGTTCTTCGCAGCCGGGCTCGGCATCCTCTTGCTCAATGCCAACAGCCCAACGCTGGCCACATGGTCGGCCCCGGTGACATTCGTCAGTGCGTTCGGCGCCTACTGGCTACTGCTCAACAGTGCCAAGCGCAGCTGGTTCGTGCGCGCCAGCTGCACCTGAAACGACCTATCGATTGATCTGACTCGCGTCAGCCAGGACGCGACTCGCCTCCCGCCTACACCTCGCCTGAGCCACAGACTTTCTGCGGCTCGGCTTTTTGCTGCCTGTAAAACAACAATGACTCCCAAGGAGCGAAACATGCGCTTGCTCGACCGCCGTACCTTTACCGCCGCACTCCTGTTGCCAGTACTGGCAACGCTCGGCACCCCCGCCTTTGCGGTGCCGATCAACGAGAACCTGGACATTGGCGGGGCGATCCGGGCGCGGGTTGACTATGACCCGGATCAGGACCTGGAAAAAATCAGTTTCGACACGTTTTTCCTGACCGCCACCTACACCTCCAGCAGCTGGATCGGCGCCACCAAATACCGCTTCTACGGGGATGCCTATCCGTTCAAGCACACCAACAAAATCGGTGCCATCTCTTTTCCCGAATATGCCTGGGTGGGCTACAGGTTCAATGAGTCGCAGCAGGTGCAGGCCGGCCTGAACAAAATACCCTTTGGCTTGCAGCCCTACTTCGGCAGCACCTTTTTCGAGACGCTGGGCAACGTCATCGGCCTGGAAGACATTCAGGACCTGGGTATCAAGTACATTCAGCACAGTGGCGACTGGAACCTGCAGGCAGGTTATTACCTGCGCCCCATCGATCAGGGCCAGGGCACCAGCCGTGGTGGCCGCACCTACTCGACCAGCGTCGCCAAAGCCGACAGTTACGTGGAAAACGGCAGCAATAACCAGGAGCGCGACATTGTCGTCGCACGCTTGGCACGCAACTTCAAACTGGGCGATTGGCAGTCGGAAATCGGTGTATCAGCGCTGACCTCGACCCTGGAAAACCGCGACACCCATGACAGCGGTCGACGCAATGCGCAGGCCGTGCACTACCTGGGCAAGAACGGCCCCTGGGGCGTACAGCTGCAAGCCGCACGCCAGGACATGCAGCCCAGGAACCCGGGCAGCGACCAGCTCGTCACCTTCGGCAGCTACGACGCAACCTTCAACGTCGCGGCCAAGGGCAATCTGTATGTGGCCGACCTGAGCTACGACATCGCCGGCAAGTACGGCTGGTTCTCCGGCATCAAGCTGTACGGCAACTACAGCGCTTTTGACAAAAGCGAGCAAGGCTTCGACGACTCCGAACGCTTCATCGTCGGCACCTCGTTCTCACTTCTGGATCTGTGGATCGCCGTTGAATGGCTGCACGGCAAGAACGACCCCTATATCGGTGGCAGCAGCTTCACCCAGAGCCTTGGCGCCGGTGGCAGCGACCAATGGGAAAACCAGTTGTACGCCAACATCGGCTACTACTTCTAAGCCCCCCGACAGTGCTCTGTGAGTCAAAAAACGGTGCACTTTGCGCCAAGCCATCCACAGGTAGGTGCGCGTAGCTTTGTGTCGTGGGTCAGGCATCCGTCCTGCCCCCCACCTGGATAACAACAAGATTTCTGGTGACCCATGAGTACAGTAGATCCGATCACCCTGGCAGTCGTGCGAGGCGCACTTGAAACCGCGCAGCGCGAAATGACCCTGACCCTGGAAAAGACTGGCCGTTCGAGCGTTTTCAACCTGGCTCACGACTATTCCAACGCCCTCTTCGACCACCTTCCGGAGATGATCCTGCAAGGACAGGACATTCCAATCCACCTGGGATCGCTGATTCCTGCAATGAAATGCGTCGCCGGCTTCTTCGGTGATGACATCAATGAAGGCGACGTGATCTATCACAACGATCCGGCCTACAAGGGCAGCCATATTCTCGACTGCTGCATGTACAAACCGGTCTTCTACAAAGGCGAACTGGTGTTCTGGACGGTCTGCAAAGGCCACCTGACCGACATCGGCGGTCCCGTACCCGCCGGCTACAACCCGGACGCCAGGGAAATCTACGCCGAAGGCTTGCGTATCCCTCCGGTGAAACTCTGGTCACAAGGCCAGCGTCGTGAAGACGTGATCAACCTGCTGCTGACCAACATGCGTGCCCGCGCTTACCAGGAGGGCGACCTGAACGCTCAGTATGGCGCGTGCACCGTCGGTGAAAGGCACTTGCTCGAGTTGCTTGACCGCTACGGCGTGGAGCAGGTTCGGGCGTGCATCGCCGAGTTGAAAGACATGGCTGACCGCCACATGCGCGCATTGCTGCGAGATGTACCCGACGGCTTTTACACCGGCACCGCCGTTCTCGAGGACTCGGGTCATGGCCTGGGCGAACTGTCGATCACAGCGCGTGTGGAAATTCGCGGCGATGAAGCCCACGTACTGATCGAAAGTCCGCCGCAAGTGCCCTACTTCATCAACTCCTACGCCGGCAACTCGGTGTCCGGGGTGTACCTGGGGCTGATGATGTTTGCCCAGGTGCCGCCGCCGTACAACGAAGGGCTGTATCGCTGCGTGACTGTCGACCTCGGCCCACCGGGCACCTTGTGCAACGCGCAAGAACCGGCACCGCATGTCAACAGCACCACGACGCCGATGGAAACCCTCGCCGATGCCGTGCGCCAGGCCCTGGAACAGGCGGCACCGGATCGCGTCACCGCCTCCTGGGGCCACGCCAGCGGGATCAACATTGCCGGCCACGACCCACGCAACGGCAACGACGAATACGTGACCATGGTCCTGGCTTCGATCATCTCCGGTGCCGGTGCGAACAAGGCAATGGACGGCTGGCCGGCCTGCGGCCCGCTGTGTTGCTTCGGTGCGCTGATGTCCGGCGATATCGAGTTGCTGGAATACTCCTACCCGGTACTCATCCACCGCTACAGCCTGATGACCGATAGCGGTGGCGCCGGGGAGTTCCGCGGTGGCTCGGGCACCCGCATTGAAATCGAGCCACTGAACCATGCCATGACCGTGGTCGGCTTCGGTGAAGGTCGACAACTGCCCACCGCCGGCGCGGCTGGCGCGACCAACGTCTTGCTCGAACCCAAGCTTGGCCGGTTGATCCACCGCAAGGTGAACGGCGAAGAAGACCACTTTACTTACAACGCGCTGCTGACCGCTCAACCGGGTGAACGCGTGATCAACGTCAACCCGGGTGGCGGCGGCTATGGCCACCCGTTTCGACGCCCCGTCGCCAGCGTGTTGAACGACGTCCTCAACGGCCTGGTTTCGCCAGAAGGCGCACGCCTTGAGTACGGCGTGGTGATCGACAGCAACGGCCTGCTCGACGAAGCAGAGACCCACGCTCACCGCGTCATGCATTAATCAAGCCCAGCCCCTCAGAGCAACCAGAGACTCACACCATGATCAAGCAGCAATATCGTCTGGGCATCGACGCCGGCGGCACCTTCACCGATTTCATCCTCGCTGATCGCAACGGCAACGTGCAGTTGTTCAAGGCACCGTCGACGCCCCACGACGGCACCATCGCCATCCGTAACGGGCTGGCGCAGATTGCCGATGCCATCGGCCGCACCCCAGCGCAGATCATTGCCGACTGCGACCTGTGCATCAACGGCACCACCGTGGCCCTCAACGCATTGATCGAAAAAACCGGCGTCAAAGTCGGCCTGTTGTGCACCGACGGCCATGAAGACAGCCTGGAAATCCGCCTGGGTCACAAGGAAGACGGGCATCGCTACGATGCCAGCTACCCACCGGCCTACATGCTGGTACCGCGCCATCTGCGTCGCCCGATCGGCGGCCGGATCATCAGTGATGGCAGCGTACATAGCCCGCTTGATGAAGACGCGATTGCCCAGGCGATCGAGTACTTCCGCGAGCAGGATGTCAAAGCGGTGGCGATTTCTTTCGTCTGGTCAGTGCGTAACCCGAGCCACGAACAACGCGCCGCCGAGATGGTGCGCGCAGCATTGCCCGGGGTGTTCGTCTGTACCGGCAATGAAGTGTTCCCGCAAATCCGCGAATACACCCGTACCTCGACCACCGTGGTCAACGCGTACCTGAGCCCGGTGATGGGCCGCTACATCGAACGTATCGATGCGCTGTTCGAGGAACTCGGCGCGCAGCAGCCCACTCGCTACTTCCAGTCCAATGGCGGCCTGGCGCCGGGCGCGGTGATGCGCGAACGCGCGGTCAATGCGATCAACTCGGGCCCGGCTTCCGCACCGCAAGCCGGATTGTGCGTCGCCCAGCCGTTTGGTATCGACAACGTGATCACCGTGGACATGGGCGGCACCTCGTTCGACATCACGTTGAGCAAGTCCGGGCGCACCAACTTCAGCAAGGACACGGACTTTTTGCGCTATCGCATCGGCGTGCCGATGATTCAGGTGGAAACCCTCGGTGCCGGTGGTGGCTCGATTGCCTATCTGGACGACTTTGGCATGCTGCAAGTCGGCCCGCGCAGTGCCGGCGCCAACCCGGGGCCGGTGTGCTATGGCAAGGGCGGCGTCGAGCCAACCGTCACCGACGCTAACCTGGCCCTCGGCTACCTGGCTGACGGCGCACTGCTGGGCGGCAGTATTCGTCTCAATCGCCAGGGGGCCATTGAAGCCATTCGCAGCACAATTGCTGAGCCCTTGGGGATCAGCGTCGAACGTGCGGCCATCGGCATCATCACCCTGGTCAACCTGAACATGGTCAGCGGTATCCGTCGGGTGTCGGTCGAGCGCGGTTATGACCCCCGCGACTTCGCCCTGATCGGCGCCGGTGGTGCAGCCGGCATGCACGTCATGCGCCTGGCCGAAGAGATCGGCAGCAAGGTGGTGCTGATCCCTAAAGTGGCTTCCGGGCTGTGCGCCTTTGGCCAGATTCTCTCGGACATCCGCTACGATCAGTTGACCACGCTGCCCATGCGCCTGGACGACGAACAGGTCAACCTGCCGTTGCTCAACCAGACCTTGCGCGAGCTGCGTGAGCGCGGCATGAACAACCTGCGCGACGATGGTTTCAGTGCCGGCAACAACGTTGAGTGCCTGTATAACCTGGAAATCCGCTACCTCGGCCAGGTTCACGAATGCAGCGTCGAGCTGGCCTGCGATCAACTGGATCAAAAGGGCCTGGTAGCCCTGCGCGAGGCGTTCCATCAACGGCACAAGGCGCTGTTTTCCTACAGCGAACCTGAAAGCCCGGCGGAACTGGTCAACCTCGAATGCTCGGTGATCGCACGCCTGCAACGTCCGCCGATGCCGGAACTGTCGCTCCCATCCGAAGGCACCCCGGCCAGACCGGTCGGTCGCCGGCCAATGCTGTTCAACACCCAGGACAACTGGCAAGACACCCCGGTCTACAACGGTGATCGGCTGCAGGCCGGGCAAACCGTTCAAGGCCCTTGTGTGATCGAGGAAGCGACCACCAACATCGTCGTCCCACCTGGCTGGCAAGCCACCCTGGCGCCGTCGGCCACCTACCGCCTGACGCCCAATGATTGACCCCTGGTAAGCATTGGCAAATGATGCAAAAAGCGGCGCCGCCGGTTTATCCGCCGGCGCCGTCCTCAATATAAAAAAGCTCACAATAAAAAAGCATGAGGCGTGGCCATGGCAAACAAACTCTCCACCCGTTATTGGTCCGACAGTGAATGCCAGCCACGCTGGGCCGAAGCGATCGGCAGTGCCTATTTCCCTCTGTCCCTGGAGTTTGCGCCAAGCACCCGTTTCAGTGGCAGCCTGCAGATCTGGGAAACCAACAGCACGTCCCTGACCTTGTCACGCCTGCGCTCGAGCCAGCTCGGCTATTCGCGCAGCAAAGCCCAGGTCAGCGAAGACCGCGAAGCCTGCTACCTGGTCACCGTACCGCGTCGTAGCGAAGTCCATTTCGAGCAGGACGGCCGAGAACTGCATTGCCGGCCCGGCGGGTTCATCTTCGAGCGTGGCGATGCGCCCTACCGCTTTCACTATGCCTGCGACAACGACCTCTGGGTGTTCAAGCTGCCCGAGCGCGCGCTGCATGGAGAACTTCGCGGAGCCGAACGCTATACACGCTTCTGTTTCGATGCCAAGCGAGGCGTCGGCCGGATATTCGTCGACCAGTTGGCGATGTGTGCCGCACGCTTCGACGAATGCGACAATACCGCCCGCCATATGCTGCTGGAGCAGGCCCTCTCGACCTTATTGATGGCCCTGCGCAATGATGAACGGGTGCTCAACAGCGAAAGTTCGAACCTGGCCGCCTTGCATCTGCAGCGCATAGAGCACTATGTCGAGCAACAGCTGGGCAATCCCGACCTCGCCCCGCAATTGATTGCTGACGCCTGCGGCCTTTCAGTGCGTTACTTGCACAAACTCTTCGCCACCACACCCTACAGCCTCGGCGAGTGGATTCGCCTAAGGCGCCTTGAGGCCGTCAACCGAGTCCTGCACGAACCCAACTGCCACCTGTCGATTGGGGAATTGGCCATGCGCTGGGGATTCAGCGATCAGACACAGTTTGCCCGAAGCTTCCGACAGCACTTCGGCTTCACCGCCCGGGAGGCGCGCGCCGGCGCTGTTCGCTCGGCGAGTCAATCAGGATAAATGACTTACGAGAAGGTAAGCCGATCGTCAAGGCGCTGTACCGTTACCGGAATCTGCTTGCCGGCTGCGTCATAAGCCCAGGCACCGCTGATTTTTTCCGCTTTGAACGGATTGTCCTCCGCCCCATGACCGTAGATAACTTCTATGTTGCCTCGGCGCTGCTCAGTCCATAGGCCGTGCGCATGAGCCTGCCCAACTAACAGGACAGCACACACGCTTGCCAGGAGGAAAGGTTTGTGAAATTTCATGGGATACATCCTTATTATTAGAGGTTGAGAGTAAGGCTCAGGCTGACGTTGCGCGGATCGCCGGGTATGACCCAGGTGCTGTTGTAGGCGCGCTCGTAATACTTGCGGTCAAAGAGGTTGTTCAGGTTCAAACCGACCGTTATAGCGTCGCTGGCCTTGTAATGAGCGAGCAGATCGACCGTGTTGTAGGCAGGCACTTCAAAGTCGCTACCTGTCTGACCGGAGCGGTCGCCAACATAGTTGGCCGCCGCTCCGAAATCCGAACCGCGCAGGGGGCCGTTCTGAAATTCGTACACCGCCATCAGGCTGCCGCTATGGCGGGCGATGCCAAGCAGGTCGCTGCCCTCAGGTATAGATTTGTCGCCCTTGGTGACTTGCGCATCGATATAGGCATAGGCACCGATGATGCGTACGGCATCGGTCAATTGTCCACTCAATTGCATATCCAGGCCCTGACTCCGAGCCTTGCCGGCAGCGATGCTATTGCCGTTGGCATCGGTGGTCAGCACGTTCTCTTTGTCGATATGGAACAAAGCGATTGTGCCGCCGACACGACGGTCGAGCAGATCGAGTTTTAGGCCCGTTTCGTAGCCAATACCCTTCTCCGGCTTGAACACTTGGCCTTGGTTACCGATGCTGTTGGGGCGGAATGAAGTGGACGCGTTAGCGAATACACCCACCTGCGGTGTTAGCTGATAGAGCAGACCGAAACGCGGGTTGGCAACGTCCTTCTCCTGTTTGTTACTGACCCGGGTGGTGCGATTGAGCGACGTTTGTTCGAAATGCTCGAAGCGCACACCCACCAGGCCGCGCAGGCGCTCGGTAAAAACAATCTGATCTTGCAGATTAAGGGCATGACTTTCAGTGTGCTCATGAAAGTCATTGGGGTTGACGATGGCTGGCTTGGGCTGCCCATACACCGGATTGTAGATGTCCAGACCATACCCAAGAGAGGTCGCGCTCTGCGGGTATTTCTGGCTGTTACGGTAGTTCTCGTATTCCAGCCCGAACAACGTTTGGTGTTGCCAACTTCCTGTCTCGAAGGTGCCGTGCAATTCGGCCTGGGTGATGTTGTCATTCCACTCGAAACTGCGATCTCGATAGAAACGCGTCACCCTGTTACCCATCAGGCGCTGGGTTTCAGAACTCTCGCCTTTCAGCGTGCCTTGGGTGTAATGGTTCGCCAGACGCACCTTCCAGGCATCGTTCAAGTAGTGCTCAAGCGCAAGGTCCAGGGTCTGGTTGTCATTCCTGATTTCGCCGTCGTTGGGTTCGCCAAGGAACGTGGAGCGCTTCACCGATCCAAGCTCGCCATTGACGGCCGGTATACCGCGATCAAATACCGATTCAGTGCGCGAAAACTCGCTGTCAAGGAGCAAGCGTGTATCGGGGGCGAGCTGCCAGCTCAACGACGGGCTGACGATCTTCCGCTGGTTGCCGACATAGTCACGAAAGCTATTGTTGTCCTCTACTGCCAGGTTGACCCTGGACAGCAGACTGCCGTCCTCGGTGAGTGGTGTGTTGACGTCAACGCTGCTGCGGTAGCGGTCCCAACTTCCGGCGCTGGCCTTGAATTCGCTGAAAGATACCGGCTGCGGCCGTTTGCTGACAATGTTGATCATCCCACCCGGGTCACCACGGCCGTACAGACTGGCAGCCGGACCTTTGAGCACTTCGATGCGTTCTATTCCCGATGCATCCGGTGCGCTGTAGCTGCCGCGGTTTACTGCGAACCCGTTTTTATAGAGTTCGCCGGTAGTGAAGCCACGCACGCTGTAGTTGAGAAAGGTCAGGCCACCAAAGTTGTTCTGCCTGGCTACCCCGCCAGCGAAATCCAATGCTCGATCAATACGGGTAGCGTTCAGGTCTTCTAACACCTGAGCAGGCACAACGCTGATGCTTTGCGGTGTATCGCGGATGTCGGTATCGGTCTTGGTAGCTGTCGCCGAACGGGTCGCCCGATAGCCAGATACTCGGCTGTCGGCAACTTCATGAATCTGGTTGGTCGAAACTTCAATGGGTTCCAGGGTAAACGCGGTGCTCTGTTTTTCCATGGCACATGCGATTTCGCTAACCAGGCCAAATGTCAGAGCGCCAATAGAGGCGAGAGTAGTCGATTTCATTCTTCTGTCTGTTCAAGTTTTATTGTCGGCACTCACAGCACGGCACGACCTGACTATGGGTGGCCGTGAAGGAAGTCGTAGTTGAGGTGCCGAGGAAATGTTGTTGAAATCCGTCTCAGCTCAACCAGTCCAGGGTCAAGATCAAGCGGCGCATGCCCTCTGGTGGTTGTGGCGAGCGGTGGATGATTCCAGCGCCTTCGTTACCCAGCCATTTCTCACCCTTCAGCAGGGCTACATCACCAGGTCGCAACGGGTGAATCAATGCAGGGTCGTGGGGTTCGGCGGTGGGGTCACCCAACCTCGATCGGGACATACCCCCCTCGCTCAGCCACTCGCTTGCCAGGCCGGCATATGTCGTGATCAATCGGACTGGAACATGGTCAACATGAAAACGTGGGCACATGCTTCGATCCAGTGCTCGCAGCCGAACACCAACGCGCCGCACACCCAGCAGGCAGCCATAGGCACCGACCAGCCCGGAAACGTCCGCAAGGAACTGCTGATAACCGTCCAGGCTGCTGTAGGCGCGCGCAAGCTGACTCAGGTCCGGCTCGATCTCATCGTTCAGCTCAAGCATGAAGCTTTCCGATAGTGGCTCTCGGATATTCAGAAGAGTCTCAGCAAAGCATTCGATCGGATGAGACAGCGCTCTCTGCCAGACGGCTAGATTCACCTCATCGAGTAGTACCTCAGTCAAAGTAATCGGGTTCGCTCCCATTACTTGGCGGGGAAAAGAATTAAACCTAGGGGCCAACATCACGCTGTACCTCATCTAACTTGGCAAAGACGACGGACGTACTGACCCAGTCCAACGCCCTAACCTCTGCGGCGTGGGCAGTGACATCGGGCAAAGTCAGTGCATTCGTCGACGGTTTCAGGTTGAAACAAAAGATATGCTATATCATAACATTGTATTTCAACATCATTTTTCTGGGTGGATATCCTCAAGGACGAACTGCCCAAGCTGGTTGCCAAGCACGGAGTCATTGCCGATGACGTGCGCCATTGGGGCTAGAACTGAGAGATTCCGGCGTTCGCTTGCGACTCTGCCCTGCACAATTTGTAGCTTAAAGATGTTTTTTGACAGTCGACAATACCCGCATTCGCGGGCATTTTTATTGAACATATTTTCAATAAAGTGATCATCAGCTATTGAATGAATTTTTAGTATGATCTAGCATCGCCGCAGCCTGAAAAGAACAAGATGAGGTGTTGCGTGCCGCAGATCAAAGACCATGCCTACTGGCTTGAGAGAAGTGAAAAATTGCAGATCGAGGGCCGGGCGTTTATAGACGGTGCCTACGTCGATGCCTGCAACGGGGCGACGTTCTGGTCGCAAAGCCCGATCGATGGCAAGCCATTGGCTGCCGTCGCCTTGTGTACCGAGGCCGATGTCGACCTCGCCGTAGCCGCTGCCCGGCGCAGTTTCGATGCTGGCGTCTGGGCGGAAAAATCCGCCAGGGATCGTAAGGCGGTATTGTTGAGGTGGGCTGCATTGCTTCAGGCACACGCAGAGGAACTGGCGTTGCTCGAAAGTCTCGACAGCGGCAAGCCGATAGGCGACACCACCGGCGGTGATCTTCCTGGCACGATTTATTGCCTGCAATGGTTTGCCGAGCTGGTGGACAAGGTTCACGGCGAAGTCCCGGCAACCGATCCGCAATTCTTCGGCACTGTCACCCATCAGGCCTTGGGCGTCGTTGCAGCGGTGGTGCCCTGGAATTACCCGCTGTTGATGGCCGCGTGGAAGTTCGCTCCGGCATTGGCCGCTGGCAACAGTGTCGTACTCAAGCCTTCCGAAAAGTCCCCTCTCAGTGCGTTGCGCATTGCCGGGCTGGCACTGCAAGCCGGGATTCCAGCGGGCGTGTTCAACGTCGTTGCCGGCGACGGTGTCGCGGGCCGGGCATTGAGCTTGCATCCGGACGTCGACTGCATCGCCTTCACAGGCTCCGGCAAGGTCGGCCGCGAGATTGCGAAAAATGCCGCTGCCTCGAACCTCAAGCGCGTCTGGCTGGAGCTGGGCGGCAAGTCGGCCAACATCGTCATGGCCGACTGCGCGGACATCGCTCAGGCAGCACGTTCAGCGGCGGCGGCGATTTTTTCCAACATGGGCCAGGTCTGTAGTGCCGGTTCGCGACTGCTGGTGCAACGTTCGATTGCCACGGCACTGCTCGGCGAGTTGCTGGAAGCCAGCAAAGGCTATCGACCGGGCCACCCACTGGACCCACAAACCGTCACCGGCGCAATCATCGACAACGCCCAGTTGGACCGGGTTTGCAGCTACATCGAGATCGGCAAGCAGCAAGCGCAACTCTTGAGCGGTGGCAATCGGTTGTCGCTGGTCGACGCAGGCGCTTACCTGGAGCCGACGATTTTTCTCGCCGAGGATGCTTCGGTGCCCATCGCTAACGAAGAGATTTTCGGCCCTGTGCTGGTGGTCATCCTGTTTGACACGCTGGATGAGGCGATCGCCATCGCCAATCAGACGGAATATGGCCTGGCGGCTGCGGTCTGGTCGTCCGACATCAACACCATTCGTACCGCCACGCGCAAACTCAAGGCCGGGACGGTATGGGTCAATTGCTACGACGAACTGGTGGATATGAATTTCCCGTTTGGCGGCTTCAAGGAATCGGGAAATGGTCGGGACAATTCTGCTCATGCCCTGAGCAAATACACCGAGTTGAAATCAACCATCATTCGTTGCAGTTAAGGTGAGCTTCGTGGAAAACAATCTGTCAGCCTTGAACTATCAAAAATGGACCGTGCCCGTGCCGATGGAATATGGGCCTGGCGTACGCAACAAACTGGTCGAACTGTGCCAGGCGTTGAACATCTCCCGGCCGATGATCATCACCGACCAAGGTTCGCTCAACCTGCCGTTCGTGGGCCAGATGCAACAGGCGTTGACCGCAGCCGGCCTTGAATGCGGCCTGTTTGGTGGCATTGAACCCAACCCCACCGATGCGTCGGTCCTGGCCGGTGCATCGGCTTATCAAGCGTGGGATGCCGATGGCATTATCGCACTGGGTGGCGGCAGCGGTCTGGACGGGGGCAAGGCGGTTGCGTTGATTGCTCGACAGCAACGTTGCGGGCTGTGGGAGTTCGATTTCGACCGCCCTGTACCTGCTGGTTTCAGCGCGGCGGACTTCCCGCCGGTGATCACCATTCCAACCACCGCCGGCACCGGTGCCGAAACCGAAAGCACCGCCATGCTCACGGATTCGAAGCGGGGCATCAAGGGCTGTGTCTGGCACCCAAAGGCACGGCCTGCAGCGGTCATCCTCGATCCTGAACTGACGCAGAGCCTGCCGGCCAACCTGACGGCATGGACCGGTTGCGATGCCATCATTCATGCGCTGGAAGCTTACTTCGTACCCAGCTTCAACCCGCTCAGCGATGGTGCGGCGTTGCAGGCGCTGAGCCTGCTCTGGAGCTCCATCGATACCGCCGTCAACAACGGCCAGGATCTGGAAGCACGGGGCAAGATGCTGATCGGCTCATGCCTGGCCGGTGTCGCCTTTCTCAAGGGTCTGGGGCTTGTGCATGCGCTGAGTCACATGGTCGGTGCGACCTACAATACCCACCACGGGCTGACCAACGCGGTCATTCTGCCAGTGGTACTGCGCTTCAACGAGCAGGACATCAGCCCTCGCCTCAAACCTGTGGCTCAGGCGCTCGACTTGCCGGATGCGAGTTTCGAGACGTTCTACAACGCCGTGTGCGCGAAACTCGACAGCCTGAATATCCCCAAGTCCTTGTCCATTCTGGGCGTCAAACATGCAGACGTTACCGAGGTGGCAAGGAAGTCATTGGGTGATCCCGCCCGTTTGACCAACCCCAGGGACAGCTCGCTCGAGCAACTCCAGACGTTGCTCAAACAAGCCATCGATCAGGCCCGGCATTAATCCCGCCTGCCGCTATTGAACACCGTGCCGTGCTGCCAAAACCAATAAAAAAGGTGCAAATGTCTATGTCATCTTCCAGCGAAACTGCGTCCAAAGGACGTCTGAATCTCGAAACACGCTCCATTGATTATGTGCCGCTCGCCGAGCGGCATGGCAAAGCCTGGCACTTATGGCCGATCTGGTTCTGCGGCGAAGCACACCTGACGACGCTGGCGGTCGGGATCATCGGCGTCGGCATGGGGGCCAACCTGTTCTGGTCGGCCATTGCGATCTTCCTGGGGTGCGCATTCGGTACCCTGTTCATGGCCGGCCACTCGACGCAGGGCCCGCAAATGGGGCTGCCTCAGCTTATCCAGTCCCGACCGCAGTTTGGTTACCTGGGCGCGTTGCTGGTGTACGTGGTGGCGATCGCCACTTACGTCGGCTACAACGCATTCAACCAATTGCTGGTCGGGCAGACCCTGCATGAGTTGTTCAATGCCCCCGAAGAAGGTTCGGCCATTGCCTTCTCATTGCTGGCGATCATCATGGCGATTGCCGGTTACAACACCTTCCACAAGGTTCAACGGGCGTTGGCGTTCATATTGATAGCCGTGATGCTGGTGTTCACCGTAGGGCTGTTCTTCTTCGTGAAGCTCCCTGCGGATCAATTGAGCGTTTCCGGTTTCAAGGCAACGCCGTTCCTTGCGCAGTTCTTCGTTGCGGCGGCTTATCAGTTGAGCTGGGCAATTTATGTGTCCGACTACTCGCGGTACTTGCCCGCCAATGTCAGCGTGCGCTCTTCGTTCTGGTGGACCTACATGGGCGCCATGATCGGCGGCGTATGGATGATGCTGATCGGTGCGCTGGCGGCTGCGTTGAGCCCGGGGCAGAACCTCGCCAAAGGCTTGGTGATGCTTGGCAACATGCTCTTCAGCGGGTTCGGTGAGTTACTGTTGATCCTCGCTGTACTCAGCCTGGTGACCAGTGCCGCGCAGAATTTCTATGGTGCCTCCATCACGCTGTTGAGCATCGCCGATACGGTGAAAACGCAGAAGTCGACCTTGCTCAAGCGCATCATTTCGATGGGTGTTGTCGGCGGTACGGCCATCCTCATCGCCATGACGGCCTCGGACAACTTCGTCAAGGATTTTGGCGACTTCCTGGCGATCCTGCTTTACCTGTTCACCCCGTGGACGGCGATCAATCTGGTCGACTTCTATAAAGTTCGTCACGGCAAATTTTCCATCACAGAGATCTTCAAGCCCAACGGCATCTACGGGAAATGGAACTGGCGAGGCATTGGCGCCTACGTGGCGGGTTTCGTGGCGATGCTGCCGTTCTCCAACACCGGGATTTACACCGGCTACATCACAGCGAAGCTCGACGGTGCGGATGTCAGCATGCTGGTCGGTCTGGCAGTGTCGGCGGTGGTCTACTGGTGGCTGTGCCGCTCGCAGAATATCCATGAAGAGTTGTCGCGGATCGACGGCCTGGACAAAGGTCTGGAAAGCGGTATTTAAGCAGCACTCACCGCCTGCAACGGGCGGTGAGTTCCTTCACGGATTCGCCCCCCCTGGTTCGCGCTCATTTGCCCTTGCTGGCTGCCCGATTCGGCCGCCGAAGTATTTCCTGCGCCTGACGCCTCGAAAAGTTGCTAAATTGGCGCGTCGTTCACTGTGCCAGCCTGTCTTTCAGGCCTGACGGCGGACAAGGATTTGATTTAGGGCAGCTCGATGAGTAGCGAAACCAGTGTGTCTGAAGTAAAGAAACGCCGAACGCGAATAGACCCCGAGACGCGCCGCAAGGCTATTGTCGAAGCCACAATGCGCTGCATCACCCGGTTCGGTCATTCCGGAAGCACCATTGAACGCATCTGTGCCGAGGCTGGCATTTCGATTGGGTTGATCGGTCATCACTTTTCCGGCAAGGAAGAGTTGATGCTGTCCACCTATCAGGAGTTGACCAATCAACTGCGTGAAGAAACCCGCAAGTACATGGGGGTTCGAGGCGGTTCAGCTGAGGATCGCCTACTGGCAATTATTCGCTCCTCGTTCAGGGGCAAGATCTTCAACGAATTCATCTTGACTACCTGGCTGGGCTTCTGGGGCGCCGCGGTTTCGTCCGAACAGCTGCGCGCGCTGAACAAAAAGCTCTACAGCGATTATCGCAAGGAGCTGGAGTCAGTATTCCGCGAGATCGCCGCCGAGCAGGGGATCGAGATCGATGCAAAGGCCGGGGCGTTGACCATTACTGCCCTCATCGACGGCTTCTGGTTGGAGTGGGCGCTCGATCACAAAGCCTTCAGCGCCAAAAAAGCGGAAAAGTGCTGCGTTATGACGGCTCAGTTATTGATCAAAAGTTCGCAATTGCTGGGTTGAGAGAGTGCCGGGCAGAGGGATCACTGCCAGAGCCCCCATGCTCTGGATTGCACCGACGAAGGCTTCAGAGTCGTAACCTTTGTCCCCGTGCCCACTCATTATGCGCAGCACCGATCGGCAAGCAGTAGACCCTATAGCGCAATCCCGCCACTCACCGGCGCGTAATCACGCTGATTACAAAAACTGCATTCTTGCAATCGGGAGAATCCCTGCTTAACTCTGAACCTCGGGTCAATCAGTGACCAATTGGTCATGGCAACCATCCAGGCGGCCCTTGCGCTGCTGTTGCTGGGTTAACCGAGGGAATTCCAGGTTTTGGCAGACGAAAAACATCTGATCTCTGCTTGTAACTTATTGAAAACAACACGTTATCCATTTCTTGGTACTCAGCTGTCAGGTCCAGGTGTTCTGCTTTCCGCGATATAACCCTGCGGACAGGCACTCCAGCTGCCCCCCACATCTGAATATATTCAAAGAAGATAATGATATGGAACCAAAAATCGCCATCGTCGAGATTGACCGCCAGTACAAGGTCTATACCGAACACTATCGCAATGCCAGCGCGGACAAGACCATCATTCTGGTCAACGGCTCGCTGGCAACCACCGCATCCTTCGCCCAGACGGTGCGTTATTTGCGGCCATGCTTCAATGTGGTTCTCTACGACCAACCCTACGCCGGCCAATCAAAACGGCACAATCGCCACGGCCAGCCAATCCGCAAGGAGGATGAGGCTGAGATACTGCTGGAGTTGATCGAACACTTCTCTGTCGACCATGTGCTGTCTTTTTCCTGGGGCGGCGCAGCAACGTTGCTGGCATTGGCCCAGCGGCCGCAAAGAATCGAGAAGGCCGTGATCTCTTCATTCTCGGCGCGGATCAATACGCCTATGCGCGATTACCTGGAGAGCGGCCTGGCCCTCCTTCAGGCCTGCGACCGTAACAATGTCGGTTGTTGGATCAATACCACCATTGGCAAGCACCTTCCATCGCTGTTCAAGCGGTTTAACCACCGCCATGTCAGCAGCCTGGCCGAGCACGAATACAGGCAGATGCATTTCCACGTTAATGAGGTGCTGGCCCGGGACGCCGAGTGCTATCTCGCCTGCGCCAACGCCATCGAGGTACCGCTGTTGTTCGTCAATGGCGAATGGGATGAATATACCTCGGCGCAAGACGCCCGGCTTTTTGCCGAGCATGCCCGCCAGTCTGAGTTCCACACCGTCAAGAGGGCCGGGCACTTCCTCGATATGGAGCACCAGGCGGCCTGGCACGACACTCAACAAGCCTTGCTCGGCTTCCTGCAGCCGACGCATCACCGCGCAGCCGACGTTACCCATAAACCACTGAGCAGCCCAATCTCACGGCGGCTGCAGTCTTAGCTGTGCTGGGCAGATGCCTTAAGTAGGCGCTCGAGTTCGTGCACGCGTGACTCCAGTGCCAGGCGACTGGTGCGGCTAGTCGTCACATCGTCGATCACGCTGATCAGATACTCCGGCGTGCCATCCTGCGAGTTACGCTGCAGGGAGGTTTTCACGTTGGCCCAGATGATATGGCCATCCTTGCAGCGCAAGCGTTTTTCCAGCGCATACATGCTGATCTCGCCTGCCAGCAACTGGTGCAGTTGCTTCAGGTTGTCGTCCAGGTCGTCGGGGTGCGTGAGATCCTGAAAGGTCAGTTCACTCAGCTCTTGTTCGCTGTAACCGAGCAATTCGCAGAGCCTGTTGTTGACCCGTAGCCAGCGACCGTCCAGGCCGATGTAGGCCATGGCGCCACAGGCCAGATCGAAAATCGCCCGAAAGCGTTCCTCGCTTTTTCGCAAAGCTTCTTCAGCGATTTTGCGTGCGGTGGTGTCCATGCTGATGCCGACCATCTTCACCGAACGGCCAGCGCTGTCGGGCAAGGGCGATGCGCGCGAGGAAATCCAGCGCATTTCGCCATCAGGACGGAAGATCCGAAAATCGAATTCATAGGATTTGCAATTGGCAATGCAGTCGCGATACATCGCTTTCATGGCCGCTGCATCCTCGGCAGGCAAGTGCGGCCAGAAGTCGTCGTTGCTACGAACCTGCCAGCCGTAGACGGCCTCGACGTTCTCCGAGTAGATGACCTCATCGGTGATCAGATTCCACTGCCACGTAACGATGCCGGCGCTTTCCTGCGCCAGCTTCATGCGCGCTTCGCTTTCCATTATCTCGGCGGTGTATTTTCGCCGCACGTCGGTCATTGGCAGCTCAGCCACGGTGGAGCCTTGCAGATCAGCCTGGGCCTGTTCGCCATAGCGCAGCCAGATCCAGTTGACCTTGAGAAAGTCGGCGAGCTTGCGCAGATTGTCGTAGTCGATCTCGCCTCCACGGGTCCACTTGTGCACCGCTGTGCGGGAGATGCCAAGGGCTGTGCCCACCGCTTGCAATGTCAGCTTGTGGTGTTCGAGTAGTTCCTTCAGTCGAAAGGCGAAGCTGTTTTCAGTCATGGCATTCCCGTGATCGCTAGAGACGCGTGTGGCGAGCACAGTATACACAGACGTCTCTATCGATCCCCATTCACGGTGAATGGACCTGCAGCGAACTCAGAGGTCGAGCACCAAGCGATCGGACCTGGCGCGCGAGACGCAGAGCATCATGGTCTGCTGGGCCACTTTTTCCTCATCGCTCAGGTACTGGTCGAAGTGTTCGGCTTCGCCTTCCAGGATGCGCGTCTCGCAGGTGCCACAGACGCCTTCACGGCACAGGCATTCAATTTGAGCGGCATTGGCCTTTTCGATCGCCTGGAGGATGCTCATGCCCTCCTCTACCTTCAACTCTGTGCCCGATTTGGCCAGCACTACAGTAAAGGCGCCGCCTGTGGCGGGCGCGGCAGCGAACTGCTCCCAATGTACGCGTTGGTCGGCCACACCCAGCTGTTTGGCTGTGGAGATGACTGCGTCGATCAACGGTTTCGGCCCACACACATAGACATGCGCATCGCTTTGCAGGTCGGCAAGCAGCGCTGCCAGATTCAGGGATTGGCCCAGGCTATCGATATAGAACCGCGAATGAGCGCCATGGACGCCAGTGCTGATCTCCTCCTGGAAGGCGCCATGCTCCGGGCTACGGAAGGCGTAGTGCAGCTCGTAGTCGGCGCCGTCCTGATGCAGTTCATAGAGCTGCGCAAGGAAAGGGGTAATGCCGATACCGCCAGCGATCAGTACGTGCTTGCGAGCACTCTGGTCGATGGCGAACAGATTGTTCGGGGTGGAGATCATCAGCTCGGTGCCGACCTCTACCTGCTCGTGCATGAATGCCGAGCCACCTTTGGACTGTTCTTCCAGGCGCACGCCGATCTGGTAGCTGGCAGTGGCCTGTGGGTCGCTCATCAACGAATAGGCATTGCTGTGCTGACGTCCGTCGGCGTTTTTCATCTGCACGATAATGTGGCTGCCGCCGGTAAAGCCTGGCAGCAACTCGCCGTCCTGGCGCACCAGTGTAAAACGCTTGATCAGGGGCGTTACCTGTTCGACCCCGGTCACACGGGCGGCAATCATTTCGTATTTGTTGGCCATCGCTAACCTCTGCTGCGGCAATGAGCGGCACTGGGTGCCGCTTGAGTTGGAACGCTGTGTGGGATTCTTTCAGACCGCCAGGCACAGGTATTTCAGTTGCAGGTAATCTTCGATACCGTACTTCGACCCTTCACGGCCGAGCCCGGACTGCTTGACCCCACCGAACGGCGCAACCTCGTTGGAAATCAGCCCGGTATTGATGCCGACCATGCCGTATTCCAGATGCTCGGCAATGTTCCACACGTGGGCAATATCGCGGCTGTAGAAGTAGGCAGCCAAGCCATAGAGGGTGTCATTGGCAAGACGCAGAACTTCGGCATCGGTGGAGAAACGCACCAAGGGAGCGATTGGCCCGAAAATCTCCTCTTCGAGCAGCAAAGTCCCCGGTTTGATGTCACTCAACACGGTAGGCTCGAAGAAGTTTTCGCCCAGTGCATGTACCTGGCCACCGACCAGCACACTAGCGCCTCTTGCGACGGCGTCGTCGATCAGCGCACGAACTTTTTCCACCGCCTTGGCAGTGATCAGAGGGCCGACCTGGGTACCGCTTTCGTTGCCGTACCCGACCTTCAGCTCGGCCACTTTGGCGGCGAACTTGCTCGCGAACTCGGTGTACACCGCGTCGTGCACGTAGAAACGGTTCACGCACACGCAGGTTTGCCCGGCATTGCGATACTTGGCGGCTATCGCACCGTCAACGGCAGCGTCCACATCGGCATCGGCAAAGACGATGAAAGGCGCATTACCCCCCAGCTCGAGGGAGACCTTCTTTATGGTCTCGGCGCATTGGCTCATCAATAGCCGCCCGACCGGAGTGGAACCGGTGAAGCTGAGCTTGCGCACCAGCGGGTGACCGGTCAGCTGCGCACCAATGGCCTTGGCGTCGCCGGTGACGATGCTCAGCACCCCGGCCGGAACGCCGGCGCGTTGCGCCAGTTCAGCCAGCGCCAACGCCGAGAACGGCGTTTCGTTGGCAGGCTTGACCACAATGGTGCAGCCTGCCGCCAAGGCTGGGGCAACCTTGCGCGTAATCATTGCTGCCGGGAAATTCCACGGCGTAATAGCGGCACAGACACCAATGCCCTGCTTGATGACCAGCAGGCGCTTGTCTGCCGAAGGTGATGGAATCACGTCGCCGTAAACGCGCTTGCCTTCCTCTGCAAACCATTCGATGAAGGACGCGGCATAACGGATTTCACCCACAGCCTCGTGCAGGGGCTTGCCCTGCTCCAGGGTCATCAAACGCGCCAGGTCGTCTTCATGCTCAAGGATCAATTCGAACCAGCGACGCAGGATGTGCGCACGCTCTTTTGCAGTACGCGCACGCCAGGCCGGTAGCGCTGCATCGGCGGCTTCGATGGCGCGGGCCGCCTCGGTGGCGCCCATCAGCGGTACGCTGCCGATGAACTGGCCCTGGGCCGGGTCAGTCACCTCGACCGTCGCGAGGCTGTCGGCATCATGCCAGGCACCAGCAATGAATGCCTGCTGGCGAAACAGTTGGGGATCTTTCAGTTGCACGCAGGAAACTCCTCTTGTTCTGTTTGCAAGCCGCCGGGGCTTGTCGCACCGGCGGCTGTCTTTCTCAGTTATCCAGGTGTGCCACAGCGATCAGGTTGTGGAAGTTGGCGATGCCGTGCTCGCTCATGCCGCTGCGTTGCTTGTCGGCCATGATCCGGCCCTGGCCACGGTAGCCACGGGACTTCAAGCCGCGCTGCACACTTTCCACCAGACGCAGGTCTTCTGGACGGAACACGTCGCGGTACCACTCGATCAGCGACTGTTGTTCCGGAGTGATTTCCTTGTTGAGGAAGTAAATGTCGTAGTGCTGCAGCGTGACCTCGGCACTGACCGGGAACTCATAGATCACAGTCATGAAGTTGCCACCGGGTGGCGCATTGAACATGGTGCACGGCCACGCCCAGAAGCCGCTGAAGCTCGGGTTTTTCACCGACTCGTCGAACTTGAAGGACTTCTCCGAAGGCTTGGCGTGGCCGAACTGAAGCGACCAGTTGCCATGCAGGGTGTGCCAGTATTCGTCGACGCTGACCGAATCGGCGAAGCCTGGATGGGCTGGCGCGCAGTGGTAGCACTCCAGGTAGTTGTCGACGATCGATTTCCAGTTGGCCGGGGTGTCAGTGACGAAACGCGCAGCCAGGTGCAGGTCATCGACAACCGGGCAGGCTTCGCGCAGGCGCGCCTCGAAGCCCGGCAGTTGTGTTTCGACCGGCTCGGCATCGGCATTCATGTTGATGAAGACGAAGCCGGCATACTCCTCGACCCGCAAGGACACCAGGCTGGAGTTTTCCTTGTCGAAGTTCATCACGTTGTCGCAGTTGCGAGCGTGGGCCAGCTCACCGTCGAGTTTGAAGGTCCAGGCGTGATACGGGCAGGTGATCACGTTCTTGGCCTTGCCGTCGCCGCTCAGCAGTTGATGGCCACGGTGCGGGCAGACGTTGTAGAAGGCGCGCAGCACGCTGTCGCGGCCACGGACAACAATGATGCTCTCGCCGATCACTTCACGGGTGATGTAGTCATTGTTGTTGGCGACTTCACTACGGTGACCGACGCAGATCCAGCTGTTGGCGAAGATCTTTTCCTGCTCGAACTCGAAGACGTTCTTGCTGGTGTAGTAGGAAGCCGGAATGGTATAGGCCTCATCAGCGTTGGCGCAGAAGTCGGCGGGCAGCTTTGGAAAGTCGTTCATCTTGTTTCTCTTCAGGCAATTTGGAGGTCCATGCGTGGGTAAACGCTGTCTTCCGGTTGTTTTTAATCACTAGAGGTTTACTTGAAACCTGTGGTTAACAATGCAGTCAAAAAAAATTACTTGCTGGTGGGGTTCCAAGCCTTGCGGCCTGGAACCCTGCGGGCTTAGCTGTGCGCCGTTGTAACGTGCTTGGGCTCAAGTGTCGTTGCGGCGAGTGCTTCAGGGCGTTCTTGCTGCCCTTGGAAGTCGACATCCAACGACCGCTTGACCGCCTCTTCCTCGATCAGGTACGCCGGCATGTTGCCGTAGTCCTGGAACATCCACTTGAGGAACCCGTAGATCTTGGTTATCAGGATCAGCAGGAATGGAATCGCCGTGAGCACCACTGCGGTCTTCATGGTCGACAACGATGCCTTGGCAAACAGCATGGCCAATGGCACCAAAGTCAACGCGATGCACCAGAACAGGCGGTGGGTCGGTGTCGGATCCTGGCCTTCCTGCAGGTTGCGCGTACTGGTTGCTGCTACTGCATAAGCCGCAGCGTCCATGTGCGAGGCGCAGAACACTGCCATGATGAACAAGTACACACCCAGGAAGACCTTGCCGAAGGGCAGCCCGCTCAACACCATCTCTACCGCTGTTTCACCGCCCTGTTCGGAGAGGATCCGCGGTACATCGATAGCGCCGGTGAGGAACTGGTGCATGCTGTAACTTTCCAGCGTGCCGAAGAAGAACCAGCAACCGAAGCTGCCGCCGAGCAGCAGAGCGGCGATCACTTCTTTCATCTTGCGGCCCTTGGAGACCCGGGTAACGAACATTGCTACACCCGGTGCATAGGACACCCACCAGAGCCAGTAGAACACCGTCCAGTTGCGAGTGAACTCGCCATTGCCCTGCGGATCGGTGAACAGGCTCATGTGAACATAGTTCTGAATCATCAGGCCGATGGAGTTGGCGGTGTTGTTGAGGATGAACTGGGTAGGGCCAACCAGGAACACCACGCCCGCGAAGGCCAGTGCACCGATGCAGACCATTTTGCTCAGGCGCTGCATGCCGCTGGAGATGCCGATGTAGGAGCTGAGCGAGAAAACCACAGCCACCACGCCGATCACGATCAACTGGGTTGTGAAATTGTCAGGCATGCCGGTCAGGCCAGCCAGGCCGCGGGTCAAGGTCGATGCAGTCAGTACCAGCGATACGGTCAGCGCGCCGAACATGGTCAGCAGGAAGATCAGGTCGACAGTACGGCCGATCGGGCCATTGGCCTTGAAACCCGTGACGGCTTCGATGATCGAGGCCAGGCTCAAGCCGCTCTTCTTGCGCACATGGAAGTGATAGGCCATCGCCAGCGACGCCAGGGCGTACAGCGACCAGGCACTGATGCCCCAGTGGAAGAATGAATAGCTGACGCTGTAATCCAGCGCTTCACGAGAACCGGCGGCGATGTTGAGGCCAGGAGTCTGGTAGTAGTAAGCCCACTCCATCACGCCCCAGTAGAGGGTCGATGAGCCCATGCCGGCACAAATGAACATGAATACCCAAGTTACGGTCGAGTATTCTGCCTTGCCATTGCCCAGGCGAATGTTGCCGTACTTGCTGAAGGCGATGTAGAGCACGATCAACGCACAGCAAAAGACAAATAACTGGACCGCGGTGCCGAAGGTGCGGGTGGCCATTTCGAACATCTGATTGGCCAGGGTTTCCGCCTGCTGAGGGAAGACTGCAAGGCCGATAACGGTCGCCAGCACGGCAATCAGGCTCATCGTTATCAAAAACACATCTTTTTTATTGTTGTGGGGCATTCTCATGTCCTGGGACGGGTGGATTTTTCTCCAGCTGTCAGCTCTTCAGGCCGAGCCTAGGCGGAGCACTGTTCCTTGCAGATGCCTTGAAACTCCATGGTTAACTTATGGTTAACATCAATCTTGTGGTTAACAATACACGGGGGAAATACCTTGTGGCAAGCGCTTGTCCGACAATCGGGCCTTGCTACGGCGTTGTTTTCAATCCGGTTACCTGCACATTCGCCGCCCTCTGAGCAAAGGGCGGCTGTGGCCTTGATTCAAAGTGCGGCAGCGATAGCCTTGCCGACGTCCTGGGTCGAGGATTTTCCGCCCAGATCCGGTGTTTTCGGCCCCGTTGCAATGACTGACTCGATGGCGCGCAGAATTCCGTCGTGAGCAGCGGCATAGCGCTCGTCGCCTTTGCCGAGGAACTCCAACATCAAGGCGCCCGACCAGATCATGGCGATCGGGTTGGCGATGTTCTTCCCATAGATGTCTGGCGCCGAACCGTGCACCGGCTCGAACAGGGAGGGGAAATTGCGTTCCGGGTTGAGGTTCGCCGAAGGCGCGATACCGATGGTGCCGGCACAGGCCGGGCCCAGGTCGGAGAGGATGTCGCCGAACAAGTTGGAGGCCACCACCACGTCAAACCGATCCGGTTGCAGAACAAAGCGGGCACAGAGTATGTCGATATGCTGCTTGTCCCAGCTGACTTCAGGGTAATGCTCGGCCATCGCCGCCGTGCGCTCGTCCCAGTACGGCATGCTGATGGAGATACCGTTGGATTTGGTTGCCGAGGTGACATGTTTGCGTGGGCGGTTTTGCGCGACTTCGAAGGCATACTTGAGAATCCGGTCAACGCCACGACGGGTGAACACCGACTCCTGTAGCACGAACTCGTTCTCGGTGCCTTCGAACATCCGCCCGCCGACCGAAGAGTATTCGCCTTCGGTGTTCTCACGGATCACGACGAAGTCGATGTCACCGGGCTCACGGCCGGCCAGTGGGCAAGGGACACCGGGGAACAGCCGTACCGGGCGGATGTTCACGTACTGGTCGAAATCCCGGCGGAACTTGAGCAGCGAACCCCACAGGGAAATATGATCAGGCACCTTGTCCGGCCAACCGACGGCACCGAAGTAGATGGCATCGAAGCCCTTCAATTGCTCGAACCAATCATCCGGCATCATTTGCCCGTGTTGGGCGTAGTAGTCACAGCTGGCCCATTCGACGGTTTCAATGACCAGGTCCAGGTTCCATTTTTTCGCAGCTGCTTCAACGACGCGCAGACCTTCGGGCAAAACTTCGTTACCAATGCCGTCACCAGCGATTGCGGCGATTTTGAATGGTTTGCTCATGGTGGCTAACTCTTGAAGGAATAGTGAGGGTGTGCCCGCCATGGTATAAGGAGGCCGAGCAAACACAATTGCACGAACTATTGATAGAAAAGACACGAAGCGTGAATAATCTACCGAATCTAGAAGACCTTCGCGTCTTCGTCCTGGTTGCCCGCCGCTCCAGTTTTGCGGCGGCGGCCACCGAACTGGGCGCCTCCCCTGCCTTCGTCAGCAAGCGCATTGCGTTGCTCGAGCAGAGCCTGGGTGTACGTTTATTGCACCGCACTACCCGACGAGTGGCGGCGACCGAAGACGGCGAGCGAGTCTACCGTTGGGCCCTGCACATCTTCGATGCAGTGGATCAGATGGGCGACGAGATCTCGTCGTTGCACCAGGAGCCGCGCGGCCAGTTGCACATTGTCAGCAGTTTTGGTCTCGGGCGCCGGCATGTGGCGCCTGCCCTTTCGGCGCTTTCGGTGCGTTATCCGGCCCTGGATATTCGCTTCGACGTGTTCGATCGACTGGTCGATCTGATCGACGAAGGCTTCGATCTCGATATCCGCATCGGCGATAACATCGCGCCAAACCTGATCGCCAAGTTGCTGGCCCAGAACGCTCGGATTCTCTGCGCGGCCCCCGAGTATCTCGCGCGCCACGGCGAACCGCGTAGCCTGGCAGACCTTGCCGGGCATGAGTGCCTGGTGATCAAGGAGCGCGACCACCCCTTCGGTCTCTGGCGCCTGCAAGGCCCCGACGGCGAAGAAAGCGTCAAGGTAACCGGCGCGCTTTCGGCGAACCATGGCGAGGTGGTCCATCAATGGGGCATCGATGGTCGCGGGATTCTGCTTCGGTCGCATTGGGATGTGCGCGACAGCCTTGAACGCGGCAAGCTGGTGCATATTCTTCGCGACTATCGCCAGCAGGCCAATATCTGGGCTGTCTATGCGGCACCGTTGGCCACTTCGGCGAAAATCCGCGTAGCCGTAGAGTTTTTCCGTCAGTATTTCAGTGCGAATCAAAAATAAGACGCGGAGCACTGTGGTGGACTGGCTGGAAACCCGCGACGATGATTGATTCGCGGCTTTCAAGATCGGCAGGGCTGAATGCAGGCTGCGCCCCGCTGCCGGCAGCCTGCAATTGTAGCGAGCCTCTTTCCGGTCGTCTCGCGTACGACGGATACCGGGTTCTATCCCTGCAACTGGATGCGTAGACTCCAGCGGTTCAGCTTGCCCAAATCGCGAGAGGCCAGGTCCTGCACCTTCAGGGTCCACTTGCCGTCGCAGGCTTCGCCCCGCAGCACTTGCAATGCCGCTGCTGTTTTGGAGGCGTAGGTTGCCCGCAGATTATCGGTGTCGCCACCCGCACGGTGATGCAGCACGACATCCGTACCCGCTGGCGAACGCAGCACCACACGCAAGTCACCGACGTAGGTGTGGGTGATGTCGACAGCTACCTCGAGGTCCCCGATGCGCCCAGTCTCAGCTACATCCAGCAGGCGCTCGATGCCTGCGGCCCGGTTGTCCGGAATCGTTGCGCCGGGCGCCTCCTGTGCGGTGATCATCAGCGCTGGTGCACTCAGGCCGATTTCCAGCGACCACTCCTCCAACCGCCCAGTGTCCACCGGCGCCACATCGCGTACCGACAGCGTCCAGTTGCCGTGTCCTTCCTCACCGTCGAAACCGCGCAGGGCCGGCAGCGTGGATGTGTCCCAGGTGCGGGAGAGGTTGTTGCCACGGCCTCCAGCGCGGTCATGCAGTACCACCTGGCGGCCAGACGGTGCGATCAGCGTGATCACCAGGTCGCCGATGTACGTATGCCGCATATCCACTGCCACCCGCAGGAAGTTCACCGTCCCCCTCTGCTCAACGACCAGGGTGTCGCGGATACCCTCAACCTGGTTGTCAGGAATTGCCGTGTCAGGCCGCGAGATATGACGCCCTCCGGGTTGCGGTTGCGGCTCGGGGCCGCGACGAAGCTCCAACGCCAGGGCCACTGCACGTTCGGCATCCACTCGCCCGTGCCCGAACCACGGGCTCCAGGTACCGTCGGTGTGGCCGATATTCTGAAAGTTACCACTGTCGAAGGGTGCAATCGGCGAGACATCCCAGGACGTATTCGGGTCATAGTTCGCCGGTGGGGTGCGTGGATAGGGCGTCATATCCAGATCCTTGGCCGCAGTGCGACGCAGCACCGACGCCACCTCTAGCGCGCCAAGCCCTGGGTTCGCCGAAATCACCAGCGCTGCAATGCCGGCCGCCAGCGGTGTCGCACTGGAAGTACCACCGAACTCGGCGGTGAAGTCGCCGGATTCCCCGCTAGTGGTGGTGATGCCCAGCCCTGACACCTCCATGCGATAGAAGGTATGACTGTTGCTCGACGGAGCGCATATCTCGATACCCGTGCCGTAATTGGAGTAATGGCTACGGCGTGCAGTACTGGCGAGTGCGGCCACGTGCATCACGCCTGGAATCTCCACCAGGTTGTTGACGAAGCGCCGCGCCGTCTCCACACCTTCCCATTGCCACGCACCCGCCACCTTCACCCAGCCATGTGTATGGGGCACGTCCTGGTTCGCCTCGTGCAGGATCGGGCAGTTCTCGTTGCCCGCCGCCCACAAGAACAGGATGCCCCGCCCTCGCCGCCCGCCAGTGGTCGCGAGCTGCCTGATGCGGCTGATGACTGGGGAGGCGTAGAGAGACGTCGGCACTGAACCCCAGGAGTTCGACAGTACGTCCACTTTGTCAGCGATGAAGGCCAGTGCGGTAAGCATCTTCGAATCGTTGATCAGCAGCGACGGCCCCTGGGATTCCCACTTGATTGGCAACAGCCGACAACCCGGCGCCGCCCCTACTGTCAGCAGCGCATCGGCTTCACCGGCGATCACCCCGGCACACGAGGTGCCATGGTCGGCGCCGTGCTGGTACATTCTAGCGGGCTGGGCACCGACGTCCAGGTTGGTGAAAAGGCGCGAGCCGTTGAAATACCCCCAGGCAGCGAACTTGCCGGGCGAGTCGAAATCGGGGTGGTCGAGTTTGCAGCCGTCGTCGGAGACGCCCACTACCACTTCGGCACTGCCGAAGTTATCAAGCAGCAACCACGCCGGTTCGCAACGCGCATTCGCCCTGGGGTCCAACTCTGGATCTGCGAAATGGCCATGGAGATGCCATTGGCGCGCGTACTGCGGATCAGTGGGCGGCACAATCGCCTGCTTCGCGACAACATAGTTGAGGTCATTCTCGGCCAACTCCACCAGCGGTTCTTCCTCCGAGAGTTGGACCACCAGCTTCACCGGATTGATTCCGGTGTGGTTAGTCAACTCGAACAGGAAATCGCGCTCCGAATAGCGCTCACGCTGCAGCAGCCCGTAGCGCCCGGCGAACTCGGCTATCTGCTCGGGTGTCAGGCAGTCCTTGAAGGTGACAAATACCCGGTCGGTGATCAGGAAGTCCTGGCCGGTGTCGGCCGCCTTGTAGGCGTGATGGGTGGGAGCGATTTCTCGCGACCGCGCCATCGATGCCTCCAACTCATGTGCCAGCACCGTTACCCGAGTCGAACCCGGTGATACTGTCTCGCCCGCCTCGGCGATGCCGGCGACCCGCAGCCTGCCCGGCAATGTCCGAGCAACGAACTGGTCAGGGCGTTTTTCCAGCTCCAGCTTCTTGCCACCGCGATAGGTGTAAGTCATGGCCTTGCTCCTCTAATGTGATACCCGTTGTTCGCGTTCGCCTGGGAGGGCAACTTCGTGTAATCGACCGCGCTCGGCGCCAATATCAGCGGCTTAGGATGATTGAGTCTCCACCACGTCAGATCGCCGACTTTGCCATCCACCACCAACGGCTGGCCGTGCTGATCCAGATTCTGAGATTGGAAAGCACGTACGGCGCGATCGGTTGCCATGTCGAAGAAGCCACTGCCGGCAACTGGGTAGCCACGTTGGGTAAGGAGGCGCTGCAGGGTGACGACTTCATCACCTTGGGAATTTTCTTGAGGAGAAGCATTGGTAATTGCTCCTTTGTAGTTGGCTATGGGTACGATCTGCTAATTGTGGTCTGTCCCCATTTATTCCGACGAGTTGTTCACCAACAAGTGAATCGCTTTGCTGTTACCCGTTGGTTGAATTTCCACAACCTTTTCCATCTAACTTTTTGCAATAGCCACCTCGATACGGTCGACAGCCTCCACTTCAATCGACGCTCGCGAAGCCGACATAGACATTGCCGAATTTCCGATGATGTTCAGAGTAAATGACCAACTTAGTTGCGCCATCGTATACTCCTTACAACCCCAAAATCAGAAAACCTACCGCCCACCCCACCACGACGGTGAAAAATTCGACACCATTAAAGCGCAACGCGACCACGAGAAAGCTTCGAAACTAAATTCGGATTTAAAACCCAAGTCCAACGCATCTAATTTATGGTGTGGTGACTTATCCGAATTCCACTCCAGGGTGGAGGCTTATTGAGGATAGATTGGAATCTCATTTTATCAAAAAAACTGCTCACCGCCTGTCGCTAATTAATAGCAAAATTACGACTTACCACAGGAGCTCTTATAATTATTCACTATCATTAATCCTGACAAGCCACCGCGGCCACTCTGTTAAATTATATATTTCAACGAGATGGGTTGTTAGTTAAATTTTGTCGTGCCGCTAGTAGCCTGAGCAGTTAATTCATTTATCTACCGGTAACGATAGACTGTGCGTCCAATGCCATGGATTGGTTATGCGCATGGCCCG
Organism: Pseudomonas sp. R5(2019); assembly: GCF_009905435.1. GTDB lineage: Bacteria > Pseudomonadota > Gammaproteobacteria > Pseudomonadales > Pseudomonadaceae > Aquipseudomonas. Next base: position 322,997 of record NZ_JAAAMT010000001.1, read on the forward strand.
ACCGACTTCCCCCTTCGCTCCAACGCCTTCTGATCTCATCACCCTGCAAGTATGAGTACGCTGGAACAGCGCCTTGCCCAGCGAGCGCGCATCCTGCTTCTAGGCTCTGTATGAAAAGTAATGTCGTAAACACCGCATGGCACAAGCCAGCGAGACCATCGCCGCAAAACTTTTCGCGAGCTTGTCGAAGCGTGTGACGATGCGGCGGTTGCCGGCCCACTATTTTGCGGTGGAGGGCTGCTTGCGTAAAAGCGAATATATGTTATACCGACCATTCGAAACTCGAATGGCGAGAAGCGACGATGCACTCTAAAGACCTTCAGATCGATTGGCTTAGAACATTCCTAGCGGTGGTGGATACGGGCTCCATGACCGCAGCAGCGAGACAGATTTCGCGCTCCCAGTCAGCCGTGAGCATGCAACTGAAAAAGCTGGAGGAAAGCATTGGACGACCATTACTGATCCGTGAGCCAAAGCAACTCTCATTGACCCCTGCTGGGTATGATCTTCTCGGTTACGCACGCAAGGTATTGGAGTGCCACTCCACCCTCTTGGTTGCCATGCATGGGGGATCTGTTTCTGGGCGCGTAACCTTCGGTGTACCCGACGATTATGCGATTACTTATCTCGCTCCCGTGTTGCGTAGCTTTGCCACGCGCTTCAGTGAAGTCGAGGTAACCCTGGTATGCGAGGAGTCTACCGCGCTATGGACAAAAGTTGACCGAGGTGAAATCGATCTGGCACTCGTCACGCGTGATGCGCCGTCACGAGGCGAATTACTGTTTAAAGAAGCCTTGGTGTGGGGTGGTGCTGAGCAGCATCAGGTCTGGAAACGCAACCCTCTACCCATTGCTGTGCACGAACTCGGCGAACGCCTGCGCACTGAAATACTCGCGGCGCTTTCAACCCAGCAACGTGAATACCGAGTGGTCTACAACAGCCCCAACGTGGTGGGTCAACTGGCGGTGGCAGAGAGCGGCATGGCAGTAGCGGTACTTACTAGATGCAGTCTGCCACCCAGTCTGAAAGTGCTGGACGCGCGGCAAGGGCTACCAGAACTACCAGTGGTGGAAGTCGTGCTGATGCGCAGCAAGGATTCGAAGGGATCCCGTGCTGTGGATGCGATGTATGAACAGGTTGTTCGATCACTCAAAGATCCACTTTGCACGTGAATGAGCACTAGCAAAAAAACGGAACCGCGTCTTTGCCACCTCCGAGGATTTCGCTTTTGATACGCTCTTCAATCTTCAATGATTGTTCCTTTCTGTTCTTATTCTGCGCAGCCAAACGGCGGTCTAGCCAGCCCAAATAGCCGCACAACGCGGCAGTTACGTACTCTCCGCTGGTTGAGAAGCCTCAAAAGACTTGGTCTCACCGCTGTTGGTTGTCCTGATAGCAGAAAACAGCCCTCCCAAAAGTGCAAACGCGACACCTGCCCCCAGTGCAATGTATGGCCCGCGATCAGGCGAAACGCTGTACGCAAACGATACCAGCACCGCGCCGAAGGATTGGCCGAGCAATCTTGATAATGCAACGATTGCACTAGCACTACCGCTGCGCTCCAACGGTGCGCTGGAGATCATCATCTTCAGGTTCGGTGCCTGGTACAAACCGAAGCCGACACCACAAATCATCATTCGCCAAGCGATGTCGAAGAACACTGCTTTCTCGGGCAGCAAGCACAGGGTGAACATCCCCGTCGCGAGAATCAGCAATCCTGCAGTGCAGAGTGTGCCGGGATTGAATCGATCGGCAAGCATGCCACTTATGATCGCCATGCACGCCACGACCGCTGGCCAAGGTGTGATAAGCATTCCTGTCATGAAAGGAGTGGCGGACAAGAATGTATGGAACAAGAATGGCAACGCAATGAATGCTACGCCTTGCGTAACGAACGCACAGATCGACGTCAGCGAGGAGAAAGCGAAGTTGCGCTGCTTGAACAGATCAATCGCCAGCATAGGGGCGGCATGTTTGCGCTGATGGTACGACAGGGCAACAAAGCAAACGATCGCGCCTAACAGCTTCAAGAAAGCCAAGGCCGGAAGACCGCCCCGGGCAAATGCAACCAGGCTGAGAATCAGCATGATAAACATGGCGCAGCACAATACTGCGCCAATCAAGTCGAATCGGCCTTTCGAGCCCGAAGTGGCCGGGATGTAGCGACGCGAAAGATAAAGGCAGTAGATCCCAACCGGGACGTTCACCAGGAACAGACAGTGCCAATTGCTCACCGCAAGGATGCCCGCCGCTACAGTCGGGCCGGCGGTGAAAGAAAGACCGACGACCAATGCATAGATCCCCATACCGCGACCAAGCTGATTGGCTGGACAGCATCGCTTGATCAACGCAGTCACCACGCTACCAACGGCTGCGCCGCCGATGCCTTGCAGGCACCTGGCTACGATCAACCAAGGGAGACTGGTGAAAACGCCGGCGACAAGCGAAGACACCGTAAACAAGACCAGACCGTAGAAAAACATGCGCTTATGGCCGACGATTTCACCCAGCGAGGCGAAGGGAAGCAGCAGCCCGATGACCGAAATTTGATACGCGGTCACTAGCCAAATAGCTGTGCTCGCCGTTACACCCAATGCTTCCGAAATAGTAGGCAACGCCGTGTTGATCAGGGATAGATCAAGCGTGACCATCGTTGCCGCCATGCATAGAGCCAACATAGCAAGGGTGCTGCTGCGCTCTTTCTTTGGCTCTGATTGAATCGAGCCAGAGCCCATTTTGCTATTAGACATCCGTTAACCTTCAGGTAAATAATTTGCCATTAATACAGCTCGACCATATATTGTTATTTTGTGTAGTATTAAAAACCTCTACTTGGCGTCGCAACTCTATTTTTGTATATCGCCATTCACTGGATAAATAGATAATCAAAGGGGTAACATGAAGCAGGCCAATATCGTTCTCATTCCAGGTTTCATGCTTAGCGAAGACCTCTGGACTGACATTATTCCTCTGCTACCCAATCAGTTAATCATCCATCACGCTCCTTTGATAGGTAACTCAATTTCCGAAATGGCGCTTGAAACCCTGAAAAGAGCTCCAGAACATTTCGTGTTGTGTGGTTTTTCGATGGGTGGTTACGTTGCAAGAGAAATTGTCCGTCTAGCACCGGAACGCGTTATAGGGCTAATCATTATTGCCAGCTCAAGCCGTGCGGAAAGCTCAGAACAAATTGCCCAAAAAAAGGCAAGCGTAGCGCAGATTCTTAACCGCGAGTTTGTTGGCCTGAGCCGTTCGGTCATTGCCAAGGGGTTTAGTCCGGACAATCGCAAAAACCAGCAGCTCATCGAGCGTGTCCAAACAATGAGCAGGACGCTTGGCAAGGCAGCCTTCATCGCACAATCTCAAGCTATACGGCATGATGAATCCCACCTCCTAAGAATCGATAAAACTCCAACCCTTGTAATTGCAGCCGAACTTGATGAATTGCGACCCATCGAGGAGTCCAGAGAACTTGTGGCGCAACTACCGGATGCCAAATTTGTATGCATTTCCGATAGCGGACACATGATCCCACTCGAACAACCAATCATCCTTGCAAAAAACATAACCGACTGGTGCAACGAACTGATTGATCAAGCAACTATCTGAACTTGGCTAACCGGTCAGCTACGCACGTCAACACTGTTTGATCAGCTCCCTCAACCAGGCATGCGCGGCAGTATTTTTGTTGCGCTTATGCCAGTACAGATCCCAACTAAAGGAAGGCATGCTCAGCGGAAGTTCCTTGATAACAAGCGTCTTATCAACGAAGGTATTTGCAAGCTTTTCCGAAATGACAGAGATCATATCTGTCTCACACAAGATCGCAGGCAAAGCAAGCCAATGAGGGATCGTCAGCGTAATTCGTCTAGAAAGCTGCTGCTCTGCGAGTACATTGTCCACAAACCGGACATCATGCTGACTGACTGCCACATGTAGATGGTTAGCATTGAGAAAACTCTCCATGGTCAATTCAGCATCTGATAGGGGATGCCTACTCCGCATGACACAGACCAGCCTATCCATAAACAATGGCTCGCTCACGATGTTAGAGGAATGCTTAAGCTGGGTACTGATTGCGAAGTCCAATTGATCACTTTCCAACCGAGCAAGGGTAAGGTCAATGGGGATGTGCGTGATGTCCATGCGCATACCGGGCGCCTGCTCAGAAAGGTGCCTAAAAAGCTTAGGCAATACCAAGTAGGTGATCAGATCCGACATGCGCCCGGTGAAATGATCTGCGCTTAAGGCCGGCTCGAACAACACTTCAGACGTCATCAGTCTTTCGGCTTCACGCAGGATCCTGGTGACACCGACGCTTAGCTCGATGGCCCGTGCGGTTGGCTCCATGCTGCCGCCAACACGTATGAACAGGTCATCCTTGAACAAAAGCCGTAGGCGAGACAACGCGCTACTCATGGCTGGCTGGCTCATAGGCACTTTGAGAGCAGCACGCGTGACGTGTCGCTCCTTCATCAAGGTATCGAAGATAACCAGAAGATTAAGATCTACTGCTCGCAGGTTCATGTCCGCTCCAGCCATTCACTTAGGAGAAAAAGCCAACCTAAAAAAGCACTAGGTGGTGCCTAAACAGGACAGAATAGTTTCGCGATCGCACATGCGTATCGCGACGTGATACGGGCCGTGACAAATGTTGTTCCCGCCGCAGCCCATGGCGGGCTACCTACGGAAGTACGCTCACTCAATAAATCCAGATGCAGCCGCAATGGCACTCAAGCGATCAAATGCCGCCTTGGCGACACAGATTGAGATGACGTCCAGCGCAGTCGTTAGCTCGGCCATCTCTGGGTATGAGGGAGCAATACGAAGCTGAGAATCGCGCTCGTCAACTCCATACGGGAAGCAAGATCCAGGAGTCGCAAATTTAACGCCCGCCTGAGCGGCAAGATCAACGACGCGCTTGGCCGTTCCTGGAAGCACCTCAAGGCTTACGAAGTAACCGCCACGAGGACGACTCCATTGCGCTACGCCGTAGTCGCCGAGCATCCGACTGAACACCTCATGAACTCGCTCGAACTTCGGCTGCAGCATCTGCCGATGCTGCTCCATGAGTTCCTTGATCTTTTCCGGCGACCGCAAGAAACGAACCTGTCTGAGTTGGTTCACCTTGTCCGGGCCAACGCTTCGTAGTGCTGCAGCTTTCAGCCACCAGGCGGTGTTGTCCTTTGAGCTGGCAAGCAGCGCTATGCCACCTCCGGGCAATGTCATCTTCGAAGTTGAGGCGAAGATCAGCGGACGATTGGAGTGACCGTGCCGAGCTGCCTGCATGTAGATATTTTCGAGCGAGTCGTCCACCTCCGCCAAGGGGTGAACAACGTAGGCGTTATCCCAGAAAATGCGAAAGTCTTTAGCTGCCGTCGGCATGGCTGCCAGCGCCTCGACGACTTCTTTCGAGTAAGTGGTGCCGGTCGGATTACTATATTTCGGCACGCACCAGATGCCTTTGATGCTGCTGTCGTTAGCCACCAGGCGCTTAACCAGTCCCATGTCAGGCCCGTCGTCGAGCATTGGCACCGAGATCATCCGGACGCCAAAGTCCTCGCACATCGCAAAATGCCTGTCGTAGCCTGGGGTCACGCAGATAAACGAGATACCACCTGGCTCTTGTGACCATGCACATTCACTGTCTGGTGTCCCGTGGCGCCATGCTTGGGCTAGACATTCATACATGAGCGCTAGGCTGGAATTCCCCCCCACAACGATCTGCTCTTCTGGCACACCCACTATCGGTGAGAACAAGCGCCGCGCCTCCAGAAGCCCCTGTTGACCGCCGTAATTCCGGCTGTCGGTACCGTCCTCGCTCAGATAGTCGCTTGCAAGCGATACATCCAAAAGCGCCGTCGAAAGGCCAATCTGTTGAGGTGACGGAATGCCTCGTGTCATGTCGATCTTCAGACCCATCTTGGAGTACCGCAAATACTCCACATCAGCACCAGACTTCAGGCGGTTTAGATCGTCACGAGCAATTTTCAAAGCAGAATCCACCACGTTCATCATGAATCTTCAAAAATACAAGCCAAGCAATTAGACAGACGCCTGCTGCGGCTACCTTTGGCAAGAGCAGCTCATTTGAAAGAAAGGGCACGCCATCGCAGCAAGGTGTATTGCCAACCAGGGATACAGGATTTTTCGACGCGCCACCCACTGGTGGCAAGCCCGACGCAGGCACGCTTGAGTGTGCTGGTTGCTGCCAGAAGGCCAGGCGCATAAAAGTTCGCGCGTCGTCTTGTTAGGTCATGGCGTGAGCATAGTTTCTTAATTGCGATCAATATCCCTGACTGACGAAAATCCATCCAATGGATATTTTGTATATCGCTATTGATGAAACAAATAGTCTTACTGAATGCTCCCAGTGCTCGCAAGCCCCACCTATGCCAATCAAAGTCAACACCGCTGAATGCCGATAAATGAACAGACCCTAAGGAATTAACCAACTTTAATCCCATATTCGTATATTTTCACACTCTTTCCATGCTGCATCGCCTCCATCATTTACCAAATGGATTGCACCATATCTAAAAACGATTTGAATGATAATTCCTCGTCTGTGAAAGTCGAGAAACGGGCCGACTGACTCGTCCCAATGAACTGTGATGTGCTCGATCTAGTTCCACCAGAAGGCAAAGCCAATATTGCACGATTCGCATTTGGCAGGTGGCGAGCACGCGGTACATACCGATGCAAACGCACCTATAAAGCTAGCCCCACCCAAACAAGATCAAAGTACAGAGGATCATCTGAATGCAATCTGAATATCTGCATTATCGCTCCACAGTAAACACTCTTCCCGAAAAACGTCAGAACGCGCAAACCGCAGTCGATAACTTAAAGAACTGGCAGTCAGCTGTTCAGGAAGTTACACAATGGCCCGGCTATGAAGTTCTGCCCTTGTGGTCACTGGACAACCAAGCGAAGAAATTAGGCTTCGGCAAAATCTTCTATAAAGACGAAAGCCAACGCTTTGGGCGCAAGCTGGGCAGCTTTAAAGCGCTGGGGGCGCCTTACACTGTCTTCATGTTGCTGGCAGATGCCGTTGAAAAGGCCACCGGCGCCCGACCGAGTGCGGCCCAGTTGCGCACTGGTGAGTTCAAGAAAATCACCGAACGCGTCACCGTCTGCGTCGCAACGGACGGTAACCAAGGTCGCGGGTTGGCTCACGCCGCCGCCACGTTCCACTGCCGCTGCGTGGTTTACATTCATGGACATGTCAGTCCTGGCCGCAAGGAAGCAATGGAAGCCTACGGCGCCATTGTCATCCGCATTGACGGTGAGTACGAAGCCTCCGTCAAACGCGCGAAAGAAGATGGGCGTATGAACGGCTGGCATTTTGTAAGCAGCACTTCATGGGCGGACTTTGAAGAACCGCTTCCACGCCATGTCATGAACGCCTATATGGTGATGGTTGAAGAAGCCATGGCCGCTGTGCCTGACCTTTCAAAGATCACGCACGTATTCATGCAAGGTGGCGTGGGAAGTATTGCTGCCGCAGTTTTCCTGGGTATCGCGCTGCGCTTGGGTGAACAGAACCTGCCTCGGTTTGTCATGGTTGAGCCAAGCGAAGCCGATTGCCTTTATCAAAGCGCTTCGATCGGTGTACCAACTCCCTCCTCCGGCACCTTGCATACGACTATGGCGGGCTTGGCCTGTCGCGAGGTCTCGCCGGCTGCATGGAAGTTGCTGGAGTGGCTCTGCACTGACTACGTAGCCATTCCTGATGCCTGGGCAGTTGATGCCATGAAGGCGCTCGCCGACGGCAACAACGACACCCCAATTGTTTGCGGTGAGTCGGCCGCTGGTGGTTACGCAACCGTGCTCAAGGCAGCTGCAGACATGGAGCTGAAAGCGAAACTCGGTCTGGACGAGAACAGCCAGATCTTGCTTTTTGGCTGTGAAGGCGCGACCGATCCGGAAATCTACCAGAAACTGGTAGGCGTTTCCGCCACGGAAGTGTTTGAACGCCAGAAGCAGTCCGCGCTGTGAGGCGATGAGTTTACGCAAGCGACGTTACTATTGAGCAGCAGATTGAAGGTTACCCATGCAATCGAATGAACGCGATATCAAGCTAGCAGAGCTGGCGTCGACTTTTGGCTTGGACGTCCAAGAAAATCCAGTTTCTGGCGGCCTGTATGAGCCGGTGACCATCGACGGAAATTCACTGTATCTCAGTGGCCAGATACCAAAAATTGGCGACGCGGTGACTCACCCCGGCAAGGTTGGTCAGGACTTATCCCTGGGCGATGCGAAGACCGCCGCCGCCCTTTGCGCGCTGCGCGCGGCGATCGTACTCAAGCATTCGCTTGGCTCGCTTGCGGCAGTAGAAAAGATCCTACGGATCAACGTGTTCGTTCAAGGTGCCGACGGCTTTTCACAACAAACCCAAGTAGCGGATGGTGCGTCGGAGCTACTGCGTAACCTGTTTGGTGAGGCTGCAGGTCACGCACGTACCTCCGTCGGCGTCGCAGGGCTCCCAAGAAATGCTGCAGTAGAACTGGACATGATTGCTGTCAGAAAGCGGTAGCTGACTCCCAATAACAAAACACAGGGGCGGCGGTTGCGTGAAACGGTAAGGATACTCTCTAGTAGTTGCCTTTGCTGCGCCACAGTACCCGCCCTCCCAGCCCAGTCTCATTGAGCCAAAGGCAACCCGGTGAAACCCGTGCAAACAAATACTCAGTCTGATTTCATCTCACCAGATGACCTACGCGCAATTTTTTCCCAAAAGATGTCTGATATGTACAAGGCCGAGGTGTTGCAATACTCAACCCTCCTGAGCATTGTCGCTGACGTCAACGAGAACACGCTTAATCAACACGATGAACTGCGCGCCGCATTGAGCCGAACAAATGATCTCAATCGGCTAACCCAGGAATATCACGGCGCAATCAGGCTCGGCACCGCCCAGGAACTCGCTACCCTGCGACGGATGTTCCACGTATTGGGTATGTTGCCGGTCGACTACTACGATCTAAGCGTCGCTGGCGTGCCAGTACATGCGACTGCATTCCGCCCCGTCTCGAACGAATCGCTGGCAAAGAACCCTTTCCGAGTTTTTACTTCTCTTCTGCGCCTAGAACTGATCGACAATCTGGAACTACGTGCCACAGCTGAACGGATTTTATCCGGCAGGAATATTTTCACAGGTAACGCAATTGAGTTGCTTGAACTGGCTGAGCAACAAGGTGGCCTATCGTCCGTAGAAGGAGCTGAGTTCGTTTCCGAGCTGATCGAAACGTTCAGGTGGCACAGCGAAGCCACCGTAGATGCGCAGACCTTTGACCGTCTACAGGATGCTCATCGCCTGGTGGCTGACGTGGTGTGTTTCCGTGGCCCGCATATCAACCATCTCACACCTAGAACGCTGGACATCGACCAAGCCCAGGCGGAGATGCCTAAGCGTGGCGTACAAGCGAAGCAACTAATTGAAGGGCCACCCCGGCGCAACGTCCCCATCCTTCTCCGCCAGACGAGCTTCAAGGCGCTTGAAGAACGTATTCGCTTCGTAGCAGACTGCGACGGTGCGCACACTGCCCGCTTTGGTGAGATTGAACAGCGAGGTTCTGCCCTAACGCCCAAGGGCATGGCGCTCTATGACGAACTGCTCAGCGAAGCTCGCCGTGCGATCGGTGCAGAAGCTGTCTCTTATGAAAACAATCTAAAGGCAGTTTTTAAAAAATTCCCCGATAGCCTTGAAGACATGCGGATCCAGGAACTGGCGTATTTTAAATATTCCGCTGGCCCGGGATACCAACCGGAGCACGCCAAGCTGCTGCCACTGGAAGATCTAATCAGCAAAGGGTTGGTACTTGCCGATCCGATCATTTACGAAGATTTTCTTCCTGTCAGTGCCGCCGGAATCTTCCAGTCCAACCTTGGTGGAACAGAACAAAAAGAGTTCGCCTCGAACGCGGCTAAAGACAATTTCGAGCGTGCTCTTGGCTCTTCCGTACTAGACAAATTCCAACTGTACGAGCACAGCCAACGAGAGTCCCTCGCCAAGCTGGGCTTGGCCCTCTGACCTGACGTCAGTACCGCCACACAGTTGGAGTGAGGGGTATGGCGTGCAGACCGATCGATCTACTCTCTGGCCCAAGAGGGTAAATGATCGGTGCCTCCGCCATACCCTCACCTTCACCAGGCTGACCAGTCGTCGCTACTCGGTCAACCGTTAGGGCCTTGGCGCTGCGTTCGGCAACGCGTTATTGATCGTATGGATAGCGGCATAGAGATTAGCGATTGTACTTCGCAGCATCCGATGATGGATGCTGAGCCGAACAAGCTATTTGCCAACAGCTATTGTCGTACCACAGACAAATTAACTACGAGCCTGCGGCTCGCGGCAAACAATAACAACGAGCGCAAACCCTACTTCAAAGTCCTGCCATCGGAATAAATCAACAATCAGACAGGCGGTAACAATGATTGGATATTACTCGCGCAATGGGGAAGACAACCTCCTCTACATCCAATCAGAGAAATCACTTAAAGAGATCCGATGTCCCTACTCATTGAGACAGGCCAAGGATGCCAAATAAGACACTTTCAAACAGCGTTGCGAGAATAACTTCGCTAAAAAACAAAACAGGCATCCAAAAATAGATGGCGATAAACGCCACCGACACTTATAGGCAAATTATGAATAAGCTCATTGTCCGCTTTATATTAATAGCCATGGTACTCGGTATTGTACTGGGCGCTGGCGTGCACCACACCGTGACTGACGCAAAAGTTCTGGCTGACATATCAGGATACCTGTCTATTGGGACTGATGTGTTTATGCGTCTGATCAAGATGATCATCGGCCCTCTTGTCTTCGCCACATTAGTCCCTGGACTGTCACGTATTGGCGACTCAAGTGACATTGGCAGGGTGGGAGCCAAGGCCATGGCCTGGTTCATCAGCGCGTCCTTCATCTCGCTGTTACTTGGGATGCTGCTGGCCAACCTAATGCAGCCAGGCGTCGGTATGAATTTGTCGTTACCAGCACCCGACGCTCAAAGCGGCCTAAACACTGCTGCCTTCTCGTTGAAGGACTTCATCACCCATCTGGTACCACGATCGATCGCCGAAGCGATGGCGCAAAACGAGATCCTGCAAATCGTGGTGTTCTCGATCTTCTGCGGGACTGCCTTAGCTGTCATCGGTTCGAAAGGTGAGCCGGTTGTTGTGCTAATCGAATCCATCTCCCACATGATGCTGAAGATCACCGAGTTCGTAATGTGGCTTGCACCGCTGGCAGTATTTACAGCCGTTGCCAACATCATTGCGCTTAAGGGATTGGGGATTGTTGTCACCTTTGCAAAATTCATCGGCTGCTTCTACTTGGGAATCATCACCCTTTGGATCTTGCTGATTTTCGCGGGATATCTAGTACTTGGTCGTCGGGTCTTTGAGCTCATCCGCACGGTAAAAGGGCCATTTCTGCTGTCTTTCTTCACCGCGAGCTCCGAGGCATCTTTTCCTCAACTGCTGGTGTGTCTGGATAAATTTGGCGTCAAACGCAAGATCTCCGGGTTCGTCTTGCCCCTGGGCTACTCGTTCAACCTTGATGGCACGATGGTCTATTGCACCTTCACCGTCTTGTTCATTGCTCAAGCCTATGGCATCGATATGCCACTGACCACGCAGCTGGGCATGCTGTTGATGTTGATGGTGACGTCGAAGGGCATTGCCGGTGTACCAAGGGCATCGCTCATTGTGATTGCGGCAACATTGACTCACTTTGGATTGCCTGAGGAAGGCATTCTTTTAGTGATGGCGATCGACACCTTCCTGGACATGGGCCGGTCAGCAACGAACTCGGTTGGCAACTCCATCGCATGTGCGGTCATAGCGAAGTGGGAAGGTGCCCTGCAGTCATCGAAAGAAGCAGAGGCCGAAATGGAAGCGACCAATCTTTCGTTGAAAGCCGCAAAGCCTGAATACGTTACGCTGGAACGCGAGGATGCAATAAGAACATAGCCAGATCAGGATGGATCTATCGTCAGATCTCCCGGGGCGACATGGAAAGTCGCCTACGCAACACAAGCGAGTCATATAGATGCCTCGCTGTTCCCCACAAGCCGGTTGCCGGCATATATTTTGAATCGCTAAATCCCCTCCTCCGCAATTCATCGCCCTCCCCCTCAGAAACTGTGTCTTCGCCTGTCAAACACACCTTGAACGGCCGACAAGCTCGGCGCTGCTGTTGGCGCTTCCCGCGCGGCAGTCGACGCAGGTTTCGTACCGAACGACATGCAGGTCGGCCAGACCGGCAAGATCGTCGCGCCACAGCTGTACACCATGCCTGTGGGGAACCGCCGTCAAGCAACGACGACATGATTTAAACCTAGACGATAGCAATCGACTTGCACTGCCCGCCCTCACCATTACCGGCCTCTTCTCTGCCACCACCGCTATCCACCTTTTTCACCTCAGAAAAGCTTCCAGGTGTAAGTGGCGATCAAACGGTTTTCATCAAACTCGGCGCCGTAGCGTGCCTGTGTTTCGATGTGCCGCATCTCCAGCGCCACCCCTTTTAACGGGCCGTGCTGTACCACGTAGCTGATGTTGAAATTGCGCTCGCTTTCTACGTTGTCTTGCAGGTTGGCGCCGCGATCGATGTCAGTGCCGCGCAGGTAGCGCACCATCATCTTCAGGCCAGGCATTCCCATGGCGGCGAAGTCGTAATCGTAGCGGGCTTGCCAGGAGCGCTCCTCGGCCTTGTAGAAGCCCAGCGTCGACCAGTTGACCAGGTAGGGCTGCGGGACATAACCGTTGAGGAGCGGGTACGCGTCATCGCCATACATACGCTGGTAGCCCAGGGTGTACGTGCTCGCGCCTTTGCGCAGCGCGCTCATCAGGCCCAGGGAACGGTTGTCCAGACGGCCGGACAGCTCGCTTCCATCTTCACTGTTGTGGAAGTAGCGAACATCGTTCTTGAGGCTAAAGCCATTGCCCAGGTCCAGCGTCTGCGCCAGTGCAACGTAATGTTGTCGGTAGATATCCTCCAACTGGCCGAAATACCAGGTGCCATTCAAGGTCGGCGTGAACTCGTACCGCACACCCGCAAAGTTGAGCCCGTCACTGTGTTGCGACGGGCTATCGCCAAACAGGAAAATATCTTCCTTGTTGGAGGATTCCCGAGTGGCAATCTTCCAGAATCTGCCGGCGTTGAGGGTCAGTTTGTCCCATTCCCTGGACTCGACCGTGGCGCCCTCATAGGTGGTCATCAACTGCCTGGAGTCATCGATGTAGGCCACCGGCAATGTCGGCCGTTGTTCTCCGACCCGCAGTTCGGTCCTGGAAACCCTGACTTTGCCGGTCACTCCCGAGCGGCCATAGTCGCGCACCGGCTCGCCTTTGCTTCGGTCGTAAGGCAACACGCTGTCAGGACTTCGGCCGCCGCCGCCATCGAGGCGATAGGCGAACTGGCTGAAGGTGTCCAGGCCAAACTGGACCGGGCCATCGGTGTAGCCCGACCGGTAGATCAGATCGAAACCCTGACTCCAGCTGCCGACCCTGGATTTGGGCGCGTCCTTTTGTTTGAAGTCTCGATCGACATAGAAATTGCGCAAGCCCAAGGTCAGTTGACTGCCCTCCACGAAGTCAGCGCGTACGCCGGGGCTCAGAGAGAGGGTTATCAGTGCGCCCAAGGCACCAATGCGTACGGATGCAATCATGCGTCACTCCAATGGTTCATCTTATTGTTGTTTTTCAAGTCGCACGAACACCCCGGCCACCCCGCGCCACGGCGGGGCCATCCGGTTTGAAACGAAGAGGAAAATGAAGGGGCAAAGGGTTTCGAGAGGCTGTTACAGGCTCTGCTGAGGTTTCGGGTGACCGACACGCTGTTCCGAGCGCTGATGGGCCACTAGCAACACCGCAAATACAGCGATGACCCCAGGCACTGCGAAGATCACGAAATTGTGCTCGAAGGGCAGACTCAGGCTAAGCAGGAAGCCGCCCAGCAGCGGCCCTGCCACCGCCCCGCAGCGACCCACCGCCGCCGCCATGCTGACGCCGGTCGAGCGTACCTGGGTCGGGTACAAGTCAGCAGCCAGAGTGTGCACCACCGACAGGCAGCCAACGGTCGAGCCGCCCGCAACCAGCAGCAAGGCATAGAGCGTGGTGGTGTCGGGCCTGATCCCCAGCAGCGAAATGGAGGCTGCGGCCAAGGCGAAGAACAGTACCAGCGTTTTCTTGCACCCCCATCGGTCAGCCATGACACCGCTGATCAGCGTGCCAATGAGCGAGCCAACGTTCATCACCACCAGAAACACAATACTGGAGCCCAATGGATAGCCACCATTGCTCATCAGCTTGGGCAGCCACGTGTTGAGCCCGTACACCATCAGCATGCACATGCCGAAACCGAGCCACAGCATCAGGGTGCTCAAGGTGCGGCCATTGCCAAACAGTGCGGAAATGGAGGTTTGGCCCGCGTCGCTCAATTCGCTGCGCGCCAGGACGTAAGTCACGTCGCCAGCCAACCTGTGCTCCGGGTTGACCCGATGCAGGATCGCAGCGACTTCCGCCTGGCGGTTGCGGTGCAGCAGGTAGGCGACTGACTCGGGCAAGGTTTTGTACAGCAGCGGCAAGGCAAGCAATGACAACCCGGCGATATAGAACGGAGAATGCCAGCCAAAGACCGGAATCAAGTAGACGCCGGCCACGCCAGACAACAACCCACCCACGGCAAAAAAACTCAGCATCAGGTTGATCAACCGGTTGCGGCAGCTGCCCGGTGACATCTCCTTGAGTATCGTCACCAGATTGGGCACCACCCCTCCCAGGCCGGCCCCGGTCAGGAACCGGCATATGGAAAAACTGGTGGGCCCGGTGGCGAAGGCGTTGGCCAATGCCGCCACGCTGAACAGCGCCACACAAAACAGAATGACGCGACGTCGGCCGAAACGATCGGCCTGAGTACCCAAGGTCACTGCACCAAACATCATGCCGACCATTGAACTGGCACCCAATGCGCCCGCCTCCCCTGGGGAGAGTGACCATTGACTCATGACATGAGGCAGGACGGACCCGTAGATAACCAAGTCATAGCCATCGAACAACATGATGAAGGAACACCAGAAAACCAGCAGATAGTGAAACCGATTGAGGCGGGCGCTATTCACAACTTCGGAGGCATTGATCGAGGGCATAGGTGGTTGCTCTTATTATCGTTGAACCCGGGGTGGCAGTACGGTTACCGCCGCCCATGGGAGCCTGTGAGTGAATTCACCAGGTTCCCTTGGCAAAACGATATGGATACACTGCGAATAGATCAAATAGATAGATTTATGAATTAACTATAAACAGAGGCTATATTCACAGCCATGATCGACCTCAATCTCGTACGGGTATTCGTCACCATTTTTGAAACCGGTAGCGTCAGCGGTGCGGCAGAACGACTGCACGTCACTCAGCCATCGGTCAGTTATGCGCTCTCACGCCTGCGGACCCTGCTCAATGACCCGCTGTTCAAACGCAGCCGTGATGGAATGCAGCCCACGTTCCTGGCCACGCAGCTTTATGCAAAGTTCCGCTATTCGCTCTCCGAGATCGAACGCGCCATCGCCCAGACCAGCCATTTCGACCCACGCGTATCGACCCGTGGGTTCCGCCTGGCACTGTCGGACCTTGGCGAAGTGTTCTTCCTGCCCTATATCCTCCAAGCCCTGCAGCAGCAGGCCCCACAGGCCGAGCTGGAAGTTATCCAGATCGACATCGACAAACTGGGCGAATGGTTGAAAACCGGGAAAATCGACGCTGCCATCTGCAACCGTAGCGAATTGCCCCTGGATGCCAATTGCGACCTGATCTTCGATGAGCGCTATGTCTGCCTGGTGAGCGCCGAGCACCCGCGCATCGGCGAAACCATGACGATGGCCCAGTATCTGGAGGAGCATCACGTCGTGGTGTCAGCCGTTACCGGACACCATGTGGTGGAAGACCGCCTGCGAGAAGCGGGGCTCGAGCGCAAGGTACGCTTGCGTGTACCCCATTTCAGTGTCTTGCCTGAAGTCGTATCCAGCAGCGACTTGTTGGTCACGCTGCCTGCCCGGGTCGCGCGCATGTTTGCTTCGCGCAGTGCCACTCGAGTGGTGGAGTTGCCCTTTGCCGTCCCGCACATCGAGATCAGCCTGCAATGGAACGACCACGACAGCGACATCCTGGCCCAGCGTTGGTTTTGCCGGCTGCTCAAGGACACCTTGATGGATTTGTAATGGACGCCCTCAACCAATATAGACACTGATTATACTTAATAGAAATATCATCTATTTGATCTATTCAGATCGGGCTTTTACCGTAAAGCCTGAAGTCCAGAATGAGATCAATGCGATGACCACTGTTCACGCCACAACCTACGAACTGCTTCGACAGCAAGGAATCACTACCGTATTTGGCAACCCGGGTTCCAACGAATTGCCTTTTCTCAAGGATTTCCCAGCCGATTTCCGCTACATCCTGGGCTTGCATGAAGGTGTGGTGGTGGGAATCGCAGACGGCTACGCCCAGGCAACCGGAGCGCCCGCATTCGTCAATCTGCATTCCGCCGCCGGCACCGGCAATGCCATGGGGGCACTGAGCAACGCCTGGAACTCCCACTCTCCCCTGATCATCACAGCAGGTCAGCAAACCCGCGCGATGGTGGGCATCGAAGCATTACTGACCAACGTCGAGGCCACCAACCTGCCCCGCCCGCTGGTGAAATGGAGCTATGAACCTGCGAGCGCGCAAGAGGTGCCGCATGCCATGAGTCGCGCCATTCACATGGCATCGATGGCACCGCGCGGTCCGGTGTATCTGTCGGTGCCCTATGACGACTGGGCAAAGGAGGCAGACCCGCAAAGCACGCACCTTCTCAAGCGTCAGGTGGTGAATGCGGGTGGCCTGAGTGACGACTTGCTGGCCGATCTGCTGGAGCAGCTGGCCAGTGCCCGCAACCCCGTGCTCGTGCTGGGGCCCGACGTTGATGCTGCCCAGGCAAACGAACATTGCGTGACCTTGGCAGAGCGCCTGAAGGCCCCCGTCTGGGTGGCACCTTCGGCACCACGGTGCCCATTCCCGACCCGCCACCCCAACTTCCGCGGCCTGTTGCCGGCCGGTATTGCCACCATTGGCAAGCTACTGGAAGGTCACGACCTGGTGCTGGTGCTCGGCGCGCCGGTGTTCCGCTATCACCAATATGACCCGGGCCAGTACCTGGCTGCTGGCACGCGGCTGATCGCCGTGACCTGCGACCCCCTGGAAGCCGCACGCGCGCCCATGGGCGACGCCATTGTCGGCGATGTGGGATTGATTGCCGCGACCCTGGCCGCGCACGTTCCGCTGGCCGATCGACCTGAGCTCAAGGCACTGCCCGCCCCTGAACCAGTGGAACAATCGGACGGGCCACTGCGCCCGGAAGTGGTGTTCGACACCCTCGACGAGATCGCTCCCAAGGACGCCATTTACCTCAACGAATCGACCTCCACCACGGCGCTGATGTGGCAGCGGCTTGGCATGCAACAACAGGGCAGTTACTACTTCGCGGCAGCCGGAGGCCTTGGCTTCGCCATGCCAGCGGCCGTGGGTGTGCAATTGGCCCAGCCCGAGCGTCGCGTGATCGCGGTGATCGGCGACGGTTCGGCTAATTACAGCATCACCACGCTCTGGACCGCGGTCCAATACAACATTCCCACTATTTTCATCATCATGAACAATGGCACCTATGGCGCGCTGCGCTGGTTTGCAGGGGTGCTGGAAGTCGAAAACGTTCCAGGCCTGGACGTGCCAGGTATCGACTTCTGCAAAGTGGCCCAGGGCTATGGTATGCGGGCGCTGAAGGCCAACGACCGCGGCCAACTCGAGGATGCGCTGCACCAGGCTCTTGCCTTGAACGCCCCGGTTCTTATCGAAGTGAGCACATTGGGGCCGCTGGGCTGAGGAGTTTCGTGCATGTCGAATCGCACCCCACTTAATGTTGCCGACTACCGCGAACTGGCACGCCGGCGTCTGCCGAAGATGGTCTTCGATTACCTGGACGGCGGCGCAGAAGATGAAAAAGGGCTGGCGCATAACCGCAGCGTCTTCGACAGCTTGCGCTTCAAACCCAAGCGACTGATCGATGTCAGCCAGCGCGAACTGGCTACGCCGCTGTTCGGAAAACCACAGGCGATGCCCCTGCTGATTGGGCCGACAGGTCTGAACGGAGCACTGTGGCCTGAGGGCGATCTTGCCCTGGCCCGCGCGGCCGCTCGCGCCGGCATTCCCTTCGTGCTATCCACGGCCTCGAACCTGTCGATCGAGGACGTAGCGCGCCGCTGTGAGGGTGAACTGTGGTTTCAGCTGTATGTGGTCCATCGCAGCCTGGCCGGGCAAATGGTTGATCGTGCGCTAGCGGCCGGTTATCGGACGCTGGTCTTGACCACCGACGTCGGGGTCAATGGCTACCGTGAGCGCGATCTGCGCAATGCATTCAAGATGCCCATGAGTTTCACCCCCAACGTCCTGCTCGATGGCTTCCTCCATCCGCGCTGGTCGCTGGACCTGGTGCGTCATGGCATGCCCCAGCTTGCCAACTTTGTCAGCAGCCAAGCGACCAGCATCGAGGTGCAGGCCGCGCTGATGAGTCGGCAGATGGACGCCAGTTTCGACTGGCAAGCCCTGCGCTGGCTGCGCGACAAGTGGCCTCACCGGCTGTTGGTCAAAGGTGTGCTGGACGAAGATGATGCCGCTCGTTGCATCGCTGAAGGCGTCGATGGCGTCATCCTGTCCAACCACGGTGGCCGGCAGTTGGACGGCGCCATCTCACCGATCGAAGTGCTGGCGCAGACGGCCGCAAGCATCGACGCCCCCGTTTTGGTCGACAGCGGCTTTCGCCGTGGCGCCGATGTGGTCAAGGCGTTGTGCCTGGGCGCCGATGCCGTGTTGCTGGGCCGTGCCACGTTATATGGCCTGGCCGCCCGTGGCGAGGCCGGTGTCGACGAGGTGTTGCGCCTGCTTAAAGACGACATCGACCGCACCCTCGCCCACATCGGCTGCCCCTCGGTGCAGCAGCTGTCGCCCGCCTACCTGGACTTGCAGATGCCGAGCGCGCCTGACCGGTCGGCGGTCGCCTCCCTTCCTCCACGTGAACTTGCGAGAAGATAATCCATGACTGCTGCATCCATCACCGGCGTCAAATCCCGCGCCGTCAACGTTCCCCTCGCCTACCCCATCCACACCGCGGTTGGCACCGTCGCGACGGCCCCCCTGGTATTGCTTGACCTGATCACAGATGCCGGTGTGACCGGGCATGCCTATGTGTTCGCCTACACCCCTTCTGCCCTGAAGCCTCTCAAGCAGATGATTGATGAAGTAGCGCGGCTGATCGAGGGCGAGCCGCTGGCCCCCCACGACATCGAACACGCCTTGAGCAAGCGCTTTTGCCTGTTGGGTTTTACCGGCCTGGTCCGCATGGCGGCCGCGGGCATCGACATGGCCGCCTGGGACGCACTGGCCAAGGTACAGAAATTGCCTCTGGCCAAGTGCCTGGGCGGCAGCCTGCGCCCGATCAAAAGTTACGACAGCCACAGCCTGGACGGTGAGCGGCTGGCCACTGAACGCGCAAGCCTGGCCGCCGAGGCCGGGTTCAAGGCGGTCAAGACCAAGATCGGCTACAGCACGCTGGCCGAAGATGTGCGAGTGGTGCGCAGCATGCGCGCCGAGGTCGGCCAGGACTTCGACATCATGGTCGACTATAACCAGAGCCTTGGGGTAGCCGAGGCCATCCGCCGTGGCCAGGCCCTGCAGGATGAAGGGGTTACCTGGATCGAGGAACCGACCGTGCAATACGACTATGCCGGGCACGCCCAGATCCGCAAGGCGTTACGCGTGCCGATCCAGCTCGGTGAAAACTGGTTCGGGCCAGAGGAGATGTTCAAGGCCCTGTCGGCACAGGCCAGTGACCTGGCGATGCCCGACCTCATGAAGATTGGCGGCGTGACCGGCTGGCAGCGCGCCAGCGCATTGGCTCAGCAATTCGGCTTACCGGTGTCCAGCCACCTGTTCCAGGAGTTCAGCGCTCACCTGCTGGCGGTCACCCCTACAGCCGACTGGCTGGAGCGCCTGGACATCGCCGGTGCGGTGACCGAACCCACGCTGGTATTCGAGAACGGCCATGCCGTGATTCCAGACCTGCCTGGCGCCGGGATCATCTGGCGAGAAGAACAGATCACCAAGTACAGCATTTGAGCACCGTACTCGAGCCGCACAGCCACGCCACTCTTTCAGATCAGGAAAGCCCGCATGAACTACCTTGCCCCCGTCGCCATCGACGCACTTTTCGCCCAGCAACAGGCGTTCTTTGCCTCACGCCAGACCTACGACATTGCCTTCCGTAAACACAGCCTGGAGCGCCTGAAACTGGCGCTGCTCAACAACCGGGAGCTGCTGTATGCAGCGCTCGACGCCGACCTGGGCAAACCGCGCGAGCACGTTGACCTGGCGGAGATCGGCGCGGTCGTCCATGAAATCGACTTCGCCCTGGCGCACCTCGATCAATGGACTGCCCCCCAGGCAGTACCGACAGCCGACATCATCGCCCCCTCGCAGTGCTATATCACTCAGGAGCCGTTTGGCGTGACCTACATCATCGGCCCATTCAATTACCCGGTGAACCTCACGCTCACGCCGCTGATCGGCGCCATCATCGGTGGCAATACCTGCATCCTGAAACCTTCGGAAACCACACCGCAAACATCGGCCATCATCGAAAAGATCATGACTGAAGCGTTCTCCCGTGATTACATCGCCGTCGTCCAGGGCGGGCGCGAGGAAAACACCCATCTATTGAGCTTGCCGTTCGACTTCATCTTCTTCACCGGCAGCCCCAGCGTCGGCAAGGTGGTGATGCACGCCGCTGCCGCGAACCTCACCCCGGTGGTATTGGAACTGGGCGGCAAGTGCCCACTGATCGTGCTGCCGGATGCTGATCTGGATCAGGTGGTATCCGAAGTGATGTTTGGCAAATTCATCAACAGTGGCCAGACCTGCATCGCGCCAGACTATCTGTATGTTCACAGCAGCATCGAGCAAGCGCTGCTGGCTAAACTGGTCGAGCGGGTCAAGCATGAATTGCCGGATATGGCCTCCACCGGCAAGCTCGTCACCAGCCATCAAGTCGCTCGGCTCCAGGCCATCCTCGGCCAGAGCCGCGGCAACGTGCGGGTAGGCGGCCAGGCCGATGCAGACAAGCGCATCTTCAGCGCCACGGTGGTCGACCAAGTGCAATGGGGTGATGCACTGATGGCCGAAGAGTTGTTCGGTCCGATCCTTCCGGTCCTGAGTTTCGAGTCGATCGAGTCGGCGGTCGAATTGATTAACCGCCATCACCCCAAGCCGCTGGCCGTTTATGTGTTCACCGGCGACGCGGAACAGGCCAAACCCATCATCAACCACATCCAGTCCGGTGATGCCCAGGTGAACGGTGTCATGCTCCATGCCTTCTCACCGTACCTGCCATTCGGCGGCGTAGGGGCTTCAGGCATGGGCGAGTACCACGGCCACTACAGCTTCCTGGCGTTTACCCATAAAAAATCCGTGCGGATCGTGGCTTGACCTTCACTGGTTCAGGGCTGACTGAAAGCCGCTGCAGGTAAGCAGCGGCCTGGCATGCGCAAAGGTGTTGCCGCCGCGTCAGGACTGGATGTTTCAGTCACTTCACCTAAAACCGCAAAACCGCCTGGAGCCAAATGCGTTCGCCCTTGGCTCGATTTTCTACCTGGGTCTCGTGTTGCCACTTCACAAGAACACCAAACGCCGGCGTCTGGTATTTCAGTGAAGGGCCATAAGCAAGCACTCGTCCGCGATTGCCATCATCGCCCACGGATAGACCGTGGCTTTCGTCGTCCGACACTTGTTTATACAGGTACCCGCTCATCCCGATTTGCCAATTGCTGCTGACGCTATAGCCCAAGTGATAGTCAGCGATCACCTCATCGCCTGACGTGTAATTCGTCGCGTCGTTTTTGCCGTTTACCATGTACAGAATTTTCGCACTCATCTCCCAGTTCTCTATGGGGTGAGCGGTCAGCGAAAACCAAGGGGAATACGACAGTACATTGGTGCCTGCGTTGAAGAGCCGGTCTTTGTCATAGGAGCCTGTGGGCAGATAAAAATCCACCCCCACCATTTGGTGATAACGCGAAGACCCCCACCCCAGAAACAATGGCGTCACCGCCACATTGGCAAAGCCCTCACTCTTGCCACGGTAGCGGACACGCCCTTGGGGCGTATTTGCATAGAAGCTCACCTCACCCTTGATAAAGGGCAGCGCCGCACGACTCGCCAATGTCCCGCCCAACAAGGAGTAGTCTGAATATACATAGTCAAGACAGACCGCCAGTGCCTGATAGCGGAGCATAAAATCTTCTATGCCCGCCTTGCTGTGGCCGTTTGTATCCTTCAGCTCATTCGATTCATAGGCGGACGCGTACAAAAACGTCGTAAGCCCTGGCGGTGGCATTCGACCGGCCAATGCGGTATCAAGACCGAGCGGATAAGCCGTTCCATTATATTCCGTGGCAAATGCTTGAGTTCCGGTCAGCAATAAGCAGGCCGTACAGGATGAAAGGAATTTTGTTCGAAGGGGCACAGCACTTACGCGCAGCATAAGAGAGGATCTCATATAAATTATTATTTTTGGATTACAGAGATTTGTGCGATTTATCAGCGTGCAAAACAATTAACGGTGTTCTATTTTCCGTCTGAAATGTCCAGTGCCTGCCTCCAGCAAAGGGTCAGCGGTTGCCGGAGGCTATTTTAATTACCTGTCACCACGCCGTTGTTCCGCCGTCCACTCTTATATCGGCACCGGTGATGAATGAGCTTTCGTCCGACGCCAGGAACAAGGCGGTGGCCGCCACCTCTTCAGGTTTGCCCATGCGCCCCAGCATCACCTTGCCCACCATTGCTTCAGCCCACTCGGGGTCCTCCAGCAACGGAAGGGTTTGCTTGGTTTCGATCAGGCCGGGAGAGATGCTGTTCGCGCGCAAGCCATGGACACGCCCTTCCATCGCCAGCTGTCGAGTCATCGAAAGCACGGCTCCTTTCGCAGCGGAGTGCGCGATACCGGGCAATAAGCGATAGGTCGACCATGCCGAGACGGAGGCGGTATTGATAATGGACGCGCCCGGCGATTTGATCAGTTCTGGCCAGGCGGCTCGCACAAGATTGAACACCAGGTTCAACTCTTGATCGATGGTCCGATGCCAGTCGTCATCCGAAATCTGGTCAACCCAACCGAAATAAGCCATCGCCGCATTATTGAACAAGACGTCGACTCGACCGTAGCTCGACACGGCCAGTTCTACCAGCTGCTTGCAGTGAGCCATATCCGTTAGATCGCAGTTGCTCAGAGAGACCATCTCCCCGCCCATCGACGTGACCTGGTCCAGTGTCTGTTCAGCCGCTTCGCGGTTGATATCACAGCCGACCACTTTCGCGCCTTGCCGGGCGAACATCAAAGCCGCTGCCCGCCCCATGGAGCCACCGGTGCCGGTCACAATGCACACCTTGTCTTTCAAACGATCACTCATGACTTTTTCCTGCATTGGATAATTATTAGGGGTATTCAAACGAGCGCTTCCCGCCGATCGAGAGCGCAGGCACATCATCGGCAGGGGAAGCAGTTCATCAGGCGCAACGAGGAAATGATTTTTAAACGTTAACTATTCAAGCGGCTTTCGACGAACTTTCACGCATCTGTTTAAGTGTTGAGTTCACCGCAGCCAGATAGGCCGCTTCCATGCCTTTGGCAAACTCGGCTTCTTGTGGGCTGTTGGCTTCGACGCCGACCAGCGTGAAGTCGAAGGTGAAGCGCAAATACAAGTTTCCGCCCTCTTCTTCAATGATATTTTTAATGATGCCGCGAGCATTGCCGGAAATCCTGACAAACTCGACACGCTCTTGAGGAATGAACGTGATCAATTCCCGCAGCGTCTCACCGTGCAATTCCACTTCGCGGATCAAACGGTCGCCCTGCTCTTCAATCACATCACAGCGTGAGATCGCACTCACATAGGGCACGGCATTTCGCGCTTTGTTTACCAAGCCCTGCCAGACCTGGTCTTTGTTCAAGTGCGTTGCTTCAGTGGCGGGGTTGACTTCAAGACGACGGCTTACAGTAATCATGGTGACACCTTTTAATTAATTGAACCGCACAGACAATCACTGACGAGAGGATGACTGCAGACATAAAACAACGGCCGCATCAGATGGCCAGGTAACCGCCGTCCACGGACATTGACGTTCCCGTGACAAAACTGGCGGCATCCGACAATAGCCACAGCGCGGCGGCGGCGATCTCTTCAGGCTGCCCGAAGCGACCGATCGGATGCCGATCACGCAGCGCCTGGAACTGCTTGGCAAAGTTCGGTTCCTGGCTGGCACGCAGAATCAACGGCGTCTCGATAATGCCCGGCAGAATGGCATTGACGCGGATATTGCGGGGGCCGTAATCCACGGCGGCGGCTTTGGTGAGGCCAACGACACCATGTTTTGCGGCGATATAATCGGAGGCTGAACTGATCGCCACAGCCCCCAATGCAGAAGCGGTGTTGACAATCGACCCGCCGCCAGACATGAGCATGGCCCGCACCTGGTGCTTCATGCAGTAGAAGACACCGGTCAGGTCAATATCGATAATGCGCGCCCAGGCCTGCGCAGAAATTTCATGCAGGGGCAAATTGCTCTGTTCAATTCCCGCATTATTGAACGCGCCATGCAGCGCGCCGAATCGATCCACCACTTCGGCAATCGCGGCTTCGATGCCCGCTTCATCGGTGACATCGCATTCGATGGCATGGGTGTTGCCGCCGCTGGCCTTTACGGTTTCAGCGACATCCTGCAAACCGGCAACATCACGGTCCAGCATGATGACCCTGGCACCGGCTTGTGCAAATGCGATCACGGCGGCTTTTCCGATACCACCGGATGCGCCGGTGACCATAATGTTTCGTTCCAGCAAATCAGTCATAGCGGGGCTTCCATCGGCTACGTTGTTGTTATCACGTGCCACTCAGGCCCTACCCGAGCGGTCGCTGAACTTTAGGTAGCCCGACACCGACTGACTAGACAACGAAATCGCTAAAGACTGTTGCTCGCACGCACCAATGAATATTCGAATCGCTTCAACTGTTGAACAATTCCATGATCAAACGCCGCAACCAGACGCCCCTGGGTGCCTCATGAAAGCGGGCATGCCAGTATTGCTTGAGGTCGTAACGGGGGATTTCCATCGGCGGTTCAATCATCCTGACGTTCAGGTGGTGGGTGTACAGGTTGGCGACTGTGCGGGGTAACACCACAATCAGATCGGAGCGCTCAATGATGGAAGGCACACTCATGTAGTGAGACGTCTGCAGCACAATGTTGCGGCGAATGCCGGCTTTGCTCAGGTGCGCTTCGAACATTTCCTGGCGGCGGCTGCCATCGCGCACCTGAAGATGCTCCAGCCTGCTGAAATCTTCCAGCGACAGGCGCTCGCCGGCCAAGGGATGATCGAGTCGGATCAGGCAGGTCAGGTCGTGCGAGAACAGTCGCTGTTGGTAGATGTTGGGCGTTGTCAGGTCGGGAAAATAGCCGAGCACCGCATCCACCCGGCCTTCATGCAGACTCTCCACCAATGCCTCGGGTGCCAGGCTGACGGTACGCACCCGAGCTTTCGGTGCAACATGGCGCAAGCGTTCGAACAGCGCAGGCAGAAAAACCACCTCGCCGACTTCGCTCAGGCAAAAGACGAACTCATGCTCGCTGGTGGTGGGGTCGAACGAGGGGCCGCTGAGAATATCCCTGTCGATGATCTCGATCACTTCCCGGGTGCGTTCGATAATGCCCTGGGCCCGCGGCGTGGCTTCCATCAAGTTGCCCGAGCGAATGAACAAAGGATCGCCCAGTGAATGGCGCAACCGAGCCAACGCGGCACTCGCCGCGGGTTGGCTCATGCCCAGCCGCTTTGCGGCGGCGGTGACATTACCGGTTTCATAAACGGCCAATAAAACACGAAGTAGATTCAGGTCAGTACGCATTTTTATAACAAGACCAAATAGTTTGAATACACAGAATTCCCACGCTAGGCGCGATCCAGTTGCTCGCGCAGAAACTCAATGAAGCGCTGAGTCTTGGCTGGCAGTAAACGTGTTTCCGTCAGGGCGTAGACCGCAATGGGATTAGGCTGCCATTGCCCAAGGATGCTGCGCAGCGCGCCACTTTGCAGGTCATCTGCGGCAATGGCTTCAGGCAAAATCGCGATCCCCAGATCGAGGGTCGCCAGGCGGCGAATCATCCCCACGCTGTTGAGCTGAAAGCGCCCGCCGACCTCAACCTCGATCGTTTTACCGTGGTTGGATAACTGCCAACTGCCGGTCTTGAGCGTGCGTAGACGCAGGCATTCGTGATGCACCAGATCAGCAGGATGTTCCGGTTCGCCGTATCGCTGCAGGTAACCCGGCGAGGCATATAAGCGACGAGGAAGGCTCGCCAGCTTGCGTGCGATCAGATGTGAATCGGCAGGTTCGCCCATGCGGATCACCACATCGACCGGCTCACTCACCAGGTCGACCTGGCGCGGTGTCAGGTCAAACTCAAAGCTGATCCCGGGGTAGCGCCGGGCAAACTCGGCGATGTGGGGAGCCAGATAGACGGTGGCAAAGTCCACGGGCAGCGACGCTCGCAACAGCCCGCTGGGGTGCGCGAGCATCTCGCCCAACTGTTCATGGGCAAGCCTGGCTTCGTCGACGATGCGCTTGCAGCGGTCGAAATACAGCTGCCCGGCCTCGGTCAGTTCGATCTTGCGGGTAGTACGATGTAACAGCCTCAGGCCGATAGCCTTTTCCAGGCCGCTGATCCGCCGTGACACGGTCGAGTTGGGCATCCCCATCGCCTCAGCCGCCCCGCGGAAGCTGCGTGCTTTGACGACTTCTACGAACAGGGCCATGTCATTCAAAAGCTCCACGTCGATTGCTCCATCAGTGGATCAGTCAATTCAATTTTAGCCAGTTTATCTCGTCTGCGGATTGATGAAAGATACTCCCATCAACTCACCGAGGAGTACCGCAGCCATGATGACGACTGCACGTATGCAACGCATGAATCACGGCGGCCAATTTCGCGCGTTCTCCCTTCGTGGCGAACATTCGGCCGGGACCCTCGACCCCTTTCTGGCGGTCGACCATGCCTGGATGAGCGGGCCAACCTTTCCACCGCACCCGCATGCGGGCTTCTCGGCGGTGTCGTATTTGTTCCTCGACTCAGAGACAGGCATCGACAACCGTGACTCGCTGGATAACCGCAACCTGATTCAGCCAGGTGGCTTGCACTGGACCGCTTCTGGCCGTGGAGTGGTGCATGAGGAAGTGCCTGCAGAGCCCGGCAAAACGGTGCATATGCTGCAGATATTCATCAACCTCCCCGTTCAGCGCCAGGATGAACCGCCGTTTGTCTTGAGCATCGCGCCTCAGGATGTTCCTGTCATTCGCACCCCGGGCGTCAAGGTGAGAGTCCCGCTGGGCAGCTACGCCTCGCTCAGCTCGCCACTGGAGCTGCCCACTGAGGTGACTATGCTGGATATCTCGCTGCAGGCCGGGACGTCGGTCAAGGTTCCGATCCCCGAAGGGCAAACGGCCTTTGTCCTGCCAATTAGTGGCGAGGTCTGGGTCGACGATCTCCCTTACAACATGGACGAACCCAAGGTCCCCGTGAATCTGCCTCACACCGAGGATCGCATCGTCACTTTGTCCGCCAGAGACGGCAACCTGAAAGCCGTGTTGTTTCACGGCTTGCCGCTCGGTCAACCAGTCCACTGGCAAGGGCCGTTGGCTCTTGCTTCTTCAACCGCTCTGTCGAAGGCGGTCGACGCCTATCGCCATGGCGAATTCGGAACGCTGCAACCGCGCTGATGGACTTTCACAGCCGTTGAACCGGGGCCTGAGCGCCCCACCCTACCTGCCAGGAGAAAGCATCATGTCTTACGAAAAATTCAGTGCTGACAACGCTGCCCTGCTGCTGATCGACCATCAGGTCGGCACCATGGGCTGGGTGAAATCCATTCCTTTCGAGGAGCTTAAACGCAACGCGCTGATGCTTGCCGAGGCCGGCAGCATCTTGAAACTCCCCGTGGTCCTCACCTCGAGCATGGAGGAACATGCGCAAGGCCCGCTGCTCAAGGAGCTGGAGCAGATTCTGCCGGCCGAGTTTGCTTCGCGCATCAAACGACTGGGCATCGTCAATGCCATGGACGACGAAAACTTCGCGGCAGCCGTCAAGGCGACCGGTCGTAAAAAACTGATCATCGCCGGGGTCACCAACGATGTGTGCACGGTGTACCCGGCTCTGAGTCTGGTCCGCGACGGTTATGAAGTTCAGGTCGTCGCCGATGGTGGCGGCTCGCCCACCGCCATGGCCGATGACATCGCCTTGCGCCGAATGGAAAAAGGCGGCGTCACGCTGACCACGACCAACCAGGTCATCGCGGAGCTGGCGGGAAGCTGGGCCACACCCGAGGGCGGTCAGCTGGTACAAGTGCTGATGAAGGCGCTGCAAGGCTGAACAGTCCAGGGCATGACTGGCCGCAAGCTGTCACAGGCCCGGCCAGTCAACCCCGATTGAACGCCCACCCTAATTGCAAGAGAGCACACGCTGCATGAAAGACCTGAATGACCTCTATTACTTCGTTCTTGTGGTCAAGCATGGAGGCTTTTCCGCGGCAGCAAGAGCCACAGGCATCGAAAAAACCCTGCTCAGCCGGCATATTGCCTTTCTGGAAAAGCGAGTGGGCGCCCGCTTGTTACACCGCACTACGCGCCAGGTTTCGCTGACGGAAGCCGGTCAGCACTTTTATACCCAGAGTCTGGCCGTCGTCGATGGCGCTGAGGCGGCCTATGAAAGTGTCGAACATCTTCGACGCGAACCCGTTGGCATCGTGCGCTTGAGTTGCCCGCAGGTCATGGCGCAGAGCTACTTGTCTCCGCTGCTGCCCGCGTACATGGAAAAGTATCCGAAGGTACGCCTGGAACTCAATGCGGTAGACCGGCAAGTTGACCTGTTTGAAGAGCGGTTCGACGTTGCCTTGCGCGCTCGCCCCCAGATTGAAGAAACGGCGGGGCTGGTTGCAAAGCGCCTGGGCAGCGCCAAGCGAATCCTTGTGGCAAGCCCCAGGTTCCTTGATCGCGTGGGTCGACCGGCCACGCTCAAGGCGTTATCAGAACTGCAGACACTCTGCCGGCCGGGTGATCTACACGATGGTATCGGCCGCTGGCTCCTGCATGGCTCAACCGATGAGGACATCCTGCTCAACCATAAGCCCTGCTTGATCTCGGACGATCTGCGAATGCAGTTGGAGGCAGCCGTCAATGGCCTGGGCGTCGCCCTGCTGCCAGAACCGATAGCGGCGGCTTCGGTTCGCGCCAAGGTTCTCGAGATCGTCATGCCCTCCTGGGCAGGTCCCACTCACCTTATTCATCTGCTCTATCCAAAGCCCAAAGGCATGTTGCCGTCAGTTCGCAGCCTGATCGATTACCTGAGCGAGCATTTGCCCCAAAGCATTCAGGAACGAAGCATCACCATCGACACGTCGGTTTGAACTACTGCCATGCCGATTGCTGACTGCGCAGCACCCGACTCACCATCTCTCTGAGCCATTTGTTTTGCGGGTCGCGGTGAAATCGATCGTGCCAATACAAATCGATCTCGAAGGAGGGAACCTGCAGCGGCAGCGGTTGAATGACAAGGGGGTAGTAGCGTGCCAGGATCTTCCCCAGCGCACAGGGTAACGTCCACACCATGTCGGTTTCGAGCAGCAGATGCGGGCCGGACAAATACTGGGGCACGCGCATCTTGATGCAATCTCTGCCACCCGCATCGATCAGCGCTCGCTCAAGGGCCAGATGGCCGCTACCGCCCGCCTCCACGATCAAATGCTCACATGCGCTAAAGGCTTCCAGGCTCAACCCGCGGTCGGCCAAGGGGTGATTGCGGCGCATCGCGCAGACGTAGTGTTGGGAAAAAACCGCTACGCGATGAATGTCGGTCTGAAGTGTCGGCATAAAGCCAAGCGCCAGGTCTATTCTGCCGGTTGCCAGACCATTGAGGGTTTCATCCATCCCGCCGCCGACGGTGTGCATGCGCGCCTGCGGTGCGAGACTGGCCAGTTCCTGAATGATCGGGGGCAGGCATACGACCTCGCCTACGTCGCGCATTCTGAGGGTGAAGGACTTTTGACACAGCTTTGGATCAAACCTGACCATCAGGCTTCCCGCTGCCCTGACCAGGCTAAGCGACTCCAACAGTTGCGGCGCGATATGGATACAGAACGGGGTAGGCTCCATCCGTCTGCCGACCAGTGTGAACAGCCGGTCGCCATAGTTCTGTCGCAGACGCTTGAGCGCCCCACTGACGGCTGCCTGGGTCACGCCCAGGTTCTGCGCGGCAATCGAAGCCGAATGATCTCGCCAAAGCGCTTCAAAGGTGTAAAGCAGATTCAAATCCTTCATCACAGCGTTGACCACGATTCACGGAAAAAACGAAACACCTGCCAGCCGTATCCAGAGGCGACGGCCAGCAAGCGCGGAACCACTGTTACAGGTGCATGGACGACGGTGCAGAAGCCCGGATCAGATAACGGTCGGGCGTACTGGTGTACAGAGGAGAGAGATCAATATGGATACGATAATCATTGATCAACCGCTCGGCATTGAATCGCACCACCACACAGCACGGTACACCGACGATGACGCCATCCTGTTTGGTGTAGTACGTATCAAACTGCAATATGGTCGTTTCACCCTCATTCCACACCCCTTTGAGAACGTGTTCGAGGGAGACGATCTGGGAGAAGAAGCGTTCGATCCCGGCCCGCACATCCTCCTTGCCCGCTATTTCAGGCGCGTTGCCAAACCGAAACACGACGTCGTCCGCCAGATAGCTCAGAAAGCCCTCGACGGACTTGTTATCGACGCTTTCGAACATACCTTTCAATTCAGGGTTCATGGAGCACCTTTGATTCTTGTTGTTGTTTTTCGAGTCTGACTTTATTGACAGACCCTCTAGAGGGCAATACAGCAAAAACACCAAAGCCTGTTGCGCCACTGCACCAATCTCAGCGGCGTGTCAGGTCCAGCGCCACATCGACAATCATGTCCTCCTGGCCGCCGACCATCTTGCGTCGCCCCAACTCCACCAGAATGTCCACGGTGCTCAGGCCGTAGCGCTTCGCAGCGGCCTCGGCATGACGCAGGAAGCTGGAATAGACACCTGCATAACCCAACGCCAGGGTCTCCCGGTCCACGCGCACAGGGCGATCCTGAAGCGGACGAACGATGTCATCGGCGGCATCCATCAGCGTGTAAAGATCGGTGCCGTGGTTCCAGCCCAGCCGCTGGGCAGCAGCAATGAAGACTTCCAGTGGCGCGTTGCCGGCACCGGCACCCATGCCCGCAAGGCTGGCATCAACGCGATCGCAGCCCTCTTGCACCGCGACGATGGAGTTGGCAACGCCCAGGCTCAGGTTGTGGTGGGCATGAATGCCGGTTTGCGTCTGTGGATCGAGCACGTCTTTCAAGGCGCGGAATCGATCGCGTACGTCGCTCATGTTCAGAGCACCGCCAGAATCGACCACGTAAATACAGTTGGCGCCGTAGCTTTCCATCAGCTTGCCCTGCTGGGCCAGGCCCTGCGGGGTCTGCATATGGCTCATCATCAAAAAGCCCACCACGTCCATGTCCAGCTTGCGCGCGGATTCAATGTGCTGGCGCGACACGTCCGCCTCGGTGCAGTGCGTCGCGATTCGAGCACCGCGGGCGCCGGCCGAATGCGCATCCTTGAGGTCGTGGATAGTGCCGATACCGGGCAACAGCAGCGTGGTGATCATGGCGTGCCGGGTGACGCTCGCCACAGCCTCGATCCACTCCAGGTCGCTATGGGCGCCGAAGCCGTAGTTGAAACTGGAACCTTGCAAACCGTCGCCATGAGCGACCTCGATGGAATCGACCTTGGCGTCATCCAGGGCCTTGGCAATCTGCCTGGCGTTCTCGAGGCTGTACTGGTGGCGCACCGCATGGCTGCCGTCACGCAGGGTCACATCAGAGATGTAGATCTTTTTCGGTGTCATGAACTTATCCCTCGCAGCCCAGGCGTGTGCTTGCAATACGCTCGGCGCAGGCCATGGCCGCCGAGGTCATGATGTCGAGATTTCCGGCGTAGGCAGGCAGGTAGTGGGCAGCCCCTTCGACTTCGAGGAATACCGAAGTTTTAAGCCCGCTGAGCTTGCCCAGGCCAGGCACGTTGACCGGTGCATCCGCGGGAATCTCTTCGAACTGAACCTTCTGCTTCAGTCGATACCCCGGTGTATAGCTCTGCACACTGGCCACCATATCCTCGATGGAACGCTCGATCTCGTCCTGGCTGGCAGACTCGGACAGCACAAACACGGTGTCGCGCATGATCAGGGGTGGCTCGGCGGGGTTGAGCACAATGATCGCCTTGCCCCGGGTGGCGCCGCCGAGTTTCTCGATCGCCCTGGAGGTGGTTTCGGTGAACTCGTCGATGTTGGCGCGAGTTCCCGGGCCCGCCGATTTGCTGCTGATCGAGGCAATGATCTCGCCGTAGTGCACCTTGGCCACGCGCGACACGGCGGCGACGATCGGGATGGTGGCCTGGCCCCCGCAGGTGACCATATTGATATTCGGCGCATCCAGTTCGGCGTCGAGGTTGATGGCTGGAATCGTGTAAGGGCCGATGGCCGCCGGCGTCAGGTCGATCACCTTGATGCCATGCGCCTGCAGCAGTGCGTTGTGACGTTCATGGGCGCCAGCACTGGTGGCATCGAAGACGATACGGATGTCCTTGAAATTCGGCAGTGCCATCAGCCCTTCGATGCCACCCGCGGTGGTCGCGACGCCCATGCGCTCGGCACGAGCCAGGCCGTCGGACGCGGGGTCGATACCGACCATGGCGCCCATTTTCAGGTGTTTGCCATTGCGCAGAATCTTGATCATCAGGTCGGTGCCGATGTTGCCCGAGCCGATAATGGCGACGCTGATTCGGTTACTCATTGTTATTGTCCTGTCGTTGTACGCAGCCTGGGTCAGGCGTTGCTGTGCCGGCGCTCGGCAAGGGTCTTGCCGCCCGCGGCCCACTGGCGTTCGGGGATCTCCTGGATCAGCACACGGACGCTTTCGAGCGGCGCGTCGAGGCTTTCAGCGATAGCCCGGGTGACATTGACCAGTAGCGCGTGTTTCTTCTCTTCGCTGCGGCCTTCGGCGATGTGGATCATGGCGATGGGCATGCTGGCAATCTCCTGATCAACGCTGGCTGGACGAGGTAAAGCGCATGGATACGCTGCCCAGATGCTGGTAGCGCACGGTGATGTTGTCGCCCGCGGCGACGGCAATGGCCTCGGTGATACCGCCGGTCATAATGAAGCAGCCGGCCGGCAGCTCACGGCCTTTGGCGCCCAGCATATTGGCGAGCATCGCTACGCTCTGGGCCGGGTGACCGAGTACCGCGGCGCCGGCACCGGTGGCGACCACTTCGCCATTTTTCTCCAGCACCACGCCCAGGCATTTGAGATCGATACCCTGCACGCCGCACATCTGTCCGCCGGTGACAAAGCGAGCCGAAGAGGTGTTGTCGGCGATGACGCTCTTGAGGTCGAAGCGAAAGTTCTCATAGCGAGAGTCGATCACTTCAACGGCTGGCAGGATGAAGTCAGTCGCCGCCAGAACGTCACCGATGTGGACGCCCGGTCCCTTGAGTGGATGCTTGAGGACGAAGGCAATCTCGGCCTCGACCTTTGGATGGATCAAACGGTCGACGTCGATTGCCGCGCCGTCCAGGCATGAACCGTAGTCAGTGATAAAGCCGTGGATCGGATCAGTGACGCCCATCTGCTTCATCTTGGCGAAAGAAGTCAGGCCCATCTTCAAGCCCGTAATTCGTACGCCACGGGATTCCTTGCGCTGACGGATGGCGTCCTGAATGGCATAGGCGTCTTCCCAGTCCATGTCCGGATGGGTGTCGGTGATCTTGGTCACCGCCTCGCGGTTCAGCTCAGCGTTTTCCAGGTGTTCTGCCAGTTGGGCGATGGTTGCTGCAGAAAGATTCATGGGATTTTCCTTCAAACGAAACGGACGGCGGCCGAGCCGATGCCGCCGAGGCTGATGCGCAATTGGTCGCCGGGCTTGACCGGTACCATGGCCGCCAGTGAACCGGAGAGGATGACTTCGCCCTTGTTCAGGCCGATGCCGAGCTCGCCGAGTTTGTTGGCCAGCCATGCCACCGCATTGGCCGGATGGCCAAGTGCTGCGGCACCGGCACCGGTGGCGACCACTTCGCCATTCTTTTCCAGGGTCATGCCGACGCACGCCAGGTCCACGTCACGCGGCGCAACCCCCTGCCCCCCGAGGACGAACGCCCCGGCCGAGGCGTTGTCAGCCACCGTGTCCTGGATGCGGATCTTCCAGTCACGGATACGCGAATCGACGATCTCGAAACACGGCATCACGTAGTCGGTGGCCCGCAACACGTCGGCCACGGTCACGCCCGGGCCGCGCAGATCATCCTTGAGCACAAAGGCAATCTCGCCCTCGGCCTTGGGTGCAATCAGCCCGTCGATGGCGATGGCTGCACCGTCGGCATACAGCATGTCCGACAGCAGATGGCCGAAGTCCGGTTGGTCGACGCCAAGCATGTCCATCACCACTTTGCTGGTGACGCCGATCTTTTTGCCAATGACGCTTTCGCCGTTGTCCAGACGCTGCTGGATCATTGCCAGTTGGATCTGATACGCCTGCTCCAGGGTCATGTCGGGATGAGTGTCGGTCAGCGGCGCCAGCGCCTCACGTGCGCAGAGAGCCTTGTGCAGTTGCTGGCCGATGATCTGGATATCGTGTTGATTCATGAAAGGCTCCTTACAGCCGCACGCAGACATTGCGCAGTTCGGTGTAGAACTCGAGCGAATGCACGCCCCCCTCACGGCCGATACCCGACTGCTTGGCACCGCCGAAGGCCGTGCGCAGGTCACGCAGGAACCACGAGTTGATCCAGCAGATGCCGACATCCAGCGCACTGCCCAGGCGATGGGCGACCTGCAGGTCACGGGTCCACACACTGGCGGCCAGGCCATAGGGTGTGTCGTTGGCCAGGCGCACGACCTCCTCTTCGGTGTCGAAGGGTGCGATGTGGCAAACGGGGCCGAAGATTTCCTCGCGCACCACGGCCGAGTTTTCCGCAAGGCCGGTCCAGATGGTCGGCTCGAACCAGGCCCCTTCGGCCAAGTGTTCCGGCACCTGTGGAATGCCACCGCCGTGAACCACGGTGGCGCCATCGGCGACGGCCTGACGGCAGTAGGAAAGAATTTTCTCGCGGTGGCCCAGCGAGATAACCGGCCCCATGGTGCTGTCGTGCTGGTTCGGATCACCCACCTTGATGCCTTCGGCGTAGGCTTTGAAGGCTGCGACAAAACGCTCGAACAGCGGACGCTGAACATAGATGCGCTCGGTCCCCAGGCAGACCTGGCCGCTGTTCTCGAACACTGCGCGCCCCAATCCTTTGACGGCCTTTTCCAGGTCCGCATCGGCAAAGACGATGCCGGCGTTCTTGCCGCCGAGTTCCAGCGACACCGGGCGTATTCCTTTGGCTGCTGCCTTCATGATGATCTCGCCGGTGCCGGTTTCACCGGTGAAGGTCACGCCATCAACGTCTGGGTGGGCCGTGAGAAAGGCGCCCGCCGAATCGCCGCCGAAACCGTGCACGACGTTGTAGACGCCAGCAGGTACACCGGCTTCTTTCATCACTTCGGCGAGCAGCGTGGCAGTAGCCGGCGTTTCTTCGGAAGGCTTGACCACCACCGTGTTGCCACAGGCCAGTGCCGGCCCCACTTTCCAGGTCATCAACAGCAGCGGCAAGTTCCAGGGGCAAACAACGGCGATCACCCCGCGCGGCGCACGTACGCTGTAGTTCACGGCCTTGCCGCCGTCAGGCGTATCCATCACGAAACTTTCGGTTGGCACATTCTTGAACAGGTCGGCAAACACCTTGAAGTTGGCCGCACCACGGGGAATGTCCAGGTGCCCGGCGAGCGCACGGGGCTTGCCGGTGTCGGCGACTTCGGCGGCCACGAACTCGTCATGGCGACGTTCGATACCGTCCGCCACCTTGTGCAACAGGGCGGTGCGCTGGGCGACAGTCATGCTGCCCCAGGGGCCTTTCAATGCCTTGCAGGCTGCTTGCACGGCGGCGTCGACGTCGTCTTTGCTGGCTTCATGGACCAGGCCAATCACACGGTTGTCGGCCGGGTTGCGGTTCTCGAAGGTACGGGCGCTACTCACCCATTCGCCATTGATGAAATGGCGGAACTCTTTCGCAGGCATACGGTGTTCCTTCTTTTTTTAGAGTGTTGGAGCGCTTGCTTCGGGGTCACCTGCTGTCAGGTATTCCCACATGCGTTCGTAAATGCGGCCGGTGGTGACTGCGCGTCGCGCACAGGCCTGCGCGTCAAGAACCGGTCCATCGTTGGCCAACCCGGCGCTGTGCAATTGCAATTCGATGCGCGCGGCGTCTTCCAGGTACCAGGTCAGCGTCAGCGCCTCGATCAGCGAAGCACCGACCACAATGGCGCCGTTGCCACGCATGATCAGCGCATTGCCCTGCCCTAATTGCTCGGCCAAGGCGCTGGCCTGCCCGTCACTGCGAAGCAACTGCGGGTCGTCCCACAGCGGGATGGGCGTCTGGAAATAGCTGCCCATTCCATGCCGAGGACTGGGTGCAAGCCTGGCGCACGACAGGGTCATGACCTGGGCAGGCATGCTTCGGATCACTGCGCGCACATCGGCACGGCGGCGGTAAATTTGCTGATGGATGCGGACTTCACCCAGCACACCCTCAGGCAACTCACCGTTGATCGGCACCACGATTCCTGGCTCACCGGGCTGGATCAAACCCATCGGTTGCGCCGCGCAGACCAGAAAATGCTCCTCATCCAGACGCAGGCTGCAGTGCCCGTAGGCATGCACCAGACCTGCGCGAGCCAGGGCCCGGGCAGCCATGCGCACTTGCACGTGCTCCTCGCGGGTGGGCATTGGCACGCGGCTCACGACTTGAACTCCGGAATGTCAGGCTTCGAGCCCCAGGCGCAGAAGGACTCGAATTTCGCTGGAAACTGGCGGGGTTGGTGGCTGGCATCATGCTCGGGAGCGATCAGGCTGACCCCGGTCGAGTATTCGTAGGTCATGCCATCAGGCCCCTCGAAATACAGGAACATCGCGCCGGAGGTGGGGTGGCGACCGGGACCGAAGAGGATGCGAATACCCCGCTCCACCAGGAAGTAGTAAGCCCGCATCAAGTCATCAACCGATTCCACTTGATGGTTGATGTGCTGCACACCGGCGTGAGTCGAAGGAAACAGCGCAATCTTGTGGTGGACCTCGTCGATACGCAGGAGCGGTGCTTCGCCAATTCGGTCACTGACCCTGGCGTTTGCAAGCTGTGTCCAGAACAGCTCGTCGCGCCGGGCATTCAGGGTGCGCAGGCCAATGTGACTGAAACCGGTGATGCCGGCGTCGCGACTGGGGAAATAGCGGCGCCCGCTGGCATGAGGGCGCAAGACCAGTTCGATGGTGTTGCCACTGGGGTCCTTGAAGCGAATGAAGTCGTCGACATAACGCACTTCAGCATCAGCACGCGAGCCGTGCTGAACCTTGAACCCGTTACGCTCCAATAACACCGCCGCGTCTTCCAGATCCTGCGCGGTCCTGACTTCGAACGCTGTCGTGCTTTCGTGTGGATCGCCCTCGTAATAGCAGAGGGTGTGATCGCGATCATCCGATCGGAAGTACACCGCACCGTTGGCTTCCCGGGCGACTTGCAGCCCGAGGACCTGAGTGGCATAGCGACGCGCTTCATCAAGATTTGCGGTACCCAGCCGTATATATCGAATGTCATGCAGGTTGATCATGAGGCATGCCCCCTTATTTATTGTTGTCTGGGCTTCATCTTCCCGTTGCTCAATAAATAAAAGAAGCAAATATTGGTTATTCACACTATCTGAAATCCTTATACGGACTTGGTCATGGACAGCCATTTTTCAAGGGCCAAAAAAAACCCCGCATCAGTCGATACGGGGCCTTGTTACCAATCAGTCAGTCAACCGATTGCATCCTTCGCCAGCGTAGAAGTGCCGGCCATCGCACTCAGTTCACCCGTTGTTTTATTCCTTGGCATGGCGACCACGAACAAGGCAGATATGACGTAGAAGCCGGCACAGACCAATAGCCCTGCCGCCAGACTATAAAAACTGGCAATGCCACTGAGCAGCACGGGCGCGAACGCCGCCAGCCCTCGCCCCATATTGAAGCAGAAGCCCGCCCCGAGCGTTCGCACGCGGATGGGATACATCTCGCTGAAGTAAGAGCCAAACAAACCGGCGAATACCATGAAAAAGGCGTAACCCGCACCGACCCAGAACAGCGATTCGGTCTGGGGGGTGTAGACATAGACCAGTGCCATCATTGAGGTCAGCAACAGCGACAAGACGATCGTCAGTCGCTTGCCAATGCGGTCGGCGATAAAGCCGAAGAAGTTAAGGCCGACAAAATTCCCGAGATGGAGGATGGCCATGAAGGTGGTCATTGAAGCCAGATTCAACCCGCGATCCTGTACCAGGTAGGTCGGCAACCAGGTACTGACGCCCCAGGAACCCAGCAAGGCGAAGCTGGCTGCAAGTGACCCCAGCATCGTGTACCGAATCAACTCCGGGGAGAATATTTCGCTGACGGATATCCGCTTTGCCGCATTTTCCGGCGCCGCGCGCTGCGCCTTCCAGGCGGGGGACTCGGGAATCAGAAAGTACACATAGGCAATCGGCAGGATCACGCTGGCGCCTGACACAAAAAACAGCACACGCCATTCCGGCAGCATGAACTTGGCGGTCAGCGCCGCCGCGATTGCACCCATGGGAAAGGCACTGATCACAAACGAAATGGCCCTTGCGCGCTGCTGGGGTGGCCAGGTTTCGCTGATGTAAGCCGCGAGGATGGTCCATACACCCCCCAGCCCAAGACCCGACAAGAATCTCAATATGATCAGGAGGTAGAGATCATGCACGAATGCAAAAACGCACGTCAGTGCTCCGAAGATCGCCAGGGAGGCAATCAAGGCATTGCGTCGGCCGAAGTTGTCGCAGTACCAACCTGTGGTGACGCCACTGACGCCGATGCCCAGCAAGGTCGCACTGGCGAGTGCGCCGGCCTCATTGAGACTTAACCCCAGATCCTGGCGGATTACGGGTAGCGCAAGCGTCAACAGGATGATTTCCATTGCGTCGAACAGGTAGGCGATAAAGCCACCCATCAGTACGTGCCACTTGGATATTCCGGTCATGGTTTCACCTGATTTTGATTATTGGACAGTGATGTTCATTCAGGAAGCGATCTTCAGAATCGGTAAACCGCCTGCAGCCAGATGCGATCACCTTCGGCACGGTTCTCGACCAGCGTCTCGTGCTGCCATTTCATGACAAAGCCAATTGCAGGGGTCTGGTATTTAATCGCGGGGCCGATAGCGGCGACCTGACCACGGTTACCCTCCAGGTAGGTCTGGCTATTCTTCTCATCATCACTGAGCTGCTTGTACAAGTAGCCGTTCACGCCCACTTGCCATTCGCGCGTAATGTTGTAGCCGATGTTGTAATCGGCGTTGAACTCCCGGCCGGAGCGATAGTGAGTATCGGAATTCTCGCCATTGACCATGTAGATAAGCTTGGCGCTGACTTCCAGATTCTCCAGCGGATAGGCGGTAAATGAATACCAGGGCCCATACGCCCAGGTGTTTCGACCCGGATTGAAAAGACGGTCCTTGTCATAGGAGCCGACGGGTACGAACACATCCAGACCGAGTAACTGGTGGTACCTTGGAGAACTCCACCCCAAGACAAATGGAACCACCGTGAGATCGCCGACGCCTTCTTGATGGTCGCTGCGATGAACGCGACCCGCCGGCGTATCGACATCAAAACTGATGTCACCCTTGATCAAGGGCAAGGCAAGGCGACTGGCCAGCTTGGCACCCAGTATCGAGAAGTCCTGATAGACATAATCCACTCGCACCGACAGTGCCTGGACATTAAGGTCAAAGTTGTGAACACCTTGTTTTTTATCGCCCTCGCCGTCCAGGGTTTTGTTCGCACTGTAGTCAGACAAGTAGAAGAACTCGGTAAAGCCGGGCGGTGGCATCTTTCCCGCGCCGACGGTATTCACACCCAGTGGGTATGAACTGCCGCCGCCCTCGGTTGCCTGCGCAAGCGGAGCGCTAAGAAGGCCAATGCACAGAGCACTGATCCGGGTATATGACGCGCACGGGGCGTGCAATTTTAGAGTGCTCATCTCAAGTCCCATTTTTATTGTTGTATTACGGAGTAGAGTTTTATTTGAAACCTGGCGTTATCAGGCGGCGGGCCTGTTTCAGGCACAGCGATGCACCGCCGTTTATCAGCACGTTGCAAACCGTTGAATGATTCAAGGGCCGAGCACTGATTGCCCGGCCTCGAACGGTATTAGCGGATGGTGGTTTCCAGTTCGCCAAGTCCGTCGATCCAGACTTTCAGAACATCACCGCGGTCCAGGAATGTGTGGCTTTCCATGCCCACGCCCGCCGGGGTTCCCGTCAGCAGAACATCACCGGGAAACAGGTCGATGGTCTGACTCAGATAGGCAATCTGCTCTGCGACGCCGTACATATGGTTGCGGGTATTGGAGTCCTGTACCCACTCACCATTTCTCGACAGCTTGATATTCAGATTCTCGGGGTCTTCGACAAATTGCGCCGGCGTCAGGTAAGGGCCCAGTGGGCAAGAACCCGTGAAGCATTTGTGTCCGATCCAGTCGAAGCGAAAGGGCGAGCTGGGGTCGACCTGTTCACGGCGCAGCCGATCACGCGCGGACAGATCGTTGGCGCAGGTATAACCCGCCACGTAGTTGAGTGCATCTTCAATGGAAACCCGTGAGGCTCGCTTGCCGATCACCACCGCAAGTTCCGCCTCCCAATCGAGCATGCGGACACCTTCGGGAATGTCTACCGCTTGCTTGTGTGCCACCAGGCTGCCGCGGCCGGGCTTGATGAAATGCCAGGGCGCAATGCCCTCGCTGCGCGGGTCCAGCGACAGTTTCATGTTGAACGCACGGGCCATGGCTTCAACATGATCACGGTAGTTTGCTCCGGCGGCATAGATGGTGCCGGGGCGTTGCAGGAACGGCGCGAACTGCAAAGACTCTAGATCAAGCCTGGCCGACTCATTCTGCGGCGGTGCTTTAAAGACTGACACCGCAAGGTCATGAAGCCTGGCATGGGTCGTTTCCCAGTCTTCGAGCAAGGCATCGATAGACGTCGCTGGCAGACCAAGCCCTGCATCAGCCGCGAGTTGATCAAGGTCATAGGCATATTCACCCACCAACAGGCCAGTAACGCTTGGACGGGAATCCGTCCGATAAGTGAAAAGCTGATACTTCATGAAACCACCCTCACAGGAGCGAAAAGCGTTGGTTGGAAAAACTGACATGTACCGTCAGGCCACCTTCCATCAGCAGCCACTTGCGTACATCCACGTCATAAACCCCGTGGGCGATAAAAGGGTCTGACTGAACAATGCGCTGCGCTTGAGCCTCGTCCGCAGCACGCAGAATGCTCATGCCGCCCAGCTCGCCCGGGAAACTCTGCTCCGAGACAAACGGCCCGGAGGCGAACAGCTCACCGCGCCGTTCGGCCAGAATCGCCCACTGCAAGTGGGCGTCCAGCAGCTCTGGAACTCGGGAAAGATCCCGCGGCGTACGCATAACCACGAACAACGGCTTGTTCAGCATGCCGGCCAGCAGTGCCTTGGTCGCCGTGCTGTCAGTCATCACGCGCGACCTCAAAGTTCTTGATAAAGGTCTCAGGCGGTGGGCTCGCGGCCCAGACGGCCGTCACATCCTGGGGAGTGCCGTCGATGGCCTCCCACTCGCAATCCTCAGGGATCACGTCGATATCCCAGAAATACTCAATCAAGCTGTTCCACGGATCACGGATGTAGTGGAAATAGTTGGACCCGGCGACATGCCGCCCCAAGCCAAACGCGCTTTCGTAACCCAGGCTCATCAGGTGCTGAGCGCCCAACTGGATCTCATCGATGTCCATGACCTCGAAGCTCAGATGATGCAGGCCACTGTGAGTGCTCTTTGCCAGACCCAGTACATGGTGGTCGCCGCCGCAGCCACAGCGCAGGAAAGCCACGGCATCACCCGCGCGGTCGGACACTTTCATCCCCAGCACCTGGGTGTAGAAAGCGATGGAGCGATTGATGTCTGAAGTGAACTTGATCAAATGACCCAGGCGCAGCGGTGTGACCCGACGCAATCTAGAAGTCGGCGTGCAGCCACGTTCTCCGATTCGGCGATACCGACCCGGCGTATTCAGCTCCGGGGTGGGCAGGTGTCCGGCTGGCATGGACTCGCTCTCACTGACGTGTACCCAATCGCCAGAAGGGTCGCGAAACCACAGCCCTTCGCTGCCAATCTCAAAAGGTGCCGGATGCAAGACCACACCGTGATAGCTCAGGCTTTCGCGAATGGCATGCATCCCCTGAGCATCGGTGCCAAAGGCGACATAGCTGAGTTGTTTTTCTGCGCCTGGTATCAGTCGCACCTGATCCTGGGCGCGCCCCTTGCAGCGCATGACCAGATGCTCACCGGCCATGCGGGCTTGGAGCCCGACCGCTTCGTAAAAGGCACGACCGACTTCCAGGTCTGGCACCGTCATGCCTACGTGTTGAAGTGAACGAATCATCGTGGACGCTCCTTTTAACGGATAGGGGAAAAGGGTGCGGCGCTCAGCAGCTCGACCTGCTGGGCTACTACCAAATGGCCGGCTTTGCCAAGGAACGCGCGCCATCTTGGATCGCTCGACAGGGCGGCGCGACGATGGGTGCGGTCCTCATAACTGGTGTATCCCCACAACTGGATAACCCGGTTGATGTCGCCCGTTTCAGGTTTGAAATAGCCGATCAGGTTGCCCAGTGCTTCTCCCTGAATGGGCAGGCCCTCCTCCTCATACACACGAATGAACTCATGCAAGGTTCCGGGTTTGATTTGATAAATGCGTTGTTCAATCAGCATGGGGTTGTCTCTTTATTATGTGCCAGGGAGTCGGCTTCAATGAGTTTGATCACGGCCGAGATGTCTTCTTCACCGATACCTTCGGCAATGGCCCTGAGGAAATACGGTTTTGCTGCGTTGAATAAAGGCGCCGCACATCCCAGTTCTTGCGAGAGTTCACCGGCCATATCGAGGTATTTGTCGAGCGTGGCGAAGGGGCCTGGCGCCGGCTGGAAACGGCGGCTTGCCATCAGTGGTGCGCGTGCGCTGAACATGGCCGAGCCGCCCGCGCTTTGGCGGATCACCTCCACCACGTGCTGTGCGCTGAAGCCGGCGTTAACGCCCAGATTCAAGGCCTCGGCGGCCGCCAGCGTGTGGATGGTCAATAGGTAGTTGGCGATCAACTTCATGGCCACGGCGCTGCCAAATTCACCGATGTGGAATTGGATATCGGCAATCGCATCGAGTACGGGCTTGCAGTGCTCCACCAGGTCGGCGTCGCCCCCCAGGAACAGAGAGGCCTTGCGTTGCAGCACCATGGACGGTGTACCGCTGACTTCAGCCTCCAGCACCCGGGCGCTGCGAGCCTCGATCCGCCGAGCCATGCTTTGCTTGAAGTCTTTGCGGTACGTGCCGATTTCAATCAGCGTGTGCTGTGGCCCTATGGACTGAAGAAGGCCCTCGGCTCCCTCCATGATGTCCATGTGAGCCACCTCACTGGGCAGGCAGGTGAGGATGAAGTCCGATTCGGCCGCCACGGCGGCCGGGCTTTCAAGCGCGATGCCGCCCTGTTCTACGAAGGCTTCACGGTCTCGACGTCGGTAACCAACCACTCGAAACCCGGCGGCTAGCAGGCTGGTTGCGATGGGAAGGCCAAGTTGACCGATTCCCACCATGCCGATGGTTGTAACAGGCATATTTCGCCTCTCTTTTTTGTAATTCTTTTATGCCAAGTGCGAAGCTTGGCTAGGCGCTAACGTAGGCCCAGCGGGGTTTTGGAGCA
Organism: Pseudomonas sp. R5(2019); assembly: GCF_009905435.1. Classification (GTDB taxonomy): domain Bacteria; phylum Pseudomonadota; class Gammaproteobacteria; order Pseudomonadales; family Pseudomonadaceae; genus Aquipseudomonas. The sequence continues at coordinate 367,136 of NZ_JAAAMT010000001.1, forward strand.
AACAGCCGCGGTGATGAATAACTACAACCAACGCTTATAGGAGAGCGATAACGGAGCACCCGCTGTTCAATTGTTGGTTTGGCTGGCCGTAAGCGCTTGGGGAGGGAATGGAAAATCCATTTGTGTGGTCCTGAGGCGGACCAGCGGTCAAGGCTGCTCCTCATGCTGACCGGCCAATCATTTTGAGGGGCGGGATGCAGGAGAGGAGCAGCGTCCAGCACTATGCGCACAACGATAAAAGTGTGTGGCGAAGACTGCGTTTATGCGTCACATCGCGGGCCCGGCCCACGTCTCACTCGCCGGCCGACTCTCCACTTCACTGAAACTCACACCCACGACCCTCAAGATAGACCTGTAGGGGCGATGCCCTGCCAACGGTGGAAGGACGGCTTGATAGGTTATCGCCCCCGTCGTCCCTGTTCCCGGTGGAATGAACACTGACGGCAAACTGGGTCCAGGGACAATTGCGTCGCTGCTGGAAATATAGGTCGGATACACAGTGACACGGTAAGCCTTCAGGTCAGTGCGGTGGGCACTCGGAAAGCTGATTCTGAAGCTATTCAACGTAGACGAACTGCGCAGTGTCGGAATCGCCGCGGCGAATGACGTATCTACCTGCTCTTGCACAAAGATCAGTTCAAGCCGTTCGTTCGCATCGATCCCGTAGAGCTTGATGACATCGCCGCTGGCAAGAGCTCCATACACGATATCCACAGTGTTCATGGCAGCGATTCGGTTGTCGTGCCAGGTACCGTTAATGAGAGCCCGGTATCTCTGGAAGAATCGCGTATCGCCTTCGATAAAAGTCACTTTCGAATGTGCCCCAGCCGCCGTTTGCTGACAATGAAGCAAGCCACCGCTCGGCCTGGTGATGGGAGTGTCCGGTACCGGGAACACCCGTTCTTCGCCACCCGACCAACGCTCTGCGAACACGTCGATGCGGTCCTGGTCTGTTAATCGGTCGTTGGTCAGGGTAATGAAATTAGCGCCTTCAAAGCCTGATATATCGGGTTGAGCGTTGCCATTGATGACCGCCCTGTACCCTTTGTAGAAGCGCGCCGAGCCTGGGTTGAACGTGATCCGGGACCCCGACACATTCTGAACGACATGGAGCCTGGTGTTGGCGGGTTTGATTCGAATTTCACCCTGGCTGAACACAGGCTCACTTACGCCGGAGCTCAACACGCCAATCAACAGCACATTGGCATCGTCGCCAAGTCGCTGCGCCGTGATCGTGACCGAGGTTTCGTGAGGGGCGACATTGATACCCGAGTACTCCACACCGTTGATCCTGACACGGTATTGCGGGTAGTAATGAATATTGCCTACTCGAAAAATCACCCGTGTCCCCTGAACATTGGGATGGGTATGAAGAAATCCATCCAACGGTTTTATTGCCCTGGTTTCCCTCTGCACGACGGGTGCTGGCGAGGGCGATGGCTGATGATCATCATTCATGTGTGACTTCCTTATCCAAGTGTTGGTGGAACGTTGAAAGTACTTCTCTCCAAGTACGGTTCAAACACTCACACACCCGCCGATTGCTTTCATGCACTGGGAGCTGTTGGCGCGCTGTCTACAGAAGGAATCGCGAAAATATAAACTGAAGTTTCGATTTTAGCGCCAGGCGTTCAAATTCAGACAAATTCGAAACTATAATTTCGTTTTCATTGATAGATTGAAAAACACCCCTATAATCGAAGCTATAGTTTCGATTTAGAGGCAGCCATGTCACTCGTGCAGATACGGACCGCGGAACAGTTGGGCGACATTGTCGTCAAGGCGCGCAAGAGCCAGGGCATTCGCCAGGAAGACATGGCCATGATGATTGGTAGCAGCCATGTCCTTTTGCGCAATATCGAAAAGGGGAAGCCAACGGTCAACCTGGGCAGCGTCCTTCAATTACTGGATGAATTGGGTATTCGGGTGTTTCTGGATACACCCGCATCATGAGAAGCCTGCACGTCACGATCAACCGCCTGTGGGTTGGCACGCTCTCGGAAGAATCCAATGCCTGGCAGTTCCGCTACGCCCCGCAATGGCTGGAAAACCCCGATGCATTTGACCTTTCGCCGTCGCTACCGTGCGCGACGGGGGTCATCGCCGATGGCTCGTCAACACGCCCTGTGCAGTGGTTTTTCGACAACTTGCTCCCTGAGGAAGACGCCCGCGCACTGTTGGCACAGGACGCCAAGGTCGAGGTCGCCGACGCGTTTGGGTTGCTCACCTGGTTTGGCGCCGAATCGGCCGGCGCCCTGACGCTACTGCCCGAAGGGGTAGAAAACCCTGAAGGCGGCGCCTTGCCGCTTCCCGACGACAGACTCAGCGCCAGAATCCGCAACTTGCCCCGGGTATCACTCTCGGCAGAAGCTCCCAAGCGCATGTCTTTGGCAGGTGCTCAGCACAAGCTGGCCGTCCTGGTACAAGACAGGGAGCTGTTCGAACCTGAAGGCAGTCGTGCCTCGAGCCACATCCTCAAACCGGACCACCCCAATGTCGACGCCTACCCGCACAGTGTCGCCAATGAATGGTTTGTGATGAGGCTCGCCGCAGCACTTGGGCTTCCCGTCGCTGAGGTTGAAATTCGCCACATCCCGGAACCCATCTACCTGGTCAAACGTTTTGACCGTCAGTGGCGCGATGGAGAACTGCAACGACTGCATGTGCTCGACGGCTGCCAATTGCTGGGGCTGGACCGAACCTTCAAATACCAACAGGCCACCTTCGCCAATCTTCGCAAGATCATCGAGCTGTGCCGGTTGAAAGCACAGACTCGCCAGGCACTGTTTCGCTGGCTGGTGTTCAATATCCTGGTAGGCAACAACGATGCGCACTTGAAAAACCTGTCCTTCCATGTGCGGCCAAACGGCATCGAACTGACGCCGCATTATGATCTGCTGAGCACCGTCGTTTATGCCCCCAACAATGACTGGTTGTCGATGGATCTCGCCTGGCCGCTGGAGGGCGTGGCGCGCACTCACGGCGACATCACCCGAGAGGTTGTGCTGATGATGGGCGAGCACATTCAGGTCCCGCGAAAACTGGGCACAGTGCTGTTGAATCAGCTGATGAAAAGGGTTGAAGCCGCAGGAGAACAAATGTACTCCTCGTCCATAAACGAGCTCACCGCCGGCGAAGCACGCCAGCTGCGACTGATTCGATTTGGAATCCTCAAGGACATGCTGGCGCGCCTGGCATGAGCAAAGGCTAAGCCCACGACAAATTTTCGACATTTCAGGTCGCATAGTAAGAGTGCAACGACGGCAAGGCGGACAGCTGGCTGCTTCGCCGTCCAGAACAACCCCGAAAAGGAGTATTGGAGTGTTGAACGCGCGAATGACCGCATCGGCCCGGCAGGTGTCAGCTTCACACCGGGCCGCAGAACCGGTAGAACAGACTGTCGACGGCGAGCGTGGCAAGAACGAGGCGATCCGCAAGTTACTGCATCACTACGGCCTGCGGGCCACGCTGTTTCGCCTCAAGGTGATCGACGCCTTGCTGCTCGCTGACAGAAGCAATCTCAGTCTGTACGTCAACGATATTCACGCCCATGTCGGTGCGGAACTTTCGTGCCTGAACATGCGCGAGGTCATCCGCCGCCTGACCAGTGAAGGGGTTATCCACATGAGCCCCGACAAACGTTACAGCCTCACGCCACAGGCACGCGCTCTGCTCGACCAGGGTGGGCGCAATAACGCTTCCTGATCCGCAATGGGGAGCCTCTCCCCCAACCAGAGGGTTTGCTCCACTCGATTTCAATCCCCTGTAACAAAAGCGATACTTAATCCTCTACAAGCCGTCACCGACCTGTTGACCGGCCACTAGCGGTGCCAACACCGCTTACAAGAACGCTTGAAGAGGAACAACCTTGGGCAGCACCCGATTTACCTGCGTCGGCTGCGGCAAATGCTGCAATGACCATCACGTCCCCCTGACCTTGGGCGAGTCCCGGCAATGGGCCGCCGACGGCGGTGCGATCATCGTGCTGGTCGAGGCATTCATGGGCAACGGCCTGGGCGTCGACCCCTCTCAACTGGAGCACGCGCGCCGCCGTTCGATTCGCGTACGCAGCGGGCAAGCCGACGCCTGGGTGGCGATTACCTTTGCCGCGTTCAACGCCGGCCCCTGCCGCCATCTGGATGCCGACAACCGCTGTCGCATCTACACGCGGCGCCCGCTGGTCTGCCGCATCTATCCGATGGAAATCAATCCCCATATTCCCTTGCGCACCGAGCTCAAGGACTGCCCCAGCGAGTCCTGGCAGCAGGGCCCGGCGCTGATCGTGGGCGGTCAGGTGGCGGACAAGGAACTGGCCGGGCTGATCGAGCAGTCCCGCCAGGCTGACCGGGACGATATCGCCGCCAAGGCAGCGATTTGCGCGCGACTGGGGTTCAGGGTCACGGCTTTGAAGGGCGATGGTTTTGCGGCTTACCTGCCAGACATGGCGGCGTTCACCCAAGCCTGCCTGGAGGCGCACACAGCGCCGGGAGAACAAGAGTGGCACTTCCAGCTGGCCGACAGCGAGTTGGGTGCTCGCCTCGCCAGCCTGGGTGCAGCGGTCACTCACGGTGATGAACGCTGCACCCTGATCCCCTTGCGCCGTTAGGCGTCCTTGCTTGTCGCCACGCCGGGCGTGGTGGCGAAGCGGAACGTGGTCAGGCAGCAGAGCAACACACCCGCCGCGGCCAGCGACGCCCCCACCACGCCGATGTAAGGCAGCCCGACATGCAGGCTGACCACGCTGCCGAGCAAGGCACCGGCACCGATCCCGAGGTTATAGAGCCCGGAGAACAGCGCCATCGCCACGTCGGTGGCGTCCGAAGCCAGCTTCAGCACCTTCGATTGCAGGGCCAGGCCGAAGCTCATGATCGAGATGCCCCACAACACGCTGAGCGCGCACAGGTAGATCGGGTTGAACGACAGCGGCAGCAATAGCGCCAGGCACAGCCCCAGGGCGCTGATCGCCGCAATCACGAACCCGTGCGCGAAGCGCTCGCTGTAGCGGCTGAACAGGATCGAACCGAAGATCCCGGCACCGCCGAACACCAGCAGCAGCGCGGTGGTCATGTCGCCGCTCATGGCCGCGACAGTCTGGGTGAAAGGCTCGATGTAGCTGTAGGCCGTAAACTGCGCGGTAATGCCGACCACGATCAATACATACACCGACACCAACGCCGGGCGCTTGAGCAGAATCGGCAGGCTGCGCAACGAGCCTGAGTTCTGGCTTGGCAGCAATGGCAGCACCTTGATCAGCACCAGCAAGGTCGCAAAGGCAAGGCCGGCGATGACCAGAAACGTGGTGCGCCACCCCAGAGCCTCCCCCACCACACGTCCAATCGGAATGCCCAGCACCATCGCCAGGGTGGTACCGGTTGCCAGCAACCCCAGCGCCTTGGCCTGTTGACCCGCTGGCGCCACACGCACCGCCAGCGATGCCGTGATCGACCAGAACACCGCGTGGGCCAGGGCAATGCCGATCCGGCTGACTATCAACATACCGAAACTGCTGGCGATGCCCGAGAGCAGGTGGCTGCCAATAAACAGCGCAAAGACAAAGATCAGCAGCTTGCGTCGCTCGAAATTGCGGGTCATCAGCATCATTGGCAAGGACGTCAACGACACGACCCAGGCATAGATGGTCAGCATCAGGCCGACCTGCGCCGAATGCATGTCGAAACTGTTGCCGATATCGGTCAACAATCCGACCGGCACGAACTCCGTCGTATTGAAAATAAAGGCGGCCAAGGCCAGAGCGATCACGCTCAGCCAGCTGCCGGGCCGGTCATCCGTGGGTGTATTCATAAAGGCAAGCAACGCTCCAGGCACAAAACTCTCGCACAGCCGTCATCCCCCCATGGCCGATGGGCCTGGGTGGTACGTGCAGTGAGGGAGTCATTATTAGGTATGCAGTACGGGGTCAATGGGCGGATTTTACGTGAAGCGTGGGTGGGTAACAATCGAATGCTGACGGGAACGCCGCTCCTGCAAAGGATTACACTTGCGAACAGAATTATTGATTTACTACACATGCGGAGTAGACTAAACCCATCGCTCACTCCGCAGGAGCCCACTTCATGGTCGCAACCAGCAAGGCGCCAGGCACTACCCAAGACATCGACACCCCCGAAGCCGGCCGGGTGGCACTGAAGTTTTTCTTCGGCCTGATGGAACACTGGGGCTGCTCGGTGGATCAGCAACGGCTATTGCTGGGGTCTATCAGCGCGACCACTTTCTACAAATACAAACGGCTGCCCAACGTCCGGCTGCCCCATGACACGCTGGAACGGATTTCTTACCTGATGGGCATCCACAAGGCGTTGAGCATCATTTTCAGCAACCATCGCGAACGGGCCTATGGCTGGGTCAACAGTCCCAACAGCGCCCCGCCCTTCAATGGCCGCTCAGCGCTCGACTACATGCTCGCTGGCAGAGTGGTGGATATCGCCGATGTGCGCCGTTACCTGGACGGGGTGCGCGGTTGATGGAGCTACGACTGGAAACGCCCGCATGGAACAGCGCGTACCGGATGATCAGTAGCTCGTTTCCGCCGATTACCCTGTTCGAAGACTTGCTCGACCCTGCTGAGCTGGCCATGGCTTACGCCCTGGAATCGCTGACCAACGATCGACTGGCCGAACAGGCCGGTGTGCTCAGCCGGGTCGCCGTCGAAGATCGGGTGTCAGGCCCGGGATCGACGCCGGTCATGGCCGCCTTCACACATATCGGCAAGGCCAGCCGGTTCACCGATGGCACCTATGGCATCTATTACGCCGCCAGTAGCCAGGAAGCCGCGATTGCCGAAACCAGCTTCCATCAGGCGCGATTCTTGATGGCGACCCAGGAGCCGGATGTCGAACTGACCCTGCGCACCTACGTCAACAAGGTGGTCAAGCCGATGCACGATATCCGCAGTGGTTTCGCCCACCTGCATGCCCCGGACCCGGCCTGTTACGGCCCGGCCCAGGCGTTCGCCAAATCCCTGCGCAGCGACCAGTCCTGGGGCCTTCTCTACAACAGCGTGCGCGCCCAGGGCCACGAATGCATTGCGGCGTTCCGGCCCCCTGCCGTCTCGATCCCGGTGCAGGGCAAGCACATCCGTTATGTCTGGGAGGCCCGCAGCCAGACCATCAATTGCTACTTCGAAATTACCCCGATGTGAATCTGCTGAACCGCGGTGGCTGCATCGCGGGCAAGCCTTGCTCTCATAGAACAAAATTTATCTCATTGATTTTTAAAGATAAATTTTTTGCCGATTTATCGGCATGTTCTCTGCGCGACAGCGCAGCCTCAAAGAGGCGGGGCGGACTCCTACCAGCATTGGGTCTTGCCTGAATCCATGACTTATCACTCCAGACCTCATTAGTTTGCGGCTCGGCAATAGACTGCCACCGGACATAGATTCGTCGAGGAAGTACTGCCCCAGTTACCGAGTAACCGATGCCTCCTCGCCCTGCCCACTCCTTCGCCGACACGCCGTTCCATTCAGGCTCCTCGCCAGCCAAGCGACCTCCCGGAAGATGGAACAACACGTTTGAGGTATCAATGACTCCGCTGTGTTCTACCTGTGCCAACATGTAATACGGCGCTGTAAAGCCCAGGTTCCACCATGGCGAGTGAGGGTCCTGGCTGCCCGACAACGGATCCCTCAGGCTGCAAGCGGAAATCAACGGCAGAATCAGGAGTATGAATAAAGCTCGCATCATCCACGCCCTCGCTCAGGCACATGAGGATGAAGTACCCGCACGCCTTCACGCACCGGGGCATTGACATACAGCAGCCGCCCCGTGTGGGGATCTTTTCCTTGTAAGCCTGTGGGTGGATTCCAGTGCGCAGAGGTGTGGATATAGCACAGTTTGAGCAAGCGCTTTTCCTGCGCCGTCATGCGGAAGTCGCCTTGAACGAAGCGATCACATAAAGGTTTAAGCTCTTCGGGAATGCTGAGATTCGGGTCTTCGGATATTTCCTTGAAAGGCACGCCTTTCTGCTTCGCCAATGCATGCATCACCCGCAAATAGACCCGTGACAATTCACCACGCACCTGACGCTTGAGTTCAAGCCCGACAAAGAGCTGTTTTTCACGAATGCCCATTCGGTCTCGCGGTTCAAGCGGTAACAGCTTCGGTGTGGGCGCGACGATTTCAAGCATCTCGGCAGGCCAACCCATGGCGAGATAGTGCTCATAGGCCTCACGGGTATATTTGTAAATGGAGGTGATTTCTAAAGGTGTGTCATGAGGCACCGTCAGTGTCAGCATCGGGGAAATCAACACTTGCTCTTGCGTGATCGGGCGGTAGCCACCGCCCACATTCGAATGCACACCAGGCAAGAAGATTTCCGGATGATCGGGACCGGTTCGATTCAGCGCGAAGTTCGCGCGTATCTCTTCACCGGCGACCAGGTGCACCACATTCGGGAACAGGCTGGCCGGCAGGTGCAGTTTGACCCCAGGTGCGCTGGGACTGCGGACATAACCGAAATTGGCCAGGCCACCGACCGAGGCGACGGTGTCGAACAGACCGATAAAGCCGACTTTTACAACCTTGTTCACAGGTTGGTGATTGCCTGCCCCGCGGCTCACGTCTATGATTCGCCCGCCGTTGCCAAATCAGCGGTCGGGCTTGGTCGCCTGTTCCTCCATTGCGTCAGCAGAAGCATCCGTATTGACGGCGTTTTATCGCGTCTTCAATTCGGTTCGTGGCAGCTGTGCGCGGGACACCTTCGGGTGTGCCGGGCCTCTGGAGACCGGTCGACCAACCTGCGTACAGTTGCCTCCAATTCTGCTTGGTCGCAGACGGGGTAGCTATCTTCGTTCTCCAGGAGTTTTGCTATGCCTCATATTCCACTCAGCCTCACCGCTACCGAAAACCCTGTCTTGTTTATCAATCCTGATGCCTCGATTGCGGACTTGCACGCCTGCGCGAGCGAACGCCTGCGTGCGGCCAAAGGGCTGATCGATACGCTGGATTGCCTTTCCATGCAGAACGTGGACGAGTCCGATGTCGCCCATCTGATGCGTGCAGCCAGTGTGTTGATGCAGGAGGGATATGAAGTACTGAAGGTTGCTGAGGGTAAGGCTGCCAGCAGCCGGCGCTGACTCATGTAGGAGCTGAGCTTGCTCGCGAAGGCGGCACCGCCGGGCATCAGGCATACCGCAGTGAACCCATCGCGGGTAAACCCTGCTCCTATGTATGGACTCGCCTCCTCAGTCAACCCACTTTCAAACACTGCTGCCCGGCTTGCATCTATGTATCAGGCCTATTCGAGGAAGCCGTCTTCGGCTTCTGGCCAACATTGGTTGAGCTCGCGGTATGCCGATTACAGTCAGGCCTCGAAGGCCGGTAGGAGCAAAGGCATCTATCCGC
>NZ_JAAAMT010000010.1 GCF_009905435.1 Pseudomonas sp. R5(2019)
GCGATGGGCTGCGAAGCAGCCCCTGAGGCCAGTGGCATCCGTGATTCAGCCAGCGAGTGCAGGTGAATTCAGAATCGCCGGGGCCGCTTCGCAGCCCATCGCGGCCAGGTCCGCTCCTACAGTGCTCTACCGCCTGTTCAAGTCCAGCCCGCTATTGGCTTCAGCGCTCGACAATGGCGGTCACCCCCTGCCCACCCGCGGCGCAGATCGAGATCAACCCCCGCCCCTGCCCCGCCACCTCCAACAGCTTGCCAAGATTGGCCAGAATCCGCCCGCCCGTAGCGGCGAACGGGTGCCCCGCGGCCAGTGAACTGCCCTTCACATTGAGTTTGCTGCGGTCGATCGCGCCCAGCGGTGCGTCGAGCCCCAGGCGGGTCTTGCAGTAGTCGGGATCCTCCCAGGCCTTGAGCGTGCACAACACCTGGGCGGCGAACGCCTCGTGGATCTCGTAGAAATCGAAGTCCTGCAGGCTCAGCTGATGGCGCGCCAGCAGGCGCGGCACCGCATAGGTCGGCGCCATCAACAGACCCTCCTGGCCTTTGACGAAATCCACTGCGGCCGTTTCGCCGTCGCGCAAGTACGCCAGAATCGGCAGGCCGCGCTCGCGGGCCCATTCCTCACTGCCCAGCAACACCAGCGAGGCACCATCGGTCAGCGGCGTGGAGTTACCGGCAGTCAAGGTGCCTTTGTCGCTGTGCTCGAAGACCGGTTTGAGGCTGGCGAGCTTTTCCAGGGTCAGGTCCGGGCGCAAGTTGTTGTCACGGGTCAGCCCCAAATAGGGCGTGAGCAGGTCGTCATGCCAACCTTCGACATAAGCGGCGGCCAGTTTCTGATGGCTTTCCAGCGCCAGCTGGTCCTGGTCGGCGCGGCTGATCTGCCAGGTCTGGGCCATCAACTCGCAATGCTGGCCCATGGACAAACCCGTGCGCGGCTCGCCAATGCCCGGCAACTCCGGTTTCAGATGGCTGGGGCGCAACTGCAGCAGGGCCTTGAGCTTGTCGCCGGGGGTCTTGACGCGGTTAATCTTGAGCAGCACCCGGCGCAAGCCTTCGCTCACGGCAATCGGTGCATCGGAGGTGGTGTCTACGCCACCGGCAATGCCGCAGTCGATCTGCCCAAGGGCGATCTTGTTGGCCACCAGCAGCGCGGTTTCAAGCCCCGTGCCACAGGCTTGCTGAACATCGTAGGCCGGTGTGTGTGGCGATAACCGCGAGCTGAGCACGCATTCGCGGGTCAGGTTCAGGTCGCGCGAGTGCTTGAGCACCGCACCCGCCGCCACCTCCCCCACGCGCACGCCGTGCAGATTGAAGCGTTCGATCAACCCTTCCAGCGCGGCGGTCAGCATCGCCTGGTTACTTGTCTGGGCATAAGGGCCATTGGAACGGGCGAAGGGGATGCGGTTGCCGCCGATGATGGCGACCCGTCGCAATGAGCTCATGGGTAACTCCCTGTGCAAAGGCTCTTGCGGCTACAGCGTAGGTCTTTTTTCGATGTTCGGACGACTGATGACCAACCATGGTCCACACTTTGAACCTTATTTGCTGGAGAGCGTTCCATGTCTGACCGATATATCGAATTCGCCAACTCCGATCTTGGCCGCCGCCTGGTAGGCGCGGTCGGCCTGCCCAGCCCGGCCCGTCTGGAACGCTGGCAGGCCGGTCGGCTGCGGCCCGTCGAAGGTGCGCTGCTGCTCAGTGGCGGCCCGTTGGCAGACAAGGTCGGCGCGTTCGCCGGCAAGCTCACCGATCAGGTCTACAGTTTTGGCACCTTCGTCTCCGAGACCCAGGAATGGGTGGCAGGGCTTGGGCCCAAGCTCAAGGCGGTGGTCTTCGATGCCTCGGGATTGGCCGACATCGACGCGCTGAGCCAGCTGCGCGTGTTCTTCCAGCCATTGCTGCGCAGCCTGGACCGCGGTGCCCATGTGGTCATTCTTGGCCGTGCCCCGGAATCGTTGGGCGATCCGCTGGCGAGCATTGCCCAGCGGGCGCTGGAGGGTTTCAGCCGAACGCTGGCCAAGGAGCTGCGTAACGGTGGCACGCTGCAGTTGCTGTACGTCGGGGACGGGGCCGAAGATCAACTGGAGGGTGCACTGCGGTTTTTCCTGTCGCCCAAGAGCGCATTCATCTCTGGCCAAGTGCTGCGCCTGACAGCCTGCGCCGAGCAGGTGCAGGACTGGACTCGCCCGCTGGGCGGCCGCACCGCACTGGTCACCGGCGCGGCGCGCGGTATCGGCGCGGCCATCGCCGAAACCTTCGCGCGCGACGGCGCCGACGTGGTACTGCTGGATGTGCCGCAAGCCAAGGGCGATCTTGACGCCCTCGCCGCTCGCCTGGGTGGCCGTTCCATTGCCCTGGATATCTGCGCCAGCGATGCCGCCTCTGAACTGATCGAACAACTGCCAGACGGCCTCGACATTCTGGTGCACAACGCCGGCATTACCCGCGACAAGACCCTGGCCAACATGACGCCGGAATTCTGGGACGCGGTATTGGCGGTCAACCTCAAGGCGCCGCAAGTGCTGACCCAGGCGCTGTTCGACAGCGGCACCTTGCATGACCATGCACGCATTGTGCTGCTGGCCTCGATCAGCGGCATTGCCGGCAACCGCGGGCAGGCCAACTATGCAGCCAGCAAGGCCGGGCTGATCGGCCTTGCCCAGGTCTGGGCACCGCGCCTGGCCAAGCGCGGCAGCAGTATTGCCGCTGTGGCCCCCGGCTTTATCGAAACCCATATGACCGCGCAAGTTCCCTTCACCCTGCGTGAAGCCGGGCGACGCATGAGTTCGCTGGGCCAGGGTGGCCTGCCGCAGGATGTCGCCGAAGCGGTGGCCTGGTTGGGGCAACCCGGCTCCGGCGCCGTCAACGGCCAGGTGCTGCGAGTGTGTGGCCAAGCCATCATGGGAGCCTGAGTATGAGTATCGACTGGCACGACCTCAATGCACCACCCAGCCTTGGCGGGCTGTATGCGAAAGCGGCGCGACGGCGCAAGATCAGCGGCGACACGCTGCCCCACACAGGCCTGCGCTGCACGGTTGCGGTGGATGCCCAGCGCCTGGCGGCCTACCGCAAGGTTTGCGAGATCGGTGACAGCAGCCTGTTGCCCCCGGCGTATCCGCATGTCCTGGCGTTTGGACTGCACATGCAGCTGCTGACCGATGATGCCTTCCCCTTTCCGCTGCTGGGCCTGGTCCACCTGGTCAACCGGATCCGGGTCTTGCGCCCTCTGGGTGGCCTGGCCAGCCTGCAGCTGAGTGTCCATGTGGATAACCTTCAGCCCCATGAAAAAGGCGCCACCTTTGACCTGATTACCCAGGCGAGCGACGCAGTCGGGCTACTGTGGGAAGAAACCAGCACCGTGCTTTGCCGCCATGCCAAAGCCCCCGGTGAGCCGCCAACCCCAGAAGAACGCGAAGAAATGCCGTTGCTCGAAGCGACCCGCTGGTACGCGGGCACCGACATTGGCCGGCGTTATGCCAAGGTGTCTGGCGACTACAATCCGATCCACCTGAGCGCCACCACAGCGCGATTGTTCGGCTTCCCGCAGGCCATCGCCCATGGCATGTGGAGCCTGGCCCGAACGCTGACGGCCCTGCACGGCCATCTGCCGTCGGCGGGCTACGCGTTTGAGGTGGAGTTTCTGAAGCCGGTGCGCCTGCCGAACGAGGTCATCCTGTCGGCCAGTGCCACAGGGCCCAGCGGGCAGCTGGAACTCGCGGGGCATGGGGATCTGGTGCATATGGTCGGAGGTTGGACAACTTTGTACTCATCGTAGGAGCGTTTCTCGCTTGCGTCGGCCTGCGCCGCGCCTGAAGCTATAGCCCTTCAGGAGAGCCCGCATGAACTTAGTTGAATTGACCGAACGCCTGCATCGCATCCGCGACACCAATGACTGGCGCGGTTTCCACAGCCCCAAGAACCTGGCCATGGCCGCCAGCGTTGAAATGGCCGAGCTGGTGGAGATTTTCCAATGGCTGAGCGAAGACCAGTCACGCACACTCAGCCCCGACCAACTGGCCCACGCGGGCCAGGAAGTCGGTGACGTGGTGCTGTACCTGCTGTTGCTGTGCAGCGAACTGGGCCTGGACATGGAACAGGTGGTGCGCAGCAAGCTGGCCGACAGCGAACGGCGGTTCGCCCGATGAGTGACCGTCATTTCGATGAGCTGGCAACCCGCTTCGCCGAAAAAATCTATGGTGGCGCCAAGGGGGCGATTCGCCTGGCTGTACTGCAGGCCGACCTTGCCGAAGCCCTGCCCGATCGCCCGCTGCGGGTGCTCGACATTGGCGCAGGCTTGGGCCATATGAGCCTGTGGCTGGCCGAGCGCGGTCATCAAGTGACGCTGGCCGAGCCCGCCGCGCCGATGCTTGAAGGCGCACGCGAACGCTTTGCCGCTGCCGGCCAGACCGCCACGTTTATCCAGGCGCCCTGGCAAGAACTACTCGGCCAGTTGACCGAGTCCTATGACCTGGTGCTCTGCCACGCCGTGCTGGAATGGCTGGCCGAACCCCACGCGATCCTGCCGGTGCTGCATCAGCTGACCACGCCTGGCGGCTGGTTGTCGCTGGCGTTCTACAACCGCGACGCACTGGTGTACCGCAACCTGCTCAAGGGCCACTTTCGCAAGCTGCGAAAAAACAGCCTGGCTGGCGAAAAGCAGAGCCTGACCCCGCAGATGCCGCTGGACCCGCGCGAGCTGGCTACGCAACTCGAAGGTCTGTGGGCGGTCGAAAGTCAGAGCGGCGTCAGGGTTTTCCATGACTACATGCCAGTCGAGTTCCAAGCCAGGGCCGAGCTGCTCGACCTGCTGGAAATGGAGCTGGCCCACCGTCGCCACCCGGCCTACGCCGGGCTCGGTCGTTACCTGCACTGGATCTGCCGCCCGGTTTGATCGACCGGGTAGCGGGGAGAACACCCATGCTATCTCGCCTTGCTGTTTGCCTGCTGAGCCTGGGGCTCGCTGCCTGCCAAAGCAGCAACCCCTACACCGCCAGTTCCAGGCCTCTGCCGCCCGCCCCTGCGCAGGCGGCGCAGACCTTCGACCGCAGCGCCTACCCCGCCGCGCCACGCGACTACGGCCGCTACCAAAGCTGGAGCTGGCTCAATGGCACCCTGCCGCCCGGTACTGCCTGGGCCGACTCGGCGCAACTGGCCGAAGCGGTCAGCAATGCGCTGGACCAGCGTGGCTTGCGCCCGGCCCGAGACAACAGCGCAGCCGACCTGCGCGTTGCAGCCGACATGCGCCTGGAAAAGCGCCTGCGCCAGGTCCGTGATGATTATGGCTACGGCGGCTATGGCGCCTACGGGGGTTCGCCCTATGGCTACAACCGCTATGGCAGCGGCTACGGTGCCTACGGCAGTGTCCCGGTGGTGCGCACCTATGAAGTTGAAGTGGTGGTGATACGCATCAATCTGTTTGATGCCAGCAATGGCCAGCCGGTCTGGAGCGCCAGCGCCGAAACCGGCAGTCAGGGCAGCCTCAGAGAACGCTCGGATGCCTTGCGCGAAGCTGTTCAAAAGGCATTGACGGCGTATCCTCCTAGTTAGGGCGTGCCCATGCGGACCGTCCGCCGGCAATTGGAGAATTCATCATGTTCCCTCGTCTCGCTTTACTCTCACTGGCCTTGCTGCTCAGCGCCTGCGAGACCAGCAATGTGGCCCAGGACTTCGACGCCAGTCGCGACTTCGCCGCCTACCGCAGCTGGACCTGGAAAGAACCCGCGCTGCAGTACCGCCCGGACGATCCGCGGATCAAGAGCGACCTGACCGAGCGCCGCATCCGTGAAGCGGTCAGCCAGCAACTCGACCAACGCGGCCTGCGCCCGGCCCCGGCCAGCAGCCGTGGCGACCTCAATGTGCAAACCTACCTGATCGTGGAAAACCGCCAGCAACAGATCACCACCAACTACGGCGGTGCCTGGGGCGGTTACTGGGGTAACTACTGGGGCGGGCCGATGTACAACGAAACCCGCAGTATCGATTACAAGGTCGCGACCATTCAGGTCGATCTGCTCGATGCCCGCGACGGCAAGTTGGTGTGGCGCGGCAGCGCCGAACAGGTCATGAACAACTACCCGCCAGGCCCGGCTGAGCGCAACACCGCGATTCAGAAGACCGTGGCGAAGGTGATGTCCAACTATCCGCCGCATTGAGCCCAAGCTCCCACACCGATCTACATAATTGTCGAAACTGCGGTGCTTTTGATTTTGTGGGAGCAAGGCTTGCCCCAATGCCAGTCAGTTAAGGATCGGAACACAGACGTCCATGTAGGAGCGGACCCGGCCGCGATGGGCTGCGAAGCGGCCCCGGCGACTCTGAAACCACCCGCACTCCCAAGGCTTGCCGTTGATATCACCGGCCTCGGGGGCTGCTGCGCAGCCCATCGCGGCCAGGTCCGCTCCTACAAGGGTTTCGTCGTTCTATTCCTTAACTGACCGGCATTGAGGCTTGCCTGCGATGGCATCACCGCGGTGTATCTGATACACCGCGTCGCCTGCATCGCGAGCAAGCTCGGCTCCTACATCAAAAAAATTGCAGTCAACCATAGAATCTCCCACACGGCAGAGCTTGCTAGCGATGAGGCCAGCACAAGCGACAAAAAACTTGCCGGAGTAGACCTGCACTCACACCGATCTTGCACAATATATGGCGACTGGCCAGCGCAAACACCCCGCCTTGACTACACTCACCCTCTGTACAGGCATTGAACAGGGAGTGCCCAGTGGCAACAGGAATGCCTTATCGCCAAAGGGGTGCGATTGGTTTGACGGCGGCGTTGACGCTGGGGATGGCGCTGTTGTTCGCTGTCACGGTCATCGACAGCGGTCGACTCTATCTGGAGCAACGCAAACTCCAACGCGTGGCCGACATGGCCGCCCTGGAGGCCGTGAATGGCAAAGGCAATTGCATTTCCCCCGCGCTGTCGGCTCAAACACTGGCCCGGGCTGCTTCGGCCCGCAACGGCCATGCTGTCGACAGCGATCACACCCTTGTGGTGGAGTGCGGCAGCCTGAAAACCACGAGTGGGCTGCGTGGTTTTACCGCAGACGCGACTAAATCCGATGCCGTACGGGCCATCGCTGGCGCCAAAGTGACCACCAGCATCGCTGCGGGTGTCAGCGCGCTGTTCTCGGGTGCCAACCCCAGCCTGACCACCCAACTGACGGCCAGCGCCGTCGCCGCACAGCCAGGGCCACCCCTGGCCAGACTCAATATCCGCAGCACCCTGGTCAGCATCGATACTGCCAGGTCAGCGCTGCTCAATTCGCTGATGACCGCGTTGCTGGGCAGCCAGGTGAACTTGAGCCTCATGCAATGGCAAGGGCTGCTCAATGCCGATGTGAATCTGCTCAACTACCTGGATGCCTTGGCGATCAAGGCCAATGTCAGCGCCGGCAATTACACCGAACTGCTCAGTAAACAGATTGCCGTTGGCGATATGTTGAGCGTCATGTCCACGGTTGCGCAGCAAAACAACCCGCTGGTGAATGTCAGCGGGCTTGCCGACTTGAGCCTGCTGGCGCAAAACGCCGGAGGCATCGTCCTGGGCGATTTATTGAACATACAGAACGGTGGAACAACGTCGGGGCTGGATGCCAACCTGCAGGCGCTGCAGTTGGTTCAAGGCATCGTCCAACTGGCCAATAGCAAGCACGCTGCTGAAGTCACGTTGCCGGTTAGTCTGCTTGGGATCGCCAACCTGACGACGCGGATTCGCATCATCGAACCGCCGCAGTTTTCTGCCATTGGCAACCCTGCCAAGGCCACCAACAACCCCTCGGACGCCGATCAGATTTATGTCCGCACCGCGCAAACGCGCATCTTGATGACCCTGAATATTGCTTCAATAAGCTCGGGTCTCAATTTGCTGCTGGTGAAAGTACTGCCCAATGGCCCCAACCTGGACATTGGACTCGAAGTGGCCAGCGCCAGCAGCCATGTGATTGGTTACAACTGCAACTCTGTCGCCACCAAGAGTTTGACGGTCAACGACGAATCAGCAGCGGTCAAGGTGTTGATCGGCAAGATCAACAGCAACAATTTCTTTTCCTCAACCACTCCGTCCAATGCAACACCGCTGGTCATTCTCGAAGTACTCGGAATCGATATCGGCCTGGTAGCCAATTCACCGGTTTTTGGCCAAACGGTAGAGGATACCTACACACAGCCTCCCGAGCTGGAAGCACCGTCCGCTAACCATACTCAGCAATCGAGCAATCTTGTCGCCAGTGTGAGGAGCACCCTTACGGGCATCTCCTTGAGCCCTGAAGTGATCAGCCTGTCACTGGTTACCGGGTTGATCAGCGGCCTGCTGGCACCACTGCTCGACCCCATCATCAATAATCTGCTGACGTTGCTGGGTATTGATCTGAACCAGATCCAGGTGGGTGCCAACCTCAGCTGCCACACCGGCCGTGCTCAGCTGATGATCTGAGCCACTGGCAACTCCACGCAAAACCGGGCACCTTCGGCGGTATTGCTGACACTCATGCGCCCGCCCATGTTGTCGATGATGCCAAAGCTCACCGACAGCCCCAGGCCGGTGCCAACCCCGACTGGCTTGGTGGTGAAAAACGGCTCGAAGATTCGCTCCAGCAAACGCGGGTCGATGCCGCCTCCGTTATCCTCGACAAACAGCCGCACCCAGTGCTCCTCGGCTTCGGCACGCACGGCGATCCAGGGTTGGAAGTCGCGCAGCTTCTCGCGTCGCGAAAGCAAGGCATCCCGGGCGTTGACCATCAGGTTGATCAACACCTGCTCGAGCTGATCGACAAACCCGCGCACCTGCACGTTCATCTCCAACGCCTCGACCCGCAGCTCCACGCCCTTGCCACGCATGCCTTCAGCCAGCAGCGACAAGGTGCCCTCCACGGCCTGGCGAGGGTCGAACGGCTGCTGTTCGATCTCCGAACGACGACCGAACACGCGCATATGGTCGACCACCCGCGCGGCCCGCTGGACCTGTGAGTCAATGCGTTTGAGCTTGTCTTGCAGGTAGTCGATCTGCACATCGCCGGTGTCCAGGCGCTTGAGCACGTTGACGATGGCCATGCGCATGACGTTCAGCGGCTGGTTGATCTCATGCGCCAGGCCCGTGGCCATCTCGCCAAGGGTGGCCATTTTCGCGCTTTGCATCAGCTGTTGCTGGGTGCGCCGGACCTGGGTGTTATCGCGCCCCACCGCCTGCACTTCAATCAGTTGCCCGGCAGCATCGAATACGCCACGGTCGGACCATATCCACCAGGCATGCTCGCGGCCGGGCAATTGCAGGCAGATTTCTGCCGTGCTCACCGGCACGTCCGGGCTCAACCCGGACAGACGCAAGACAAAAGCTTCACGTTGCTCCGCTGACAGCCAGCTGCCCAGATCGACGCCTGGCAAGTCGTCCGGGGTGCACTCCAGGTAATCGGCCAGGGGGCGGTTACCAAAGGTCAGGACCAGATCGGGGCGGTAGCGGCAAATCATCGCTGGCGAGTCTTCCACCAGGATCCGGTAGCGCTCCTCGCTTTCGCGCACCCGCTCAGCAGCCAGGGTCGCGTCAGTGACATCCAGCCACAGGCCGACAGCCTCCACCGGCACGCCGAGATCATCACGCAACAGGCGCACCTCATCGAGCAACCAGTGGTAGTTGCCATGGCTATCGCGCAAGCGATAGCGCGTGCTGGCCTGCCCCTCACGCAGCAAGGTGCGGGTGCGCTGGAACCAGGTCGCGTGGTCTTCGGGGTGAATCCACTGGGCCAGTTCAGCGCCTTGGGCTTGCTCGCGGGTCCAGCCCAGCAGCGGCTGCAGGCTGGCGCTGAAGAAATCCGGGCGCAAGGCGCCCTGTTCATAGCGCTGGACGTAAATGACGGCCGGAGAGCTGGCGATGAGGTTGTCCAGCCGGGCATGGGCGGCAGCCGCCTGTTGTTGCTGATTCTTGATGTCGCTGATATCGAGCATGAAGCCCACCAGGCGGCGGCTGGACCCACTGCCCAGCGCCTGGCCAGATATCCGGTACCAGATTGGCGCCTGATCGCTACCGGTCTGCAGCCGCACGCACAGCAGCAACGCGGTGCCTTTTTGCTCCAGCTCTCGCAGCGCGCTGCCCAGTTCCTCCCGGTCAGCCGGATGAGTCAATGCCAACCAGTCCTTGAGCGCCAATCGCTGGGCAGTCGGCCCCAGCCCCAGGCTTGCAACCAGGGCGGGCGCCAGCAGCATGTGCTCCTCGAGCATTTCCCACCAGCCGGTGCCCAGCATCCCCTGCAGCGCCTCCAGGCCCTGGAGGCGGTGCTCGTAACGCTGCTCGGACAAGCGCGCGATCAACGGCTCCACCATCGCGCTCAACAGCTGCGGGCCGTCCTTTTCGATCGAAGGGTCGAGCACCTGGCCCGGCATCGCGGCGCAGACCAGCCAGGCCGCTACTCCGCGCCTGTCGTGGAAGGGCAACAGCAACACCGCGGCGGCGCCAAACACCGGCTGCAACGCCGGGTGCTGGTTGGCCCGCAGAGGACGGCTGGCATCGATGGCCTGCAGTCCTTCACTCAGGCGTCGGTCGCTGGGCCAGATGCCATTGGCAGCCACGGACTCGGCAAAGGTCTGCCAGCCCTGCTCGGCTGGCAACAGCAACACGGCACGCGACAATCGCCAATGCCGTACCAACTCGTGCATCTGCTCGCCGACGATTTCATTCAAGCGCTGCGCCTCGCACAAGCGCAGGCGTTCGTTGAGATCCCGCGCCAGGCGCAGGTTCTGCAGGTGGCTGCGGGCTTGCTGACGCTCCTGCAGCAGGTCGCCGATATCAAACATCTGCAACAGCCAGCAGTCCTCCTGAGGCATCAGCCAGCCACGGGTATGCAGGGTTTGCCCATTGGGCCCCTGGAAATCCAGGTCCAGGGTTTGACCTTGCCAGTCGGCAGGTTCTCCTTCCAGGGCCAGGGAGCTGAGCGGCTGAACGTAATCCAGCAGGGTTGCGCCATTGCCCGAATGCAGGGCCAACGCCGGCCGAAGCGGGCCTGAAAGGCGCAACACCCGGCCTTGCAAGTCGAGCCAGATCTGCAGCCCGACAGCAGGCATCCTGGCGCTGGCTTCCACCTCTGGCGGGGTGGCCGGGACACGACTGCGCCAGAGGCCGAAGCGCCTTTGGCCGCTACTCAAAGTTGCAGGCTCGATTGGGCAACCAGGGTTGCAGGAAGATTGGGAACAGTCCCTATGCCAGGCAATACCAGAAACGGGATCACCTGCTCCAGTTTGGCTCGAGAATAGCGAATCTCGACCGTCAACAGCCGGTTGGCCAGCGTTACCTTGGCATCGTCTGCCTGCTTGAAATTCAGCGCCGCGGGCATCCAGGCGGTCTGTTGGGTCACGACTTGCCTGGCCAGTGCCTTGACGTCAGCATCATAGGTTGCGCTGGCCGGGTCCAGCGCCACGCAGCGGCGCACCGCTTCGGCGCTGGCTTGCTGGAATGACTGCAACATCAACAGCGGTAAGCTGTAACTTATCACCCCATAAAACACTGCAAAAAAAAGGATGAACACCAGTGCAAACTCGATTGCAGCAGCACCTTTTTGCTTAGCGGGGAGGCTTGCTTCCATGATCGCGTCTACCCTGACAGTCAAACACCTGAGTGACAGCATAGAATCATTCATCGAAAAAGGATGACTTTTAACCGATGCCTAGCCTGGTTTTGCTGATGTGGCTCACGCTGTGCGCCGAACAGGATGTGCGTCAACGGGAAATCGCCAACGGGCTGACGCTCGGGGCGGCGGCGGCGGCGCTCATCTACCTGTTTGTCACCGGACACACCTGGATGGGTGCTGACGCCTCCGAAGGCGGCTGGGCGCTGGCGATTTGCATGGTGCTGACGCTGCCCGGCTATATCATGGGTCGCTTCGGCGCCGCGGACGTCAAACTCCTCGCCGCACTGGCCCTGGCCAGTGACCGAAATTATTTGCTGGGCACGGTTATCGGCGCCGGTGTCATCATGCTGGTCTGGTTGTTCAGCGGCCGATGGGCCTGGACTCATATGAGTCAAAAGCTTAGAAAGCGCCTCCAGTATTTCGACCCGGCCTCGTCAAGAAAACAACCCTTCGCCCCATTCCTGCTGTTGGGCTTTCTGCTGTCGCTGGCTTGGATCCACTAGTCGTCGCAGCTGGGTATCGCTATGTACATAACCCTAAAGTGCGACTACTTTGACACCTACCAGGCTGCAACAGCCGCGATGTTTCGGACGACTTTGGAACTGGCCAGGAATTGGCTTGCCAAGCAGGGAGTAGCACGTGAACGAGCTTGCCACCCAAGTAAAGGTCCTCATTGTTGATGACCAACCGTTGATCGTCGAAGAGCTTGGCGAATTTCTCACAAACCACGGCTACATCTGCATCTGCTGCCAATCCAGCCGCGACGCCATCGATCAATTCCGTGATGACCCGGACATCAGCCTTGTGCTGTGCGATTTGCACATGCCCGACTATGACGGCATTGAGTTGGTGCGTGCGCTGAAGTTGATTGCCGGCAAGGATCGGCTCTTTGAAGCTATCATGCTGACCGGGCGAGCAGACAAGCAGGATGTGATCAAGGCGCTGCGCGAAGGGTTCGCCGATTACTATCAAAAACCGGTTGATCTCAATGAATTGCTTGAAGGCCTGCAACGCCAGGAGCTCTCATTGCACGAACAGCAGAAAAGCCTTCAGCAACTCGGTCATTTGAATCAGAAACTGCAGTACCTGGCTGAATCCATCGATCACCTCTATCAGGATTTGGACAAGGTTCGCCAGCGCCCGCCCCTCGCCCCGCCCGCCGACGGCCCCGACGAGCCTGAGGGTGACGAGATGCCCGCGATCATCCAGCACCTCTCTCCACGCCAGCTCGACGTCGCGCGACTGGTCGGCAAGGGCCAGACCAATTATCAGATCGCCTGTGAGCTGGGCATCACCGAAAACACCGTCAAACTCTACGTTTCACAGGTTCTGCGCCTGACCCACATGCACAATCGCACCCAGCTGGCGCTGGCGCTCTCGCCCAGCGGCTCCGGGCTGCGTCAGCGGGCGACGGCGCATTGAACACTGCGCCGCCGGCGCGTCATCAGTCAGACGACGAGACTTTCTCCCAACGATAGAAGTCAGGAATCACGTATTTGTAGCTGTCCAGCCAACGCTGCATAGTCTGCTCGCGCTCCTTGGGGGTAGCCGTCTGGATCACAGGTGAAGCCGCTGCACCACGCGCCTGCAGGGCCAGCCATTGTTCTGTCACTTGTTGAGCGCTGGAAGAAGGTCCGGGCTCAATGGCCGATGCCAGGGTGGGCAGCATCGCCAGACACACCGCTAACGGGATTGCTTTCATCATCAGACCCTCACTTATTTGACATCGCCTGCGGTGCTGTCCAGCCCCGCCACCCGATCAGAGGAAGCGGTTGGGACCGCTCGTTCTGGCTTTTTCAGTTGCTCGGCGCGAGACTGTGCGTCGGCCACCTGCTCGGGCGACAGTCCCGCCCGTGTGACCAGCTCGCTGGCCTGTTTCCAGTTGTCCTGGTAGATCAACAGCGTGACCAGATTGCTCGCGGCCAGGGTATCGGACGGTTTGAGTTCCATGGCCGTCAGAAACTCGAAACGGGCTTCTTGCAGGCGTTTCTGATTCAGGAAAACCACTCCCAGGTCATTGCGGATTTTTTCATCCGTGGGTGACAACCTGGCGGCCCGGCGCAAATGCTCCAGGGCGCCGCTGTCGTCACCTCTGACCATCGCCAGTTGCCCCAGACCGTGCTCGCCTTCTGCCCCAAGGCAGGTGCCCAGCAAGCTGCGGTAAAGCGGCTCGGCCTCGCTGCGGCCCAGCTGGCGCAAGGCCTTGGCCTTGCTCAGGCGAACCTGCGCGAGGTTTTCGGGCAGCCGCTGCAGGTTCGCCAGGCTTGCATGCAAGCGGCCCTCTGCGGCCATGTCATCGGCCATGCTCAACGACAACTGCTGATCGTCGCTCAGCCTGGCGCAACTGGCCGTTGCCGTCAGCGCCTGCCAGGGTGTTTGCCCATTGCTCGCACACCCGCCCAGGGCCAACATCGCTACCACGCTCATGACTGCTTTCATGGACTGCACTCCTTCAGGGCCCGAACGCTCGCGACAACGCGGTAAAGCCGGGGCCGGCCAAGACAATCAACAACGCCGGAAACAGAAACAGCATCATCACGATGGACATCTTCCCCGACAGCTTGGAGATCTTTTCTTGCAGCCGGGTCAAGCGTCGATCCTCGAGCAACAGCTTGAGCGCCAGCAGCGATTTCATTGCTCCGCCGCCCTGCACAATCAGCTGCTGCAAAATAATGCAGGTATCGCTGAACTCATCCACGGCGAGCAACCGGGCGGATTTTTCCAACTCCGCGGCCAACTCCAGGCCCGAGTCGACGCGCGACAGGACCAGGCGCAGCTCGGCAGACAATACCGGTAACAGCCGACGCCCTTCGCTGCTCAGAATCCGCAATGACTGCTCCACCGCAAGGCCCGATTCAAAGAGGATGCGCAGCAACGAGATAAAGGTGGTGACCTCGGTGGCGACTTGCTGCTGCCGGTATCCCGCCGCCAACGCCAACACCCGCTTGGGCAGCAGGTAGCCCACCCCCAGTGCGCACAATGGCGCCAGCCAAGGGTGCTCTTGGGCATCGAAAAATATTCCCTGCAGCGCCAACACCAACGCCAGCGCCGCCAACGGCGTCCCCAGCTGAAAAGCCGCGAACAGGGCGCGCTGTCTTGCCTTGCGCCAGCCAATACGGTTGAGCAACACCTGAGTTTCGTTATCCAGGCTCAGGGAGCGCTGCGCCATCGAGCTGCGACCCAGGCTCTGCAGCCAACCCTCCAGCCGGTTGCTGCGAACCCATCGGCCTTGCAGACGCTCGGCGACGCGCTGATCGCGACGGCGTTGCCGGGCCAGCTGATTCAACAACAACACAAAGGCGCTGAAAAACAGGACCGCGCTGAGCATCAAGACCATCTCAAATACTCCGCAACATGCGCCAGAGCGCGACGCAGCCAAGCACCTGGAGGATAAACGCCCCCAACAACATGTGCTGGCCGCTGGTGTCATCCCACATGCCCAGCAAGTAATTGGGGTTGGTGGCCAGGAAGTAACCGACCATTGCGATCGGCAACAGCGCCAGCACATAGGCGGTCATCCGCGTTTCGCCGGTCATGGCGGCGAGTTGGCGCGCCGCCTGCTCACGCTCGCGAATCACCTTGATCAGGTTTTCCAACAGCTCACTGGCGTTGCCGCCATAGCGGTGGTTGATCCGCAATCCCAAGGCAAACAGGCGTAGCTCGTCTTGCTCGTACAGTTCGGCAAGGTCGTGCATGGCGTCCGCCAGGCTAACCCCCAGCTGCACATTGCGTTGCACCCGGCGCATCGACTCTGCCAATGGATCAGCGGATGCATCGATGGCCCCCAGTACCGCGTCCGTCAGCGTGCGGCCAGCCTTGAGACTTCGTACCGCGTGGTCGAGCAGCCCCGGCAGCTGGCTGATCATCTTCTTCAGGCGTCGCCGGTAACGCCAACTGACAAACAGGCGCAGTGCCAAGGGGCCGGACACCAGCATGACCAGCAAACCTGGCCAGCCAGCCGCCACCAGACCGATCAACATCAACACCGACCACAGCATCAACCAACGCCCCAGCTGGTGGGTTGGACGGCCCATGCCGGCACGTAAAAACGCCTTTTCAACCCAGGACAGCAACGGTTTTTCTTCCGGGCGATCCGCCTGGGCCTGCCCCAGTCGCTCCAGTACTCGCTCACTCCCGGACTTGCGCAGGCCACTGTAAAACAGCCGCACCGCAGCACCGACCAGCAGCAGACACGTCAGGCATAACAGCAGCGGTCCAATCATGGCGCGCCGTCCTTGCCCAGTGCTGATAGAGAGCGCAGCTTTTCACCCGCCGGGTTGACCGCATCGCGCAAAAATCGGGAGCCGTCGAGGCGATCCAGACGAAACAGGGTATTGGTCACATACACGTCGTCGCGCACGCCCACCACCTCCACCACCTCACTGACACAGCGTCGACCGTCTGGCAGGCGCGCCAGCTGAATCACCACGTCCAGCGCCGCGCAGATCATTTGCCGCAGGGTCTTTTCCGCCACCTGGCGGCCGGTCAGGCCCACCAGCGTTTCCAGCCGCAACAGCGCATCCTGAGCATTGTTGGCGTGCACGGTACTCATCGATCCATCGTGACCGGTGTTCATCGCGGTCAGTACATCCACCACTTCCACCCCGCGGATCTCACCGAGCAGGATCCGATCCGGGCGCATCCGCAAGGCATTGCGTATCAGGTCGCTGGCCTTGACCTCGCCATGGCCTTCGGCATTGGGCGGGCGGGTTTCCAGGCGCACCACGTGGTTGTGATCGAGCTGCAGTTCGGCCACGTCCTCGATGGTCACCAGTCGTTCGTGGGGGCTGATGAACTGGCTGAGAATGTTCAGCAAGGTGGTCTTGCCGGTGCCGGTGCCGCCACTGACCAGAATGTTGCAACGCTTGCGCACGGCCTGCTCGAGAAACTCGAGAATCGCCTGGTCCACCGTACGGGTGGCGATCAGGTCACCGCTCTTGAGCATGTCTTTGCGAAATTTACGAATCGACAGGCACGGTCCATCCAGGGCAATCGGCGGAATGATCGCGTTGACCCGGCTGCCATCGGGCAAGCGTGCATCGACCATTGGCGAGGACTCATCCAACCGGCGACCCAGCGGCGCCAGGATCCGCTGCATGACCCGCTCGACATGGTGGGAATCGATAAACCGCAGGTCGGTCTGCTGCAGCACGCCGGCGCGTTCGATAAAGACCCGGTGCGGGCCGTTGACCAGTATTTCAGTGACGGTCGCATCGCGCAGCAGCACCTCCAGCGGGCCGAAGCCGGTAAGCTCGTCCACCAGCTCCTCGGCCAACCGTTCCATTTCATAGCGGGACACGGCCAGGTGCAGATCGGCGATGTAGTCGCCGACCTTGCCGGTGACAAAGTTGGACAGCGCCGGACGCGACCCTTCCAGCAGGTTTTTGCCGGAGTCTTCGATGGCATCGATGATGTGCCGATGCAGCGCCAGTTTCAGGCTCTGTGGGTCGCTCGCATGCGGGCGGCCACCGAACAGCTTCTCCTTGTTCATCGCGCGCCCCACAGGCGATTCATCCAGCCACTGCTTTTGGGCGCTTTTCCAGAGATTTTGGCCAAGCGGTCACCCAGTGCCTTGAGGCCTTGGCTCAGTGTTTCGCGCGGAGCCAGTTCAAACAGGGTCACGCCCTGGTTCTTGGCATTGAGGCGAACTTGCGGGCTATCGGGCAACACCGCCAGCACCGGCAAACCATAACTTTTGGCCAGCGCCTCGGAGTCTGGTGTCACGCCCTTCAAATAACGGTCGACCAGCAAGCGGGCGTGGTCGAGCTTCATGCCTTTGTCACGCCACAGATTGAGCATCGCCAGATTTCGCCGGCAGTTGAGCACGTTCTGGTCGGTGTACCAGATCAATTTGTCGCAATGGCTGACAAAGGTGCGCAACGCTTCGCTGTCGGTCTGCCCGACCAGGTTCACGACAATGTGTTGGAAGTGATGGCGCAAGGCGCTGAGCAACATATACAGCTCGGCAGCGCTGGTGCGCTCCAGCGACTCATCGGTGTCGCTATAGGCCAGCAAGCGCAAGCCGTTGGGGCCGGTCACGAAGGCACTGTCGATCAGGGTGCTGTCCAGCCGGCGCAGGTTTCGCAGGGCATCACCAAAATGGAAGGCGGTTTCCAGCCCGAGCATCGCCAGGCTGTCGCCTCTGGGCAAGCCCAGATCCAGCAGCAAGGTTTGCTGACCACTTTTCTGTACGCCCAGCGCCATGTGCGTGGACAGCAACGCACCGTCGGCATCGCATTGCACCCCATAGAGCACCGTCAAGCCGCCCAGGTTCGGGTTCGGCACCACCGGTGGCAGGCGTTTGCTCAAGCGTCGCACCAGCCCCGCCACCTCACTGGCTCGCGAACCGTAGGCGACGAAATCCCGGGCACCGGCGCGCATGGCATTGAGCACCAACTGGTTGTCCATGCCGTCGCCAAGGGCGACGATGGCGATCATCGGCTTGGCTTCCAGCACGCCTTCGACCAGGGTGGTTTGACTCACCAGGTTCTCACGGTCCAGGCCAATGAAAATCACATTGGCAAAGGTCACATCGATCAGCGCCAGCAGCTCATCCAGGCTGCCAGCGGCGCCCACCACTTGGCCAAGCGGCGCCAGGGCCCCCTGTAACCACTCCAGGTCACCGTCATTTCGGGTGATTGCCAGAAACGTCTGGCTCAGATTCTCGCTCATTGGGATAACCCGCGACGGCGATCGAAATCGCCGTTCTCCAGGAAAAACAAGCGGTACCAGTTCGGGTCATAGGTGCGCAGGCGCTCACCGGGCAGTTGCGGCAAGGTGGCGTTGGCAGCCAGCGGCTGGACCAGATGCGGGGTGACAATCATGAGCAGTTCGCGCTCCTCACTCTGGATCACCGAATTGCGAAAGAACGCACCCAGAATCGGAATATCCCCAAGGCCTGGAAACTTGTTCACTGCCGAACGGTTGTTGCTGCTGATCAAGCCGCTGATGATGAAGCTCTCGCCATCGGCCAGCGAGATGCTGGTATCGGTGCGCCGCACGGTCAGCGCGGGCACGGTGACGCCGGCAATGCTCACCGCATTGGTGAAATCCAGTTCACTGACTTCCGGGGCGACCTTTAGTGCAATGCGATCACGGCTGATCACCGTAGGTGACAGGGCCAGGCGAACACCAAATTCCTTGTATTCGATCGAGACGGTATCGCTACCCGTGCTTGGCACTGGAATCGGAATTTCACCGCCGGCCAGGAAGCTGGCCGTCAGGCCGCTGAGCACCACCAGCGAGGGCCGCGCCAGGGTGTAGGCAAAGCCGCTGTTCTCCAGTGCGTTGATGATCCCCAGCACCTTGCTGCTGCCGCCGCCCCAGACGATGTTGAACATGTCATTGGCCAGGGGAATGGCTGGCACTGTGGCGCTGACCGTCCCCGGGGAAACTGTCACGCGCGGGACGGTGCCGGGCGCACCAAACAGGAAGTTATTGGACCCCTTGCCAAATATCGAGGCCCCGGCTTCCTTGAGTTTGGTGCGGCTGACTTCGACAAAGCGAATATCGGTCTGCACCTGGGTGGGGAGTAAAGGGTCTTGCGAAGGCGACACACCCGAGGCCGTCATTTCGTGGGTTGCCCGTCCTTTGACAAAGACCATGCTCTGGCGCGGGGTCTTGCTGCACGCCGTCCAGACCATCAGGCTGGTGACCCCGGCCTCGACGCCCGTCAACACAAAGGCATCATTGCCACTGGGTTGAACTTCGGCGATTTTCACATCGCCCACCGCCACCCGAGTGATTGCCATGGGAGCTCGGATTTCCTGTTGCAGCCCCTGGGTAAGCTCGACCACGCCCGGCATCTGCGCCAACGCGCTGCACTGGTTGGCAGCAAAGGCACTGGGCAATGAAAAACCCACGGAAAAAACAACAGCCACGAACGGTATAACCTTTGGCATGGAACATCTGCTCATGGAGGGCATCCTTGCTCTGTCAGGGAGTTGGCTGGCCAGCGTTACCGCGAATGATTTCGATACCCCGCCGTACGGGGCTGGCAGCAGAGGCCACCGGCGCTTTGGCGGGGGACGCCATCGCCAGTTGATTGAAGCGGTAGAGTTCACGATTGGCAGAGGCCAGGGTTGCCGCCGAGTCTTCTCGACCCGCCCAGTAGCGCGCCAGCCGCTGTTCGTCGGCGCTGCGCACCGCCAGCCGCAAGGTGCCGGCCTGGGCCGCCAGCAGCAGTCGACTGGCCAGCCCTTCAGGCACCGCCAGAACCATCGTACGCGCCGGATTGCGGCGTTGCTCCTGGCGAGCCTTGCGTTCATCTTCTGACAGCGCCTGGGCGGGCTTGCCATCGTTGGCCAAACCCAACTCTTCGCCGACACTCAACAGCCGCAGGGCCGGAATCGCTACCTGGGTCGTGGGTTCAGGATGACTGGCGTCCTGGCGCAGGAACAGCAGGACATCGACATAGTCACCGGGTTGCACTTGCCCAGCGGCGCCCACCACTTCATCGACCGCCAGCGCGACCGCGCGCTCACCCGGACGAATCATGCGCGCCAGGGGGCCACCGACACTGAAGCTGCTTTCGTCCAGCCAGGTACCGGCTGGCAAGGCTCTCCAGGCGCTGCGACCCAGCACTTGCTGGGGGGTTTGAAAACTGCCGGAAGGTGCCACCGTCAACTGCTCGACCATGACGTCATCCGCACTCAGCACAGTGTGAGCGGGGATGTCGCGCTTAACGATCACGACCGGCGTACGCAACTCATCTGCGGCTTTGGCGGCGACTTGGGCGACCGGCTCAGCCGTTGGTGTTATCACCGCGACCGAAGGCTGTTGGGGCTGTTGCCGGCTCAGGGCGAACCCCCAGTAACCCGCGATGATCGCCCCGAACAGAAATACCCCTGCCAGTAACATCGTCAAGCGACTACTCATGTCGGAACTCCTTTTGCACTACTTCCCAATCGCCAATGGCGAACCCGGCATGTCACATGAAACAACTAATTCGCTATTTGACGCTAGCGCAGTGAAGACAAAATGCCATTAGCCCGAACAAATAAATCAAGTCCTTGTATCGCGCCCCACAAAAACAACCACTTATTGACGTCAACTTTAGAGTTATAACTTTAGTCATAATGCTTTCTTACAGTTGCTGCGAACGGCCATGTTGACAATGCTGTGCTGGCAAAGAGAAATCACCCGGCATTACCGGCGCACCGTGCGCAAGGAGCAATCCATGGTTCTCACCCGACTGTACGTTCAAATCCTCGCCTTCCTGGAAAGCAAAAAAGGGGCGCCAGGTATTGAATATGTTGTCCCAAGGCCATTCCCTTCAAGGAGCCACACGATGCTTGATAAAAAATTGATTAAAAAAATCAAAGACTTCTTTTACTCGAAAGAAGGCGCATCCGGTATCGAATATGCCATCGTCGCCGCCATGGTGGCCGTGGTGATCGCAGGCCTCAGCGGCGAAGTCGGCACCGCCGTCAAAGGTATTTTCGACAGCCTTCTCGAGGTCATCAAAAGCCCCGTGCCCCCCGCGGAGTAGGCCGATATTTAAATCAATCACGACAGGTACCCACCATGCCGGCTCCTTCACCACGTCAACAACTATTGCTGGTCGACGACGAAGAAGACGCTTTGCTGGAACTGGCCGAACTGCTGGAGGGCGAGGGTTTCTGCTGCTTCACCGCCACCTCGGTGAAACTCGCCCTGCAGCACCTGACCCGTCACCCGGACATTGCCCTGGTGATTACCGATCTGCGCATGCCCGAAGAGAGCGGCATGTCGCTGATCAAGCGACTGCGCGAGCACACTGCCCGCCAGCATTTGCCGGTGATTGTCACCTCGGGCCATGCCGACATGGACGATGTCAGCGACCTGCTGCGGTTGCAGGTGCTCGATCTGTTTCGCAAGCCCATCTATCACGTACGCTTGTTCGAGACGCTTAACAATCTTTTTCCCCAACCGCGCGTGCAGCTGGTTAATTCCTGACCGGGTTTGCGCGCGGGGGTTTCTTTGATCGGTGGTTTTTAAATACGTCGCGCGCAAACCCCAATGCCAGTCAGTTAAGGCATTGAACGACACAAAACTTGTGGGAGCGGATTTATCCGCGAATCCAGACACCGCGGTTTTTCAGGTATTGCGCGTCGTCATTATTCGCGGATAAATCCGCTCCCACATGTAATTCGCCTTAACTGACTGGCATTGGGGCGAGCCCAGCTCCTACATCAAAAGCAAAAGCGCACTCTGTGGCTTCGATGCATCTGGTTATACTGTCGCGTCTTTTTTGCTGGAGATTACCAATGCCCGCCCCCGTCTGGTGGCTGCTGTGTCTGCCCTTTATTGCTGGCGCCTTCCTCCCCCTGCAAGCAGGGATCAACGGCCAATTGGCCAAGCAGGTGTCGAGCGTCCTGGCTGCCGCGCTGATTTCCTTTGTAGTGGGTTCGCTGGCCCTGCTGGCGCTGGTGCTGTCGCAACGCGAAGTGCCTGGTTTCGCCGCCCTGAAGGGCCTGACCTGGTGGCACTGGAGCGGCGGCCTGCTGGGCGCATTCTTCATCACCACCGCCGCCTTCGCCGGGCCGCGCATCGGTGCGATGTTGTTTATGACGTTGGTGCTGGCCGGGCAATTGGCGATGGCCCTGGCACTCGACCATTTTGGCTGGGCAGGCTTTCGCGAGTCCCCGGTGACCTTCGGCAAAGTCGCAGGCCTGGTGTTGATCCTCGCCGGGGTCTGGATGATTCGTCGCGGCTGAGGCCGCTCAGTCGATCACCTCGAATTCGACCCGCGCGGTCTGGCCGCTTTCATCGAGCACACTGAGCTGATGGCGGCCAAGCTCGGTGAAGCTCGCCGCAAGCCCCTCCTGCCCTCGGGTTTCGCCCTGGGGTGCACCATCGATAAACCACCAGCGCCGGCCTTCACCGCCCAAGGCGGAAAGTGTGAGCCGCAATGGCTCCTGGCTGGCCGCCGGGCGGCGCAGGTGATCGCCCTCTCGCACACCGATGATCGACAGCGGCGAGCGGGCCGAGAGCACCGGCGGGCAGCTTGCATCAATGGCTGGCAAGCGTGCCTCGCGACGTTCCACACGCGGCAGCCAAGGCTCCAGTGGCGCCGGCCATAGCGCCATATTGCGCACCTGGGCGCCCGGGCAACCGGGGCCGACACGCAAGCCATCGGCATTGACCCAGAACGTTTCCAGCAGCCCCACGCTCAAAGGTTGATCCGCCGCCAGCAAGGTGGGTGGCGTGGTGCCGTCCAGTGTCCAGGCAAAGCGCTGGCGCCGACAATTGCTGTTGGTACGCGCCAGCGGTTGGCCCAGCGGCCAGCAGATGGCAGCAACCCCGACATTGGCCGGCACTGGCGCGACAGGCGCACTGATACCGCGTTGACGGTCGCGGTTGGTCAATACGTCGTGCACTTGCAGCATCAACGGCGCTGCTGAAGCCAGGCCAAACTGCCCCGGCACCGGCGTGCCGTCCGGGCGACCGATCCAGATACCGATCAGATAGCGCGGGCCCACACCGATCGACCAGGCATCTCGAAAGCCGTAGCTGGTGCCGGTCTTCCAGGCCAGCACCGGGCGCTGCAGAAAATCGGCGTGCGGGTCCAGGTCGGGCCGGGCCTGACCGGCCAGAATGCGCCGCACGATCCAGGCCGCGCCGGGTGACAGCATGGTTCGTTCGCGCAGCAGGTCTTGCGGCTGAAAACGCAGGCTGGCGCTTTTGCCACCGCGGGCAAAGGCGCTGTAGCCCGCCACCAGATCCTCAAGGCGACTGCCCGCGCCGCCCAGCGCCAATGAAAGGTTAGGCTCGGCCAGATTCGGCAGCAGCAACGACAGTCCACCATTGCGCAACTGCGCGGCGAAGCGCTTGGGGCCAAGGGCTTCAAGCAGCTGCACCGCTGGCAGGTTCAACGACAGTGCCAGCGCCGAGCTGGCCGCCACCGGGCCACTGAAGCCCGCGGAGAAATTGCCGGGGCGGTAGTTGCCATAGCGGCGCGGCACATCCTGCAGCAGCGATTCGGAGTGAATCAGCCCCGCGTCCAGGGCCATGCCATAGAGAAACGGTTTCAAGGTCGAACCCGGTGAGCGCACCGCGCTGATCATGTCCACATGGCCGAAGCGGCGCTCATCAGACAAATCAACCGAACCCACATAGGCGCGCACCGCCATGCTCTGCGCCTCGACCACCAGAATCGCCGCCGAGGTCCGCTCAGGCAATCGCGCGCGCCAGCCCAGCAACAGGTCTTCCAGCCGCCGTTGCAAGGCGGCATCGAGGGTGGTCTGGATCAGCGGCGGGCTGTCGCGGCGATTCAGCCGCCGGGCCAGCAACGGCGCCAGCGCGGGTTCCCGACGCGGGGCCAGCAACAACGGTTCTTCCAGCGCTTCATCGACCGTCGCCCGAGGCCACAGCTGATACTCGGCCAGACGCTTGAGCACCTTGTCGCGAGCGGCCTGCGCCCGCTGCGCATGACGATCCGGACGCAGCCGGCTGGGGGCTTGTGGCAAGACCGCGAGCATCGCCGCCTCGGCCGGCGACAGTTGCAGGGGCGACTTGCCCAGGTAGGCCCAGCTCGCGGCAGCCACGCCTTGCAAGGTGCCACCGAACGGCGCGCGATTGAGGTACAGCTCGAGAATCTGCTGCTTGGACAAATGCCACTCCAGCTGCGCCGTGCGCCAGAGTTGGCGTAGCTTGCCAGGCAAGGTGCGCGGGTGCGGGTCGAGCAGGCGTGCCACCTGCATCGACAAGGTACTGCCACCCGACAACACGCGCCCGCCACTCAGGTTTTGCCAGGCCGCGCGCCCGAGTGCCAGCGGGTTGACGCCGGGGTGCCGGTAAAACCAGCGGTCTTCGTAGGTCAGCAATGCTTGCAGGTAAAGGGGCGATACCTGCTCTGCGGTGACCGGATAGCGCCAGACACCCTTGGCGTCGGCAAAGCGCCACAGGGGCGTACCGTCTTCGGCCAGCACCACCCGCGCCAAGTCATCAGCCGGTAGCGGCAAGGGCCAGATGCGGTCAGCGATCCACAGCAATCCACACAGACTCAACGCCAGCCCTAGGCCAATCGCGCAACGCCGAGCCAGCGGACGGCGGGCCCATACCAAGCTCAGCTTCACGAACGCCGACCTTTGTGCCTGCGCGGGGAACTGACCTGGCCCGGCCGTGGCCAAAGGCTCAAGACCGGCGACGTCGCCGCCCTCAGGATCAGGATGCAACTATGCATGTAGAAGGTTTTTTTGAATGGTTGGGACAAGTGTTCGGCGCTGTCATTCGCTTTATCGTCGACGGCCTGAGCGGGTTGTTCGGCATTCTCGCCAATGCCGGCGGCAACTTTATCGAAGGGCTTTCACGCACGCTGGGCATGGACACCTCACTGACCAGCATTCTGGCGCTGATCATCGGCTTGCTGCTGTTGTATTCCGCGGTGCGGGCATTCATGCGGGCTTCGATTGTGATGGGGATCATCTGGTTGATTCTGGCGTTGTGGGTGATGAGCTGGGTGATTCATTGAGCTGACTCAACTCACCTCGTGTAGGAGCAAGGCTAGCCTGCGATGGGGCGCGTAGCGGCCCTGGGGTCTGCTTCGCAGCCCATCGCAGCGGTCCGGCGTCCCGGCTAGCCTTGCTCCTACAGCATGGAGTGGCGAATCAGCGCTCCTTCACCACCAGACTCCCCGGCGCCTCACCCAGCGCCTGCCAGTTCGGCCGATACATCGACTCCACCTGCGGCGGCGGTATTTTATAAATACCCGGCGTCACGGCCCGGGCGAGGTACAGCAGGTGCGTAGTGCCATGGCCATCCAGGTTCAGCGCCGCCACGTAGCGATCATCACGAAACTCCTGGTGGAGCAGGTTGGCGTTCTGCATTGCATCGCGCCATTGCTTCACATTGCTGCCAGCGTTATCCAGGCTGGCTGCACTCTGGGCCAGGTTCTGGTTTTCCAGTTCCAGCCCTGCCGGCAGCAAATCCACCACCAGCGCATCCGGGACGCGCTGTTTGGCGGTAACGGCCAGGTGCACCAGTACCAGATCGCCGCTGTTGATGGCTTTGAGGTCCAACGCCCGACCATTGAGGCCCAGATAATCGCGGCGGATACTCAAGTTTTCGCCACCGGCAGCAGGTGCCTGCTGTGGATAACCCGACACCGTCATCTGCTGGTAGAGGGTTCCGCCGCCCAGATTGCGCACCGACAGCGGCGACGCCAACAGTGGCCCCTCCAGTTTCAAACCCGGTTGCGCGTTGTTCAGCTCGCGGGTTTGCGCACCGCTGTCAAGCTGTGCCTGCCACGGCGCTTGCGGCTTGCTGAGCAAGCCGCGCCCAGCGAGGAACAGGGCGTTACGCTCCTGAGTCGACAGCCATTGGCTGGCAGCCAGCTGATCGGACAACTCGAACAAGCGCTGCTCACGTTCACCGGCGGCCCAATCGCTTTCTTCCAGCAACGCCAGAATCAACGCCTGATCGCGCAGAGGGCTGCCATAGTCGGCCAGCCAGTCATTGCCTTGGCGAGCCGCAGCAAGCCCGGCCTGCAGGGCCTGCTCGGCACGCGGCTGGTCGCCCATTTTCTGCAGTGCGATGGCCAATTGCACCAGCGGCAAGCCGGAACGGGTATCGCTGCGCCGCTCGAACAGGCTGCGCAGCGCACCCAGCGGCGCCTGTTGGCTGCGCGCCAGTACCAGCCCCGCGTACGCCTGGACGGCGAAGCGCGTGTGCTCGACGTTTTCGCTGTAGCTGACCTCGATCAGGTTGCGTTCCTGCACATATCGCAGCAGCCGCTCGCTGGCTTTTTTCAGCGCCTCGGCCGGCACCGCGAAGCCCTGTTCGCGCGCCCGTAACAGGAAGTCGGTGACATAGGCGGTCAGCCAGTACTCTTCTTCGCCATCGGCGCTCCACAGGCCAAAGCTGCCGTTGTAGCGCTGCATGCCCAACAGGCGTTCGATGCCCAGCTCGATCTTGCGTTGGCGCACATTCGCCGACTCCCCTTCAAGGCCCAGGCGCTGGAGCGTGGCGGCGTCGGCATACAGCGACGGGTAAAGTCCGCTGGCGGTCTGTTCCAGGCAGCCGTAGGGGTAGGCCTTGAGCGCACGAATCTGCTCGCCGAGGTTCAGTGGCGGGCGACTCGACAGGGCCAGCAGTGCTTCACGCCCAGCCTGTTCAAAGTGCTCCAGTTCTCCGGCGGGCAGCTGCCACGGCTGATCCTTGAGCACCACGCGGTAGTGGCGCAGCTGGGCCGGATAGGCCGGGCGCACGCCCAGGGTCCACTCGCGGCTGAGCGCTGCCAGCGTCTCACCGGGCAATTCCAGACCGTCGACCTGCACCTTGACTCGGCCCTGACCCAATCCGCCCCGAGCCTGCACCGGAATTTTCAAGGTGGTGCGCTGGCCTTCGGTCAAGGCCACGCTT
This sequence comes from Pseudomonas sp. R5(2019), assembly GCF_009905435.1. Lineage (GTDB taxonomy): Bacteria > Pseudomonadota > Gammaproteobacteria > Pseudomonadales > Pseudomonadaceae > Aquipseudomonas. The sequence goes on from NZ_JAAAMT010000010.1 coordinate 26,954, forward strand.
TGCTCGCCAGCACCGAGCAGGTTCAGCTGCCCTTCTGCGCTGACCTGCACCTTTAGCGTTTGGGCCTTGCCGGACAGGTTGGAGAGGTCCAGCGCCAGGGTGGTCTGGTCACCACCGGCCAAAAAGCGTGGCGCTGACAGCTCGGCAATCAGCGGTGCGGCCACCACGGTTTTGCCTTCGGCCATCCCGTAGCGCTCGTCGGTCCAGGCCTGGGCCATCAGCCGCAGCTCACCATTGAAGTCGGGAATGTCCAGGCTGACCTCGCCTTCGCCCTGCTCGTTCAAGGCAACCGGCGCACTCTGCAGCGCAACGATGGTGATGCTGGTGTCCGGCCGCTTGCCGCCCTTGGCCAGCCCCGCGTCACCACCGAAGGCCAGGCTGGCGAGGCGACCCTGCCCGGCTTCGATCAGTTGCCCATAAATGTCCAGTTGGTCGGCGCCATACGCCTTGCGCCCGAACAGGCTCGTGAACGGGTCCGGGGTCGAGTAGTTGGTGATATTGAGGATGCCCACGTCCACGGCCGCGACCAGCACATGCACCTGGCCCGGTGCGCTGCCATCGGCGTTGCGGGCCTGCACCTTGATCTTGAGCGGTTGTTTGGGGCGCATTGTTTCCGGCGCGCTCAGAGTCAATGCCAGCTTGCGCTCGGCCCGGTCCAGAGGCAGGTGCAGCACACCGACCGCGCGCTTGGGCGTGGTGTTGGCCTTGCGCTCACCCGGGCGGATCACCAGGGCGCTGAAGTACAGGTCATGGCGCAGCCATTTCGGGTCGAGTTTCACGGCAAAGCTTTTGCCCTCGGCGGGCACGTCGATTTCCTGCCACCACAAGGGCCCTTCGCTGGACTCCACCAACAAATAACCCTTGCCCGCTGCGGGTGGCGTGACCGTCACGTTGGCGGTATCGCCGTCGGCGTAGACCGGTTTGTCCAGCGCCAGCTTGACCTGATCGGGCCGTACCGCACCGCCTTCGGCGTTGTCCTGGGCGCGGTAGCCGGCCCAGAAACGCAGGCTGCTGACCAACCCGGTCTGCGGGTCTTCGACCTCGACGCGATAAGGGCCCCATTCCACCGGGAAACTGACCTTGGCCGTGGCGCCATCGGCGATGCTCAGGGTCTGCTCGCTCTGGGTCAGGTATTTCTCGTTGAAGTTGTGGCTCCAGCCATCGTTCTCGGAGTAGTTCCAATAATAGTCACGACGTTCGCGCACCAGCCGCACCTTGAGGTTGTCGGCAGCCAGCTTGTGGCCGTCCTGGTCGGCCACCAGCAATTCGAATTCGGCTTGCGCATCGCCATCGGTTTCCTCGCCGCTGAACAGCCCGCGCACGCCCGGCAAGCGCTCGGCCGGCCAGATCGGCTGGTTCAGCCGACGGGTAATCGGCCGGCCGCCGGACTCCTGCAAGCTGGCCTGCACGATCAACTCCACCGGCGAGCGGGCCTCGGCCCATTTGCTTTCGATCGACAGCGTCGCCTTGCCGGCGTTGTCGAGGGTGGCTTCGTCCAGCTCCAGGTCCTGGCTCAGTTGCTCCTCGGTGACCGAACCGAACTGATACCCCGGCAACGCCTTGACCGCTTCGCGCAGCGGCCGCAGATAGGCCTGCCCGCTCAGGCGATTGCCCGAAGCCGGGGCGCCGTAAAGGTAGCGGCCGGTGACATCGATTTCGACGGGTTGATCCGGGCCGATCGGTGCGTCGCTGCCCTTGAGCTCCAGCGCCAGGCGCTCGGGCAGGAAGTCCTCCACCTGAAACTCATACAGCTGCGGCTTGCCATCGCCCAGGTCGAACACCAGTTGCCAGCGCCCGGTCGGCGCCTCGGCGGAGAGTTCGAGCGGATGTTGGTAGAGCCCCGAGGCATCAGCCTCCCAGACAAACTTGCGACTGACCTGTTGATCCGGGCGGCGCACTTCAACGTTAACCGGTTGCGGCTTCAGGGCGCGGCCGTCGTTGTCGCGCAGCAGCGCATTGAGCAAGACGGTCTCACCAGGGCGATAAAGGTCGCGCGGGCCGAACACGAAGAACTGCAGCGGGTGCGCTTGCGGGCCGGTGATGTCGAACTCGGCCAGGTCCAGCGCGGCGGATTGCAAGCTCAGCAGCGTGGTCTGCTCCCCCTGCCGGGCCAACAGCACCTGGGCCTTGGCCGGCAGCGGCAATTGCGCATGGCCGCCCTGCTCGGTGCTGGCCTGGGCCAGCACCCGGCCGTCGCCGTCGAGCACTTCCAGCGCCACGCCTTCCATGGCCTTGCCGCCCTCCAGAGCCTGGGCGAATACGTCCAGGCGATTGCGGTAGCGGTGCGCCGAGACGCCGATATCGCTCAGGGTAAAGAGCGTTGCCGGTTGCGAAAAGCCGTAGGTTCCCGAGGCGCGCATCACCGCCAGATAGACGCCCGGTTGTTGCAATGGCTTGAGCCCGGCAATGGGCAGCAGCACGGTTTCGCGGGTATTGCGCGCCGGGTTGAGGTCGAAACGGCCCCCGTAGACCAGCTCGGCCATCGGCAACAAATCGCGCGACTCATAGCTTTGCAGGCTGCTGTTACGGCCCCAGCGGCTGAGAAAGGTCGGCAAGGATTCGGGCTTGATGCGGAAGAATTCGACATTGACCTTATCGACATTCAGGGCGATCACCGGCAGACCTTCAGCCAGCCGGGTCGGCAGCAAGGAGCCGCGGCTGGCAAAGCCGATGCTCGGCGCCAGATCGCGGGTTTCCAGACGGCTGACGTGCTCGGCAGCCAGGCGCTGGCCGTTGACCGCGAGCAGGCCGGGATCGAGGGTCAGGACCAGTTTGCGCTTGGGCTCCAGATGGCGCAGGCGCAACTCCATGAGGTTATCGGAAAGCTCCCAGGCGCCATCGACCTTGCCGTTGACGGTGTCGACCAGGTGCAGCTTGTCGGCAAATTCTTGCGCCGGATCCAGTGGCACCGAGAACGACACCGACAAGGCGCTGGCACCGTCCAGCTGCACTTCGGAAACATCCACCACGCTCAGCTCACGCCCGGCATAACGCTGGGCGAGCGCCGACACATTCTGAACCGGTTTGGCCTGGGCGGGCGTTGCTGGCGCAGGCTTTTCCACAGGCGTCGGGGCCGGGGCGGGCTTGTCGCCGGTCGATGAATCACAGGCACTCAACAGTGCCAGGGCACAAGCCAGCCACAATCCTTTGTTCAGCATGGGAACACTCTTGGGCAGGGAACTCTGAAGGGTTGAACTATATATCAACATCGCCAAACGGGTTGTAACGCGGGTCTGCTGCGCATTGACGGCCACGTCCTGGCAGTGCCGGTACAATGCCCGCTCTCAAGGAGCCCGCATGTCCCGATTTACACACGACTGGCGCGACCGCCCGACCCACAGAAAGGTCTGGGCCCTGGCCGCGCCGATGATTCTTTCCAATATTTCCGTACCGCTGGTGGCGCTGGTCGACAGCGCCGTGGTCGGTCACTTGCCCCACGCCCATCAGCTCGGTGCCGTGGCGGTCGGCGCCAGCCTCTATAGTTTTCTGGCCTGGGCCATGGGCTTTCTGCGCATGGGCTCGACCGGCTTCGCCGCCCAGGCGGTGGGCCGCAATGACGGTGCCGGCTTGCGTCAGGTGCTGGTTCAGGGCTTGTTGCTGGCGATGCTGTTTGCGCTGTTGATCGGTCTGCTCGCCCTGCCCTTCAGCCATCTGGCGCTGAGCTTGATGCAACCGTCGGCGGCGCTGGAGCAGACCACCCACGACTTCTTTCAGACCCGGCTGCTGGGCTTGCCGGCGGTGCTGGCGAGCTTTGCCCTGGTTGGCTGGTTTCTCGGCACCCAGAATGCCCGGGCACCGCTGGTGATCCTGCTGACCACCAACCTGCTCAATATCGTCCTCAACCTGTGGTTTGTGATCGGCCTGGACTGGGGCGTGACCGGCTCGGCACGGGCCTCGGTCATCGCCGAATGGAGCGCCGCGCTGCTGGGCCTGGCCATGGCCGGCCCGGCCCTGCGCGCGCGCCCTGGGCAAATGATGTGGGCCGCGCTGGCGAAATGGCACAGCTGGCGACCGCTGCTGAGCGTCAACCGTGACATCTTTATCCGCAGCCTGGCCCTGCAGTCGGTGTTCTTCCTGATCACCGTCCAGGGGGCGCGGCTGGGGGATGCAACCGTGGCCGCCAATGCGTTGCTGCTCAACGGCCTGCTGCTGACTGCTCACGCGCTGGATGGGTTGGCGCATGCGGTCGAGGCCTTGTGCGGGCATGCGATCGGCGCCCGCGACCGACTCGCCTTGCGCCGCTCACTGAATGTCGCGGCGGGATGGTCACTGCTGTGTAGCGTGGCCTTTGCGGTGTTGTTCCTGTTGGGTGGGCATCTGTTTATCGATATGCAGACCAGCATCGAATCGGTGCGCGAAACGGCCTATCAGTACCTGCCCTATCTGGCGCTGCTGCCATTGATTGCGGTGTGGAGTTACTTGCTCGACGGGCTATTCATCGGCGCCACCCGGGCGCGGGAGATGCGCAACGGCATGCTGCTGAGCGTGGCCATTGCCTTGCCGCTGGCCTATGCCTGCAATGGGCTGGGCAACCATGGGCTGTGGCTGGGGTTTCTGCTGTTCATGGCGCTGAGGGCGGTGACGCTGGGGGTGATCGGTTGGCGGTTGCAGCGCAGGGATGGGTGGGTCCGCCCAGAAAACTGAAATCTTGCCTCCCATCAACTGGCCTGCTGACACCCCCCTTGTGGGAGCGGATTCATCCGCGAATAGAGGCCACACGGTCTGACTGATAAACCGCAGCGACCCTATTCGCGGATAAATCCGCTCCCACATTCCATTCCAGCAAAAGGATGGGGGGTTGTTGGTCAAGACGACAGGTAAGAAGACCGGGTCAGCCCCAGGCGCAACGCATCCAGAAACTGGGTGCGCTCGCGGGCGGTGATCTTGGCGCTGGCGCACTTGTCGCGGTAATGAGTCATCAATTCCTCCGGCGACAGGTGCACATAGCGCAGCATGTCTTCGATGGTGTCGTGGGTCTCGATACCGGCGTGGTACACGCTGCCGTCCAGGTTCTGGTAGATGTTCACCGAGTCGGTGTCACCGAACAGGTTGTGCATGTCACCGAGAATTTCCTGGTAGGCACCGACCAGGAAAATCCCCAGCAGGTAATCCTCGCCCTCGTTGACCGAATGCACCGGCAAGCTGGTTTCGATGCTCTGTTCGTCCACGTACTGATTGATCTTGCCGTCTGAGTCGCAGGTCAGGTCTTGCAGCACCGCACGGCGCAGCGGCTCTTCGTCGAGGCGATGCAGCGGCAGGATCGGCAGGACCTGGCCGATGGCCCAGGTGTCCGGCAGGCTCTGGAACACCGAAAAGTTGCAGATGTACTTGTCGGCGAGCTTGTCGTTGAGTTCGTCCAGCACCTGACGGTGCGAACGCTGACGGGCCTTCAACGAGTTGTGCAGGCGCCGGCACACGGCAAAGTAGCACTGCTCGGCCAGGGCTTTTTCCGCCAGGGTGATCTTGCCGTCGGCGTACTGGGCCGCCACGTCGCTCATGTAATGGGTGGCGCGCCAGTAGGTCTCGGTGACCATCTCGATATCGGTCGGACCCAGCAGGTCGGCCAGCCACTGCACGGTCTCGGGCAGGCTTTCCTTGTTCTCGATCACCGGCACTTCGTCGTTGTGCTTCTCGACGTCGGTCACCTGCACCACCAGCATGGCGTGGTGGGCGGTCAGCGAGCGGCCGCTCTCGGAGAAAATGTGCGGGTGCGGCAGGCCCTGGGCATCGCAGAACTCCTTGAGCATGCCGACCACGACACCGGCGTAATCGTCCATGTCGTAGTTGATGGAGCTGGCGTTGCGCGAGTGGGTACCGTCGTAGTCGACACCCAGTCCGCCGCCGACGTCGATGTGATCGACCGGCAGGTTCAAGGCGCGCAGTTCGCCGTAGTAACGGATCGCTTCCTTGAAGCCGTGCTGGTAGTCGGCCAGGTTGGCGATTTGCGAGCCCATGTGGAAGTGCAGCAGGCGGATGCCCTGATCCAGCCCGGCATCACGGAAACGCTGGACCACCGAGATCAGTTGGGCCGCCGACAGACCGAACTTGGACTTCTCACCGCCGGTGTCCGCCCATTTGCTCGACGCCAGCGACGACAAACGCACGCGCAGACCGATCTGCGGCTTGACGTTGAGGTCGGCAGCCTCGTCGATCACCAATGCCACTTCCGACTCTTTCTCGATCACGATAAAGACGTTGTGACCGAGCTTCTGGCCCATCAGTGCCAGGCGAATGAACTCGCGGTCCTTGTAGCCGTTGCAGACGATGGTGCCGCCCTTCGGTGCCAGTGCCAGCACCGCCAGCAACTCAGGCTTGGAGCCCGCCTCAAGACCAATGGAAACATCCTGGGTGGCGATGATGTTTTCCACCACCGCTTCTTGCTGGTTGACCTTGATCGGGTACAGCGCGGTGTACTGGCTCTGGTACTCCAGACGCGCGATATTGGCGTCGAAGGCACCGGTCAGTTGACGCACGCGGTCCTGCAGAATATCTGGAAAGCGGACCAGCAACGGCAGCGACAGACCGCTCTGGCGCAGCTCATCAACCTGTTCAAACAGGTCGATCGGGGCGCTTTTCGGGCCGTTCGGGCGCACTTCCACGCGCCCGGCCTCGTTGATCGCGAAATACCCGGCCCCCCAATGGCGAATCCCATAAACACTGCGGCTGTCCGCAACTGTCCATTGGCTGCCATCGTCTTTGCGTGTGCGTCGTTCGGACATCGAAGTCCCCTATTGATAAAGTCGAAAAACACCGGCCATGCGGGATGGCGCAGTGTAGAGAGTGAAAATGACGATTTACCGTATGCGGGATCAGACCCCGATTACGGCCATGAGTTTAGATTCTGCCAGCCAATACACCGCGCCCCGACGCTGCGCTGCCATGGCAGCGTGAAGCTCGGGGCGTCGTTTATGCAGGCAGTGCGGATCAGCCGCCGGACTTCTTCGCTTTGAAACCCTGCTTGATCAGTTCCGCCAAGAGTAGCTCGACGTGGTCGCCCTGGATTTCGATGACGCCGTCCTTGAGCGCACCGCCGGTTCCGCAGCGACGCTTGAGCGTACTGGCCAGTTCCTTGAGTTCGGCTTCAGGCAGCGGCACACCGCTGATGGTGGTCACCGTCTTGCCGCCACGGCCTTTGCTTTCGCGGCGCACACGGGCGATGCCATCCCCTTCGGGAATGAGCGACTGTTTGCAGATGCAGGCATCTATGGGTTGACGGCAGTCCGGGCAATGCCGGCCTGCGTCGGTGGAGAACACCAGGCCACCGAGGGCGGCGAAGGATGCGGCTTTCTTGGCCACTTTTGATCCTCTTGGGAGGACAAAAACTGGTCGGTGGGAACCGACCGCGAAGCCCCACTCTGGCAGGGGCAGCGCAACCGAAGCGGTGAAGGCTTCGGTCTGAAAAGGCCGCGCAGTTTAACGACAAAAGCGCCGGTTGCTAAGTACAAAACTGCGGCATTTTACTCAGCAATCGCGACTTTACGGACGACTGGCCATAAAACGGTTCAGTGCGGCCAGCGAATCAGGGCAATAGGGGTTGCTCAGGCTGTCCTTCAGGGCCTCGGCGACGGGCAGAAAACGCGCGTCGCTGACCTCCTCCGGTTGCAGGCGCAATGGCCCGTCCCAGACCGCCGAAAACACCGCGCACCAAAGCCGGTTGCCCGGCTGGTCGAAGAAGAACCGCTCGTGGGCGGTCAGTTCGACCCCGGACACGCCCAGCTCCTCTTCCAGCTCACGGGCTGCCGACTCGGCGTAAGTCTCATCGGCCTGGACCATGCCACCGGCGGCTACATCCCAGTAGCCCGGGTAGATCGCCTTGCTCAAGGTGCGCCGGTGCACGCACAACTCGCCGGCGCCGTTGAACAACAGAATGTAAGTGCCTCGCCCGATCAGGTTGCGCTCGCGCAACTGCGCCCTGGGCAAAGCGCCCAGGGGCTGGTCGTGTTCATCGACCCAAGCGATGGTTTCGGCATCGGAAGCGGCGCGGTGCGCGGCCTCCCGAGGGCTGACGGGCATGGTTCATCCTTGCGAGAGCAATTGACGCAAATCGATGACAGCAGCGTTGGCACGGGAAATATAGTTGGCCATGACCAGCGAATGGTTCGCCCAGACCCCGAAGCCGCTACCGTTAAGCACCATCGGGCTCCACAGCGACTCCTGCGAGGCTTCCAGCTCGCGGATGATCTGCCGCACGCTGACGGTGGCATTCTTCTTGGCCAGTACATCGGCGAAGTCGACCTCGATCGCTCGCAGCAGGTGCGACAACGCCCAGGCCTGACCACGGGCTTCATAGAAGACATTGTCGATCTGCAGCCACGGGGTTTCGACCACTTCTTCATCGAGCTGCGGCACCTGGCCCGGAGCGATGACTTCAGTCTTCAGGGTGCTGTTGAGCTTCACTCGGCCGACGCTTGCCGACAGCCGCTGGGACAACGACCCCAGACGCGTGGCCACATCGCCCAGCCAGTTGTTCAGGTTATCGGCGCGCGAATAGAACAGCGCGCCTTTCTGCTCGGGCGCCGACAGGCGCGCCTGATAACGACTCAGGGAGTTGATGCCTTCCTGGAACTCGGATTCGCTCGACGGCAGGATCCAGCTCTTGTTGTCAAAGTTGAAACGCGGTTCGGCCTTGGCCAGGTCCGCGTCTTCAGTGGACTGCGACTGGGAACGGGCGAAGTCCTTGCGCAAGGCGCGGCTCAGGTCACGGACCTGGACCAGCACGCCGTATTCCCAGCTCGACATGTTGTCCATCCACAGGCCCGGCGGAAAACGGTCGTTGGAAATATAGCCACCGGGTTTGTGCAGCAGGGTGCCGGAAACGCTCTTGAGCGTTTCGACAGTGGTGTAACCGATCACCATCTGGCGACTCTCGCGCTGCGCGGCGGCCTGAGCGTTTTGCTGCACCGGGAACAGATCCGGCTCGCGACTCCAGTACCAGCCCACCAGCACAGCCACCAGCAAGTAAAGAAACAGCAGCGTTCCCAGCGCCCGGCTGAACACCAGACCGCTGAAGTAACTGCGCGCACCGGCGCCTCTTGCATCCACTCGTTCGCGCGCTTCGGTTGTGCCTGTGCGGTTTTTCCAGTCCAGCATGGCTATGTCCTTTCGATCACGTCAATTCATGGGATTCGACCGCAAGCCCGTTGCATCGTGCCTGTGGTGGTCGAGCATTTTTGCTCTTGGCACCACCAGGGATTGCGCCGCCCGGCCTGCACTATAAAGCAAGCACGGGCACGCGCATAAGCGACTCTTCGGTCACAAAATGAATTCTGACAAGGGTCGGGAGATTGACGCATAGCAATCCATTCCTCGACGACCAGTGCTAGCATAGAGCCACCATTCGACCTCGCCCACGCCCGATGACCGAGCCTGAAGACCCCAGCCGCGAGCAACTCAAGCAGCACTTTGCCCAGCGTGTCACACACCAGGCACGGCATATTCTGGAGATATGGCAGCGCTTGCAGTCAAGCCAGTGGAACACTGCCGACCGGGATGAACTGGCCAATGCCAACCTGCGCCTGCTGCGCCATGCCGAACGCTTCGAACAACCCGAACATGTCCGGCTGGCCCAGATCATCGGGCAGGCTCTACAGGCGGTTGATGACAACCAAGGGCGGCTGAGCAGCGACTCGATCAGCGAGCTCAACCGACTCATGCAGCAGCTCTCGCGCACCGGCCTGCGTCAGGGCGACCACCTTGAGCAGACCCGCCTGCCGCCGTTGCCAAAGCCTGTGTACGTGGTGCTGCAAGACAATGTGGGCGCCGAGCGACTGGCCCGCCAGTTGGAGTTTTTCGGCGTGGGCGCCCAGGCGCTGGGCAGTACCCATGCCTTTCTAGCCTCCATGGCCGAGCGCTACCCGGCTGCCATCGTCATGGACGTGGATTTCGGCGGCCAGGGTGTCGGCCTGCAACTGGCGGCCCAGGCCCAGGAAGGGCTGGGGCAGAAACTGCCGCTGCTGTTTTTCAGCCTGCCGGATGCCGATACTCCGACCCGCCTCGCGGCGGTGCGGGCCGGCGGGCAAGAGTTCCTGACCGGCACCCTGGAGACTTCAAGCCTGCTGGAAAAGATCGAAAGCCTGACCTGCGTCACCCAGTACGACCCGTTCAAGGTGTTGATCGTCGACGACTCGCGCACCCAGGCGCGGCACACCGAACGGATCCTCAACAGCGCCGGCGTGATGACCCGCACCCTGTTCGAACCCCTGCAAGCGATGACTGAGCTGGCGGATTTCCAGCCCGACCTGATCATTCTCGACATGTACATGCCAGCCTGCACCGGCACGGAGCTGGCCAAGGTCATCCGCCACAACGACCGCTATGTCAGCGTGCCGATCATTTACCTGTCGGCCGAAGATAACCTGGACAAACAGCTCGATGCCATGAGCGAAGGCGGCGACGACTTCCTGACCAAACCGATCAAGCCGCGCCACCTGATCACCACCGTGCGCAACCGCGCAGCACGGGCGCGCCACCTCAAGTCGCGGATGGTGCGTGACAGCCTGACCGGGCTCTACAACCACACGCATATTCTCCAGCTGCTGGAAGACTGCAGCCTTCGCGCCCGCCGCGAGGGCAAGCCGCTGAGTTTTGCCATGCTGGATATCGACCACTTCAAAAAGGTCAACGATTGCCATGGTCACCCTATGGGCGATCGGGTGATCAAGAGCCTGGCGCTGTTCCTCAAGCAGCGGTTGCGCAAGACCGACTACATCGGCCGCTACGGTGGCGAAGAGTTCGCCATCGTCATGCCGGACACCCCTTTGGCCGCCGCTCACAACGTGCTCGACGAAATCCGCCAGCGCTTCGCCGAAATCCAATACCCGGCACAAGGCACTGACCTCAGCTGTACCTTCAGCGCCGGTGTGGTGGAGTTGAACGACGACAGCGATGCCCTGCTGCTGGCCGCCCAGGCGGATGAAGCGCTCTACCGCGCCAAGCACCTGGGACGCAATCGCGTGCACGCCCTGCCGTAATCCGACGGTGAGGGTGGCTGTAGGAGCAGAGCTTGCTCGCGATGACGCCAGCTCAGGCGACAAAAATCTTCAAACCGCGCAGGTGTCATCGCGAGCAAGCTCTGCTCCTACCCCCGAAACACCCTCACCGTCATTACGGTGTCATAAAACCGCAATATCTTCAGACACTTACACTCCGGCCGTCAGTGAAACCGTCCATGCGCCTGAAGCTGCTTACCAATCTCAACACCTTCCTGCTAGTCACTGTCTGCGTCGCGCTGGGCGCCACCTTGTGGTGGTCGCAGCGCGCACTGGAGCGCCCCTATTTACTGATGGAGCGCTACCTGGGCCTGTCCCAGCAATTCCAGAATCAGGTCGCCCGCAACGTCGAGGACTACCTGAGCAGCGGCGATGCCCTGCGCCACAGCGGCGCGGTGCAAAACATTGCCGAACTGGAGCAGCAACTGACCGAACTGCCGGCGGCACTGACCGAGACGCTACGGCCCAGCCTGACCCGGCTGCGCGAATTCAGCAGCACCGACCTGCTCGCCGCCGGCAAACTGGCCGGCGACCCGCAAGCCTTGCTGTTGCAGGCCGAACGCGAACTAGGTGCCAACCTGGAACAACTGGCGCAGTACGCCAGCACCGAGGCCAACGCCGATGCCGCGCGCTATCAAGCACCGCTGCTGGCTGCCGCACAGCATTTGGCGCGCTTGTCGCTGGCCCGCGACAAACTGGTCAGCAGCGGCCGTGGCGAATTGGCGGCCGACGTCGAGCGAGAACTGTCCGCTATTGCCAACCAGGCCGAGGCCCTGCAAGCCCTGCCGTTGTTGGGCGTGACCGCAGAGGCGCAAAGCAATGTCGATGACTTCGCCTCAATGATGGGCTTGCAAAGCGACACCAAGGCGCAAGCCCAGGACAAGGGGGTCGACTTGAAGCGCGAGCTGGCCAGCCTGCTGACTCGCTACCCGGCTGAACTGAGCCGCACCCGTGAACAGATCGAACGCCGCGCAGCACTGGCCGAGCGCACCCATAAAGAGCTTGCCAGCGTCCAGACCGCCATCGCCGACCTTGAACCCGCGGTGCGTAGCGAGCACGGTCGCATTCAGGCTGAAGTGCGCATTCTGCAAGGTCTCATCATTGCCCTGATCCTCCTCATCGCGCTGTTGATCGACACCCTGCAACGGCGCCTTGCCCGCGTGCTGACGCGCCTGGCACCGGCTCTGTCAACCTGGGCCGAAGGAGACTTCAGCCGCCCCATCGCCCTGGGTGCCACCAACCGCGAACTGCACGACATCGAGGAGTCCCTGAACCGCCTGCGCGCCTATCTGGTGGACCTGGTCGGCACCATCCGCAGCAACGCCGAAGGGGTAGCCGGCAGCAGTCGTACCCTGGCCGACCTGAGCAGCGGCCTGCACGATGATGCCGAACGCCAGGCCGGTGACACCGGCATGATTCGTGATTCGCTGGGTGAGCTGGAAGCGACCATCCAGCAAGTCGCCGGCGATGCCAGCCAGGCCGCCGATGCCAGCCGTGACGCCGGGCGCGCGGTTGAACACGGGCAGGCGGTGATCGGCCAAAGCCTCACAGGCTTGCATACGCTGGTCGGCGAGGTGCAAAGCAATGCGCAGATGATCGAACGGCTGGCGGAAGAGTCGGCCACCATCGGCGGCGTCCTGACCGTGATCCGCTCGATTGCCGACCAGACCAACCTGCTGGCCTTGAACGCAGCCATTGAAGCCGCGCGGGCCGGCGAGATGGGTCGCGGCTTTGCCGTGGTCGCCGAAGAGGTGCGCTCGCTGGCCCAGCGCACCGCTGGCGCAACCGGTGAAATCCAGACCCTGATCGCCAGCCTGCAACTGGCGGCGCGGCAATCGGTGGAAGGCATGCGCGCCCAGGTCGGGCACGCCGAGGCGACCGCCGGCCAGGCCCAGGCCGCTGACGGTGCGCTGGATGAGATCGTCGCCGCCATCCAGACCATCGCCGCCACCGCCGAACGCATCGCCGAAGTCACCGCCCAGCAAAGTGGCGCGGTCAGCGAGATCCGCGACCACAGCGAGCGCATTCACGCGCTTGGCGAGGGCAACCTGCAACGTATCGGCGAAGGTCGCGAACAAGGTGAGCAATTGCTGGCACTGGGCAGCGAATTGCGCACCGCTGTGCGGGCCTTCAGGGTGTGATTAACCGGCTCTTAATCCTGAGGCACTAGAAGGTGGGCAGTGAGTCGCGCCCATGCATGGCGCGACTCAGTTCGCTATGATGCCCACACTCCTGCTTCGCGAGATCGCCATGCGCCGCCTGCTTTGCCTGCTGTTTCTGGTCTTTGCCCTGCCCGCCGTCGGTGCCGGCCTGCTCGACAGTCGCCCCAACGCGACCTTCGGCGGTGCCGCGCTGAATAACAGCAGCGACTTTTTGCCCGTGCGCGAGGCGTTCAAGCTCAGCCTGGTCGACAGCAACGCCGAGACCATCAAGTTGCGCTTCGTGGCCACCGAAGGCTATTACCTCTATCGCCACCGTTTCCAGTTCCGCAGCGACCCGGTCGATGTGGTCCTGGGCCCCGCGCAACTGCCCCGGGGCGAAAAGAAACGCGACGAGTTCTTCGGCGATGTCGAGGTGTACTACGGCATCCTCGACGTCGAGATCCCGCGTCCCAAGGATGACCACCGCGCCTTCACCCTCGCCGTGACCTACCAGGGCTGCGCCGACAAGGGCCTGTGCTACCCGCCGGAAACCGAACGCCTGAGCATCGACGGCAAGGGTGTCGCCTCCATGGCGGCGAGCTCGGCCCCGATAGCCCCGACAGGCTGGACCTGGAAGGAGATGCTGCTGTTCTTCCTCGCCGGCATCGGCCTGACCTTCACCCCTTGTGTATTGCCGATGCTGCCGATCCTTTCGGGGGTGGTGTTGCGCGGCCAGGTCGGCGGCTGGCGCGGGTTCAGTCTGTCGCTGGCCTATGTGCTGCCGATGGCCGCCTGCTTCGCCCTGCTCGGCGCCCTGATGGGACTGTTCGGCGCCCAGCTGAACCTGCAGGCGCGCTTGCAATCGGCCTGGGTGCTGGTGCCATTTGCGCTGTTTTTCGTGGTATTTGCCCTGGCGATGTTCGGCCTCTTCGAGCTGAAATTGCCACACTCGATCAGCTCGCGTCTTGACCGCATGGCGGGCAAGACCAAGGGCGGTTCGCTGGTGGGCGCGGCGATCCTTGGCGTCGTTTCCAGCCTGCTGGTTTCGCCGTGCGTGTCGGCCCCACTGGCGGGCGCACTGCTCTATATCAGTGCCAGCGGCGATGCCGCCGGCGGAGCACTGAAACTGTTCAGCCTGGGGCTGGGGATGGGCGCTCCGCTGCTGTTGGTAGCGGTCGGCGGTGCAGCCTGGCTGCCCAAGAGCGGGCCGTGGCTGGGCACGGTCAAGAACGCCATCGGCGTGCTGCTGCTGGGGCTGGCAATCGGGCTGCTCAGCCGGGTACTGCCGGGGCAGGTCACGCTGCTGTTGATTGGCTTGTTGGCGGCCGGTGTCGGAGTGTTTCTGGGCGCCCTCGAGTTCACCCACAAAACCACACGCCAGCGGCTGGCCCAGCTGCTTGGCCTGCTGTTGCTGTTCTACGCCCTGACCTGCTGGTTCGGCGCCCTGAGCGGCAACACCGACCCCTTCCAACCCCTGGGCCGCACGCAGGTGACCGTCAACGGCAGCGCCGCCAGCGTTCAGGAAAGCCATGGCGATTGGCAGACCATCACCCGCCCTGACGAGCTCGATCGCCTGCTCGCCGAGGCAAAAAATGCCGGGCAACCGGTGCTGCTCGACTGGTACGCCGACTGGTGCATCAGTTGCAAGGTGATCGAGAAAGAAGTGCTTACGGCGCCAAGCGTGGTCCCCCAGTTGAAGGACTACAAACTGGTGCGTTTCGACATTACCGAGAGCAACGCCGAGCAGCGCGCCCTGCTCGACCGCTACAGGCTCTTCGGGCCACCGGCCATTCTGTTCTTTGCCGCGAACGGCGACGAACTGAAGCACCTAAGGGTGGTCGGTGAGATAAACGCCGGCGAATTTGCCGAGCGACTGAGGAGCGCGCGGCGCGATCTGCGTCTATAACGTCCCAGGCCGCCAAAAAAGGCGGCAAGCATGACCAGACTTAACCATTCAGTCACAAATTTCGCGCAATCCTCGGGCATCGTGCTGGCTATTGCAGCAAACTGGACAGTGCGTAGCCCTTCCGGCATAGTCGCCCGCATTGAACTCAGCCCAGACTCGAGAAAGGAAAACACAGATGGCAACGCTATTGGTGCTTCACGGCCCCAACCTGAACCTGCTCGGCACCCGCGAACCGGGTGTCTATGGCGCCGTGACCCTGGCCCAGATCAACCAGGACCTTGAGCAGCGCGCTCGCGCTGCCGGCCATCACCTGCAGTACCTGCAAAGCAACGCCGAGTATGAACTGATCGATCGTATCCATGCCGCCCGCGACGAAGGCGTCGACTTCATTCTTATCAATCCGGCCGCTTTTACGCATACCAGCGTCGCATTACGTGACGCGTTGCTGGCGGTGAGCATCCCATTCATCGAAGTGCACTTGTCCAACGTGCACAAGCGTGAACCTTTTCGCCATCACTCCTACTTTTCGGATGTCGCCGTAGGAGTGATCTGCGGTCTTGGCGCCAGCGGTTATCGGCTGGCCCTGGAAGCAGCCCTGGAACAACTGGCTGCACCTGCAAAACCCTGAATACGCGTGTCTGGTCGCAAGACGAGACGCAAGAAACCGCTTGAAGACAGCGCTTACACGCCCCTGACCGACCCTTGGGAGTTGATGATTGATGGATATTCGTAAAGTCAAGAAACTGATCGAACTGCTGGAAGAGTCCGGCATCGACGAGCTCGAGATCAAAGAAGGCGAAGAATCCGTACGGATCAGCCGTCACAGCAAAACCCCTGCCCAGCAGTACTACGCTCCAGCCCCGATGGCCGCACCGGCGCCTGCCGCTGCTGCTCCAGTGGCTGCCGCTGCCCCCGCCGCAGAAGCCCCATCCGCACCGAAACTGAACGGCAGCGTTGCCCGTTCGCCAATGGTCGGCACCTTCTACCGCAAGGCTTCGCCTACCTCGCCTGCCTTCGTTGAAGTCGGCCAGAGCGTGAAGAAAGGCGACACCCTGTGCATCGTTGAAGCGATGAAAATGATGAACCACATCGAAGCTGAAACCAGCGGCGTGATCGAGTCCATCCTGGTAGAAGACGGCCAGCCGGTTGAGTTTGACCAGCCGCTGTTCACCATCGTTTGAACCGCGGAGAGTTAACGATGTTGAAACCTGCGAAGTTGGAAAAAGTTCTGATCGCCAACCGCGGTGAAATCGCCCTGCGGATCCTGCGTGCCTGTAAAGAGATGGGCATCAAGACCGTCGCCGTTTACTCCAAGGCTGACAAAGAGCTGATGCACCTGGGCCTGGCTGACGAGTCCGTGTGCATTGGCCCGGCGCAAGCCTCCGCCTCCTACCTGCACATCCCGGCCATCATCGCGGCAGCCGAAGTCACCGGCGCCACGGCGATCCACCCGGGCTACGGCTTCCTCGCAGAAAACGCCGACTTCGCCGAGCAGGTCGAGAAATCCGGCTTTGCCTTCATCGGCCCGAAAGCTGACACCATCCGCCTGATGGGCGACAAGGTATCGGCCAAGGACGCGATGATCAAAGCAGGCGTTCCGACTGTTCCGGGTTCCGACGGCCCACTGCCGGAAGACGAAGCAGAAGCCCTGCGCATTGGCCGTGAAGTCGGCTACCCGGTGATCATCAAGGCCGCTGGCGGCGGCGGTGGTCGCGGCATGCGCGTGGTGCACAAGGAAGAAGACCTGATCTCCTCGGCCAAGCTGACCCGCACCGAAGCCGGTGCTGCGTTCGGCAACCCGATGGTTTACCTGGAGAAGTTCCTGACCAACCCACGTCACGTGGAAGTTCAGGTGCTCTCCGATGGCCAGGGCCACGCCGTTCATCTGGGCGACCGTGACTGCTCGCTGCAACGTCGTCACCAGAAGGTACTGGAAGAAGCGCCAGCACCGGGTATCGACGAAAAAGCCCGTCAGGAAGTCTTCGCGCGCTGCGTCAAGGCGTGCATCGACATCGGCTACCGTGGCGCTGGCACCTTCGAGTTCCTCTACGAGAACGGCGCGTTCTACTTCATCGAAATGAACACCCGTGTTCAAGTGGAGCACCCGGTTTCGGAGATGGTCACTGGCATCGACATCGTCAAGGAGATGCTCAGCATCGCCGCTGGCAACAAGCTGTCGTTCACCCAGGATGACGTCGTTATCCGCGGCCACGCGCTGGAATGCCGGATCAACGCTGAAGACCCGAAGAAGTTCATTCCAAGCCCTGGCACCGTCAAGCATTTCCACGCACCGGGCGGCAACGGCGTTCGCGTCGATTCGCACCTGTACAGCGGTTATTCGGTACCACCGAACTACGATTCGCTGATCGGCAAGCTGATCACTTATGGCAAGGACCGCGACGAAGCCATGGCTCGCATGCGCAATGCCCTGGACGAAATCGTGGTTGACGGGATCAAGACCAACATCCCGTTGCACCGTGATCTGGTTCGTGACAAAGGCTTCTGCAAGGGCGGCGTCAACATCCACTACCTGGAACACAAACTGGCTAGCCAGGAGTGATGTGAACCCATTCGCGGATAAATCCGCTCCCACAAACGCCCCCACAACAGTGAGTGAGGGTTTTTGTGGGAGCGGATTTATCCGCGAAGCTTTTAAGACCCTCAAGAAACCCGCGGCATCTTGATGCCATGCTCGCGCACCCGCCGATACAGGGTTGCCCGCGAAATCCCCAGCGACTGCGCCGCCTCCCCCGGCTTCCAGCGATGACGAATCAACGCATCGAGCAGCAGTTGCCGTTGCGGATTGGCACTGTCTTGCCCCCCCTCTTCTACCGCCTCGTCTCCACGAATATCCTCTGGCAAGTCCTCCCGCTGAATCGTCGTCCCCGCGCACACTGCACAGGCGTAGCGCAGCACTTGACGCAATTGCCGCACATTGCCCGGCCAGCGATAGCCAAGCAGACACTCCAGCGCCGCCACGCTCAGGCCTACCGACACTCCGCAGCCCTGTGCTTCCTGGGCCAGCAAGCGATTGATCAATGCCAATCGGTCACTGCGCTCACGCAGGGGCGGCAGCTGAAAACGCGCATTGGCCAGGCGAAAATACAGGTCTTCACGAAAGCGCCCTTCGGCGACCGCCACGGCCAGATCGCGATGGGTGGCCGCGATCACATGAATGTCCACTTGCTGGCGTCGCGACGCCCCCAGTGGCGCTACTTCGCCCTCGGCCAGCACGCGCAGCAACCGGGTTTGCAGGCTCAGCGGCATGTCGCCGATTTCATCCAGGAACAAGGTGCCGCCATCGGCCTGCTGAAGCAGGCCGCGCATGCCCTTGCTCGATGCGCCGGTAAAGGCCCCGGCGCTGTACCCGAACAACTCGCTTTCAATCAGGCTCTCGGGAATGGCGGCGCAGTTGAGCGTGACAAACGGCGCCTTGGCGCGACGACTGCGCTCGTGCAGCTGTCGGGCAAACACTTCCTTGCCCGAGCCGGTTTCGCCCAGCACCAACACCGCGAGATTGCAGTCCTTGACCCGCACCGCGCGGCGCAAGCTCTCGCTGATTCGCGGGTCGGTCTGTTCATCGTCTTCCCTGAGCACCCTGCGCAACGGCGGCCGATGCCGAGGCGCGCTGACCCGCACGTGCAGGTCATCAAGATCGCCACGCCAGCGCAGGATCCGGGCTGATTCATCGGTTGCGGCCTGCAAGCTGTCCAGGTCGAACAGCTGGCCGATGTGTTCCGGCAGCTGCCCATAGCGCTCGCGCAGGCATTGCCGGGCGGCACTGTTGAGCGCCTGCAGGCGCCCGTCGGCATCCCAGGCCAGCAGAAAGTCCGGCTGACTGTCCACGTAGCCCGGTGCGCTGTGAGCCCGCAGCAACCAGTGCCCTTGAGCGCTGTGCATGAAAAAGGCGTTCTCTATTTCCCGAGCGCTCTGGGCGACCATCTGCCGGATCAGGTGCTGGCTGCGCCGATCGTCCGGCGACCTCAGGGCCGACACATCCAGCACCCCGAGCAACTCCCCCTGCGGATCGAACACCGGCGCGGCCGAACAGGTCAGGCCGATAAAGGCGGCACGAAAGTGGTCGCGCTTGTGCACCGTGGCCGGCGCTTTGTTGGTCAGCACCGCCGCCACGCCGCAGGTGCCCTCTTCGCCCTCAGACCAGCACGTGCCCAGGTACAACCCGGCCTTGCGGCAGTCGTTGCGAATCGCCGACTCGACCCGGTAATCGATGGTGCGCCCCAGTGCATCGGTCAGCATCACGCAGTAATCGGCATCGCGCACACGCCCATGCAAACGTGCCACCTCTTCACTGGCAATGCGCAGGAACAGGTCGGCACGTTCGCGACATTCATTGAGCAGGGTCTGGGACAGGATACGCGGCCCTTGCAAGGAACCGGGGTCAAGATGGTGCTGCTCCATCGAGCGGCGCCAGGAATCGAGGATCAGTGCCGGTACCGGCGCTTGCGGCACGCGGTCGACATTCTTCAGAACACGGCTGACGCAATCCACATGGGCTTTGGAGTTCGCGGCAAGCATGGGCCCTCCGGTCTCGGGATTTTGTTGTTATGGGCCTCATTAAGCGCCCAATGGCGCAGGTGGACAAGCCTGCATTGCCGATCGGGCCTGAGTGAGACGCAGCGTCTCGGCGTCTCGACCGCGCCATCAGGAGCATGAGACCCAGCGTCTGACCCGCCACCGTGCTGTCATTGCCCGATAACGCTCTAGACCGGGCATCCGCGCAAGACTCGACGCGGTTGGCACTGGCCTTGCTCTACCCCTGATCAACAATAATCAGAGGTGCGCCATGAGCAAACCCGCATTGACCGTTGGCATCATCGCCAACCCGGCCTCCGGTCGTGACCTTCGGCGCCTGACCGCCAATGCCGGCCTTTATTCCAGCACCGACAAGGCCTCGACCGTGCAACGGCTGCTGGGGGCGTTCGGTGTCACCGGGGTCGACCAGGTGCTGCTGCCGCCGGACATGACCGGCATCGCCGCCGCCGTGCTCAAGGCCAGCAACAGCCCGCACGCCAGCCAGAATCGCTGGCCGCGCCTGCAGATACTCGACATGCCGTTGCAGCAGACCGTGGCCGACACCCGTCTGGCAGCCCGGCGAATGGTCGAGCACGGCGCAACGCTGATCGCCGTGCTGGGCGGTGACGGCACCCACAAGGCCGTCGCGGCCGAAGTCGGCGACACGCCGCTGCTGACCCTCTCCACCGGCACCAATAACGCTTTCCCCGAATTGCGCGAAGCCACCAGCGCCGGGCTCGCCGGCGGCTTGTTCGCCAGTGGCCGGATCCCGGCGCAGATCGGCCTGCGGCGCAACAAGCGACTGCTGGTGCAGGACAGCACCCGCGCCTTGCGCGAATGGGCGCTGGTGGACGTCGCGGTCTCGCCGCTGAATTTTATCGGCGCGCGCGCCATCAGCCGTGCCGAAGACCTGGTGGAAGTCTTCGCGACCTTTGCCGAGCCCCATGCTATTGGCCTGTCGGCCCTGTGCGGGCTGTGGTGCCCGGTCTCGCGCCAGGATCCCGAAGGCGCCTGGGTGCGTCTGCATCACCAGGCCGAACAGGCACTGCTGGCGCCGTTGGCCCCCGGCCTGCTGCAAGGCTGCGGCGTGACCGCCAGCGGCCGCCTGACACCCGGCGTCGCCTATTCCCTGAGCCTGGCCAGCGGCACCCTGGCGCTGGACGGCGAACGGGAAATCGAATTCAGCGCCAACGAGCGCCCGACCATCACCCTCGACCCCAATGGCCCCTTGAGCATCGATGTCGAGGCCGTGCTGGCCTATGCCGCCCGCCACCGCCTGCTGGCGGTTGGCCGCGAACACCCGCAACACCCCGCCAACCTTTCGTGTTGAGACAACCCTGGAGAACAACAAGATGTCCACTCACCTGTCCACCGAGCAACTGCTGCATGCCTACCAGGTCATGCGCACCATTCGTGATTTCGAAGAGCGCCTGCATGTGGAGTTCGCCACCGGCGAGATCCCGGGCTTCGTTCACCTGTATGCCGGCGAAGAAGCCAGCGCCGCCGGGGTCATGGCGCACCTGACCGACAGCGACTGTATTGCCTCCAACCACCGTGGCCACGGCCACTGCATCGCCAAGGGCGTGGATGTGCACGGCATGATGGCCGAGATCTACGGCAAGAGAACCGGCGTCTGCGGTGGCAAGGGTGGTTCGATGCACATCGCCGACCTCGAGAAAGGCATGCTCGGCGCCAACGGCATCGTCGGCGCCGGTGCGCCGCTGGTGGCCGGTGCCGCGCTGGCCGCCAAGCTCAAGGGCACCCAGGACGTATCGGTGGTGTTTTTCGGCGATGGCGGCTCCAACGAAGGCGCGGTGTTCGAGGCCATGAACCTGGCCTCGATCATGAACCTGCCGTGCATCTTCGTTGCCGAGAACAACGGCTACGCCGAAGCCACCGCCTCGAACTGGTCAGTGGCGTGCGACCACATCGCCGACCGCGCCGCCGGCTTCGGCATGCCGGGGGTCACCGTCGACGGCTACGACTTCTTCGCTGTCTTTGAAGCCGCCGGCGCCGCCATCGAGCGCGCTCGCGCAGGCCAGGGTCCGTCACTGGTGGAGGTCAAGCTGACCCGCTACTACGGCCACTTCGAAGGCGATGCACAAACCTACCGAGCACCAGACGAGGTCAAGAACCTGCGTGAAACCCGCGACTGCCTGATGCAGTTTCGCGAGCGCACCACCCGCGCCGGCGTGCTCAAGGCCGCTCAACTCGATGCCATCGACCAGCAGGTTGCCGCGCTGATCGAGGACTCGGTGCGCCGCGCCAAGTCCGATCCCAAACCCCTGGCCGCCGACCTGCTCAGCGACGTTTACGTGTCCTACCCCTGAGCCGCCCCTACAACAAGAACAAGTGGAGAATCATCATGGCGAGAAAAATCAGCTACCAACAGGCCATCAACGAAGCCCTGGCCCAGGAAATGCGCCGCGACCCCAGCGTCTTCATCATCGGCGAAGACGTTGCCGGTGGCGCCGGCGCACCGGGTGAAGACGACGCCTGGGGCGGCGTGCTCGGTGTCACCAAAGGCCTGTACAACCAGTTTCCCGGCCGCGTGCTGGATGCACCGCTATCGGAAATCGGCTACGTCGGCGCGGCAGTCGGTGCGGCCACCCAGGGCCTGCGCCCGGTCTGCGAACTGATGTTTGTCGATTTTGCCGGCTGCTGCCTGGACCAGATCCTCAATCAGGCCGCGAAATTTCGCTACATGTTCGGCGGCAAGGCGGTCACTCCGCTGGTGATGCGCACCATGGTCGGCGCCGGCCTGCGCGCCGCGGCCCAGCACTCGCAGATGCTGACCTCGCTGTGGACGCACATCCCCGGCTTGAAAGTGGTCTGCCCGTCCTCGCCTTATGACGCCAAGGGGCTGCTGATCCAGGCCATTCGCGACAACGACCCGGTGATCTTCTGCGAACACAAACTGCTCTATAGCCTGCAGGGCGAGGTGCCCGAAGAGTCCTACTGCGTGCCGTTCGGTGAAGCCAATTACCTGCGCGAGGGCGACGACGTGACCCTGGTGACCTACGGGCGAATGGTCCACCTGGCCATGGACGCCGCGGCCAGTCTGGCGCGCCAGGGTATCGACTGCGAAGTGCTGGACCTGCGCACCACCAGCCCGCTGGACGAAGACAGCATCCTGGAAAGCGTGGAAAAAACCGGCCGCCTGGTGGTGATCGACGAAGCCAACCCGCGCTGCTCGATGGCCACCGACATCAGCGCACTGGTTGCCCAGAAAGCCTTTTCGGCCCTCAAGGGCCCGATTGAAATGGTCACCGCGCCGCATACGCCGGTGCCGTTTTCCGATGCGCTGGAAGACCTTTACATCCCCACCGCCGCGAAGATCGAGGCGGCCGTGCACAAGGTGTTCGAAGGGAGGAGCGCGGCATGAGCCAGATCCATACCCTGACCATGCCCAAATGGGGCTTGTCGATGACCGAAGGCCGGGTCGATGCCTGGCTCAAGGAAGAAGGCGAACCTATCAGCAAGGGCGACGAGGTGCTGGATGTGGAGACCGACAAGATCTCCAGCAGCGTCGAAGCGCCGTTCAGCGGAGTATTACGCCGACGCATCGCGCAGCCGGACGAAACCTTGAGCGTGGGCGCCTTGCTGGCGGTGATCGTCGAAGGTGAAGCCAGCGAGGCCCAAATCGACGAAGTCATCGCTCAGTTCCAGGCCAGCTTTGTGCCGGGCGGCGATGCGAGCGAAGACAGCGGCCCTTCACCGCAGAAAGTGGAAATAGACGGCCGCATGCTGCGCTACTTCGATCGTGGCGAAGGCGGCACACCGCTGGTTCTGGTCCATGGTTTTGGCGGCGACCTGAACAACTGGCTGTTCAATCATGAGCCTCTGGCGACTGGGCGACGTGTCATTGCACTGGACCTGCCCGGCCATGGTGAGTCTGGCAAGGTGCTGCAAAAGGGCGATCTGGATGAGTTGAGCGAAGCGGTACTGGCGCTGCTCGACCATCTCGATATCGAACGAGCGCATTTCGTCGGCCACTCCATGGGCGGCGCGGTGTCTCTCAATCTGGCGCGACTGGCACCGGCTCGCGCAGCCTCTCTGACCCTGATCGCCAGCGCTGGCCTGGGGCCGGATATCAACGGCAGTTACCTGCAGGGCTTCGTCGACGCCAGCAATCGCAACGCCCTCAAGCCGCAACTGGTGCAGCTGTTTTCCGACCCCGCATTGGTCAATCGGCAAATGCTTGAAGATATGCTCAAGTTCAAGCGCCTGGAAGGCGTCGATACAGCGTTGCGGCAACTGTTGGGCAACCTGTTCGAGGGTGGCCAGCAACGGCAGGGTCTGCGTGCCGTGGTGGCGCAGCAACCGAGCCTGGTGATCTGGGGGGAGCGCGATGCGATCATTCCTGCGGCACACGCCCAAGGGCTGTCAGCTCAGATCCATGTGCTTGCAGGGCAAGGCCACATGGTGCAGATGGAAGCCGCCGACGAAGTGAACCGACTGATTCTGGCCTTTATCCAATAGGAACGGACCGCCGAAATCCATGTGGGAGCGGATTCATCCGCGAATGCAGACACCGCCGAATGACTGACACGCTGCGGCGCCTTTATTCGCGGATAAATCCGCTCCCACAGAAAAGCTCGTCACTTGAAATGGGTGACCCTTTGCGAGAGCGGGTTTGTCTGCAGAGCTTTCGGACTTGTCGTGTTTCCCCTTCACCTCAAGTAAACTGGCAGGCTTCGCGCAGCCCAGGGCTGCCTTCTGTACATTTTCAAAGGTGCCCGCCATGCCTTGGCTGCAAGTACGTCTGGCTATCAGCCCGGAACAAGCCGAAACCTACGAAGACGCCTTGCTCGAAGTCGGCGCCGTTTCCGTGACCTTCATGGACGCTGAAGATCAGCCGATTTTCGAACCGGACCTCAATACCACTCCACTCTGGTCGCACACTCACCTGCTGGCCCTCTTCGAAGCCGATGCCCAACCTGAGCACGTGCTTGCGCACCTGCAACTGCTGACCGGCGCCGAATTGCCCGAGCATCAGGTCGAAGTGGTCGAGGACCAGGACTGGGAACGCAGCTGGATGGACAATTTCCAGCCCATGCGTTTTGGCCAGCGGCTGTGGATCGTACCAAGCT
The DNA here is from genome assembly GCF_009905435.1 of Pseudomonas sp. R5(2019). Classification (GTDB taxonomy): domain Bacteria; phylum Pseudomonadota; class Gammaproteobacteria; order Pseudomonadales; family Pseudomonadaceae; genus Aquipseudomonas. The sequence goes on from NZ_JAAAMT010000010.1 coordinate 51,615, forward strand.
GGCACGCAGCGCCAGAGCCAGACGCCGTCAACCTGCTGCTCGATCCGGGCCTGGCATTCGGCACCGGCACCCACCCGACCACCGCCCTGTGCCTGGAATGGCTCGATGGCCAGGACCTGAAAGACTGCGAAGTCCTCGACTTCGGCTGCGGCTCGGGCATTCTGGCCATCGCCTCCCTGCTGCTGGGTGCTCGCCACGCAATCGGTACCGATATCGACGTGCAAGCGCTGGAAGCCTCCCGCGACAACGCTGGGCGCAACGGCATTGCCGAGGAGCGCTTCCCGGTCTACCTGCCTGAAGACATGCCAGCGATCCAGGCTGATGTACTGGTCGCCAACATCCTCGCCGGGCCGCTGGTCTCGCTGGCGCCGCAGCTGTCCGGGCTGGTGAAGCCGGGTGGCCGCCTGGCGCTGTCGGGCATCCTCGCCGAGCAAGGTGAAGAGGTCGCCGCCGCCTATGCCACCGACTTCGACCTGGACCCGATCGCCGTGCGCGAAGGCTGGGTACGCATCAGTGGCCGCCGCCGCTGAGAGCGCCTAGAATGGTCCTCTGCCTAACCCGGATCGCCGCATGACCGACAGTTTCGTCACTCAGTGCCCCCATTGCCAGACCAGCTTTCGCGTCAGCCACACTCAATTGAGCGTGGCCCGCGGGGTGGTGCGTTGTGGCGCCTGCCTGCAGGTGTTCAACGCGGCGCGCCAACTGCTCGAACAGAGCTCGGCCCGGGAAGCCCGGCAAGCCCTCACGCCTTCCGCCCAGCCCATCCCTGCCCCGGCGCCAGAGGCGCCCGCCACCGGTGAGCCGAAGGCGCCGGTCAGCCAGCGCGAATGGTCACCGGCCGAGCTGGACCTGGATAACCTTGACCTGGACAAACTCGATCTCGACCGGGAACTGGCCAGGCTCGAACAACGGGAAATCGAGCCGACCACCGAGTTCGGCCACATCCGCCCGCCGCGCGCAGAGTCCTTGAGCGCCCAGCGCGACGTCCATAATGTCGATGAACCGCCCCTGGCCGGCGGGCTGTTCGGTTCAGCCGATGACGGGCACCCTCACGGCGAACCCGAGCTGCAACCGCCGACCATCGAGCCCATCGCCTTTGACAAGCCTGAGCCTGCGCGCTTCGAGCGCACCGAGCCCTCGTTGTCGCTGGACGCTGACGAAGACCTCGATGTAGAACCTCGCCGCCCGCTACCGGTTGTCGAAAAGCCCGTTGAGCGCCCCCCCGCGCGCGAACGCCTGACGGCACTGGATCCCCTTGATGAGCAGGACGACGAGCCACTGCGCCGTGATCCGCCACTGGAAACCCGCCGCGACAAAGGCGTGCGCCATGAACCGGGCCTGAACAACGATGGCCTTGCCGACCTGGTCGACGATCCGTTGCAGCTGGACTGGCAAAAACGCCGCACGCCCTGGGGCAAGCGCCTTTTGTGGTTCATCCTGGTGCTGTTGGCCGCGGCGGCACTGGCAGGTCAATACATTTGGTATCACTTTGATGAGCTGGCGCGGCAGGATCAATACCGCCCCTGGTTCCAGCAACTCTGCCCACAGCTAGGGTGCAAGGTGCCATCAAAGGTCGACATCAGCCTGATCAAGAGCAGTAACCTGGTGGTGCGCAGCCATCCGGACTTCAAAGGCGCGTTGATCGTCGATGCGATCATCTACAACCGTGCGACTTTTTCGCAGCCTTTCCCGCTGCTGGAACTGCGGTTCGCCGACTTGAACGGGCAGCTGATTGCCAGCCGTCGGTTCAAACCCGGTGAATACCTGAGTGGTGAGCTGGCCGGCAAGGCAGAAATGCCCCCGCAAACGCCCATCCACATCGCGCTGGACATCCTCGACCCGGGCTCCAGGGCCGTCAACTACAGCCTCAGCTTCCGCTCTCCGGAGTGATCGACCGCGTCTAGCACCGCTGATGCCAGCATTCCGGCGCCAGCCGCCCGGACAAAACCCCTCGGCATAAGCCTGCAGCTGTTCAGATTTTATCCAAATCGACCTTTATCCGGTCATCGAGAGCGGGTATCATGCCCACCCTTTTTCGAACTCCAATGATCCGGCCCCACAACAGGGAACACCTATGTCGGCGGTACGCATCGGCCCATATACATTGCAAAACGCCTTGATCCTCGCCCCGATGGCCGGGGTCACGGACCAACCATTTCGTCAGTTATGCCGACGACTGGGCGCAGGCCTGGTGGTCTCGGAAATGGTCAGTAGCGACATGAGTCTGTGGAACAGCCGCAAATCGCGCCTGCGCATGATCCACGAAGGTGATCCCGAGCCACGCTCGGTCCAGATCGCCGGTGGTGATGCCCAGATGCTGGCGGCTGCGGCCCGGGCCAATGTCGAGCTGGGTGCCCAGATTATTGATATCAATATGGGTTGCCCGGCAAAAAAAGTCTGCAACAAGGCTGCAGGCTCTGCTTTATTGAAAGATGAAAACCTGGTGCGCGAAATCCTGCACGCCGTGGTTGCCGCCGTCGATGTCCCGGTCACGCTGAAAATCCGCACCGGCTGGGACCGTTCGAACAAAAACGGCATCACGGTGGCGAAAATCGCCGAACAAGCCGGGATTCAAGCCCTGGCGGTCCATGGCAGGACCCGAGCCGACCTGTACACCGGTGAAGCCGAGTACGACACCATCGCTGCGATCAAGCAGGCGGTGTCGATACCGGTCTTTGCCAACGGCGACATCGACTCTGCACAAAAGGCCCGGCAGGTGCTGCAAGCCACCGGGGCTGATGGCGTGTTGATTGGCCGGGCTGCCCAAGGGCGGCCATGGATCTTTCGCGAGATCGAGCATTACCTGCGCACCGGCGAGACATTGCCGCCACCGCAGTTGGAAGAAGTGGAACGAATTCTGCTAGAACACCTTGCCGCGCTGCACGCCTTCTATGGCGATGTGATGGGCGTACGTATTGCCCGCAAACATGTCGGCTGGTATCTGGCCACCCTGCCAGGGGCCAGGGAATTTCGCGCCCAGTTCAATCGTTTGGAAGATTCGCAGGCGCAGTGCGCCGACGTTCGCAGCTTCTTCCGCGAACGTGACCAGAGCCTGGTGACAGGAGACGGACAAGGGGTGGCCGCATGACGATGATGACCGAGACTTTAGTGAGTGGAACAACACCCGTGAGCGACAACGTCAATTTGAAACAGCACCTGAGCACACCCAGCGAAGAGGGCCAGACCCTGCGCGGGAGTGTCGAAAAGGCGCTGCACAATTATTTCGCCCACCTGGAGGGCGCTGCCGTTACGGACGTGTACAACCTGGTGCTCTCCGAAGTCGAGGCTCCCTTGCTCGAAAGCGTGATGAACTACGTCAAGGGCAACCAGACCAAGGCCAGCGAACTGCTGGGCCTGAACCGGGGCACCCTGCGCAAGAAACTCAAGCAGTACGATCTGCTGTAAGCATGCATTCAAACCATAAAAGGCGGCTCGCATTCCATGAGGTCGCCTTTTTTGCTGACTCCTCTGCTTTAGATGGAAACTGAAATGACCGACCAGACTATCCGCCTGCCGATTCGCCGCGCTTTGATCAGCGTTTCCGACAAGACCGGGATCCTTGAATTTGCCCGTGAGCTGGAATCCCTGGGCGTCGAGATCCTGTCCACCGGTGGCACCTTCAAGCTGCTCAAGGACAACGGCGTTGCCGCAGTCGAAGTCGCCGACTACACAGGCTTTGCTGAAATGATGGACGGCCGGGTCAAGACCCTGCACCCGAAAATCCACGGTGGCATCCTCGGCCGCCGCGGCATCGACGATGCCATCATGCAAGAGCACGGGATCAACCCGATCGACCTGGTCGCGGTCAACCTCTACCCCTTCGAAGCCACCATCTCCAAACCCGGTTGCGACCTGCCGACCGCGATCGAGAACATCGATATCGGCGGCCCGACCATGGTTCGCTCGGCGGCCAAGAACCATAAAGACGTGGCCATCGTGGTTAACGCCAGCGACTACGCCCAGGTGCTGGAAAACCTCAAGGCCGGCGGCCTGACCTACGCTCAGCGCTTCGACCTGATGCTCAAGGCCTTCGAACACACCGCCGCCTACGACGGCATGATCGCCAACTACATGGGCACGGTTAATCAGGCTGCCGAAACCCTGAGCACAGAAGGCCGCAGCGAGTTCCCGCGCACCTTCAACAGCCAGTTCATCAAGGCCCAGGAAATGCGCTACGGCGAGAACCCGCACCAGAGCGCGGCGTTCTACGTGGAAGCCAAGCCTGCCGAAGTCGGCATCGCCACCGCGACCCAGCTGCAAGGCAAGGAACTGTCATACAACAACGTGGCCGACACCGACGCCGCGCTGGAATGCGTCAAGAGCTTCGTCAAGCCCGCCTGCGTCATCGTCAAGCACGCCAACCCGTGCGGCGTGGCGGTTTGCCCGGACGCCGAAGGCGGCATTCGCCAGGCCTACGAGCTGGCCTACGCCACCGACACCGAGTCGGCGTTCGGCGGCATCATCGCCTTCAACCGCGAGCTGGACGGCGAAACTGCCAAGGCCATCGTCGAGCGTCAGTTCGTCGAAGTGATCATTGCCCCGAGCATCAGCGCCGAAGCCCGCGCTGTCGTTGCTACCAAAGCCAACGTGCGCCTGCTGGCCTGTGGCGAATGGTCGGCTGAACGTGCCGCTGCCTGGGACTACAAGCGCGTCAACGGTGGCCTGCTGGTGCAGAGCCGCGATATCGGCATGATCACCGCCGCTGACCTGAAAGTCGTGACCCAGCGCGCCCCGAGCGAGCAAGAGATCAACGACCTGATCTTCGCCTGGAAAGTGGCCAAGTTCGTCAAGTCCAACGCCATCGTCTACGCCAAGAACCGCCAGACCATCGGCGTCGGCGCTGGCCAGATGAGCCGCGTCAACTCCGCGCGTATCGCTGCGATCAAGGCAGAACATGCCGGCCTGCAAGTGCAGGGCGCGGTCATGGCCTCGGATGCGTTCTTCCCGTTCCGCGACGGTATCGACAACGCGGCCAAGGTGGGTATCACTGCGGTGATCCAGCCGGGCGGTTCGATGCGTGACAATGAAGTGATTGCAGCGGCCGACGAAGCCGGCATCGCCATGGTATTTACCGGCATGCGCCACTTCCGTCACTGATTCACGGCGAGCGCCTTGCGCTCGTTCGCGGCTAAAGCCGGCTCCTACAGGATCGCGTCATTCATGTAGGAGCCGGCTTTAGCCGCGATGGCGTCCGCAAGGGCGCCCTCACCCTGAAGAATTCGCTTCATCGAGGTTTTGACATGAATGTTTTGATCATCGGCAGCGGTGGCCGTGAACACGCCCTGGCGTGGAAAGCTGCACAAGACCCACGCGTCGCCAAAGTCTTCGTTGCCCCGGGCAACGCCGGCACCGCCATTGAAGCCAAGTGCGAGAACGTCGCCATCGACGTGCTGGCCCTTGAGCAACTGGCCGACTTCGCCGAGAAGAATGTCGCGCTGACCATCGTAGGCCCGGAAGTGCCGCTGGTCGCCGGCGTGGTCGATCTGTTCCGCAGCCGTAACCTGGACATCTTCGGCCCAACCGCCGGTGCTGCCCAGCTGGAAGGCTCCAAGGCCTTTACCAAGGACTTCCTGGCGCGCCACAAGATCCCGACCGCCGACTACCAGAACTTCACCGAGATCGAGCCGGCCCTGGCTTACCTGCGTGAAAAGGGTGCGCCGATCGTGATCAAGGCCGACGGCCTGGCCGCCGGCAAGGGCGTGATCGTCGCCATGACCCTGGCTGAAGCCGAAGACGCCGTGCGCGACATGCTCGCCGGCAACGCCTTCGGTGACGCCGGTTCGCGCGTCGTCATCGAGGAGTTCCTCGACGGCGAAGAAGCCAGCTTTATCGTCATGGTCGATGGCAAGAACGTCTTGCCGATGGCCACAAGCCAGGACCACAAGCGCGTCGGCGACGGCGACACCGGCCCGAACACGGGCGGCATGGGCGCTTACTCGCCTGCCCCGGTGGTCACCGCCGAGGTTCATGACCGGGTCATGGAACAAGTGATCTGGCCAACCGTTCGCGGAATGGAAGCCGAAGGCAATATCTACACCGGTTTCCTCTATGCCGGTCTGATGATCGACAAGGCCGGTAACCCGAAGGTCATCGAGTTCAACTGCCGCTTTGGCGACCCGGAAACCCAACCGGTCATGCTGCGCCTGCAATCGAGCCTGGTGCTGCTGGTCGAGGCCGCGCTGGCCAAGGCCCTGGACAAGGTCGAAGCCCAATGGGATCCACGCCCAAGCCTGGGCATCGTACTGGCCGCTGGCGGCTACCCTGGCGATTACGCCAAAGGCGCAACCATCAACGGTCTGGACGATGCGGCTACACTGCCTGGCAAGGTGTTCCATGCCGGCACCGCGCTCAAGGACGGTAATGTCGTTGCATCCGGTGGTCGCGTACTCTGTGCGACCGCACTGGGTGACAGCGTCGGCGCAGCCCAACAGGCCGCCTATGCACTGGCGAAAAAGGTCAATTGGGAAGGCAGTTTCTACCGCACGGACATCGGCTACCGTGCCATTGCCCGTGAGCGTGGCGAACAAGAGTAAGCCCTCCGGGCGTTGCAGGCAGGCCCGCCCTGCCCCGCAACGCCCGACGGCTGGCCAGATGGCAGCCCCAACCGGGGCCTTGCCATCTGCTTGGCGCCCCGCGCATAGTTATCAACAGGCATTCACCTACGAAGGGATTTCGCCGTGCGCTGGCTCAGGACTGCCACAGTATTCATCGTCAGCTTGCTGACCCTGCTCTGCATCTATCCGGCATCCGCCGAATCAGGCAGTGGCTGGGCGGTATTGCTTGATGAACAGGCCAGTCTGCAATTAAGCGACGTGCGCTCCGAGCGCTACCGCAATCAATTCAGCCCCATCGAACTCAACCAGCTCAACGCCGCCGAACCCAACAACGCGCTGTGGCTGCATTACCGACTGGCGCCCGGCCAATCGGAACAGCTGCTGAGTATCTTCGCCCCGGACCTGGCCCAGCTGGACCTGTACGTGCTCGACGGCAGCACGCTGGTCAAACAGATCCGCAGTGGCAATCACACGGCACAAGACCAGCAATTGCTGGCCAACAGCAATCACCTGCTGCCGCTGCCGGAAAGCCAGCGCTCGCTGGATATTTACCTGCGACTGGTGTCTGAACACCAGCTGCGCCCCAGCATCACCCTGCAACCCGCCACGCTTGCCGCCGCCGACCAGCGCCAGCCGCTGTTGTTCGGCCTACTGTTCGGCTGCCTGACCATGCTGGTGCTGCATAACCTGACCCGTAACGCTTATGGCCGCTCACTCACTACCTTGTGGCTGGCCGGTTATCAAGCGTTGATGCTGGTCAGCAGCCTGATCCTGCTGAACCTCAGTGGCCCCTGGCTCAATCTCTGGCACCCGGCACAAACCCCCGCGGCCTTTTTCAGCGTGCTGCTGGCCTCGTTGTGCAGCCTGATGTTTACCGAACGCTTCTTCGCCCCCTGCGGCAATCAACTGCTCAGCCGCGTGCTGTTCAATGAAGTGTTGCTGGTAGCGCTTTGCGGCCTGCTGTTGCTGTTCATCGACACCTTGCCGCTAAACCTGATGACCTACGCCCTGGTCGCACTCTGTAGCCTGAGCATGCTGGTAGTGTCCGTTTATCACTGGCAAAAGGGCTACCGCCCAGCACGTTTCTTCGCGCTGGCGATGCTGCTGCTTAACCTCGGTTGCCTGGTGGTGCTGCCGGCGCTGCTGGTGCTGACCCGCACGCCGGTGCAATGGCTGCTGTTTATCCTGGTCGCACTGACCGCTGTCAGCGGTCTGATCCTCAACATCGCCGTCAGTGAACGCCAGCGTTTTATCCGCGAGGCGCGCTTCAATGCCAGCCGGGCCCTGGCGGCCAGCACCGCCGAGGTCAATGCCAAGGCCGAGTTCCTGGCCAAGATCAGCCACGAAATCCGCACCCCCATGAACGGCGTGCTCGGCATGACCGAGCTGCTGCTGGGCACGCCACTGTCGGTCAAGCAGCGTGACTATGTGCAGACCATTCACAGTGCCGGCAATGAGCTGCTGACACTGATCAACGAGATTCTCGACATCTCCCGGCTCGAATCCGGGCAGATCGAACTGGACGATGTGCAGTTCGACCTCAACGCCTTGATCGAAGACTGCCTGAATATCTTCCGGGCCAAGGCCGAGCAGCAGAACGTCGAGCTGATCAGCTTTACTCAGCCACAGGTGCCACGGGTCATCAGCGGCGACCCGACGCGTCTGCGCCAGACCCTGCTGAGCCTGCTGGAAAACGCCCTGAAGAAAACCGATGAAGGCGAGATTCTGCTGGTGGTCGCCCTCGACCAGCGCGGCAACGAGCCGCGCCTGCGCATTGCCGTACAGGACAGCGGCCAGCCGATGCCCGCCGCCGAGCGCGATGCACTGCTGCAGGCTGAACTGCACAGCAAGCACTTCCTCTCTGGCAACCCACTGGGCGGACACCTGGGGCTGGTGATCGCCAAGCAGCTGATCATGCTCATGCACGGCGAGTTCGGCATCAAGACCAGCCACAACCAGGGCAGCACCTTGTGGCTGACCCTGCCGCTGGACCCGGCGCGTCTCGAACAACCCACCGCCGACCTCGACGGCCCGCTCAAGGATGCCCGGGTGCTGGTGGTGGACGACAACGACACCTGTCGCAAGGTACTGGTGCAGCAATGCAGCGCCTGGGGCATGAATGTCAGCGCCGTGCCGTCGGGCAAGGAAGCACTGGCCCTGCTGCGCACCAAGGCGCATCTGCGCGACTATTTCGATGTGGTCCTGCTGGACCAGAACATGCCCGGCATGACCGGCATGCAGCTGGCGACCAAGATCAAGGAAGACCCAAGCCTGAACCACGATATCCTGCTGATCATGCTGACCGGCATCAGCAATGCGCCCAGCAAGATCATCGCCCGCAACGCCGGGATCAAGCGGATCCTGGCCAAGCCCGTGGCCGGCTACACCCTCAAGACCACTCTGGCGGACGAGCTGAACCAGCGCACCCGTGGCTTGCCGGCCAGTGCGCCGCTACTGACCGCCGTGCAGGCGCCGATGAACGTGCCGGCGGACTTCCGCATCCTGGTCGCCGAAGACAACAGTATCTCCACCAAGGTGATTCGCGGCATGCTCGGCAAGCTCAACCTGGAGCCGGACACCGCCAGCAACGGCGAGGAAGCGCTGCGGGCCATGAAAGCCCAGCACTACGACCTGGTGTTGATGGATTGCGAAATGCCGATCCTCGATGGCTTCTCCGCCACCCAACAGCTGCGTGCCTGGGAGGCCGGCAACCAGCGCAGGCGTACCCCGGTGGTCGCGCTGACCGCGCATATCCTCGCCGAACACAAGGAGCGGGCCCGCCTGGCCGGCATGGATGGCCACATGGCCAAACCCGTGGAGCTGTCACAACTGCGCGACCTGATCGACCACTGGGTGGCCCAGCGCGAACGTGGCAACCAGCACGCCCATACCTCCTGAGCCCCGGCGCCGCCTGATACACTCCCCCCGACCTCACCCGCCGCGAGCCCAAACCATGCTCCACGTGTTGTTCAGCGTTTACCTGAAAATGCTTGTGCTCTACAGCCCGTTCTTCGTGTTGTCGTGTTTTATCGGGCTCTCCCGCGGTTATTCGCTCAAGGAACGCAAACGCCTGGCATGGCGTGTCGCGCTAGGCGTGTTGATCGCCAGCGTGCTGTTGTACCTGTTCGGGAGAGTAATTTTTGGCGTGTTCGGCATCACGGCGGACGCCTTTCGCATCGGGGCGGGCAGTGTGCTGTTTATTTCGGCGTTGGGCATGGCTCAGGGGAAATCGGCCGTGCAGACCGACAATGTGCAGCAGGATGTCACCATCGTGCCGCTGACCATCCCGCTCACGGTCGGCCCCGGCACCATCGGTGCGCTGCTGGTGATGGGGGTGAGCCAGCCCCACTGGGACGATAAACTGATCGCCATCGTCGGCATTGCGTTGGCCAGCGTCACGGTGGGGGTGGTGCTTTACCTGTCCAACCGGATCGAGCGGATCCTCGGCGATCAAGGCTTGGAGATCGTCAGCCGGCTGATGGGGCTGTTTGTCTGCGCGCTGGCGGCGCAGATCATTTTCACCGGTATCAAGGGCTACTTGCTGCCGGACTCATAACTCCAGGTGCCGAAAGAAGTCCTGCAGGTGCTTTTGCATTCTTTTGGCAATCAGGTCCCGATAGGTCTGGCCGTAATAACGGGTTTTGAACTGCACCTGCTCCACCCGCTCTTCCAGCGTGCTGATCGTCCTGCGGGTATTCAAAAACAGAAAGCCGCGAGTCTCTTCAGTAAAGGTGTAGGCCTTGTGGTAAAGCGCAAGGTCGACCTGCCCACTTCGGCTTTGCTGGCAGGGCAGGACCTGAAATACCCCTGAGCTTCCGGAAATACTCCCCCGTTCGAAAATTCGCTGCGCCTCGCTGTTGCTCCCCAACACTTCAAATGCCCGGCTGGCCACTTGTGAATAGGCCGGGCCTGCCCCCTTGTCGATCAGTTCGATGGCATCGCGGGCGGCGACACCGCTGCCCCCTGCAAGGTCGATCTTTTCCGGAGCCGGGGTGGCGTTCCAGCCGTAGACGGTCAGTTGCTTCTTGTATTCCTGAAACCAGTCTGTCACCAAACCGGTTTCAAAGAGCTCACGTACAGCCAGTTGTACAAACAGATTGCACAGGTAGATATCCTGCCTGTCCTGGGCACTGACACTCGGCGAAAAAGCCACCAGGCTACCACCCGCCACCGCAGCATGAGCGCCGACACCGGCAAGGGGCGCCTCCAGCCGGGTAGCTTGCAGGCCCGCACTTCGGGCCTTGCGGGCCGCATCTCTGGGGTCAGGCAGCTTGATGGCCTGCACGCACTCCTCACGGTCTTTGAAACCCAGTGGGCCGGTCATTGCCCCTGCCCTCCCTTAACCGGTGCCAGGCTCAACGGTACAATCAACTCCTGCGCCCTGCTGCCCAGCCGCGCTTCAATCGCCTCTCGTGCAAAGCCATTTACGGTGTTATTGAGTTCAGCCTTGGCGACCTGAACAGACACGTTGCCAATCACCTGATCTCGAGCGAAGCGCCGACTGAACCAGTCCCCCCCCACCGCCTCGCGGGTCTCCAGGGTCAGGCAGCAAGAACTGAGCAGGTGCCCGGGGCGGGCGATACTGAGCTGAAAGGCCACACCAAAGGGCGGTGTTTTTCTGTTGCCCAGAACGGTGTTGCGCAACAGCGTTTGCGCCGTCGAGTGGTTCGGCAGCTTGGCCAACTGGGTAATTGTCTGGTCAAGCAAGGCAAACGGCAGCGCCTCGCCCTCATCGGCCAGGGCAACGTGCAAAAGGTCTCCGATCGATCGCTCGGTTCCGGGCTCAAACGGGACGGTGCTGTAACGAGTATCAATAAAACTCCACCCCGTCGAACTCAAGGCCGCCCGATACGTGTGCGACCAACTTGAATACTCGGCCACCTTGTTGTTTTTCTTGCTGGCGGCCAACTGAGCAAATAAATTCGAATATAAAATATCTTTTCGCTCCGAGAGCGAAAGTGTTGTAGACAACAGAAAAAGACTGCCGCCATTTACATAGACCGTGTAGTTATCGCTGTCCATAGCGCACCCTGCATGATAACGAAGTTAATTGAGCACAGCCGCCGCGGCTGCGCTCAATCTACGCTTATATCAGATGTCGTAATCGGCAATCAGCGACCTGGCCCGATCACCCAACTTCTGAAGAATCGCCTGACGGCTGAAGTCGGCATAATACTTCTGATTGAACACCAGGAATGCCTGACCGCTGTACAGCTCTACGCTGGAACTGTCATATTCCCAGAACAGCACCTTGGTATTTTTGTGCGGCGTGGTGTAGTTGATCGTTCCCAGGGCCATGACCACTTCCTGGTCGCTGGACTCGGTGCAGGCCCCCACCGAAAATGTCCCGCCCTTGAGCCCCCGCGACTTGCTCTCGAACAGGCTGACCGGGCCGGGATTACGGGCCAGGGCCGACAGGCCGTCCTGTGCCAGCTTCGGCAGAACAACCGCCGCGGGCACTGCACCAGCCGCCGAACCGACCACCGTGGCCAGCGCATCGATGATGACGTTGTCCATCTTGAAAGAGCGCTGTTGAATGCTCAGCTTTTCATAGGAGCGTTTGGCAATCAGCCAGCCGCAGTTCTGCATCACCGCCATGAACTGCGCGTACCACTTTTCACCGTCGGCTTCAGAATGAAACTGTTTGTCGGCGACCAGGCTGGCAAACAGAAAACTGTTTTTGATATCTTCTTTATTTTGTTCGGACATGCCCGCAACAAAAGAGATAACGCCTTTACCGGCCACACTGCCTTGCGCTTGCGACGACGTCGGCGCATCATCCAGAACATAAGTATTGATATCATTCATCACGGCCGGAGCGGCCATGCGTGGCGCACGCCAGTTCAACGTATCGTCCATCGTCAACTTCCTTGGTTGGTTATCGCGGCCCGTCATGAGCCCGCCTGACAAACGTTAATTAATCCACCGAAAACTGTCCACCACAAAGTCCGCGGGGAGTTTATTCCCCACGGAACACTAATGTGCTGTTTTCGAAATAATCTTTCTGCGGTCTTGACTACACTCTCCCTATCATCCAGCGCTCGGGGGAACGCAAGTGAACGCCCAAGAGATTGTCCTCAGCCCAGAAGAGAAGACCGACCTGAACCGCCGTGTACGCTCAGCCACCATCAGTCAGCGCGACGGCCGTCGCGCCCGAGTGATCCTGCTGGCAGCCCAAGGTTGAGCCCAAGCTCACGAAATAGCCAAAGAAGAAGACCGGGAAACCCACCGCCTGCAACAGCTTGGCATGCGGGTCGCCCGGCTTATTTCACCGATCCTGTGACTGCGGGCAAGCCCCAATGCCAGTCAGTTAAGGACCGGAGCACAGACGTCCATGTAGGAGCGGCGGTCCGGCGTCCCGGCCCGGCCGCGATGGGCTGCGAAGCGGCCCCGCGATTCTGAAACCGCCGGCACTCGCAAGCTGATTCGCAGATGTCATAGGCCCAAGGGGCCGCTGCGCGGCCCATCGCGGCCAGGTCCGCTCCTACAGGTGTTGCAGCGTTCAATTCCTTAACTGACCGGCATTAGGGCAAGCCCAGAGTTCCACTGCGGGCTGATCCGCATCAGGTGGACCCAGCCAGTCACTCAAGGGTTGGCATCCGTCTCCCTGGCATATCTGGTAATCACCTGCCTGGGGCGTTCGAGCCAAGCGCAAAGGCTGCAAAGGCTGCATAACGGGCTGATAGTGCCAGCTGCCGTCCCCGAACCGGGCACTGGGTGGTATCTCCATTCCCGCACCGGAACCCTTGACCCTGGCGCTGAGCAGTTGAATGCCCTGAGCAGCGACATGGTAATCTTCCTCCCAGCGCACTTTTTCAACCGTGTGCTGCCAGGCCAGGGTGAAATCCGTGACCGCCAGTTGCGCCCAAATCACCCCGGCCCAACCCATGCACAATCCCGTCACGGGCAAACCAGCTCCCTGCGTTGCGCGCGCCAGAAGTGCTGAGCCAGCAGCAGCGCCGCACAGATAAAGCCCAGTTCATCGCTCCATGGCACTACCAGCACCAGGCTGATACCGATCAATAGCCCCGCCAGCCGCTCCCACCACAACATCCTTTGCGTCAGGAACCCGGTAAACACCGCACCCCACAGACCGATCGCCACGACCGCCTTGAACAGTACATACAACGTGGCCGACACACTGTCGCCCTGCAACATCAGCGCCGGGTCGTAGACGGCCATGAACGGCACCACAAAACCGGCAATGGCGATACGTACGGCCCACAAGCTGATCTTCAGCCCCTTCTCCCGGGCAATCGGTGCGGCGGCAAAACACGCCAGGGCTACCGGTGGGGTAAGGTCCGCGAGAATGCCGAAATAAAACACGAACATGTGCGACACAATCAGTGGCACGCCCAGTTCCAGCAGTGCCGGCGCGGCAATCGAGCTGGTAATGATGTAATTGGGAATGGTCGGAATACCCATGCCCAGCACCAGGCAGGTGAGCATGGTCAATAACAGCGACAGAAACAGGTTGTCCTGCCCCACCGCCAGAATGTAGCCGGCAAATGCCGAAGCCACCCCGGTCAGCGAAACCACGCCGATAATCACCCCCACCAGCGTGCACGCAATACCCACGGGCACCGCATGCCTGGCACCTTCGACCAAGGCATTCAGACACAGGGTCAGCGTCGGCCTCGCGCCCTTGATCAGCATGCAGACGACGACCAGCAAGCTGATCACCGCGAACACCACGCCGATCCCCAACTGGAAAAAGCCGGCGCACAACAAGCCCAGGGACACCCAGAACGCGCAGCGTAAACCGAGGGACGGGACACGCAGAATAATTGCCGAACCCAGAATGACAATCGCCGTCAGCGCCAACCCCACGGTGCCGGAAAACAAGGGTGTACGCCCGGAAAACAGCAGATAGATCAATACAGACAGCGGCACCAGCAGGTACCAGCGCTGCTTGACGGCCTGCCAGGGATCCGGGCACTGGTCTTTGGGCAACCCCTTGAGATTGGCGCGCCGCGCTTCCAGATGGACCATCCAGAACACCGATCCGAAGTACAGCAAGGCTGGCAGCAAGGCGGCCTTGGCCACCTCATGGAACGGCACGTTGATGGTCTCGGCCATGATGAAGGCCACAGCGCCCATGACCGGCGGCATGATCTGGCTGCCCATGCTCGACGTAGACTCGACGCCCCCGGCAAATGCGGGTTGATAACCGAAACGTTTCATCAAAGGGATCGTGAACTGGCCGGTGGTGACCACGTTCGCCACGCCGGAGCCCGTGATCGTGCCCATCAGTGCCGAAGACACTACCGAAACCTTGGCCGGCCCGCCGATCTTATGCCCGAACATCCCCATGGCAAAATCGGTGAACAGCTTGATCATGCCCGCCTGTTCAAGAAAAGCACCGAACAGAATGAACAGGAAAATATAGGTCGCCGATACATAGGTCGGTGTACCGTAAAGCCCTTCGGTACCGAACGCTAACTGGTTGATGACCTGACTCAGCTCATAGCCTCGATGCGCCAGGTCACCCGGCAAATACTCACCCAGCAGGGCATAGAGCAGAAACATGGCACAGATGGCAGGCAGGGCAACGCCCATGACCCGCCTTGCCGCCTCGAACACCAATGTCACAAGCATCAGACCGATGAGCAGATCCGCTGTCGTCAACTCACCAGAGCGCTGGATCAGATCGGCTTCGAACACCCACTGATAGGCGGCGGTCACCAGACCACACACCCCCAGCACCCAGGCCAGCGGTTGCCACGGGCGGCGTTGCCCCATTGCCGGATAGCAGAGGTACACCAGCAACAACAGGAAGCCGACGTGAACCGCCCGCAGCACTTGGCTGGACACCGGATGAAACGCCGCAGTGATGATCTGGAAAATGGAAAACAATAATGCAACGTAGAACAACGTCTTCGGCCAACTGCTCGGGCTTGCCGACAAACCCTGGTGGTGCTCACTCATAAAAAATCCATCAATCTGAAAAATTCACGGAAACATGCAGTACGGGCCAGGCAGCAGCGGCGGATCAAAGAGCACCGGCTTCTCGGTAAAAGCGCTCGGCGCCCGGATGCAGGGGGATGGGCAGGCCCTGACTGGCAGTCTTCAAGGTGATGTCATTGGCGGCAGAGTGAGCCGTACCCAGGCGTGCGAGGTTATCGAACATCAGCTTGGTCATTTGATACGCCAACTCGTCCGACACTGCGCTATGACTGAGCAGGATGTTGTTGATCGCCACCGTCGGAACATCGCGGTCCTGGCCGTCATAGGTGCCCGCAGGAATCACCGCTGGCTGGTAAGCCGCATTGCCTATCGCGACGGTGACGTCTTCAGGGATGGCGACAAAGCGGATTTTCACCGTCGCGGCCAGATCACGAATGGCGGCCATACCCAAACCGGAAGATTGCAGGGTGGCGTCCAGCTGACGGTTTTTGATCAGTTCCACCGATTCGGCATAGGGCAGAAACTGCACTTGTGCCATGTCTGCGTAGCTCAGCCCTGCAGCCTTGAAAATGGCGCGGGCATTCAGTTCAGTGCCCGACTTCGGGGCTCCTACCGAAATGCGCTTACCCTTCAAGTCGGCCAATTCGACGATGCCGGAAGCCTCACTGGCAACAATCTGGATGTAATTGGGGTAGGTGTTGGCAATCGCTCGCAGCTGGGTCAAAGGAGCCTTGAAACCCGCTTCGGCATTGCCCTGCCAGGCGTCCGCCACCGAATCCCCCAGCGCCAGGGCCAATTCGCCGCGACCGGCCTGCAGCAGGTTGAGATTCTCCACCGAAGCCTTGGTCGCCTGCACCGACACCTTGACCCCGGAAATACCATTACCGTATAGCTGCGACAAACCCACGCCAATGGGGTAATACACGCCGCTGGTGCCGCCGGTAAGAATATTGATAAAGGTGGGGGCGGCAAATGCCGTTGTACTGGCGGTAAACGCCAGAGCAGCCGCTAAGAGGCTGAAACTCCTGATCCTGGGCATAGGTCATTCTCCGTTTTCGGGGCATTTTTATTGGCCGCCAAAACAGAGCCCCTGCATGGCGGAGAAGGCGTTGTACCAGAAGGGAAGAAATGAGTTAAGCGCAGAAACAATAGGAATCATGTAGGCATTTGCCGCTATTTGTAGGAAAAATCCTATAACTTCAGCCTTTTGAAAAACCACCAAAATACTGAAAGTAATCAGCAGATACGCGAGCTAGAGAGGTATTAAAACGCTTCCCGGCTCGTGCCGCCCTCGCTCACTCCAACGCTTGGAGCGAACAAAAGCCTAAGCCTGAGAAATGCGATGACACAGTTTCACCGCCCTCAACACTAGAATCAGAACACCTTGGCACCAACTTCCACTACAGCAGCTGATTGCCGGCGGCCTTATTGCAAGGCCGCGATATTCCCCAAATGATTACGGCCGCTCGCCATACCAACGCGGCGTGTACACCCACTCACCACCGCCCGGTTTTGCAAACACGCAGGTCAAGGAAGAGCCGATCAAAACCATCGTACGCATATCGACTTGCTCGGGCGTCAACTCACCCAAGGTCGTCACCCGCAGGCTCTGCCCCGGGCGGGCAATGTCGCGCCCCAGCACCACGGGCGTTTCAGGCGCGCGGTGGCGAGCGACGATTTCCAGCGCCCGCCCCAGTTGCCAGGGCCGCGAACGCGAGATCGGGTTGTAGAACGCCATGGCCAGGTCAGCCTGAGCGGCGAGGTCCAGGCGCTTCTCGATGATCTCCCACGGTTTCAGGTTGTCCGACAGCGACAGCACGCAGAAATCATGGCCCAGCGGCGCACCGGCCTGGGCGGCGGTGGCCAGCGATGCCGAAATGCCCGGCAGGATTTGCAGGTCGACCTGATGCCAGGCCGGGTCGCTGGACTCATGCAGCGCTTCGAGCACCGCAGCCGCCATGGCGAAGACGCCGGGGTCACCGGACGACACCACAATGACCGAACGCCCTTGCGCCGCCAGCTCGAAGGCATGCCGCGCGCGCTGCATTTCTTCACGGTTGTCCGTGCAATGCTGCACTTGGTCGGCGCGGAACGGGCCGGCCATGCGCACGTAGGTTTCGTAACCCAGCACATCGGTGCAACGTGCAAGTTCGGCCTTGACCGCAGGCGCCATCAATTCGTCGGAGCCCGGGCCCAGACCAATCACCGCCAGGCGACCACGGGCGCGGCCAATCTGCTGCGGGTCCAGTGGCTGACGGCAGACGGCGATGGCCAGGTCCGCGCTGACGTCAATCGGCGGCAGTAATTGCGGCACGGCCTGTTCAGCCATTTGGCTGATGCTGGTGGCGGGCGCCACAAACCGTAGGGCCACCCCCAGCTGGGACGCCGCGTCGTGTAATAGGGGGTTCGCCATATCGGTGTCGGCGGCCAGCAGGCAGGCCAAAGATGGCAAGGCGATGCGTGCCGCGTGCAAGGCTTCACGCACGGCAGCGGCCACGTCCGGCAACCGAGCGCTCACAGCCACGGCGACGCAACGCGGGTAGATCAGCAATTGATCGGCAGCAGGCTCGCGCTCAGCGCAACCGACTCGAATGGTCAACGCTGCCTGCGGGTCCTCGGGCAATTGCGCCTGAGCCAACCAGGGCGCATCGCCCTCGACTCGCACGCTGGCACCGCCAAGCAGGTCCGAGACAAAGCGCTTGCCCAGTTCCAGATCGCCCAAGGCATAGCCACTGGGTGGGCTGAGCAGGCAGGTACCGAAACGAAGCTCGCCACTGGTGGTGATGGCCGCCGCCACGCCCAGACCGGCAGCGATCTCTCGCGCCATCAGGTTCACACCGCCCAGACCGCCGAGCAATGGCACGACGGCGCTGCCGTCTTCGGCAACGGCCAGTACCGGTGGTTCGGCGCCCTTTTCCAGCAGGACGCTGGCGAGGGTGCGAATCACAATACCGGCCGCGCACAGGGCGATGATCGGGGTGTCCTGTTGATAGAGCTGGCGCAGGGTCGTGCCGAACTCGACGTAGGTGCGATCAGCGCCTTCAACCCGTTCGACCAGCCCATGGATCAGGGCATCGGGATACAGCTGCTGGATCTTGCGCGCCGTGTTGAGGCTGCCTTGGCCGAGGATGACGATGGCGGGCGTGTGTCGAGTCATCAACCTTGCCACCGTTCGCCGGGCACGATGATCAAAGAGAAGTAAGGCGACGAGGTCGGGTCGACTTCATCCAGCGCAACGATCTTCTGGTTGGCCATGGTCGCCCGCTCCACATACAGCGCGCGCTCGGCCAGGCCCAGCTCGCTCAGCACTTCACGGACCTTGGGGAAATTGCGGCCCAGCTTCATGATCACCGCCGCATCGGCATCGACCAGGCGACGTTTGAGCTCATCATGGGGTAGCACACCCGAGAGCACCGACAGGCTCTGGTTGCGGTACACCAGCGGCGCACCGAGCACCGAAGCCCCGCCGAGCATCGAGCAGACACCCGGAATCACCTCGGCGTCATAGCGCTCGGCCAGACGGTCATGCAGGTACATGTAGGAGCCGTAGAAGAACGGATCGCCTTCACAGATCACCGCCACATCGCGACCGGCGTCCAGGTGCGCCGCCACCTCGAGGCTGGCGGTATCGTAGAAATCGCTGATGACCTGTTCATAGGACAGCGGCGCCGGCAGCACTTCGGTGGTCACCGGATACACCAGCGGGAGCAATTGCTGCTCGGCCTGCAGGTGCGCTTCGATGATGCCGAAAGCGTTGCCTTTCTTGCCCTTGGCGACGAAGTACGCCACCACCGGCGATTCACGCAGCAGGCGCAGCGCCTTGACGGTGATCAGTTCCGGATCACCGGGGCCCACGCCCAGGCCGAATAAACGTCCACGCGCCTGCATCATTCGACCTCCGTGGCCAGGGCATTGACTGCCGCGGCGGCCATGGCGCTGCCGCCACGACGACCTTCGACGATCACGAACGGCACGCCACGGCTATCGGCCGCCAGCATCGCCTTGGACTCGGCAGCGCCGACAAAGCCCACCGGGAAGCCCAGGATCAGCGCCGGTTTCGGGGCACCGGCGTCAATCATTTCCAGCAGGTAGAACAAGGCGGTCGGCGCATTGCCGATCACCACCACGCTGCCTTCAAGGTGCGGCCGCCACAGTTCCAGGGCGACGGCCGAGCGGGTGTTGCCCAGCTCCCGGGCCAGGTCCGGCACGCTGTCATCCTTGAGGGTGCAGATCACTTCGTTGTTGGCGGGCAGACGGGCACGGGTGATGCCCTCGGCCACCATCCGCGCATCGCAGAGGATCGGTGCGCCGGCAGCCAGCGCATCACGCCCGGCCTTGCCGGCGCCCGGCGAAAAACGCAACTCATCGACCACTTCGACCATGCCGCAGGCATGGATCACCCGCACGGCAAGCTTTTCCAGGTCGGCCGGAATGCGGTCGAGCCGGGCTTCTTCGCGAATGATCGCGAAGGAGTTGCGATAGATCTCCTGACCATCGCGGATGTAATCAATCATCAAGGTTGCTCCGTGAGCAGGCGTCGAGCGTCAAGCCTGCTTCTTTCAAGGTGAGGTTGCTCGCCCGCAAGGCCCCGAAACCCGGGTGCCGCGCGTCGCGCAGGTATAAGTCATAACGGCCCGGCGCTACCGCCAGCAGGGTGGCCGGCGCCGTGTGGGCGCAGGCGCAGGAGCGACGGCAGCCGCTCAGGTGCACGCTGGCAACGGCGTCGCTGTTGTTCAGCAGGTTGGCCAACTGCCGGGCATCGGCCTTGGTGTCGGCCAGCCCCTTCGCGCAGCCGGCAGAACCGGTACAGGCCAGCAGGCGGGCCAGCGGTGCCCGGGCATCGACCAGCAGGCCCAGGGCCTGCAGAGCTTTTATCAATTCGGCGGCCTGCGTGGCGGGCACATTGGGCAGTAGCAGGCTTTGCCAGGGCGTCAGGCGCAGCGTGCCGTCGCCATAGCGTTGGGACAGGTCGGCCAGGCCGCGCAACTGGCGGGCATCGAAGCGACCCAGTTCAGGTGCCGCACCTATCGAGACGGCTTCGCCGGTGGCTTGTGGATAAGTCCCCAGATGCCCACTGCCGGCGTGCACAGGGCGACGCCACTGCACAACCGCCGAATCGCGCCGCACCTCAAGCTCCAGCCCGGCCATAAACGCGTCAAGGGAAACCACGCTCAGCAACTGGCGCATGCGCGACTGTTCTGCAGTGGCCAGATCAAGAAAACGCTCCAGCACAGCGAGTACCAGCGCATGCCCCTGACCCACAGGCACCGCACCCACGGGCGAGTCCTCGCCAGGGCAACCGCCAAGCCCGAAGGCCAGCCAGATCTCGCCATCCAGCCGCAGGGTCGACAACCACAGATCATGGTGGTGGTCGAGCATCGCCAGGCCTTCGCCGCCATCCAGCTGCAGGGCGAACTTGGCCGAGAGCTGATGGAAGCGTTCGGTGCGTTCAAGTGACTGCAGGATCTGCCCGGCCAGCGGGCGCGTGTCCAGCAGCATCTGTGGATCGAGACCGGCGCTGGGGCTGAGCATCAGGTTGCGCACATCGTCGCCGCCGGCATGGCTGGGGCCGAGTCCGGCCGCCAGCAGCAGGTCGATCAGATCAGGGTGCTGATTGCCGACCCCGCGAATCTGCAGGTTGGCCCGGTTGGTCGCTTCGATCACCCCGCTGGCATGTCGCTCGGCCGCGTTGGCAATGGCCAGTGCCTGGGTGGCCGTCAGGCAACCACCCGCCAGCTTCACCCGGCAGATGCCGCCGTCCAGCGCCTGGACGATGCGCAACAACCCCGGGCAAGCCGAGGGACGGGGCAATTCTGGGGTGGCGCGGGCCGAAACAGGCTCGTTCAAAAGGTCATCCGACAATCGTGGAAAAGGCGCTTGTGTGTAGAAGGCGCGGTATTATGCCTGCTTTGTCCGAAGGCATGAAAAGCCTGCCTGTCGGATTGGCGTGGAATGAGGATGTGGGATGTCGCCCTGGCTGACAGTAGTGGGAATCGGTGAAGACGGCTTCGCCGGACTGGGCAAGCGCGCCCGGCGGGCGTTGCTGGGGGCGACGCAGGTGTTTGGCAGCCAGCGCCAGCTGGACCTGCTGCCACGTTGCATCGTTGCCGAACGCCTGTTGTGGCCGAGCCCGTTCTCGTTGGCCCCGGTGCTGACCCGGCGCGGCCAGCCGGTGTGCGTGCTGGCCAGCGGCGACCCGATGTTCTATGGCGTCGGCGCCAGCCTGGCGCGCCAGCTGGCGGCCGAAGAGCTCAACGTGCTGTCCGCGCCGTCATCGTGCTCGCTGGCGGCCGCTCGCCTGGGCTGGCCATTGCAGGATGTGGTGATTGTCTCGGTGGTCGCCCGCCCGCTGGCGGCGATCAATACGCACCTTTACAGCGGCGTACGCCTGTTGGTGCTGAGCAACGACGGCAGCACCCCCGCCGCGATCGCCGCGCTGCTGAACGAACGCGGTTTCGGCCCCAGCCGCATGACCGTGCTGGAACATCTGGGCAGCGATACTGAACGACGAATCGAGGGCAGCGCCAATGACTGGCCGGCAGAGGATATTGCCGCACTGAACCTGGTCGCCATCGAATGCCAGGCCGGCGCTGATGCGCCACGCCTGTCTCCGGTGAGCGGATTGCCGGACAACGCCTTTCGCCACGACGG
Organism: Pseudomonas sp. R5(2019); assembly: GCF_009905435.1. Lineage (GTDB taxonomy): Bacteria > Pseudomonadota > Gammaproteobacteria > Pseudomonadales > Pseudomonadaceae > Aquipseudomonas. The sequence goes on from NZ_JAAAMT010000010.1 coordinate 73,727, forward strand.
CCAGATCACCAAACGCGATGTACGCGCCATCACCCTCGCGCGCCTGGCCCCGCAACCGGGTGAACTGCTCTGGGATGTCGGCGCCGGCAGTGGTTCGATCGGCATTGAATGGATGCGCGCCCACCCCAGCTGCCGTGCCCTGGCCATCGAGGCCGATGAAGGTCGCCAGTTGCTGATCGAACACAACCGCGACGCCTTGGGCGTGCCCGGCTTGCAACTGATTCGAGGCCGCGCGCCGCAAGCACTGGCAGGGCTGGAGCGACCAGACGCGATTTTTATCGGCGGCGGCGTCACCCGCGAAGGCGTGCTGGACACCTGCTGGGAACAGCTGCGCCCTGGCGGCCGGCTGGTCGCCAATGCCGTCACCCTGCAAAGCGAACTGACGCTGGTCGATTGGCGGGAACGCCATGGCGGCGAGCTGACCCGCGTCCATATCGCCCAGGCACAACCGCTGGGCAACTTCGACACCTGGCGCCAGGCGCTGCCGATTACCCTGCTTGAAGCGACCAAACCCCTCGATGCGTAACGAAACCGGCGAACAAGCGCGCCCCTTGCGCAGCGGCCTGACCACCGGCAGTTGCGCCACCGCCACGAGCCTGGCGGCAACACGCCTGCTGCTGACAGGCGAAGTCAGTGACGCCGTGGAAATCACTTTGCCCAAGGGCAAGCGGGTGCAGATGCGCCTGGAATTCTGCCGCCTGCTGGGCGATGGCGCCGAAGCCGGAACGATCAAGGACGCCGGCGACGACCCGGACGTGACCCACGGTGCCCTGCTCTTCAGCCAGGTCCGCTTGCTCGATACACCGGGCGTACGCTTCAAGGCCGGCAGCGGTGTCGGTACCGTGACCCGCCCCGGCCTGGTGCTGGCAGTCGGCGAGCCGGCCATCAACCCTGTGCCGCGCCAGATGATGACTGAACACTTGCTGCGCCTGGCCGAAGACTGCAGCTACAGCGGCGGTTTTGAAGTGAGCGTGAATGTGCAGGATGGCGCGTCGCTCGCGCTGAAAACCATGAACCCGCGGCTAGGCATTCTCGGCGGCCTGTCGATTCTGGGCACCAGCGGGATCGTCCGGCCGTTTTCCTGCGCGGCTTATATCGCCTCGATCCATCAGGGTATCGATGTGGCCAAGACCAATGGCTATGAACACGTTGCCGCCTGCACCGGCAACGCCAGTGAAGACACCATGCGCGGGGTCTACAACCTGCCGGAAATCGCCCTGATCGAAATGGGCGACTTTGTCGGCGCGGTGCTCAAGCACCTGCGCAAAGTGCCGGTGGCCCGGCTGAGTCTGTGTGGCGGCTTCGGCAAGATCAGCAAGCTGGCCGCCGGGCACATGGATTTGCACAGCCGCCATTCGAGCATCGACCTGCCCCAGCTGGCGGGCTGGGCGGCCGCCATCGGCGCTGATGAAGCGCTTCAAGAGGCGGTTCGCCAGGCCAACACCAGCCAACAAGCCCTGGCACTGGCCAGCGCCGCCGGCATCGCACTGGGCGATGAGGTTTGCCGTCACGCCCTGGAGTTTGCTCAAAGCGTGGTGCCTGCCCAGGTGCAAGTGGAAGTCTTTGCCATCGACCGCCAGGGCGGCATTGTGGGCCACGCAGGAGCCTTTGCATGAAACGCATTCTATTACTCGGCGGCGTCACCGAAGCGCTGGCCATCGCCCGCACGCTGGGCCCCGAGCATGTCTACAGCCTGGCCGGCATTGGCCGTGTGCCGAGCGATCTCGCCTGCCAGGTCCGCGTCGGAGGCTATGGCGGCGCCGACGGGCTGGCAGCCTACATCCGCACTGAAGGGATCACCCTGCTGATCGATGCCACTCACCCCTACGCCGCGCAAATCAGCCAGAACGCCGCGACCGCTGCGCACATGGCTGGCATCGATTGCTGGGCCTTGCGCCGCCCGGCATGGCAGCCACAGGTCGGCGATGACTGGCGCGAAGTGGACGACTGGGCCGGGTTGATCGAAGCGCTCGCACCGTTCAAACGCCCGCTGTTCACACTGGGGCGCGAGCCCTTGCAGCACCTGGACGAAATTCCGCCGCAGCAGTTCTGGACCTTGCGGGCGCTGGATGCCTGCCCGGGCAATGAGCGTTGCGAGGTGATCGGTGCCCGCGGGCCGTTTCAACTGGAGGATGAGCGTGCGCTGTTCGAGCGCCGGCAAATCGATGTGCTGATCAGCAAGAACAGCGGCAGCAGTGCCACCGAGCCCAAGCTTGAAGTGGCCCGGGAAAGAGGCGTGCCGGTGTTGATTCTCAAGCGCCCGCGGCTGCCTGAAGTGTCACGCACGTTTTCTTCGCCCATTGCGTTACTTCAGGAATTGGCCCGGGGCTAAACTTTTTTTTTTGCCCCTGCGCCACCGCGATCTCCCGCCCTACAAGCAAAGCTGACAACCCCAACCTCACAGGCCATGGCACGTTGCAACAAAATGTGGGAGCGGATTTATCCGCGAAGCGCCGCGCGGGCGGCGCTCGATCTCAAGAGCAATGGAAAAACCAAGGCAGGCACCTCGCACGGCTCATGCGATCGGCTGGCAGGCCCTCGCCCTCCTCCATCAGAATGAAGAGGGTTGCCTGAGGACCGTATCAAGGCTTCCAAGTGCTTGCCTTGGGTTTTCCGGCGCTGCCGAAATCGAGCGCCGCCCGCGCGGCGCTTCGCGGATAAATCCGCTCCCACATTTTGTTGCAACGTGCCATGGCCTGTGAGATTGGAGTTGCCAGCCTTTTTGTTCGGCTTTAGATCTGTGTGGTTTCGGTGTGGCTTTCCCGCAATTGCGCGATGAACCTAAACTTTGCCTGTCGCTCGCGGCGATTTTTCGTACAAAGCTTGATCCTGAATCTGCGTCATATCACCACAGTCCGGCATTTGTACTTGTCGCGGTACATCTGGCTAAATAGTCAACATTTACCCCATCCCCTGGATGCGCCCATGCCCCGACACCGGCTCGCTGATGCCTGAATCGCCTGCTCCCCGCGCGCGTCTGCTCTGGCCTGATTCGCATCTTGCACTACCGTGTATTTCAATAGACCGGAGAAACACCATGCTGAAGAAAGCACTTGCCGTGGCGGCCTTGATGCTGCCCGTCTGTTTTGCCCAGGCCCAGGACTACAAGGTGGGGGATCTTGAAGTCACGCAGCCCTGGTCCCAGGAGCTGCCGCCGAACGCACCCAACGTCGCGGCCTATTTCGTGGTGAATAACCATAGCGCCCAGGCCGATCGCCTGCTCAGCGTCGACAGCCCGGTGTCAGACAACGCCCAGCTGCACGAACATGTGAACACCGATGGCCTGATGAAAATGCGGCAGGTGCCCAACGTCGAGGTGCCCGCCCACCAGCAGGCCGTGTTCGCCCCCGGCGCCCACCATGTGATGTTGATGGCGCCCAAGGACCGCAGCCTGCTGCAGGACGGCAAGCAGTTTCCCTTGACTCTACACTTCGAAAAAGCCGGCGCCTTGACTGTCAATGTCGAAGTCCGGCGCGAACCGCCAAGTCACCAGACCAAGTCCATGCACGCCCAATAACCTGAGCCAAGGCCCTCGTGAACGCTCGCCGCAACAGCCAGCAAGGTCTTTACCGCCACGTACGCGGGACCTGGTTGAGCCTGTTCGCCATGCTGATGATCTTCGTCGGCCCGCTGGTGTCCCAGTCGGTGCCGATGGACCATCGCATGGGCATGTCTATGCCAACCTCGATGGACATGCCGGCAAGCATGGCCATCGAGCATGGCGGACATGAGGCCGGGCACAGTACCCACGGCGGCTCCGAGCTGCATGCGTTATGGGAGAAATGCGGCTATTGCACCCTGTTCTTCCACTGCCCGGCCCTGCCCCAGGCGCTGAGCCTTATCACCGTAGAGGCGCCCCCGGCCGCTACGCTGCACCGCGCCCAACCGCTTGCGGGCCATGCCCGCCAAGCCGTGTTCCCCGGCGCCCGGACCCGCGCCCCGCCCCAGCTCGATCGCGTCTGACTTTCACACCACCCCGTTTGCTTGCTGACCCGTGCCCTGCGCGGGCAGCGGGCTGCGCGTGGCTTTTCGACCGATTGTTGTTGGTAAATTCATGTCCCGTTCCACTGCTGTCTTATGCCTGTCCCTGCCAGGCACCCTCGCTGCTGTCTGCGGCACCCTGCTCAGCCCCTCGGCCATGGCCGAGGAGCATGTGCATGAACTGTCCGAGCTGAGCCCGACGGTCATCACCGCGATCGCCCCCAGCTCGCCGCTGACGGTGGTCACCAACCCCAAGGACCCGCGCCAGCCGGTGCCCGCCAGTGATGGCGCCGATTACCTGAAAACCATTCCCGGCTTCTCGGCCATCCGCGCCGGTGGCACCAACGGCGACCCGGTGCTGCGGGGTATGTTCGGCTCACGGCTGAACATCCTCACCAACGGCGGCATCATGCTCGGCGCCTGCCCCAACCGGATGGACGCACCGACCTCGTATATTTCCCCGGAAACCTACGACCGCCTGACGGTCATCAAGGGCCCGCAATCCGTGCTCTGGGGGCCGGGCGGCTCGGCGGGCACCATCCTCTTCGAGCGTGAACCGGAGCAGTTCGGCGAGCTGGGCAGCCGGGTCAATGCCGGTGTGCTGGCCGGCTCCAATGGCCGCTTCGACAAGGTGCTCGACACCGCGGCCGGCAATGAAACGGGCTATGTGCGCTTCGTCGGCAACCAGTCGCAGTCCGATGACTATCAAGACGGTAACGGCGACACCGTGCCGTCGCGCTGGCAGAAGTGGAACGGCGATGTCGCTGTCGGCTGGACCCCGGACGCCGACACCCTGCTGGAACTGACCGCGGGCAAGGGCGATGGCGAATCCCGCTACGCCGGGCGCGGCATGGACGGCTCGCAGTTCAAGCGTGAAAGCCTGGGCCTGCGCTTTGAAAAATCCAGCCTCGGCGAAGTGTTCGACAAGGTCGAGGCCCAGGTCTACTACAACTACGCCGACCACGTGATGGACAACTACAGCCTGCGCACCCCGTCAGGCACCGGCATGATGGCCGGCCCCATGGCCTCGAACGTCGACCGCCGCACCCTCGGTGCGCGCATCAAGGCCACCTGGCACTGGACCGACGTGCAGCTGATCGGCGGTATCGATGCCCAGACCAACGAACACCGCGCACGCAGCGCCATGGGCATCGACACCTACAAGCAGCTGCCGTGGAACAAGGACGCCGATTTCCACAACTACGGCGTGTTCAGCGAGCTGACCTGGTACGCCGGCGAACGCGACCGGGTCATCACCGGTGCCCGGTTGGACCGGGCCTCGGCCAGGGATTACCGCCAGACCACCGGCTCGGGAATGACCAGCCGCCCCAACCCGACCGCCGACCAGACCCGCGCCGAGACCCTGCCCAGCGGTTTCGTACGCTATGAACATGACTTGGCCGAGTCCCCGACCACTCTGTATGCGGGCCTGGGCCATGCCCAGCGCTTCCCGGATTACTGGGAGCTGTTCTCCCCCGGCATGGGTCCGACCGGCTCGGTCAATGCCTTCGATGCAATCAAACCGGAGAAGACCACCCAGCTGGACTTCGGCGCCCAGTACAAGACCGAAACCGTCGAAGCCTGGGCTTCGGCCTATATCGGCCAGGTCCGCGATTTCATCCTGTTCGACTACCGCCCCGGCATGATGGGCAGCACCTCCCAGGCGCAGAACATCGACGCGCGGATCATGGGTGGCGAGCTGGGCGCGGCCTGGCAGTTCACCTCCAACTGGAAGGCCGACGCCACCCTGGCCTACGCCTGGGGCAAGAACAGCAGCGACGACAAGGCGCTGCCGCAGATGCCGCCACTGGAAAGCCGGCTGGGCCTGACTTACAGCCAGGATGCCTGGAGTGCCGGTGCGCTGTGGCGACTGGTCGCGGCGCAAAACCGCATCGACCAGAACGCCGGCAACGTGGTCGGCAAGGACTATGAAAAAAGCGCGGGCTTCGGGGTGTTCTCGTTCAACGGCGCGTACCGCGTCAGCCGAAACGTGAAGCTCAGCGCCGGCGTCGACAACCTGTTCGACAAGGCCTACGCCGAGCACCTGAACCTGGCGGGCAACGCCGGCTTCGGCTACCCGGCCAATGACCCGCAAGCGATCATGGAGCCGGGCCGCACGCTCTGGACCAAGGTCGATTTCAGTTTCTGATTTACCCGGCAGGCGCAGCCGCCGGCTGCGCCCTCCCCATGGCAACACCAGGAGCGCTCCCCATGAGCCAAACAAAAATATCGTTCTACAACCTGGCCTGGCGCTGGCATTTCTATGCCGGCCTGTTCGTTGCACCCTTCATGGTGCTGCTGGCACTCACCGGCATCATCTATCTGTTCAAGCCGCAGCTCGACCCTTTGATGTACAGCGACCTGATGACGGTCCCGGCCAGCCATCACACGCTCGCCGACGACGAACAACTGCACCGGGTCCAGGCCGCCTATCCACAGGGCCAGGTCAGCCAGTACCTGCCACCGCTGAATGCCGAGCGCAGCAGCCAGTTCGTGGTGAACCAGGATGGGCGTGAGCTCAATGTGTTTATCAACCCTTACACCGGCGCATTGCTCGGCGAGCAGGATGCCAAGGACAACCTGCAAGCCATCGCCCGCGCCCTGCACGGCGAGCTGATGATCGGCACGCTCGGCGACCGCTTGATCGAACTCGCCGCCGGCTGGGGCATTGTGCTGGTGGTGTCCGGCCTGTATCTCTGGTGGCCGCGTGGCAAGGCGTCGGCAGGGGTCCTCTGGCCGCGCCTGCACAGCCGAGGCCGGCTGTTCTGGCGTGACCTGCACGCGGTGATCGGTTTTTGGGGCGGAGCCTTCCTGCTGGTGATGCTGCTCAGCGGCATGACCTGGACCGGCTTCTGGGGCAAGCAATTCTCCCAGGTCTGGAACACCTTTCCGGCGGCCATGTGGACCGATGTACCGAAGTCCGACCGCGAAGCCCGCGACCTCAACACCGCCACTCGCCAGACCGTGCCCTGGGCAATGGAAAACACCCCGATGCCGGTCTCCGGCGCTCATGCCGAACACGCCGGCCACGGCGCCCCCAGCGCCGGCCCGGCAGCGCCACAGATCAGCCTGCAGCAAGTCCAGGACATCGCCACCGAGCGCAAGGTCGAACCCGGTTACAGCATCACCCTGCCGACCACCGCTGAAGGTGTGTACACCATTGCCGTGTTTGCCGACGACCCGCGCAACGATGCCACCCTGCACGTGGACCAGTACAGCGGCCAGGTGCTGGCCGATGTGCGCTGGGAACACTACAACCTGGTTGCCCGCGCCACTGAAACGGGCGTGATGCTGCATGAGGGCAAGATGTTCGGGCCGGTCAACCAGATCATCGTGCTGCTGATCTGTCTGATGATTCTGCTGAGCGCCGTCAGCGGCGTGGTGATGTGGTGGAAGCGTCGCCCGCAAGGCAGTTTCGGTGTGCCGCCGCTGCGCCATGATCTGCCGAAGTGGAAGACCGCGATCGTGATCATGATCGGGCTGGGGGTGGCGTTTCCGCTGGTGGGCGCGTCCCTGTTGACGGTGTGGCTGCTGGATTGGGGTGTGTTGTCGCGCCTGGGTCGCCAGGCCGAAACCGCCTAGTTTTCCCTTAATGTAGGAGCGGACCTGGCCGCGATGGGCCGCACAGCGGCCCCTTGGGCCTGTGACATCTGCGACTGAGCTTGCGAGTGCTGGCGGTTTCTGAATCGCCGGGGCCGCTTCGCAGCCCATCGCGGCCAGGTCCGCTCCTACAACAGCATTTCTCCCAGTCAATTCCAGCCCGACGCACCATCCCCGAGCAAGACGATGTGCAATGCACCCCTGTCAGGCCCCGACCTGGTGCAACCCTGCGCCCCTCAACATCCTGTAACCGCCGAACCAACGGGTTTGTACACACTTCGGCACACCCCTTGCTACAGAGCCCTTCAGAAGTCGCCATCTGCCCACTAAAAAAAATCGTCAACGGAGATTGCACAATGAAGCGTCGCAGCGTGATCAAGGCTTTCACCCTCTCGGCATCGATTGCCGCCATGGGCTTGAGCTTCACCCTTCAGGCCGCCGAGACCATCAAGGTCGGCATCCTGCATTCGTTGTCCGGGACCATGGCCATTTCTGAAACCTCGCTCAAGGACATGGCCTTGATGACCATTGACGAGATCAATGCCAAGGGTGGCGTGAACGGCAAAATGCTCGAACCGGTGGTGGTGGACCCGGCGTCCAATTGGCCGCTGTTTGCCGAGAAGGGCCGCCAGCTGCTGACCCAGGACAAGGTCGCGGTGGTGTTCGGCTGCTGGACGTCGGTGTCGCGCAAGTCGGTGCTGCCGGTGTTCGAAGAGCTGAACGGGCTGCTGTTCTACCCGGTGCAGTACGAAGGTGAAGAGATGTCGCCCAACGTGTTCTACACCGGCGCGGCGCCTAACCAGCAGGCCATTCCCGCGGTTGAATACCTGATGAGCGAAGAAGGCGGCGCCGCCAAGCGCTACTTCCTGCTGGGCACCGACTACGTCTACCCACGCACCACCAACAAGATTCTGCGCGCCTTCCTGCACTCCAAAGGCGTGGCCGACAAGGACATCGAAGAGGTCTACACCCCGTTCGGCCACAGCGACTATCAAACCATCGTGGCGAACATCAAGAAGTTCTCCGCCGGTGGCAAGACCGCGGTGATCTCCACCGTCAATGGCGACTCCAACGTGCCGTTCTACAAAGAGCTGGCCAACCAGGGCCTGAAAGCCACCGACGTACCGGTTGTGGCGTTCTCGGTGGGCGAGGAAGAACTGCGCGGCATCGACACCAAGCCGTTGGTGGGCCACCTGGCCGCCTGGAACTACTTCGAGTCGGTCGAGAACCCGGTCAACACCCAGTTCGTCAGCGACTGGAAAGCCTACGCCAAGGCCAAGAACTTGCCGGGTGCCGACAAGGCCGTGACCAACGACCCGATGGAAGCCACTTACGTCGGCATCCATATGTGGGCCCAGGCGGTCGAGAAAGCCAAGTCCACTGACGTCGACAAGGTCCGTGCAGCCCTGGCCGGCCAGAGCTTCAAGGCGCCGTCGGGCTTCACCCTGACCATGGACAAGACCAACCACCACCTGCACAAGCCGGTGATGATCGGCGAGATTCAGGATGACGGGCAGTTCAGCGTCGTCTGGCAGACTGAGCAGCCGCTGCGTGCACAGCCGTGGAGCCCGTTCATTCCGGGCAATGACAAGCGTCCGGATTATGCGGTGAAGGGTAACTGAGTGAGCCCCTGGGGCCGCTTTGCGGCCCATCGCGGCTAAAGCCGGCGCCTACAGAACCGCGTCGAGACCGGCCCCTGTAGGAGCCGGGCTTGCCCGCGAGAGGCCCGCCCAGGCAACACACATTCCAAAGCTGTTCCCACCCCCTGACGGACACCGATATGCTCACGGCCCTCCACCGTCTCCTTCTCGGACTTCTCCTGCTGCTGCCCCTGGCCGCACACGCCAGCGAAGCCGACTATTTCATGTCCGCCAACCCGTCCCGGCAGGCGACCCTGCTGCAAGGCTGGGCGGCACAACCCGAAGCCGCGCGCCTGCCGCTGCTCGAAGCCCTGCAACAAGGCCGCCTGCCGGATGACGAGCGCAAGCTGCGCCTGAACAACCGCCTGCGTGGCTTGATCGACAATGCCTTGGCCAGCCATCGCCTGCTCGCGGATGATGCCGCGGTGCGCCTTGCGGCCGCGCAACAACTGCAAAAAACGGCACAACCGGCCCAGGTCGCCTTCCTCGACCGACGCTTCGCCGCCGAAAACAACGAAGCCGTGCACGCCGCCCTCGGCCTGGCCCTGGCCAATCTGCAACTGGTCGATCAGGACCCGGCAGTCCGTCTGGCGGCGGTAAGACTGCTCGGTGAAACCGGCGACCCAATGGCCCGCACACGGCTGGAAAGCCTGTTGGACCCGGCCGTGGAAACCGACGCGAGAGTGCGCACGGCGGCCGAAACCAGCCTGGCCCAGGTCAAGCGCAAGCTGCTGCTGGGCGAGATCATCGGCCAGGCCTTCACCGGCATGTCGCTGGGTTCGATCCTGCTGTTGGCGGCACTGGGCCTGGCGATCACCTTCGGCCTGCTCGGGGTGATCAACATGGCCCACGGCGAGATGCTGATGCTCGGCGCCTACGCCACCTATGTGGTGCAGGTGCTGATGCAGAAGCTCGCGCCCGGGGCCTTGGCGTTCTACCCGCTGGTAGCCTTGCCGGTGGCGTTCTTCTTCACCGCGGGCGTCGGCATGCTGCTGGAGCGCACGGTGATTCGTCACCTCTACGGCCGTCCGCTGGAAACCCTGCTGGCGACCTGGGGTATCAGCCTGATCCTGATCCAGGCCATCCGCCTGATCTTCGGTGCGCAGAACGTCGAGGTCGCCAACCCGGCGTGGCTGTCGGGCGGGCTGCAAGTACTGCCCAACCTCGTACTGCCCTATAACCGCATGGTAATCATCGCCTTCGCGCTGTTTGTGGTGGTGCTCACCTGGCTGCTGCTGAACAAGACCCGCCTGGGCCTGAACGTTCGCGCCGTCACCCAGAACCGCAACATGGCTGCCTGCTGCGGCGTGCCCACCGGCAAGGTCGACATGCTCGCCTTCGGTCTGGGCTCCGGTATCGCCGGCCTCGGGGGTGTTGCCTTGAGCCAGATCGGCAACGTCGGCCCAGACCTGGGCCAAAGCTACATCATCGACTCGTTCCTGGTGGTGGTGCTCGGCGGCGTCGGCCAGCTGGCCGGCAGTGTCTCGGCCGCGTTTGGACTGGGCATCGCCAACAAGATCCTCGAACCGCAAATCGGCGCGGTATTGGGCAAAATCCTGATCCTGGCGCTGATCATTCTGTTTATCCAGAAACGTCCGCAAGGTCTGTTCGCATTGAAAGGACGGGGGATCGACTGATGAATCAGCCATTGATGGTAACCGCCGCGCAAAAGGCCGGCCCCAAGGTGACGCTCGCGGTCGGTGGCCTGGTGCTGCTGGTGCTGCTGGCCTTGCCGCTGCTGTCGCTGCTGCCGGCAGACAACAGCCTGCAAGTCTCGGCCTACACCCTGACGCTGGTCGGCAAGATCCTCTGCTACGCCATTGTCGCGCTGGCGCTGGATCTGGTCTGGGGCTATGCCGGGCTGCTCTCGCTCGGCCACGGCCTGTTCTTCGCCCTGGGCGGCTACGCCATGGGCATGTACCTGATGCGCGAAGCGGCCGGCGACGGCCTGCCGGCGTTCATGACCTTCCTGTCGTGGAGCGAGCTGCCCTGGTACTGGGTGGGCACCGACCACTTCCTCTGGGCCCTGTGCCTGGTGGTACTGGCGCCCGGCGCGCTGGCGTTCGTGTTCGGCTACTTCGCCTTCCGCTCGCGGATCAAGGGCGTGTATTTCTCGATCATGACCCAGGCCCTGACCTTCGCCGGCATGCTGTTGTTCTTTCGCAACGAGACCGGCTTTGGCGGCAACAACGGCTTCACTAACTTTCGCAGCATCCTGGGCTTTGACATCACCTCCCAGGGCACCCGTGCGGTGCTGTTTCTGCTGACCGTGTTGCTGTTGGTCGCCAGCCTCGTGCTCGGCTGGCGCCTGGCCCGCAGCAAGTTCGGCCGGGTGCTGACCGCGCTGCGCGATGCCGAGAACCGCCTGATGTTCTGCGGTTACGACCCACGGGGCTTCAAGCTCTTTATCTGGGTGCTGAGCGCCGTGCTGTGCGGTTTGGCCGGAGCCTTGTACGTGCCGCAGGTGGGCATCATCAACCCCAGCGAGATGTCGCCGACCAACTCGATTGAAGCCGCCGTCTGGGTGGCCCTCGGCGGGCGCGGCACGCTGATCGGCCCGCTGCTGGGCGCAGGCCTGGTCAACGGCATGAAGAGCTGGTTCACCGTGGCCTTCCCCGAGTACTGGCTGTTCTTCCTGGGTGCCCTGTTTATCGTGGTCACCCTGTACCTGCCCACGGGCGTCATCGGGCTGATGAAAAAGAGGGGCGAACAATGAGAGGCGTTCCACTCCCGGCCGTGCACCCCGAGTTCATGATGGAACCGGCCTACGACCCCCATCAGGACGCCGGCAGCAGCCGCGACGCTATCGGCCTGGGCATGCGCACCGACGGCAAGGCCCTGAACACCCGTCACGGCACGATCCTGACGCTGGAGGACATCAGCGTCAGCTTCGACGGCTTCAAGGCCCTCAATGACTTGAACCTGTACATCGGCGTCGGCGAGTTGCGCTGCATCATCGGTCCCAACGGCGCCGGCAAGACCACGATGATGGACGTCATCACCGGCAAGACTCGGCCGACGGCTGGCAAGGCCTGGTTCGGCGAAACCCTGGATTTGACCGACATGAGCGAGGTACAGATCGCCCAGGCCGGCATCGGCCGCAAGTTCCAGAAGCCGACAGTGTTCGAAGCGCTGAGCGTGTTCGAGAACCTGGAGCTGGCGCAGAAAACCGACAAGTCGGTGTGGGCCAGCTTGCGCGCACGCCTGTCCAGCGAGCAGAAAGACCGCATCGACGAAGTGCTGCAGACCATCCGCCTGAGCCCCTCGGCACACCGCCAGGCAGGTCTGTTGTCCCACGGCCAGAAGCAGTTTCTGGAGATCGGCATGCTGTTGATGCAAGACCCGCAACTGCTGTTGCTCGATGAGCCGGTGGCCGGCATGACTGACGCCGAAACCGAGTTCACCGCCGAGCTGTTCAAGACCCTGGCCGGCAAGCATTCGCTGATGGTGGTGGAACACGACATGGGCTTTGTCGGCTCGATTGCCGACCACGTCACCGTGCTGCACCAGGGCAGTGTCCTGGCCGAAGGCTCGCTGGAGCAGGTGCAGGCTGATGACCGGGTGATCGAAGTCTATCTGGGCCGCTAGAGAAAAAAGGATCCGTACATGCTGCAAGTCGACACGCTTCACCAGTACTACGGCGGAAGCCACATCCTGCGCGGCCTGTCTTTCCAGGTGAAGGTCGGGGAAGTCACCTGCCTGCTCGGACGCAACGGCGTGGGCAAGACCACCCTGCTCAAATGCCTGATGGGCCTGCTGCCGGCCAAGGAAGGCAGCGTGAACTGGGAAGGCAAGCCGATCACCGGCTTCAAGCCGCACCAGCGGGTGCATGCCGGCATCGCCTATGTGCCTCAGGGTCGCGAAATCTTCGCTCGCCTGACGGTGGAAGAAAACCTGCTGATGGGCCTGTCGCGCTTCCCCGGCTCCGAAGCCAGGGAAGTGCCGGCGTTTATCTACGAGCTGTTCCCGGTCCTGCAGCAAATGAAACACCGACGCGGCGGCGATCTTTCCGGAGGCCAACAGCAACAGCTTGCCATTGGCAGAGCGCTGGCGAGCCGTCCGCGCCTGTTGATTCTCGACGAACCCACCGAAGGCATTCAGCCGTCGGTGATCAAGGAAATCGGCGCGGTGATCAAGAAGCTCGCCGCGCGCGGTGACATGGCGATCCTGCTGGTCGAGCAGTTCTACGACTTTGCCGCGGAGCTGGCCGATCAGTACCTGGTGATGTCGCGTGGCGAGATCGTCCAGCAAGGCCGTGGCGAAAATATGGAAGCCGAAGGTGTGCGCGGGCTGGTTACCATCTAACCTGCCAGGCGCTGCCCAGAAGAACGATAACGAAGATGAATTTGCCTGCCTTTGACACTGTCTACACCCCGAGCTGGCATGCCGAGCTGGAGCTGGCCTACGCCCGCTTCGGTGACGCAACCCGCCCGACCTGCCGCCGCCACCTGGGGCCCTTGCGCGTACAAAAGCACCTGTACGCCGAAGGCCCGCAGGTGTGCCAGCACATCATCGTCCACCCGCCTGGCGGCATTGCCGGTGGCGACCGGCTGGACATCAGCGCCCGCATCGAAGCCGACGCCTGGGCGCAATTGACCAGCCCCGGCGCCGCCAAGTGGTATCGCGCTGCCGGGCCCGCCTATCAGAACCTGAGCCTCAAGGTTGCCGCCGGCGCCACACTGGAATGGCTGCCCCAGGAGACCATCGTCTTCAGCGCGGCCCAGGCCGAGCTCACCACTCGGATCGACCTCAGTGGCGACGCCAGGCTGTTCTACTGGGATGTGGTGGCCCTCGGGCGTCCGGCCAGTGGCGAACGCTTCGAGCGCGGGCACTTCCAGTCGCAACTGGACATCCGCCGCGACGGCCAGTTGATCTGGCACGAGCGCCAGCGCGTGGAAGGTGACGACGGCCTGCTCGACTCGCCCATCGGGCTTGGCGGCCAACCGGTGTTCGCAACCCTGTTGGTGACAGGCGTTATTGATGCGACCCTGCTGGAGCAGTGCCGCGCGCTGACCACCCCGGTACGCGGCGACCTGACCCAGCTGCCCGGCTTGCTGGTGGCGCGCTGCCTGGCCAGTGAAGCCCTGCACGCGCGCGACTGGCTGATCAGCCTGTGGCGCCTGCTGCGCCCGGCATTGCTTGGCCGTGAAGCCGTTGCCCCGCGCATCTGGCACACCTGAATTCAACGAAAGACCGAAACGGACCCGACATGGACCTGACTCCACGCGAAAAAGACAAACTGTTGATCTTCACTGCCGGCCTGGTGGCGGAACGGCGCCTGGCCCGTGGCGTGAAGCTCAACTACCCGGAAGCGATGGCGTACATTTGCGCCGCCCTGCTCGAAGGCGCCCGCGACGGCCAGACCGTCGCCCAGTTGATGCACTACGGCACCACCCTGCTCAGCCGTGAGCAGGTGATGGAAGGCATCCCGGAGATGATCCCCGAGATCCAGGTCGAAGCCACCTTTCCCGACGGGACCAAGCTGGTCACCGTCCACCAACCCATCGCCTGAGCCTTGATCATGCCCCCTACCGTACGCGATGCGGCCCAGGCCGATCTGCCTGGCATCCGCGACATCTACAACGACGCCGTACTCAACACCACGGCGATCTGGAATGAACAACCCGTGGACCTGGACAACCGCCAGGCCTGGTTCACTGCACGCCAGGCCCAGGGTTACCCGATCCTGGTGGCCGTCGACGCCGACAACGCCGTCCTCGGCTACGCTTCGTTCGGTGACTGGCGGCCGTTTGAAGGCTTCCGTCACAGCGTCGAACATTCGGTGTATATCCGCGCCGACCAACGCGGCCAAGGCCTCGGCCCGCTGCTCATGAACACCCTGATCGAGCGCGCCCGGGCCTGCAATAAACACGTGATGGTGGCCGCCATCGAAAGCGGCAACACAGGCTCCGTGCGCCTGCACGAGCGCCTGGGCTTCACCGTCACCGGCCAGATGCCCCAGGTGGGCGTCAAATTCGGCCGCTGGCTGGACCTGACCTTTATGCAGTTGATCCTCAACCCGGGTGCTCAACCGCCTGCGAACCCTTCGGAGTAAGCCTTCATGAATGCTGCCCAGTTGCGTCGCGTCACCGTCGAGAGTTTTTCCCACTACCGCCAGGGCCTGGTCGAACTGCTGATTGATGCCGTTCGACAGGGGGCCTCGGTGGGCTTCATGGCCGACTTGAACGCGCAACAGGCCAACAGCTACTTCGATGAAGTCAAAGCCAGCATCGCCAGCGGCGGCCTGCTGCTCTGGGCGGTGGTCAGGGACGAACAGGTGCTGGCCAGCGTGCAATTGTCGCTGTGCCAGAAAGCCAACGGCCTGAACCGCGCCGAGGTGCAAAAGTTGCTGGTGCATACCGAATGCCGGCGCCGCGGCCTGGGCCAGCAACTGATGACCGCCATGGAAATCGACGCCCGCCAGCACCAGCGCGGCCTGCTGTACCTGGACACCGAAGCCGGATCGCCGGCCGAAGCCTTCTACCGTGCGATGGGCTACACCAAGGCCGGGCAGATCCCCGACTATGCCTGCAGCCCCGACGGTCAATATCGCCCTACCGCGCTCTACTACAAGACTCTGCAAGGACCGATTGCATGATCCCTGGCCAATACCAGATCCAGCCCGGCGAGATCGAACTCAACGTCGGCCGCCGTACCCTCAGCCTGACCGTGGCCAACAGCGGCGACCGACCGATCCAGGTCGGCTCGCACTATCACTTCTTCGAAACCAACGACGCCCTGACCTTCGACCGCGCCGCCAGCCGTGGCATGCGCCTGAATATTCCGGCCGGCACGGCGGTGCGCTTCGAACCGGGGCAGAGCCGCGAGGTCGAGCTGGTGGAACTGGCGGGCTTGCGGCGGGTATTCGGGTTTGCCGGGCGGGTCATGGGTGACCTGTAAGACCTAGCCCTAATGCCAGTCAGTTAAGGAATAGAACGCTGCAACACCTAATGTAGGAGCGGACCCGGCCGCGATGGGCTGCGAAGCGGCCCCGGCGATTCCGAAACCGCCCGCATTCGCAGGGCTTGTCGTAGATATCACCGGCCTTGGGGGCTGCTGCGCAGCCCATCGCGGCCAGGTCCGCTCCTACAAGGGTTGCGTTGTTCCTTAACTGACAGGCATTAGGGCTTGCCCGCGATCGACCGCACAGCGGTCGCAACCAGCAAGGAATTGAAATGAAAATCTCCAGACAAGCCTACGCCGACATGTTCGGCCCCACCGTCGGCGACCGCGTGCGCCTGGCCGACACCGAGCTGTGGATCGAGGTCGAACAGGACTTCACCACCTACGGCGAAGAAGTGAAATTCGGTGGCGGCAAGGTCATCCGCGACGGCATGGGCCAGAGCCAGCTGCTGGCCGCTGAAGTGGTCGATACACTGATCACCAATGCCCTGATCATCGATCACTGGGGCATCGTCAAGGCCGACGTCGGTCTCAAGGACGGCCGCATCGCCGCCATCGGCAAGGCCGGCAACCCGGACATCCAGCCCGACGTGACCATCGCCATCGGTGCCAGCACCGAAGTGATTGCCGGTGAAGGCATGATCCTCACCGCCGGCGGTATCGACACGCACATCCACTTCATTTGCCCGCAGCAGATCGAAGAAGCCCTGATGAGCGGCGTCACCACCATGATCGGCGGCGGCACCGGGCCTGCCACCGGCACCAACGCCACCACCTGCACTTCGGGCCCGTGGCACATGGCGCGCATGCTCCAGGCTGCCGACGCCTTTGCGATGAACATCGGTTTTACCGGCAAGGGCAACGCCAGCCTGCCGGAGCCGTTGATCGAGCAGGTCAAGGCCGGTGCCATTGGCCTGAAGCTGCACGAAGACTGGGGTACCACCCCCGCGTCGATCGACAACTGTCTGAGCGTGGCCGACCAGTACGATGTGCAGGTGGCGATCCACACCGACACCCTCAACGAGTCCGGCTTCGTCGAAGCCACCCTGGACGCCTTCAAGGGCCGCACCATTCACACCTACCACACCGAAGGTGCCGGCGGTGGCCACGCGCCCGACATCATCAAGGCCTGCGGCTTCCCGAACGTGCTGCCCAGTTCCACCAACCCGACCCGGCCGTTTACCCGCAACACCATCGACGAACATCTGGACATGCTCATGGTCTGCCACCACCTGGACCCGAGCATCGCCGAAGACGTGGCCTTCGCGGAAAGCCGCATCCGCCGCGAAACCATCGCCGCCGAAGACATCCTCCACGACCTCGGTGCGTTTTCGATGATCAGCTCCGACAGCCAGGCCATGGGCCGGGTCGGCGAGGTGATCACCCGCACCTGGCAGACCGCCGACAAGATGAAAAAGCAGCGCGGCCCCCTGCCCGAGGACGGCCCCGGCAACGATAACTTCCGCGCCAAGCGCTACATCGCCAAATACACCATCAACCCGGCGATCACCCACGGCATCAGCCATGAAGTGGGTTCGATCGAAGTGGGCAAATGGGCCGACCTGGTGCTCTGGCGCCCGGCCTTCTTTGGTGTGAAACCGACGCTGATCCTCAAGGGCGGGGCCATTGCTGCCAGCCTGATGGGCGACGCCAACGCCTCGATCCCGACGCCGCAACCGGTTCACTACCGACCGATGTTCGCAAGCTATGCCGGCTCGCGCCACGCCACCAGCCTGACCTTTATCAGCCAGGCAGCACGGGACGCCGGCGTGCCGGAAAGCCTGGGGCTGAAGAAAAAGATAGGGGTGGTGAAAGGCTGCAGGACGGTGCGCAAGACCGACCTGATTCATAACGGCTACCTGCCGGACATCGACGTCGACCCGCAAACCTACCAGGTCAAGGCCGACGGCCAGCTGCTCTGGTGCGAGCCGGCCGACGAATTGCCAATGGCGCAGCGCTATTTCCTGTTCTAACCCAACTGCAGAGGTCACTCATTGTGGGAGCGGATTTATCCGCGAACAGCTCCACCGCAGTGTGTCAGGCAAAACACGGTGAGGCTATTCGCGGATAAATCCGCTCCCACATTATTCAAGGCATGACTCGGAAATGGGGGTCGTCCTTAAAGCACAAACCGGCTCAGGCGCCGCTTGAGCTGATCGTTCTCCCGACGCAGCTGCTGGACCTCCTCCAGCAGCTCCATCGCCAGGGCCACGCCTTCCCATTCCAGTTCCAGGTCGTCGTGCAGCTTTTTCGCGCGTTTGGCGACCACCGGCGCGAAGTCATCGAACAGCCACTCATCGGGCGTTCGCCCCTGAGGTTCAAGAATGCCGTGTTCGACGATTTCGATCACGTAGGCGCGGGGGAGGTCCACCGCCTGACAGAAGCTATTCATGTCCAGTTGAACCATCAGGGTACTGTTCATCGTCAGCTACTCCATAGAGATCGGGGATTGAACGCCGCCTGCTCCGACAAGGTTTTCCACAGCTCTTTGGTGGCTTCGTCGGAATGAGCCGGCATCACCACTTTCAATTGTGCGAACAGATCGCCGCGATGGCCCTGTTTGTCCAGCAACCCCTTGCCCTTGACCCGCAGGCGCTGGCCGCTCTGGCTGTCGGCACGGATGGTCAGGTGGATCCGGCCGGTCAGGGTCGGCACCTCCACCTTTGTCCCCAGTGCAGCTTCCCACGGCGCCAGCGGCACAGTGATGATCAGGTTATGACCTTCGACATCGAACAGCGGATGCGGTGCCAGGCGGATAATCAGGTACAAGTCGCCGCTGGCCCCACCGCCCACGCCCGGCGCACCCTGGCCCTTGAGGCGGATGCGCTCGCCATCGCTGACCCCAGCCGGGATCTTGACGTTGAGGGTCTTGGTGGTATCGCCGATGCGATGACCGGCGGCATTGTATTGCGGCACCTGGAAGCTGATTTTTTTCGATTCCTGGGCCAGGGTTTCTTCCAGAAATACCGCCAATTCCATTTCCACGTCTTGCCCTCGCCGCCCGGCGCTGCGTTGATGGCCGCGCCCGAACGGGTTGCCGCCGCTGTTGCCACGCCCGGCCTGGCCGAAAATGGAGCTGAAAAAGTCAGAGAAATCGCCGGCGCTTTCCTGGCCAAAGCCACCGCCACGGCTTTCCCAACCCGGCGGGCCCTGGAACGGCCGGCCGTGCTGGCCGTACTTGCGCAATTCGTCGTATTCGGCGCGTTTTTCCGGACTGCTCAGGGCTTCATAAGCCTCACTGGCTTCCTTGAATTTGTTTTCGGCGTTGTGCTCCTTGCTCACGTCGGGGTGATACTTGCGCGCGAGCTTGCGGTAGGCGGTCTTGATCGCCTTGTCGTCCGCCGTCGGCTCTACGCCCAGTATCTTGTAGTAGTCTTTGAAGTCCATCTAAGGATCACCATCCTGATTAAATCGGCAAAAATCTGAAGATTGGGGTCAAGCATAGCCTTTCAAGGTATCCGATGGATCACTGGCCCTTCGATTCTGTTCGCGACTGGCATACACTGCGCGGCCGTTTTTTTCCGGAAAGCTCAAGACATGACTAGCGCTGCCCCTGCCCATGCCTGCGGTATCGATTTCGGCACCTCCAACTCCACTGTCGGCTGGCACCGTCCGGGCATGGAATCGCTGATCGCACTGGAAGACGGCAAGATCACCCTGCCCTCGGTGGTTTTCTTCAACATCGAGGAGCGCCGCCCGGCGTACGGCCGCCTGGCCCTGCACGAATACCTGGAAGGCTACGAGGGGCGCCTGATGCGCTCGCTCAAGAGCCTGCTCGGCTCCAAGTTGATCAAGCATGACACCAGCGTGCTGGGCACTGCCCTGCCGTTCAAGGACCTGCTGGGCATGTTTATCGGCGAGCTGAAAAAGCGCGCCGAACAGAACGCCGGCCGCGACTTCGACGAAGTGGTGCTGGGCCGCCCGGTGTTTTTCGTCGACGATGATGCGGCGGCCGACCAGGAGGCTCAGGATACGCTGGAAGAAGTCGCCAAGAAGATCGGCTTTAAGGAAGTGTCCTTCCAGTACGAACCTATCGCTGCGGCATTTGACTACGAGTCGACCATCGAGCGCGAAGAGCTGGTGCTGATTGTCGACATCGGCGGTGGTACCTCCGACTTCTCGCTGGTGCGCCTGTCGCCAGAGCGCCGCATGGTCGATAACCGCCACGACGACATCCTCGCCACCGGCGGCGTGCACATCGGCGGGACTGACTTCGACAAGCAACTGTCCCTGCAGGGCGTGATGCCACTGTTCGGTTATGGCAGCCGGATGAAAAGCCAGGCGCTGATGCCCACCAGCCATCACATGAACCTGGCGACCTGGCACACCATCAACTCGGTGTACTCGCAAAAGTCCAGGCTGGCCCTGGGCAGCATGCGCTACGACATCCAGGACACCGACGGTATCGACCGCCTGTTCAAGCTGATCGATCAGCGCGCCGGGCACTGGCTGGCCATGGAAGTGGAAGAGACCAAGATCCAGCTGACCGAAACCGAAAGCCGGCTGGTGGCACTGGACCGTATCGAGCCAGGCCTGAGCGTGAACCTGACCCGTGCGCTGTTCGAAGACGCCATCGATAACCTGCTCGAACGCGTGCGCGCCAGTGTCGGCAACCTGCTGAACCAGGCTGGCGTGGGTGTTGACCAAGTGGACACGGTGTTCTTCACCGGTGGTTCCAGCGGCATTCCGGCGCTGCGCAACAGCGTCGCGGCCATGCTGCCGAATGCACGGCACGTGGAAGGCAACATCTTCGGCAGCATCGGCAGCGGTTTGGCGATCGAAGCGCGCAAGCGTTACGGCTGAACCCCACAGCCGGCCCTCCACTGATTGCATGCGGCGGGTGTAGGAGCGGACCTGGCCGCGATGGGCTGCGAAGCAGACCCCTGGGGCCGCTGCGCGCCCCATCGCGGCCAGGTCCGCTCCTACAAGTGTTTGGGCCGTTGTATCAGACCATTCCCGCCTGGCGCAGCTCGCTTTTCAGATACGCATAGTAGATCGGCCCCGCAACCACCCCAGGCAAGCCAAACGCCGCTTCAAATATCAACATCGCCAGCAACAGCTCCCACGCACTGGCGCTGATCTGCCCGCCGACAATCCGCGCATTCAGAAAGTATTCCACCTTGTGGATAACGATCAGGTACCCCAACGCCGCCATCGCCACCCAGATCGACAACGACAGGCCAACGATAGTGATCAGCGTGTTGGATATCAGGTTGCCGATCACCGGCAACAGCCCCAGCAGGAAGGTCAGCATGATCAGGGTTTTGGTCAACGGCAGCTTGATGCCGAACATCGGCAGCACCACCGCCAGGAAGATCCCGGTAAAGAAGGTGTTGAGCAGGGAAATCTTGATCTGTGCGAAGACGATGTTGCGAAACGCCTGCACCAGCAGCATCAACCGTTCGAACAATGCAGCCGCCAGCGGCTTGCGCAAGGTCGGGTCGGGGACGCGATGCAAGGCGATGATCGCGCCCAGGATCATGCCGATCAGCATGGTCACGAACATGTGCACCGCGCCCTTGCCCACCAGTTGCAACTCGCCCAGGTGGGTTTTCAGCCACTCGCCGATGGCGACCCGAAACTCCGCCGCGCTGGCGGGCAGATAAGCGTCGATAAAGGGTGGCAGCTGGGTCCGCGCCTGATCGACCAGCAGCATGAACTTGTCCAGCGAGGCACCGGGGTTTTCCGCTTCATGCAACAGGAAGCTGATGGCCCCGGCGAACAACAGGGACAGGCTGCTCACCACCAGCGTGCCCAGCAATGCTACCGCCACCCAGCGCGCCCGGCGCCCGGCGATCAAGTGCTGCAGCTTGGGCGTCAGCATGTTCACCAGTTCGAACACCAGCAACCCGGCCAGCAGGCTCGGCAACAGCTTGAGCGGCAACACCAGCAGCAATGCGGTAAACACGATGATCCAACTGGCTATAACGACTTGGCGCGCGGTGAACGTGGGCATACAGCCTCAGAAACGAACGGCATGAAGGGACCGGCAGTCTGCCAGCGTTCCAGGGGCACGACCAGTGGGGGTTGCGATCCTGCCGCCAGCGCCACGCCCGCGCGACCGGCGGCGCCGCTACTTTTTCTGCAGGCAGTCACTCATGAAGGTGTGTTTGTCGCCGTCAAGGGCCTGGACGGTAGCGTCGGCGTGGCAGGTTTGGACCTTTTGCTGTTGCGCCGTGGCCGCGAACAACGGGTCGGCCATCATCAAAGACAGCACCAGCAAGGGCACATGCAGTATGTTCATGAAGCACTCTCCTGCGGCGCCACGGCGAACCCGCAGCCTCGAAAAACAGTGTAGACAGACTTTTTACACTCCAACCCTTACAAGCCGGCCGCCTTCAGGCGCGCCGCATGCTCGGTGAACAGCCGCACAGGTTCCGCGCCTTTGCCGATTGCGCCCAGGGACTGATTGACGATATCGAAGTGATCCAGCGGGAAGTCATCGCCGATCACCTCACCCAAGTGCGAGCTGATGCGCCCGACCATACCGTCGCATTCCTTTTCCCGGGTAAAGCTGCGGGCATACAGCCGGCAGAAGTAGTGGCTGCCATCGAACCGATTGAGCCCCTGGTGAGTGCGCGGGTCCTGGACAACACCGGACCAGGAGTAATAGCGCACCCCGGCGACCTCGGCCGCGCCCGGCCCACCCCAGGTGGTCGGCACCCCTTGTGGGTACTGACGATTGAACAGCGCCGCGCCGTCAAGGGTCAGCGACTGGTACGCCGCCTTCACATCGATCGGCAGCAACGGGCCCCGCTGTCCCGTCTCAAGCAACCACATCACCATCGCCAGCAAGCGCAGGCCGAATGCCAACAGGCGGCCTTGAGGACTGCCCGCCGGGTACAGACGGGTATGGAAATCGGCCAGTTCCGAACCGCGATGGGGACCGGCCACCGACGTCACCGAAGCGACCCACTCCGGACGCCTGGCAGCCGCATAGCGGGCCGATAGCGCCCCTTGGCTATGGCCGATCAGGTTGACCTTGTCGGCCCCGGTTTCCCGGCGAATGCGCTCGATGATCGCCAGCAGCTGTTCGCCCCGGACTTCGCTGGAGTTGAGCGGCGACACCTGCACCGCGAACACCGTCGCCCCACCCCGGCGCAGCGCCGAGGGAATACCGAACCAATAGGGGTAAAGCACCAGCCGCACAAACCCGAGCATGCCGGGTACCAAGACCAACGGATAACGCGTAGCCAGCGCTTGCGACATGGGCACCTATCCCTGAGCCGAATCCATGAGTGAACACTAGCATCGAACTCCTGCGCGTCGCTGAGGTTCAAAGTGATATCAGGCCAGCCGGCCTATTCGAGGGAGCGACACCATGTACAAATCTACTTTGGCAGCGCTGTGCGTCGTGGCATCACTGAGTGGTTGCAGTACCACACCTGAAAACCCGGTGGACATGGTCACCTTTCGCAACGAACCGCTGGTCAAGGAGGTTGAAAACGGCATGACCATGCAACGCGTGATCGCCATTGGCGGCACCCCTTCGACCTTCAAGGATCTGCCCAACGGCGGCACCTGCAATAACTACATCCTCAACCGCGACGGTCATCAGCAGCCCTACTACATCACCTTTGACGGCACCGGTCACGTGGACGGCAAGGGCTTCATGACCTGTGAGCAGCACCAGGCCAACCAGAAGGCGAGCGGATAAAACTTTCCAGACGCGGGGGCCGCCACAAAGTTCATGGAACACGCCAACCGCTTACCCCGCCGATTTCGGCGCCTTGCCCGCCTTCATTTGCTGCAGCAACGGTGTGCATTGATTCGGCTCGCCGCCACTGGGCGCGATCAAAGCCAGCAAACCCGCGGCTGGCCCCGCCGCCACACCCAGGGTCACCATGCCCGCACCGCGCAGCATCAACGGTACCGCCTGGACGCCGGCGTTGGGCTTCTTGAAGGTGCCGCGCACGTACAACGGCGAGCGCAGCGACAGCAGGCGAATGCCCTTGGACTCCGGGATGATCTTCAGGTCGAGTTTTTCAGTGGCGAAGTTAGCGGTGGGTGATGACGACACCCACGATGAGCAGGATCGACAGCAGACTGGAAAGGACCCAGGCCAGTATTTTTGAAGTGCGCGTCATTGCACGGTTCTCCGGATGACAGCTTTGCTGCGGCGCTGGTATTTGCTTAGGGCTTCCCATAGCCGAACAGGTTTAGAAAGCCTTGCCCCGGAATCGAATATTTATCCGGCCGACGCGCCCGCCCCAACCCAACAGACGCTTGACGATGCCGTGAAAGCCGCGGGCCACAAGGGCTGCGGCAAATATCAATTCCGTTGATTGTTACCATTACCTTTATGAACTTTTATATCTAATTCTCGAGAGTAGCATTGGCTCCGTAGACACATTTCAGCCCTCCAAGGAGCGCCCTCTCATGAAACGCCAATTGCTGCTCAGCCTTACCCTTTCTGTCCTGGCCGCCAACGCCTTCGCTGTTCCGGCCGCTGACCAAGGCATTTCTGCCGAAGCCAAATCCAGCACCACCGTGATCAGCCAACCGATCGGTAGCCTCGCTGAAGGCGGCTCTGATCGCCTGATCGAGCGCAGCAACACCATTGCTGAAGGCGGTTCCGACCGTACCTTGCAGCGCAACGATGTCGCTGAAGGCGGATCGGATCGTCTGATCGAACGCAGCAAGACCATTGCCGAAGGCGGTGCCGACCGTCTGCACGAACAAAACCAGCGTCTGAGCTAAGGCCTTGCGGTCCTTGGAAAAAGCCCGGTTCCTGCAACCGGGCTTTGGTTTTCAAGAAGCCCTGCGTTTTGCGGTTCGACGCCGTCAAAGTCGATTTGCTAGAGTGCACAGCTGATCCAATTGAAGCCTGCCCCCATGCTCCCCCGCGCTGAACAAAAACAACAGACCCGCCACGCATTGCTCCACGCTGCCCGTCAATTGATGGACAGTGGCCGAGGCTTTGGCAGTCTGAGTTTGCGCGAGGTGGCCAAGGCTGCCGGCATCGTCCCCACCGGTTTTTACCGGCACTTCACCGATATGGACGAACTGGGTCTGGCATTGGTGAACGAAGTGGGCGAAACCTTTCGCGAAACCATTCGCCTGGTCCGGCATAACGAAGTGGTGCTCGGCGGCATCACCGATGCCTCGGTACGGATCTTTCTCGATGTCGTCGCTGCTAACCGCAGCCAGTTCCTGTTTCTGGCGCGCGAGCAGTATGGCGGCTCGTTGCCGGTACGCCAGGCGATCACAGTGTTGCGCGAAGGCATCGCTTCGGACCTGGCGGCGGACCTTGGTTTGATGGCCAAGTGGCAACACCTGAATGCGGCGGCACTGGCGGTCATGGCCGACCTGGTGGTGAAAACCGTGTTCGCCACCCTGCCCGAGCTGATCGACCCCCCTGCTGCGCCCCTGCCCCCGCACCTGATGCCCCAGGCCAAGATCACTCAGCAATTGCGCTTTATCTTTGTCGGCGCCCGCCATTGGCAAGGCATCAATTAGGTCCTTTTTTGGTGCAAAACGCCGTTCGTCGCACCGATTCAAGACAAAAACACGCCCCCGCTTTCAGCTATCACACGCATTTGTAGGGCATTTCCTTCAGATACCCCGATTGGCAAGGCACTTGCTCTGCATAGGCTATCGCTCTTACTTAGCTGGAAGCCCTAGCCATGCTGGTTATTCACACTCGGATCGCGCCCAAACCTGACTGGTCGGCCGAATTGCACCTGACCTTCGAAGCCCGCAGCAAGAGCCGCTTGCGCTGTTTTAGTGCCGAGGGGGAGGACGTCGGGTTGTTTTTGGAGCGCGGCCAGTCGCCGCTGCATGACGGCGAATTCCTGCAAGCCGAAGACGGCCGGGTGGTCCGCGTTTGCGCCCGCCCGGAAAAACTCCTGCACGTAACCTGCGCCAGCGCCTTCGAACTGACCCGCGCCGCCTATCACTTGGGTAATCGCCACGTCGCCTTGCAAGTGGGTGACGGTTGGCTGCGCCTGCTCGATGATTACGTGCTCAAGGCCATGCTCGAGCAGCTCGGCGCTCACACCGAGACCCTCGAGGCGCCGTTCCAGCCCGAGCACGGCGCCTACGGTGGTGGCCATCACCACTCCCGTCACGGTGACGAAGATTTCAATTACGCGCCGCGCCTGCACCAGTTCGGCGTGCGCACATGAGCCCGGCCTGGGCTCTGCTGCGCCTGGCCAGCCCGCAGCTGCCGATTGGTGGCTACAGCTATTCCCAGGGTTTGGAGATGGCCGTGGAAATGGCCACCGTGGTCGACCCGGCCAGCGCCCGTCGCTGGATCGCCGACCAGCTGTTGCTCAATCTGGCGCGCTTCGAAGCACCGCTGTTACTGGCTCATTGCGTGGCCGCCGAGGCCGAAGACTGGGGCGAGTTGCTCCAGCGTTGCGACGAGCACCGGGCCAGCCGCGAGACCCGCGAACTGCACCTGGAAAGCCGGCAGATGGGCTATTCCCTCAAACAGCTGCTCGAAGGCTTACCGGAGCTGGACACGGCTGCCCGACGCTTTCTCGCCGACATCCACGAACCGCACTTGGCCCTCGGTTGGGCGCTGGCGGCGCGTGCCTGGCAGATCAGCCCACAGGACGCCCTGGCCGCCTGGCTCTGGAGCTGGCTGGAGAACCAGCTGGCCGTGTTGATGAAAACCCTGCCGCTGGGCCAGCAAGCCGCTCAGCGTCTGACCAGCGAACTGCTGCCGTTGCTGCAACAGGCCCGGCAGATCGCCACCGACCTCAACCCCCAACACCTTGGCAGCGCCGCCTTCGGCCTGTCGCTGGCGAGCATGGCCCATGAGCGCCAATACAGCCGCCTGTTCCGTTCCTAGGAGAACCCTGATGAATACCCAACCCCTGCGCGTCGGTATCGGCGGCCCGGTCGGCTCCGGCAAGACAGCCCTGACCCTGGCCCTGTGCCTGGCCCTGCGCGAGCGCTACAACCTGGCTGTGGTCACCAACGATATCTACACCCGCGAAGATGCCGACTTTCTGGTGCGCAACCAGGCCCTGGCGCCGGAGCGGATCATTGGCGTGGAAACCGGCGGCTGCCCGCACACCGCCATCCGCGAAGACGCTTCAATCAACCTGGAAGCGGTCGACCAGCTCAACCGGCGCTTTCCCGGCCTGGACCTGATTCTGGTCGAATCCGGCGGCGACAACCTCTCGGCTACCTTCAGCCCGGAACTGTCGGACCTGACCATTTACGTGATCGACGTGTCGGCCGGCGACAAGCTGCCGCGCAAAGGCGGCCCGGGGATCTGCAAGTCCGACCTGTTGGTGATCAACAAGATCGACCTTGCGCCGCTGGTGGGCGCCTCGCTGGAAATGATGGATGGCGACACCCGCCGCATGCGCGGCGAGAAGCCCTTCGTGTTCAGCAACCAGAAAACCGGCCAAGGGCTGGAAGAGATCATTGCCTTTATCGAACGCCAAGGCCTGTTGACCGCAGCCTGATCACCTCTTCACTACAAGGAAGCTGACCGATGTCGCTGAAAAAACTGCTGTGCCTGTTACCCCTGCTGCTCGCCCCTGGCCTGGCACTCGCCCACCCCGGCCATGGCGACAACGGCCTGGTGGCCGGCATCAGCCACCCGATTGGCGGGCTTGATCACTTGCTGGCGATGGTGGCGGTCGGCCTGTGGGCGGCACAGCAACAAAGCGCGGCCCGCTGGGCGCTGCCGTGCACCTTTGTCGGCACCATGCTGATGGGGGGTTTGCTGGGTTTTAGCGGGCTGGAACTGCCGGCGATGGAAAGCGGCATCGCCGCCTCGGTGCTGGCGCTGGGGCTGGCGGTAGCGCTGGCGGTTCGCCCACCGGTAAGCCTGGCGGTACTGGCGACGGCGCTGTTCGCGCTGTTCCACGGCGTGGCCCATGGCCTGGAAATTCCCGAGATGACCAGCCCGTGGGCGTATGCCTTCGGTTTTGTCGCCGCCACCGCTGCGCTGCACGCCGCCGGATTCTTCGTGGTCCGCGTGCTGCCGCAGGCCGCCGCGCTGCTGGTGCGCCTCGCCGGCGCGGCCTCGGCGCTGACCGGTGCGTGGTTGTTGGCTGGCTGACGCTGTAACCAAGGGCTCCCACAATTGTGGGAGCGCTCCCATCCTCCTGCTACCATGTCGCCCAAACTCCGTGACGACATCAGCCAATGCCCGACCTTTCCTTGCGCGCCACCCTGTCCGCCACCTTCGCCACTGTGCAACAGCACTTTGCGCAGACGATCGTGCCGCTCTGGCAAGGGCCGGGATGGAATGCAGACCTTGCCCTGCCGTTCGAGGCCCTGGATGCACAGCACCAGCCGCTGCCACCGCAGCGCTATCGGGCCATGGCCTGCGCCCGGCAACTGTTCCTGTTTTCCAGCCGAATCGACGAACCCGGCGCCGCCGAGCGCGCCGCCGCGCTGTTCCGCTCGCTGCAACGGCACTTCCACGACGCCGAACACGGTGGCTGGTTCTACAGCATCGACCCCAGCGGCCAGCCGCTGGATCGGCGCAAGGACCTCTACACCCACGCCTTTATCGTCTTTGCCTGCGCTCATTACTGGGCCAAGGTGCGCGAACCCTTGGTGGAATCGACGCTCAACGCCGCACTGAGCGTGGTGGCCGAACGGTTTTCCACAGGCGATGGCCTGTATGAAGCGAGCCTGGATGAAGATTGGTCGCCCCTGGGCAGCGGCCCGTTGCAAAACCCGTTGATGCACCTGGCCGAAGCCTTTCTGGCAACGCTGCAAGTGCGCGAAGACGAGCCAGTCAAACAGGCGCTGCTGGCGCTGACCAACGCCATGCAGGCAGGCTTTATCGAGCCCACCCATGGGGTGATGCTGGAGAAACCGCGCGGGGCTGTGGATAACTGGTTTGAACCAGGGCATCAGTTCGAATGGTTTTATCTGCTGGCATCGTCGCCGTTGCTCAATGGCAGCCCGCTGCACCGCTCGCTGGAACGCGCATTCGGTTATGCCGAACTCCATGGGGTACGCGACGGCGCGGTGCTGGCGATGCTGGACGCTCAGGGCCAGGCCCGTGACGCCACCCAGCGCATCTGGGCCAAGGCCGAATACATCCGCGCGCTGACCCTTCGCCCGAACAGCGAAACCACCGTGCTCGAGCAGTTAGAGGCGCTGCAGGCGAATTTCCTGCATGCCGGTGGCTGGTACGAATGCCGCGATGCCAGTGGCGCGGTCAGCCGGCATGACATGCCATCGACTACGCCGTACCACCTGGCAACTTGCTATATCGGCCTGCAGGATGCATTGGGCGACCTTTAAAAGCTTCGCGGGCAAGCCCTAGTACAGTCACAGACGTCCCTGTAGGAGCGGACCTGGCCGCGATGGGCTGCGAAGCGGCCCCGGCGATTCTGAAACCACCTGCACTCGCAAGCTGAGTCGCAGATGTCACTGGCCAAAGGGGCCGCTGCGCGGCCCATCGCGGCCAGGTCCGCTCCTACATGAGGCTTGCCTGCGAATAGGTATCAACCCTTGCTGCGCTCAATCGCAAACCCGGCCAGGGTCTGGCTCACTGGCATCAGCTCAATGTTGTTGATGTTGATGTGAGCCGGCTGGTTCATGACCCAGAAGATGGTCTCGGCAATGTCCTGCGGCTGGATCGGGTCAGCGCCCGCGTAGGTGGCGTCGTAGCGGGCTTTGTCGCCGCCGAAGCGCACCAGCGAGAACTCGCTTTCACACAGGCCGGGTTCGATGTTAGTGACTCGCACGCCCGTCCCCTGCAGGTCGCAGCGCAAATTCTGCGAAAACTGCCCGACGAAGGCCTTGGTGCCGCCATACACGTGGCTGCCAGGGTAGGAGTAATTACCCGCCACAGAACCCAGGTTGACGATGCTGGCCCCCTTGCCGTGGGCGATCAGGCGCGAGAGCAGCAGGCGGGTGCTGTACATCAGGCCTTTGACGTTGGTGTCGACCATGATGTCCCAGTCATCCAGGTCGCACTTGGGTGCAGGGTCCGCGCCCAGGGCCAGGCCGGCGTTGTTGATCAGCCCGCGCAGTTTGTCGAATTCCGGCGGCAGGCCTTCGATGGCCGCTTCCATCGCCTTGCGATCACGCACGTCGAGCACCAGGCCGAGCACCTTGGTCTGCCTGGACAATTCCGCGCACAGGGCATTGAGGCGCTCTTCGCGGCGACCCGTCAGCACCAGCGACCAGCCGGCTTTGGCAAAACGGCGCGCGCAGGCTTCGCCAAACCCTGAGGTGGCCCCGGTGATGAATACAGTGGAAGTCATCGTGTTCTCCTAAAAGTGGCGGCAGGCGGCAAGCCCTGAAGCATGCCCGGCCCCCGCCGCGTCAGCAAGTCGTCAGTGCAACTGTACGAAAAATGTACAGCCACCGCAAAGCCTTGCCCTGGCTGGTCCGGCGCGGGTTGTGCTCATCTTATCCACAAGCGGTTCCACAAAAACCGGGGGCAACTCAAATTGCCCACAGGCCTTTGTCCACAAGGGATCAAGCGCCTGAATCTGAGTATTGTCCTTGACTTTGCCGCTGCCAATGCCGAGGTTCGCTAAAGGGGTGCAACCCAGTGCCACCATCCAATGGCCGCAGGCCAGCAACTACGCCGTCTGCGTCGCTCTTTCCAACGATTGCCCACAGAGTTATCCACAGCCTGGAATGCGTATGAGCGGCCCTGGACAGTGGTGGATAAAAGGATTGACAAAACCCCTTTCAGGCCAGCAAAAAAGTGCTGATCAAAAAACAACCACCCCTATCAAAGCCACGGAAATAAAGGCCTCCAGCCATATGCTCCCAAGTTACCCACAATCAGCTCCACAGCAACCGTGGACAACTTCACCTCATGACAAAAGCATGAATTTCAGCGACGTTGTGTCGCGTTTTGCGCACTTGACGAATGGGTTGTCCACAAAACTGTGGATGAAAGAAAACGCCCCGGCTTTTAAAGGCCAGGGCGTTTTTTTGACGCTTATCAGTGGTCAGTGACCGCCAAGGTAGGCATTGCGCACCTCATCGTTGACCAACAACTCCTTGCCCGTGCCGGTCAGGCGAATTTGCCCGTTGACCATCACATAGCCCCGGTCCGACAGCCTCAACGCGTGGTTGGCGTTCTGCTCGACCAGGAAGATGGTCATACCGGTGGAGGCAAGCTCTCGCAGGGTATGGAAGATCTGTTTGACCACGATCGGTGCCAACCCCAGGCTCGGTTCATCGAGCAGCAGCAGCTTGGGCCGGCTCATCAAGGCCCGGGCGATGGCGAGCATCTGCTGCTCGCCCCCGGACATGGTCATGGCCCGCTGGTTGCGCCGTTCCTTGAGCCGCGGGAACAGCTCGAACATGCGCTGCATGTCCTCGCTGGCGTACTTGTCCCCGATCGGGATGGTGCCCATCATCAGGTTTTCTTCCACCGTCATGTCGGGGAACACCCGCCGGCCTTCCGGTGACTGGGCGATCCCGTTGGAGGCGATGTAGTGGGCCGACTTGTGAGTGATGTCGGTGCCACGGTAGGTGATCTGCCCATGGCTGGCCCGTGGCTGGCCGAAAATCGACATCAACAGCGTGGACTTGCCCGCGCCGTTGGAGCCGATCAGGCTGACCGTTTCACCCTCGTTGATGTGCAGTGAGACTTTTTTCAGGGCCTGGATCGGCCCGTAGAACACGTCGACATCCTTGAATTCGAGGATCGGTTCGCTCATACCAGCTCCTCTTCGTCAGCACCCAGGTAGGCCGCGATCACCTTCGGATCTTTGCGGATCTGCTCAGGTACACCTTCAGCAATCACGTTGCCGTGGTCCAGCACCACGATGTGGTCGGAAATGCTCATTACCATGCCCATGTCGTGCTCGATCAGTACCACGGTCAGGTCGTGGTCATCGCGCAGGTGGCGGATGATCGCGCTGAGCCGTTCGGTTTCTTGCGGGTTGAGGCCGGCGGCCGGTTCGTCCAGGCAGATGATTTTCGGCCGGGTGCACATGGCCCGCGCGATCTCCAGGCGTCGCTGCTGGCCGTAGGAAAGCTCCCCGGCCAGGCGGTTGGCGCAATCCCCCAGGTCCACCACTTCCAGCCAGTAGAACGCGTGATCCAGCGCGTCGCTCTCAGCTTTGCGGTAGGCCTTGGTGTTGAGGATGCCCGAGACCAGGTGGCGGTTGACCCACATGTGCTGGGCCACCAGCAGGTTTTCCACCACCGACATTTCCCTGAACAGACGAATGTTCTGGAACGTACGGGCCAGGCCCGCGCGGTTGATCAGGTGGGTGCCACCGAACATTTTGTAGAACAGGCGGCTGGCAAATTGAGGTGGCGAGACAAAGTCAGTGAGCTTGAACGGTTCGCCCAACAACTTGATGACGTCGGTTTTCGTATCGCGCACATTGAGTTCGATATGCCCGCCGGTAGCCTTGTAGAAACCGGTCAGGCAGTTGAACACCGTCGTCTTGCCGGCACCGTTGGGCCCGATCAGGGCGAAGATCGAATTGCGCTTGACCTTCAGGCTGACATCGCTGAGCGCCTTGATCCCGCCAAAGTGCATCATCAGGTTATCGACCGAGAGGATGACATCATCGCTCATGGCGCCACTCCTTTACGTGGGGTCACACCGGTACGGCTGATACGAATCAGGCCGCGTGGCCGCCAGATCATCATTAACACCATCAACACGCCAAACAGCAGCACCCGGTACTCGGAGAAGGTGCGCAACAGTTCCGGCGCGACGGTCAGCACAAACGCCGCCATGACCACCCCCACCGTCGAGCCCATGCCACCGAGCACCACAATGGCGAGGATCAGCGCTGACTCGAAGAAGGTGAACGAGGACGGGTTCACGAAGCCCTGGTAGCTGGCAAAAAACACCCCGGCAAGCCCGGCGGTGGACGCCCCGAGGGTGAAGGCCGAAAGCTTGACCAGCACGTGGTTCAGGCCCATGGCGCGGCAGGCGATTTCATCTTCGCGCAGCGCTTCCCAGGCGCGCCCGACGGGCATGCGGGTCAGCCGATGCTTGATGTACAACACCGCCAGCACCACCAGAAACAACACGATGTAGATAAACAGGAATTTCAGGTTGGGGTTGTAGTCGATCCCGAAAAACTCATGGAACGGCACTCCGCCTTCTTTGGCACGGCGACCGAACTCCAGACCCATGAAGGTCGGTGACGGCACGGGCATGCCGTTCGGACCACCGGTGAACGACAGCCAGTTGTTCAGCACCAGGCGAATGATTTCACCAAAGCCCAGGGTCACGATGGCCAGATAGTCCCCGTGCATTCGCAACACCGGAAAGCCCAATAAACATCCCGCCAACGCCGCAGCGAGGGCCGACAGCGGCAGCACCGTCCAGAACCCCAGCCCCAGATACTGGTAACCCAGCGCCAGGCCGTAGGCGCCGATGGCGTAGAACGCCACGTAACCCAAGTCGAGCAGACCGGCAAGACCCACCACGATGTTCAGCCCCAGGCCCAGCAGCACGTAGATCAGCCCGAGGATCACCACGGTCAGCAGGTACTTGTTGGCGAAGAACGGAAAGACGATGGCGATCACGATCAGCGCCGGGATGATCCAGCGCAGCCGCGACTTGTAGTCCGGCGCCAGCACGTGCACGCCGGAGCCGCTGCTCTCGAAGCCCTCCAGGATGCCCAAGCCCTTGGGCGTTTGCAGGAACAGGCTGAGAAAAAAGCGCCCGACCATCACCGCGCCCACCAGCCAGGCGACGCGCACCGGCTCAAGATTGAAGCTGTAGCCTTGCAGCACCACACCCACGATCGGGCCGAACACGATCAACGAGATCAGCCCGGCGAGCACGGCATCGATGAGGCTTCGCTTGATATCAATAGCGTTGTTTTCGGTAGCAGACATACTTACACCTTCGCCACGAGTGGGCGACCCAGCAGGCCTTGGGGACGGAAAATCAGGATCAGCACCAGCAGTGAGAAACTGAATACGTCTTTGTAGTCAGAGTTGACCAGGCCGGAGAACAGCGACTCCGAAACACCCAGCACAATCCCGCCCAGCATCGCTCCCGGCAGCGAGCCGATACCGCCCAGTACCGCTGCGGTGAAGGCCTTGATGCCGATGATGAAGCCGGCATAGAAGTCAAAGGTGCCGTAGTTCAACGTGATCAGCACCCCGGCCAGCGCGGCCATGGCGGCGCCGATGATAAACACGTAGGAAATGACCCGGTCGGTGTTGATACCGAGGATCGAGGCCATCTTGCGGTCCTGCTGGGTCGCGCGGCACATACGCCCAAGCTTGGTGAACTTGATGACGTAAGTCAGCAGGCCCATGCCGACAAAAGCGGCGATCAGAATGAAGATCTTGGTGTAGGTCAGCTGAACGAAACCGTCACCAACATCCAGGCGCAAGGCGCCTTCGAGCAGGGTGGGGATACCTTGTTGCTGTGCGCCCTGACTGATCTGCGCGTAGTTTTGCAGGATCAGGGAAATACCAATGGCACTGATCAGCGGTGCCAGGCGAGTGGAGTTGCGCAATGGCTTGTAGGCGACCCGTTCGATGACCCAGCCATAGACGCCGGTGACGACGATGGTGAAGACCAGTGTGCCGAGCATCAGCAACGGGAAGGACTCAATGCCGAAGTAAGCCAGCAGGGCCAGACTGATTGCCGCGAGGTAAGCGGAAATCATGTAAACCTCGCCGTGGGCGAAGTTGATCATGCCAATGATGCCATAGACCATTGTGTAGCCGATGGCGATCAGACCATAGACGGACCCGAGGGTCAGACCATTGATCAATTGCTGCAGGAAAATACCATCCATAACGCAATCTCACGGTGATGAGATTGCACAAGCGCTGACCACGGCGGACGGCCGATAGCAGTCCTCGCAGCGCAGGGTTTGTGCATATCTACGAGAAAAGACGAGTGCGGCAATAAAACCGCGCCGCGCCCGACGTTCGGTCAGGCGCGGCGCAGCGGTCACTTCTGTTTTTCCAGCTGGTGGTATTTGCCGTCTTTGTCCCACTGGTAGACCACATAGTCGGAGACTTTCAGGTCGCCCTTGGAGTCCCACTCTTTTTTACCCATGACGGTCTGCACCGGGTTGGCCTTCAGCCACTTGGCGGCATCTTCGCCCTTGTTGGACTTGGCGCCGTTGAAAGCGGCCGCCAGGGTTTGTACCGAGGCATAGGCGTACAGGGTGTAGCCTTCGGGCTCGTAGCCGGTCTTGCGGAAGTTCTCCACAACCTGCTTGCTGTCCAGGACCAGACGCGGGTCGGCGCCGAAGGTCATGTAGACACCGTCAACGAACTGAGGGCCACCCGCAGTCTTGACCATTTCGTCGGTCACGATGCCATCGTCAGACACGAAATGGACGTCCTTGAGGCCCGACTCGCGCATCTGACGGACCAACGGGCCGGCTTCAGGGTGCAGGCCGCCGAAGAACACCACATCAGCGCCGTTCTGACGGATTTTGGTCACCACGGCGTTGAAATCTTTCTCGCCACGGGTCAGGCCTTCTTCAAACACGGGCGTGACGCCACGTTTTTTCAGTTGGGCCGAGGTCGCATCGGCCAGACCTTTGCCGTAGGTGTCCTTGTCGTTCAGCACGACCACTTTCTTGCCCTTGAGGACGTCAATGATGTAATCAGCGGCCACGATGCCTTGCTGGTCGTCACGCCCGCACATACGGAACATGGCGTCCAGGCCGCGCTCGGTAACGGCAGGGTTGGTGGAGCCTGGGGTGATGGCAATGATGCCAGCTTCGTTATAAACCTCAGAAGCCGGGATGGTCGATGACGAGCAGAAGTGCCCGACAACACCGGCCACCTTGTCCTGGTCGGACAGACGGTTGGCCACGGCGACGGCCTGCTTCGGCTCGCAGGCGTCATCGCCCTTGACCAGCACGATCTTCTCGCCATTCACACCGCCTGCGGCGTTGATGTCGTCGGCCGCCTGCTGCGCGCCTTTCATGTACTGCTCGCCAAAGGATGCACTGGGACCGGTCATCGGCCCCGCCACACCGATCTTGATGTCGGCCTGAACAAACGAAGAAACGCCCATTGCCGTAGCCACGGCCAGCGCCAGAAAACCTTTCCTGTAAAACGTCTGCGACATGAGTGGTGCTCCTGATGTTTTTTTGGTTGGCACTACAACTTCAGCACGATCTAGCACGAAGGTCCGAGCAAGCGCCGTGCCATCGTTTTTTTATTCTGGAAAAAGTCGCTATCAACTTGTTCTTAGAGCGTTTTGGTCCTTTTGTTATGGGTCGTGCAACCGTCTGGAACGGTAATGGTGAAACCTTAAGAGACAAAAAGGCGCAACCTTCAGGCGCCATCATTGCAACCTGGACACCTGTTTACGTGCAACCAACCTGTAACAACGTGCGTAACGGAAGTGCACACTGACGGTGCGCATTTGCTACAGCTCGCACCACTACAGGCTAGACGATTGCCCCGTAACTGCCGGTCCAAACACGTTGCCAGCGCTCTAAACGGCTCGACCCGGCACAGCGGGAAAAAGGCTGGCACAATGGAGACCTTGCTGAGCGCCGGCGCCTGTCTGCCAGCGCAAGCCCGCCGGGAGCCTTATATGAGCGAGAGCGCATTCGCCGATCGCAGCGTGCAAAACTTGCTCGACACCGATTTATACAAGCTGACGATGATGCAAGCGGTGCTGCACAACTACCCCAATGTGGACGTGGAATGGGAGTTGCGCTGCCGCAACGGCGAAGACCTTCGGCCTTATCTCGACGAAATCCGTCACCAGATCGAGCGCCTCAGCGAATTGAGCCTGAGCGCCGAGCAGCTGGAATTCCTGGAAACCATCCATTTCCTGAAGCCAGACTTCCTGCGCTTTCTCGGCCTGTTCCGCTTCAACCTGCGTTACCTGCATCTGGGCATTGAAGACGACCAGCTGTGCCTGCGCCTGCGTGGGCCATGGCTGCATGTGATCCTGTTTGAAGTGCCGCTGCTGGCCATCATCACCGAAGTGCGCAACCGCTCCCGGTATGCCGATATCACGCTTGAACAGGTACGCGAGCAGCTGTATCGCAAGTTCGACTGGCTCACCGCCAACGCCAGCCAGGACGAACTCAATGGCTTGCAGGTGGCTGATTTCGGCACCCGCCGGCGGTTTTCCTACCGGGTGCAGGAAGAAGTGGTCAGCGTGCTCAAGCACGACTTCCCGGGTCGCTTTGTCGGCACCAGCAACGTGCACCTGGCCCGCGAGATGAACATCAAGCCGCTGGGCACCATGGCCCATGAGTGGATCATGGCCCACCAGCAACTGGGCCCGCGGCTGATCGACAGCCAGATTGCCGCGCTCGACTGCTGGGTCCGGGAATACCGGGGGCTGCTGGGCATCGCCCTGACCGACACCCTCACCATGGATGCATTTCTGGGCGACTTCGACCTTTACTTTGCCAAGCTCTTCGACGGCCTGCGCCATGACTCCGGCGACCCGGTGCGCTGGGCCGAAAAAGCCATCGCTCATTACAAGCACCTGGGCATCGACCCGATGACCAAGACCCTGGTGTTTTCCGATGGCCTGACCCTGCCCCGCTCACTGGAAATATTCCGCGCCCTGCACGGGCGCATCAATGTCAGTTTCGGCATTGGCACCCACCTGACCTGTGACATTCCGGGGGTGGCGCCCATGAGCATCGTGCTTAAAATGACCGACTGCAACGGCTCGCCGGTTGCCAAGATTTCCGATGAAGCGGCCAAGACCCAGTGTCGCGACCCCAACTTCGTCGCCTACCTGCGCCATGTTTTCAAAGTTCCCGATTCTCCCAAGGAGTGAACCATGCAAGCCGTACAGCAAGAGATTGCCCGCGCGCTCAATGTCCAGCCGCCCTTCGCCGATGCCCAGGCATTGCAGGCCGAGGTGGCCCGGCGCGTCGCGTTCATCCAGCAATGCCTGAAGAATGCCGGGCTCAAGACCCTGGTGCTGGGCATCAGTGGCGGGGTCGACTCACTGACCGCAGCCCTGCTGGCGCAACGCGCGGTCAAGGAACTGCGCGCCAGCACGGGCGATGGGGCTTACCGCTTTATCGCCGTGCGCCTGCCCTATCAAGTGCAGCACGATGAACACGACGCCCAGGCCTGCATCGACTTCATCGCCCCGGACGAATGTCACACCATCAATATCGGTCCGGCAGTCAAATCCCTGGCCACGGAAGTGAAGGCTCTGGATGGGCGTCACGAGGCCGCGGTGGACTTCGTGCTGGGCAACACCAAGGCGCGCATGCGCATGGTCGCGCAATACACCGTCGCTGGCGCCTATCAAGGGCTGGTGATCGGTACCGATCATGCGGCTGAGGCGGTGATGGGCTTTTTCACCAAGTTCGGCGACGGCGCCTGCGACCTGGCCCCCTTGTCAGGCCTGGTGAAAAACCAGGTGCGCGCCATCGCCCGCAGCTTCGGGGCGCCGGAATCACTGGTAGAGAAAGTGCCGACCGCAGACCTTGAAGACCTGGCGCCGGGCAAACCGGACGAGGCCTCGCATGGGGTGACCTATGTGGAGATTGATGCGTTCCTGCACGGTGAACCGGTGCGCGAGGAAGCCTTCGAGATTATCGCCGGGACCTACCGCAAGACCCAGCACAAGCGTGAGTTGCCGTTTGCACCTTGATTGAATCAGGGCCTTTGGCAGAGCCCCATTCGCGGCGGTCCGGCGGACCGCCGCGAATCTTTTGAGGCCGCCGATTACTTCAGGGTAACCGTGCCTTTCATCATCGAGATGTGCCCCGGGAACGAGCAGAAGAAACCATACTTCTCGCCGGCGGCCAGCTTGGACACATCAAAGGTCACCGAATCTTTCTCTTTGCCGCCAATGATCTTGGTGTGCGCGATAACGCGTGCATCACCTTCCTTCAGGTAGCCCTTGTCGATACCGGCGCTCAAGCCGTCGGTCGCGATCGGCTGCATGTCAGCCTCTTTGCTCAGCACCCAGTTGTGGCCCATGACGTTTTTCGGCAGGGAACCCGAGTGTTCCAGGTTGACGGTAAAGGTCTTGCAGCTCTTGTCGATTTCGATGGCCTTGGTGTTGAAGGCCATCTGATCGGTGGAATCAACGGTTACCGCGCATTCAGCGGCCAGCAATTGACCACTGGCGACAGCCAGCACGGAAAACGCTATGACTTTGGCAAGCATGGTACATCTCCAAGCAGGGTTTTATTGGAATGAAAACTGCCCGAATCCTGAGCCGGTTCCAGTGACCTGCATCAACGGTGTTCAAGCAGCGAGTTTGCCTCTATGGCCCCCATCAAGTTAACCAATCGGTCAATAATGCCTTGAGACACTATGATCAGACAACACCCGAACGGAGCGTCTGCCATGCACCTCAATAGTCTTTTCCGTAGCCTGCTCGCCGCCTATGCCTATGGCGCCTGCGGCAGCACCCACGAATTCACCCGGTCGGAATGACCGACCGATCTTTCACAGCAAGCCCTCCTCCGCCGGCATGACCGTGACCCGCACTTCCGGGTCATGGCTGCCGCCGCCCAGAATGATCCCACGCAACGGTGACACATCGGTGAAATCGCGCCCCCAGGCAAGGGTGATGTGTTCCAGTGCGGGCTGAATATTATTGGTCGGATCGAAATCCACCCAGCCAGCGGCCGGGCAATACACCGACACCCAGGCGTGCGAGGCATCGGCGCCGATCAGCCGTGGCTGCCCCGGCGGCGGCTGGGTCAGCAGGTAACCGCTGACATAGCGCGCCGCCAGCCCGCGCGAGCGCAGGCAGGCGAGCATCAAGTGGGCGAAATCCTGACAGACACCGCGCCGACGCTCCAGCACTTCGAGCAAGGGCGTGGCGACCTGAGTCGCCTCGGCATCGAAGGTGAACTCGCTGAAAATCTTTTCCATCAGCGCCCGGGCCCCCAGCAGCAACGGCCGACCGGGCGGGAAGCAGCTGTCGGAAAACTGCACGAAGCCCTTTTTCAAGTGCACATACGGCGATTCGAAGCGGTAACGGCATGCCTGCAAATGTTCCGGCAACATCGGCAAGCCGCTGAACGCCAGCGCATCACGAGTCGCCTCCCAGGCCGGCGAGGCATCGAAATCCACCGCTTTGCGCTCCAGCACTTCGACCCAAAGATGCGCGCTGACGCGCAGTTCGTCATGAGGGCGCTCGAAGGCCAGGCGGGTCAACGGGTTGCCGAACACGTCCAGCTCATCCAAACGACTGGAGGGCTGGGGGCTGATCTGCAACTGTTGCTTGGCGCACTGCTGCCAGTCGCAGGCCCGCGGCCATAAATGCGCCAGCTGCTGCGCCAGCGACACCGGGCTGTCGTAGTGGTAATGGGTGTCGTGAATAATCTGGTAATGGGCGCTCATGGTTCAGACCGATACGGTTTGCTGACTGACATCGTCGACGTGGGCGAAATGGCGCAAGCCCAAACGGTCAGAGACCTGATTGCTGGCGTCGGAGATGGTCTGCAGCAGGTCGGCCAGGCCGTCGAGCACCGCGCGCACGCTGGGGGCGCCGAACAGCGGGTTTTCCAGGCTACCCAGGTCGAAATGCCCGAGACGCTCGGCGAGCATGGCCATGCCCGGCTCGCGGGGCGAGCCGAACGCTTTGTTCAGGCGCGCCAGCGAGCGAGTCACCAGCTTGAGCTGGAACAGCACGGCGTGGGGGTTTTGCTCGTCGAGCAGAAGCAGGTCGAGCACCGGAATCAGCTGCGGCACTGCCAGATAACGTGAGCGGTAGGTGATGCTGCTGTTACCCAGCTCCAGCAGCCACTCGAGCCCGGCCTGGTCGAACACGGCTACGCCGCGCAGAAAGCCGGCCAGGCTGCCGCTGAGAAACTGCAGGCGCTCGATGCGCCGCCCGGTCATCAAAAAGCGCCAGCCCTCGTCACGGGTCATGTCGTCCAGGGCGAACCCGGACAGCGCCGCCAGCGACATCACCAGGCGGTTGAGAAAGTCCAGCAATTCGCCAAAGTCCGACTCGTCGGCCTCCAGCGCGCTGGCTTCGCGTTGCAGTTCGACCAGTGCCTGCCAGTTTTCCCGCGACAGCTTGCCGCGCACCTGCGAGGCCGCCCATTGCAGCCGCTGCAGATTGGCGCGCAGGCTGAAGGCCCAGTCCTCACCCAGCAGGGCCGCCATCAGCCGCTCCGGCAAGGTGCCCTCTTCGGGCAACAGCGACAGGCTTTCAGCAAGTTCGACAGCCGCCTGCAACGCCAACGGATCATCGCCATCGACATAGCGCGCGAGGATGATCCGCAGCAAACGCGCCAAGCCATCACAGCGCTCGCAATAGCGGCCGAACCAGAACAGGTTTTCCACCACCCGTGACGGCAAGTAAGGGTCCCGGCGAATCAGGTCGCGCACGCCCAGCGTGCACTGGGCACGCCATTGGTCACCGACTGGTGCGGCATCGCCGAGAATCCAGGTGTCCTTGCTGGCACCACCGCGCTGCATCGACACCACTTCGGCATCGGCTTGCGCCGCAACCCGCGTCAGCCCGCCGTGCAGCACCCGATAGCCATCGGCGCTGGCCACGGCGTACACCCGCATGCCGATGGCCCGCGGTTGCAGTTGGCCTTTTTCGGACTGCCAAACTGGCGCCTGGGACAACTGCGCCAGGGCTTGAGCGACATAGGCGTAGGGGCGCGCCTGGATGCGCCCGGCCAAAGCCTGGCGCTGTTTGTCGTCCAGATCGCGGCCGAACACCGGCATAAAGCTCTGGGACGGGAATGCCGGTTTGATCAGCAGCTCCGGCAGTTTTTCCAGCGCCTGGGCCAGCACCGGGGCTTCGCCGCACCACCAGGTGGCAATCGTGGGCAGGATCAACTCTTCGCCAAACAACTTCTCGTTGATGGTCGGCAAAAAACCGAGCAGGCCAGGTGATTCGAGCACACCGCTACCCAACGCGTTGGCCACCAGCACCCGCCCCTGCCGCACGGCCTGCAGCAAACCGGGCACGCCCAGTGCCGAGTCGGTGCGTAGCTCCAGCGGGTCGCAAAAATCATCGTCGAGCCGGCGCATGATCGCATGCACCCGACGCAAGCCGGTGAGGGTCTTGAGGTAAACCGTGGCGTCGCGCACGGTCAGGTCACCGCCCTCGACCAGCGGGTAGCCCAGCTGACGCGCCAGGTACAAGTGCTCGAAATAGCTCTCGTTGAAACGCCCTGGAGTCAGCAGCACCACCAGCGGCGGCTCGTTATCGACAGGCGCCAGACGCACGAGGGTTTCTTGCAGCGTGCGGAAATAGCTGGCCAGGTGTTGCACGCGCAAGTCGCGGTAAAGATCAGGCAAGGCCCGGGAGACGATGGTGCGATTCTCCAGCGCATAACCGGCACCCGACGGTGCCTGGGTGCGGTCGGCGGTGACCCACCAGCGCCCATCCGGGGCGCGCGCCAGGTCCACGGCGTACACATGCAGAAAGGTCCCGTCGGGCGGCGTGATGCCCTGGCACGGCCAGAGATAGTTGTTGTGGCCATAGACCAGCTCGGCTGGCAACAGGCCATCGGCAATCAGCTGCTGCGGCCCGTAGATATCGGCCAATACGCTATTGAGCAATTGCGCGCGCTGGGCAATGCCCGCGGAAATCTGCCGCCATTCTTCGGCGGGTATAAGGTGCGGCAGCAGGTCCAGTTCCCACGGCCGGTCGGCGCCCTTGGGGTCGGCGTAGACGTTGTAGGTCACGCCGTTTTCCTGGATCTGCCGGGCCAACAGCGCCTGGCGCTGGGCAATCAGCGCCGGGCCGCTGCGCTGCAGCTGTTCGAACATCCGCCGCCAGTGCGGTCGCAAGGCGCCGCTGGCGTCGAGCATTTCATGATAGGTGCCCGCGTTCAGCGGGTAGTGATCCAGCAGGTCAGCCATAGAAATGCTCAATAACGGCGGTAGCGCTCAGAGTACCGCACTCCGATGACGGTCGGAATGCGGCCACCTCCTTCCTTAGTACCAACGAAGGTCCAGCGTCATCGGCATTTCGTCGTTGATCCGCAGCGGGACAACGGTCTGCTGCCCGGGTGTGTGCCCGAGGCGGAAGAAGCGCGCCAGGCGGCGGCTCTCGGCCTCGTTGGCATTGACCGGGAAGGTGTCGTAGTTACGCCCGCCCGGGTGCGCAACGTGGTACTGACAGCCACCCAGCGAACGCTGCATCCAGGTGTCGAGCACATCGAACACCAGAGGTGCATGCACCGGGATGGTCGGTTGCAGGCAGCTGGCCGGCTGCCAGGCGCGATAACGCACGCCGGCCACATACTCACCCACCTTGCCGGTCGGCTGCAGCGGTACCGGGACCCCATTGCAGGTCAGTTGATAACGCTGTGGCGACAACCCGCGGACCTTGACCTGCATGCGCTCAAGCGACGAATCCACATAACGCACGGCACCGCCGGCGCTGCCCTCCTCGCCCAGTACATGCCAGGGCTCCAGCGCCTGGCGCAGCTCCAGTTCGATCCCGGCGACGGCGTAGTCGCCGACCTTGGGGAAACGAAACTCCAGGTGCGGCGCGAACCATTCAGCCTGCAGCGGATAACCGGCCGCATTGAGCTCATTGATCACGTCGGAAAAATCCTGCTCGATGAAATGCGCCAGCATGAAGCGGTCGTGCAGCTCGGTGCCCCAGCGGGCGAGCTTGGCTGGCGCGTAAGGCTCACGCCAGAAGCGCGCCACCAGCGCCCGTAACAGCAGTTGCTGAACCAGGCTCATGCGCGCATGAGGGGGCATTTCGAAGGCGCGCAATTCCAGCAGGCCGAGCCGGCCGGAAGCGCTGTCGGGCGAGTACAGCTTGTCGATGCAGAACTCGGCCCGGTGGGTGTTGCCGGTGACATCGATCAGCAGGTTGCGCAACAACCGGTCCACCCGCCAGGGCGGGCAGTCCTGACCGACCGGCGGGAATTGCGAGAAGGCCACTTCCAGCTCGTAGAGCGAGTCGTTGCGTGCCTCGTCGACCCGTGGCGCCTGGGACGTCGGGCCGATAAACAAGCCGGAAAACAGGTACGACAAGGAGGGATGGTTGTGCCAATAGCTGATCAGGCTGCGCAGCACGTCTGGCCGACGCAGGAACGGCGAGTCCGCAGGCGTCGCGCCGCCGAGCACGAAGTGGTTACCGCCACCGGTGCCGGTGTGACGGCCATCGACCATGAATTTTTCGCTGCTCAGGCGCGTCAGGCGGGCCTGGTCGTAGAGGAACTCGGTGCGCTCGACCAGTTCATCCCAGCTTGACGAAGGCTGCACGTTCACTTCGATCACACCCGGGTCGGGCGTGACCTTGAAGTTGGCCAGCCGCGGGTCCGACGGCGGCTCGTAGCCCTCAAGCAGCACCCGGCAATCAAGCTCCCGGGCAGTCGCTTCGACCGTGGCGACCAGTTCCAGATAATCTTCCAGCCGCTCCAGCGGTGGCATGAACAGGTACAGCCGCCCGTCCCGTGCTTCGGCGCACAGTGCGGTGCGGGTCAGCCAGTCAGCCGACTGATCGACCTTGGGCACCCGTTCTTCTGAATCGACACCGGCACTTGCGCCCAGCAGCTGCTCTCGAGCAGGCAACGGCGCGAATGTCTGGTTCTGATCGACCGGGTGGACAAAAGGGTATTCCGCCGCTGACACCCAGGGCTGCG
Source organism: Pseudomonas sp. R5(2019) (assembly GCF_009905435.1). Classification (GTDB taxonomy): domain Bacteria; phylum Pseudomonadota; class Gammaproteobacteria; order Pseudomonadales; family Pseudomonadaceae; genus Aquipseudomonas. The sequence continues at coordinate 118,287 of NZ_JAAAMT010000010.1, forward strand.
ACGCCAGTGGCAAGCGATAGCCCAATGGCGAATCGCCCGGCACCAACCGGCAGTGGCGATCGCGCAGATACCAGCGGCCACTCTGCCAGCGTTCACCACTGGCCGTGCGCGCCAGCGGCAGGACCTGGCCGATGACCTTGTCCAGCCCCTGGGCGAAGACCTTGCGCAGTCGCTGGCGCTCCAGTTCGTCTTCCAGTCGTGAGTCTTGCGCGGTGACGTTGACCGGCAGGTTGCCCTCGCGCCAGAGGTAGTAGAAGTTGTCTTCGTAGGCGGGGAACACATAGCGGGCCGGCAATTTCAGGCGCTCGGCGACACTGGCCAGAAAGCGCCCGGCCAGCTCGGCGTCGGCACCGTAACTTTGGGTTTCATCGGCGATCAGCGCAGTGTTTTGCCAGACCGGCTGCCCGTCGCGGCGCCAGAAGCAGTTAAGCGACCAGCGTGGCAGTTGTTCGCCGGGGTACCACTTGCCCTGGCCAAAATGTACCAAGCCCTTGGGCGCATAGCGTTTGCGCAGGCGCTCGAACAGCTCGGCCGACAAGCGACGCTTGTCGTCGCCCAGGGCCGCGGTGTTCCACTGGGCGCCGTCGGGGTCGTCGATCGAGACGAAGGTCGGTTCGCCGCCCATGGTCAGGCGCACGTCGTGCTTGAGCAGGTCGCCGTCGATCTGCCGACCCAGGGCAACAATCGCCGCCCACTGCTCTTCGCTATAGGGTTTGGTGACGCGGGGCGCTTCCCACAGCCGCTCCACCGCCATCTCATGGGAGAACTCACATTCGCACGGCTCAACCAGGCCGGTGATGGGCGCCGCGGAAGTAGGATCGGGGCTGCAAGCCAGTGGGATATGCCCTTCGCCGGCGAACAGCCCGGAGGTGGCGTCCAGGCCAATCCAGCCGGCACCCGGCAGGTAAACCTCGCACCACGCATGCAGGTCAGTGAAATCCACTTCGGTGCCCGATGGCCCGTCGAGGGCTTTCACATCGGCTGTCAGCTGGATCAGGTAGCCGGAAACGAATCGCGCTGCCAGGCCCAGGTGACGCAACAGTTGCACCAGCAACCAGGCGGAATCACGGCAAGAGCCTGAGGCATTCTCCAACGTCTCTTCAGGCGTTTGTACACCCGGCTCCATGCGGATCAGGTAACGAATGTCTTCGCTGAGGCGCTGGTTGAGGGCGACGAGGAAATCGACGCTGGCGGTCGGCTTGCGATCGATGGCAGCCAGGTAGTCGGCGAATTTCGGCGTCAGCGGTAGCTGCTCCAGGTAAGGCGCCAGCTCATGCTTTTCATCGCGCCCGTAGCTGAACGGGATTTTTTCGGCGTAAGGCTCAAGGAAAAAGTCGAACGGGTTGAACACCGCCATTTCGGCGACCAGGTCGACTTCGATGCGCAGCTCTTCGGTTTTTTCCGGAAAGACCAACCGGGCGAGGTAGTTGCTCTGCGGGTCTTGTTGCCAGTTGATGAAATGTTGCTCGGGCAACACTTTCAAGGAATAGGACAGAACCCGCGTGCGGCTGTGCGCAGCGGGGCGCAAGCGAACAATTTGCGGGCCGAGCTCCACGGCGCGGTCATAGCGGTAATGCGTGACGTGATGCAATGCGACATGAATCGACACGGCGTGCCTCCTGCGAACCCCGAATGATAGCCAAATCGCGCAAGACTTGTGCCATGTAGCGCGGCTTGGCAATTCCTTGCCAATCGGGCACGGCGGCGCACTGAAACTGCACGCGGCCGAACCTGCGGTGCAAGAGTTGCACAGAATTGAAGCGATCGGGGAAGTTCGTGGGGACCCGGGTAGGAGCACAGCTTGCTGGCGATGGCCTCACCGAGGTCATGCAGACAAACCGCAGCGCCTGCATCGCAGGCAAGCCTCAATGCCGGTCAGCTAAGGAATAGAGCGCCGAAAACCTGTGGGAGCGGATTTATCCGCGAATCCAGACACCGCGGTTTTTCTGGCATTGCGCGGTGCCTTCATTCGCGGATAAATCCGCTCCCACATGGATCTCGCCTTAACTGACCGGCATTGAGGCAAGCCTGGCTCCTACAGTCGCGAGGGTTGCCGAATCAGCGAGGAACGACAGGCTGGCGCGTGGGCTTCTTCTTGCCCTTGCCACCCTTGGCGGCTTCCTTGCGCTCCTTGGCAGCCTGCTGGTTGCGGGCGAACGCAGCGGCCTTGGCCTGCTCGCGCTTGTCCCACGGGTTGCCGCCGTCGCTGCCACGCGGTGGCAGGCCGGTGTGCTGGGTCAGGATCTTCGACTCCTTCGCCACCTTGTGGCTACCGGCCGGGGTCGAGTTCTTGCGGCGTGCGCTCTGGTAACTGTCGGTCGCCGGCTGGTGCAGCGGGATCAACTGATGCTTGCCAGGCCCGATCAGGTCGGCGCGGCCCATGCGCTCCAGCGCTTCACGCAGCATCGGCCAGCCTTTCGGGTCGTGGTAACGCAAGAAGGCCTTGTGCAGACGGCGCTGGGCTTCGCTCTTGACGATGGTCACCGCATCGCTCTTGTAGGTGACCTTGCGCAGCGGGTTCTTGCCCGAGTGGTACATGGCCGTCGCCGACGCCATGGGCGACGGATAGAAGGCCTGGACCTGGTCGGCACGGAAGCCGTTACCCTTGAGCCACAGGGCCAGGTTCATCATGTCTTCGTCGGTGGTGCCCGGGTGCGCGGCGATGAAGTACGGGATCAGGTACTGCTCTTTGCCCGCTTCTTTCGAATACTTCTCGAACATCCGCTTGAACTTGTCGTAGGAGCCGATGCCCGGCTTCATCATCTGGTTCAGCGGCCCTTCTTCGGTGTGCTCCGGAGCGATCTTCAGGTAGCCGCCCACGTGGTGGGTAACCAGCTCCTTCACATACTCCGGCGACTCGACGGCCAGGTCATAGCGCAGGCCCGAGGCGATGAGGATCTTTTTCACCCCAGGCAAGGCGCGGGCACTGCGGTACAACTGGATCAAGGACGAATGATCGGTGTTCAGGTTCGGACAGATTCCCGGGAACACGCATGACGGCTTGCGGCAAGCGGATTCGATCTCGGGGCTCTTGCAGGCGATGCGATACATGTTCGCGGTCGGGCCGCCGAGGTCGGAAATAACACCGGTAAAACCTGGTACCTTGTCGCGAATTTCTTCGATCTCGCGAATGATCGAGTCTTCCGAACGGTTCTGGATGATCCGGCCTTCGTGTTCGGTAATGGAGCAGAAGGTGCAGCCACCGAAACAGCCGCGCATGATGTTCACCGAGAAGCGAATCATGTCGTAGGCAGGGATTTTTTCCTTGCCATAAGCCGGGTGAGGAATACGTGCGTAAGGCATGCCAAACACGTAGTCCATTTCTTCGGTGGTCATGGGGATGGGCGGCGGGTTGAACCACACATCCACTTCGCCGTGCTTCTGCACCAGCGCACGCGCGTTGCCCGGGTTGGTTTCCAGGTGCAACACACGGTTGGCGTGGGCATACAGCACCGCGTCGGAGCGGACTTTTTCGTAAGACGGCAGGCGGATCACGGTTTTGTCCCGGGTCATCCGCGGGCTCGCCAGAATCTGCACGACCTTGGCTTCGTTCGAGTCTTCAACCGGCCCCTTTTCCTGCTCGATGGCGCAGGCCTGGGTGTCCTGGGTGTTGACGTACGGGTTGATGATCTTGTCGATCTTGCCCGGACGGTCGATACGCGTGGAGTCGACTTCGTACCAGCCTTCAGGCGTGTCGCGACGTACGAATGCGGTACCGCGGATGTCCGTGATGGTTTCGATTTTCTCGCCGTAGGACAGGCGCTGGGCCACTTCGACAATGGCACGTTCGGCGTTACCGTACAGCAGGATGTCGGCGCAGGCGTCGATCAGGATCGAATGGCGGACGCGGTCCTGCCAGTAATCGTAATGAGCGATGCGGCGCAACGACGCCTCAATGCCACCGAGCACGATCGGCACGTGCTTGTAGGCTTCCTTGCAGCGCTGGCTGTAGACCAGGCTGGCGCGATCCGGGCGCTTGCCGGCCAGGCCGCCAGGGGTGTAGGCGTCGTCGGAGCGGATTTTCTTGTCGGCGGTGTAGCGGTTGATCATCGAGTCCATGTTGCCGGCCGCGACGCCGAAGAACAGGTTCGGCTCGCCGAGCTTCATGAAGTCGTCTTTGGACTGCCAGTCGGGTTGGGCAATGATGCCCACGCGAAAGCCCTGGGCTTCCAGCAGGCGGCCGATAATTGCCATGCCAAACGACGGATGGTCGACATAGGCATCACCGGTAACAATGATGATGTCGCAGGAATCCCAGCCAAGCTGATCCATCTCCTCCCTGCTCATGGGCAGGAAAGGTGCTGGCCCGAAACATTCGGCCCAGTACTTTGGATAGTCGAATAACGGCTTGGCTGCTTGCATGTCGATGACCGGTGTTGGTGAAGATAGGAAAATCGCGGGGGGCGGAGAATAGCACAAAAATTAACCAATTCCGACGAGAGCGGTCGGAAATTGTGTTGGCCACTTCGCGAGCAAGCTCTGCTCCTACTCGCGAAGAGGCCCGAACAGGCGCTACAACATCACTCGTCGTCGTCGAAGTTGTAACTGCCCGGCGCAAGGTTTTCAAAGCGCGTGTACTTGCCGATAAAGGCCAGGCGGATGAAACCGATGGGGCCGTTACGCTGCTTGCCGATAATGATCTCGGCGATGCCCTTGTGCTCGGTTTCCGGGTGGTACACCTCATCGCGGTACACGAACATGATCACGTCGGCGTCCTGCTCGATCGCTCCGGATTCGCGCAAGTCGGAGTTCACCGGGCGCTTGTTCGGGCGCTGTTCCAGGGAACGGTTGAGCTGCGACAGTGCCACCACCGGGCAGTTGAACTCTTTGGCCAGGGCCTTGAGCGAGCGGGAGATCTCGGAGATCTCGTTGGTGCGGTTGTCGCCACTGGAGCCCGGGATCTGCATCAGCTGCAGGTAGTCGATCATGATCAGGCCGATTTCACCGTGCTCGCGCACCAAACGCCGGGTACGCGCGCGCATCTCCGAGGGACTGATGCCGGCGGTATCGTCGATGAACAGCTTGCGGTCGTTGAGCAGGTTGACCGCCGAGGTCAGGCGCGGCCAGTCGTCGTCGTCCAGCTGGCCGGATCGAACCTTGGTCTGGTCGATTCGACCCAGAGAGGACAGCATCCGCATGATCAGCGATTCACCTGGCATCTCCAGCGAGTACACCAGCACCGCCTTCTCGCTGCGCAGCACGGCGTTTTCCACCAGGTTCATGGCGAAGGTGGTTTTACCCATCGACGGACGACCGGCGACGATGATCAGGTCGGCCGGTTGCAGGCCGCTGGTTTTCTCGTCCAGGTCGGTGTAGCCGGTCGACAGGCCGGTAATGGCGCTGTCGGTGTTGAACAGGGTATCGATGCGGTCGATGGCCTTGGTCAACAGCTCGTTGACACCCACCGGGCCACCGGTTTTTGGCCGGGCCTCGGCAATCTGGAAAATCTGCCGCTCGGCTTCGTCGAGGATCTCTGCGGCGTTGCGCCCTTGCGGGTTGAAAGCGCTGTCGGCGATCTCGTTGCTGATGCTGATCAGCTGACGCAAGGTCGCCCGTTCGCGAACGATCTGGGCATAGGCCTTGATGTTGGCGACCGACGGGGTGTTCTTCGCCAGCTCGCCCAGGTAGCCCAGGCCACCGACTTGCGAACTGGTGCCTTCCTTGTCCAGCTGCTCGTGCAGGGTCACCACGTCAAACGGGGTGTTCTGGTCAGCCAGCTTGTGGATCGCGCGGAAGATCAGGCGGTGGTCATGCCGGTAGAAGTCGCCATCGGAAACTTGATCGAGCACCCGCTCCCAGGCGTTGTTGTCCAGCATCAAACCACCGAGCACGGCCTGTTCGGCCTCGATGGAATGCGGCGGTACCTTCAGGGCAGCGGTTTGCAGATCATATTGCTCGGGGGCTGTTATCTCGTTCATGTCCACTTGGAATTCTAGGGATACAGAAAATACAAAGGGCACGACCTGTAAACAGGATCGTGCCCGATGTTAACTGCCCGACACCGAGGGTGCCAGTCAGTCTTAGGCGGCTACGACGACAACGCGTACGGTAGCTTCAACGTCGCTGTGCAGGTGCACGGCTACGTCGTATTCGCCAACGTTACGGATGGTGCCGTTCGGCAGACGAACTTCAGCTTTAGCCACTTCAACGCCCGAGGCGGTCAGTGCGTCAGCGATGTCGTGAGTGCCGATCGAACCGAACAGCTTGCCTTCGTCGCCAGCGGTGGCAGTGATGGTCACTTCCAGCTCAGCCAGTTGGGCAGCGCGAGTTTCGGCAGAAGCCTTCTTGTCTGCAGCCAGTTTTTCCAGCTCAGCACGACGCTCTTCGAAAGCAGCCAGGTTGGCAGCGGTCGCAGCGGTGGCTTTGCCGAATGGCAGCAGGTAGTTACGGCCGTAACCAGCCTTAACATTTACCTTATCGCCCAGGTTGCCCAGGTTGGCGATTTTTTCCAGCAGGATCAGTTCCATTTGGTAATAACCTCTTAACTTTTAACCTTCACCGTTCGCGGAACCGTCATCAGCACCATTTTTAGGTGCCATCCGACCGCGAAAATCAATCAGGCTGTCGACAATGGCCAACACCACGAGCAACGGATAGATCAGCTGCATAAACAGCAGCAGTGTCACGTACAAGCCCACCAACCAGAACTTGCCCAGTCGGCCTTGCGCCACCAGCCCATGCATCAGGGCCAGCCCGGCGAACACCAGCGGTATGCTGCACAACGGCGTCAACATGGCCAGCTGTGGCCCGAAGTTGGGCCCCACCAGCATGCACACCAGCAACAACAACGCTGGCCCCCTCGGGATTCGGACGGCGCGAAATTCGCGGCCAAAACCACCCGGGTTATACAACACTGCCTGCCAGTAACGCCCCAACATCAGGGCCAGCAGGCTGACGGCTTGCAGCAACGCCGCTATCAGGCCAGTGAGCACCGGTGCAATAAGGGCTCCAAGGCGCGCTCGCTCTTCTACCGACAACTGTTGGTAGATCCCATCGAGCATTTGCGGCAAGAGCTTTTCCAGCGCTTGCGCCATGGCTTCGATGGGTTCGCGGAACACCGCGCCCAGTACCACTGCGTACACCAGGCCCAGCGCTATGCTGACCAGCAGCACGCGGACCCAGGACTCGCTGGCACGCAACACGGCGGCCAACCCCAGTGTTCCCAGCAGCACCATCAAGGTGCGCGGCTCACCGAAAAACCACCAGACCAAGGCCGGCAGCAGAGCCCAGACGAGGACGCCAGAAGCGTCTCTCATTCCGCGCCGCAGAAACACCAGGGCTCCCGCGGCAGCACTCAACCAGAACAACAGCGGCAATGCCGCACAACCGACCACTACCAGAGTGGCCTGCATGCGACCGCGCATGATGAAATCAGCTAACGCTCGCATGCTCTATCCCTTGCTGCTTGTCGACGACCCGGTCTCAGCGGCCGTGGCTGTCGGTGTAGGGCAGCAGGGCCAGGAAGCGGGCGCGCTTGATAGCGGTAGCCAGCTGACGCTGATAACGAGCTTTGGTACCGGTGATACGGCTTGGAACGATCTTGCCGGTTTCGGATACATAAGCTTTCAGGGTGTTGAGATCTTTGTAATCGATCTCTTTCACGTCTTCAGCAGTGAAGCGGCAGAATTTACGACGACGGAAGAAACGTGCCATGTAATTGGCTCCTCAAAAGGTCCGTGGATTACTCGTCAGCGTTATCGCTGGCGTCGCTGGTGTCGCTGTCATCGCCATCGGCGCTGTCAGCATGCTCAGGACGGTCACGACGCTCACGGCGCTCGCTGCGGTTTTCTTCTGCCTTGAGCATCTCGGACTGACCGGTAACGGCTTCGTCGCGACGGATGACCAGGTTACGGATCACGGCATCGTTGTAGCGGAAGTTGTCTTCCAGCTCGGCCAGGGCCTTGCCGGTGCACTCAACGTTCAGCATCACGTAGTGAGCCTTGTGAACATTGTTGATTGCGTAGGCCAGTTGACGACGGCCCCAGTCTTCCAGACGGTGGATCTTGCCGCCGTCTTCTTCGATCAGCTTGGTGTAACGCTCAACCATGCCGCCGACTTGCTCGCTCTGGTCAGGGTGGACCAGAAAGATGATTTCGTAATGACGCATGAATGCTCCTTACGGGTTGTAGCCTGCCGCCAGAGCGGTCAGACAAGGAGTGAAAAGACACTGTGTGTCTTGCCTTGGGGTGAGGCACATGCGCGCCTGCCGTCATGGCAAGGGGCGCAATTGTAGAGAAGCGCTCAAGGGCGCGCAAGGGAATTGGTGATTATTTGAGCAGTGGCAGGCTGGAAATTGCGGCGCCTTCATTCGCGGATAAATCCGCTCCCACAGGATTTCCCGCTGATAGTGCGGGGAGCCTTTGTGGGAGCGGGTTTACCCGCGAATTGAACTCACCACGACATCAAATCAGGACGCTTTGGCAGCCTTGATCTGACGCTGACGAACGGCTTCGAACAGACAGACGCCCGTGGCCACCGATACGTTGAGGCTGCTGACACTACCGGCCATCGGCAACTTGACCAGGTAATCGCAGTGCTCGCGGGTCAAGCGGCGCATGCCCTTGCCTTCGGCCCCCATGATCAGGATGGTCGGGCCGGTCAGGTCTTGCTGGTACAGCTCCTGCTCGGCTTCACCGGCGGTGCCGACGACCCACAGGCCACGTTGCCGGAGTTTTTCCAGGGTGCGCGCCAGGTTGGTCACGGCCACCAGCGGAATCACTTCCGCCGCGCCACAGGCCACCTTGCGCACCGCTGGCGTCAAGGTCGCGGACTTGTCCTTGGGTACGATCACGGCCAGCGCACCCGCCGCATCGGCAGTGCGCAGGCAGGCGCCCAGGTTGTGCGGGTCAGTCACGCCGTCGAGCACCAGCAGCAGCGGCGCACCTTCAGTGCGATCGAGCAACTCTTCGAGCATTGCCTCGCCCCAGACCTGGCTGGGGCTGACATCTGCCACTACGCCCTGGTGCACACCCTCCACCCAGGCATCCAGCTCACGCCGCTCGGCCTGGCCAACCGCCACACGGTTCTGCGCGGCCAGCTCGATCAATGGCTGCACACGCGGGTCGCTACGGCCCTCGGACAACCAGATTTGCTTGACCCGCTTGGGGTGGTGACGCAACAACGCCTCTACAGCATGAACACCGTAGATCTTTTCCAGCTGACTCATGATTTACCCTTGGGTTTGCCCGCCTTGGACGGGCCCTTGCGATGCTTGGTCGGCTTGGATGGCTTGCCATCGGCCGCCCTGGAGGTCTTGCCCGCGGCATGGTTGCCCTTGGCTTCGGCCAGCAACGCCTTTTTCAATTCGCGGCTTTTACGCACTTCGGCGTTCTTCGCCGCCGCATCGGATGCGCGATAGGCATCACTGCTTTCGCTGGACTTGCTGGACCGGCGCGGCGGCTTGATAGGCGCAGACTCACTGGCCTTGTTCTCGCTCGCCTTGCTGGTCGGGGCCTTTTTCGCCGGCGCCTTTGAAGCGTGTGCCTTGGAAGCTGGGGCTGTTTTGGCAGCCGGCGCTTCAGTCTGGCGATGCTTGCGACCGATCGGTGCATTGATGGTTTTTTCAGCCATCTCGAAGTCGATCTTGCGCTCATCCAGATCGACGCGCATGACCCGCACTTCTACCGTGTCGCCGAGACGGAAGGTGCGCCCGGTGCGCTCGCCGGAAAGACGGTGATGGACCGGATCGAAATGGTAGTAATCACCCGGCAACGCGGTGACGTGCACCAGGCCTTCGACATAGATGTCGGTCAGTTCGACGAACAGGCCAAAACCGGTCACGGCCGTGATCACTCCCGGGAAGGCTTCGCCGACGCGATCCTTCATGTACTCGCACTTGAGCCAGTTGACGACGTCGCGGGTGGCTTCGTCGGCGCGGCGCTCGCTCATCGAGCACTGCTCACCCAACTGCTCCAGGCCCGGTTCGTCGTATGGGTAGATCCGCGCCTTGGGGATTGTCATGGCGCCGGCACGCTTGGCGTGCGGGGTATCCTTGTTGGAGCGGATCACGCTGCGAATGGCGCGGTGCACCAGCAGGTCCGGGTAACGCCGGATCGGCGAGGTGAAGTGGGTGTACGCCTCGTAGTTCAGGCCGAAGTGGCCATGATTATCGGCGCTGTAGACCGCCTGGCTCAGCGAACGCAGCATCACCGTCTGGATCAGGTGGAAATCCGGGCGGTCCTTGACGTGCTCCAACAGGGCCTGGTAGTCCTTGGGCGACGGACCGTCCTTGCCTTTGTGCAGCGACAGGCCCAGCTCACCCAGGAAGGCGCGCAGTTTTTCCAGGCGCTCCGGTGGCGGGCCATCATGGACACGGTACAACGCCGGGATTTCGTGCTTCTTGAGAAATTCCGCGGTCGCGACGTTGGCCGCCAGCATGCACTCTTCGATCAGCTTGTGAGCGTCGTTGCGAATGGTCGGACGGATTTCCGCAATCTTGCGCTCGGAACCGAAGATGATGCGGGTTTCCAGGGTTTCGAAATCGATCGCACCGCGGATATGGCGCGCACCGATCAACACCTGATACAGCGCATACAGCTGCTTGAGGTGCGGTACCACGTCAGCGTATTCGCCGCGCAGCTGCTTGGCTTCGGAAGTGCGCGAGTGCTCGAGCATGGTGCTGACCTTGTTGTAGGTCAGGCGCGCGTGGGAGTGAATCACCGCTTCATAGAATTGGTAATCCACCATCTGACCGGTCTTGGAGATGGTCATTTCACAGACCATGGCCAAGCGATCCACCTGCGGGTTCAGCGAGCACAGGCCGTTGGACAGCTGCTCAGGCAGCATTGGCACGACGCGCTCGGGGAAATACACCGAGTTGCCACGTACCTGGGCTTCGGCATCGAGCGCCGAGCCGAGTTTCACGTAGCTGGAGACGTCAGCGATTGCCACATACAGGCGCCAGCCGCCGGAGAACAGACGCAACTTTTTCAGCGGTTCGCAGAACACGGCATCGTCGAAGTCACGCGCGTCTTCGCCGTCGATGGTGACGAACGGCAGGTGGCGCAGGTCGACGCGCTTTTCCTTGTCCTTCTCTTCCACTTCCGGTTTGAGTTTGGCGGCTTCCTTGAGCACGGCCTCAGGCCAGACATGGGGAATATCGTAGGTGCGCAGGGCAACGTCGATTTCCATGCCCGGCGCCATATAGTTGCCGACCACCTCGACGATATCGCCTTGCGGCTGGAAGCGCGGAGTCGGCCAGTGGGTGATTTTCACCGCCACGAACTGACCGACCTTGGCCCCGCCATTACGCCCAGGCGTCACCAGCACTTCCTGCTGGACCTTGGGGTTGTCGGGGGTCACGAAGCCGATGCCGCCTTCTTCGAAGTAGCGACCGACGATCTGCTCGTGAGCACGGGAGATGACTTCGACCACCACGCCTTCACGCCGGCCACGGCGGTCCAGGCCGGAGACCCGGGCCAGGGCACGGTCGCCGTCGAACACCAGGCGCATTTGCGCCGGGCTCAGGAACAGGTCGTCCGTACCGTCATCGGGAATCAGGAAGCCGAAACCGTCGCGGTGGCCGCTGATGCGGCCCAGGATCAAGTCCAGCTTGTCGACCGGCGCGTAGGTGCCGCGGCGGGTGTAGATCAATTGACCGTCCCGCTCCATGGCGCGCAAACGGCGGCGCAGGGCCTCGATCTGGTCTTCTGTGGTCAAGCCGAACTCTTCCACCAGCTGCTCTCGGGCTGCGGGCGAACCGCGCTCGTCGAGGCGCTTGAGGATCAGCTCACGGCTAGGAATAGGGTTTTCGTATTTTTCCGCTTCACGAGCGGCCTCGGGATCGAGGGACTGCCAATCGGCCATTAGGAGGGGTTCACCTTGTCTATATAAGGGTTAGTTTGGCATAGGCGTATTGAAACCGGAAATTTCGGGCTTGGACAGCCCCTCACCATGGCCCTGAGCGCAGCCAAAATGCGCCCAAGAAACAACAGCTTGGAATTTTGAAAATTTTTCTTGATCGGGGCTTTACAGCCCTCAAGGGCATCCGTATAGTGCGCACCACAACGACGGCCACCGTCGTTATAGTTGAGAAGCGGCACGATGTTAAGCATCCTGTAGCCTCAATGAAATGCCCAGATGGTGAAATTGGTAGACACGCCAGCTTCAGGTGCTGGTGACCTTACGGTCGTGGAAGTTCGAGTCTTCTTCTGGGCACCAATTTCAAGTTTCAGAACTGCCAAGCGCTTCTGAAATTTACTGCAACACGCTACACTGTTTTCGTTACAAGCTACACCGCTTCATTTGCCCAGATGGTGAAATTGGTAGACACGCCAGCTTCAGGTGCTGGTGACCTTACGGTCGTGGAAGTTCGAGTCTTCTTCTGGGCACCATATTCAGATCAAACCCGCGAAAGCGGGTTTTTTCGTTTCTACCCCCCCCTCTCTTCGTACAACTCCCTTCGCAATAAGCCTGACCACAGCGGGAAAACTTCGATAGGTTGCTGATGAAATTTGCCTCATCAGCGCACTTGAGAAACGATATCGTTTATTATTGTTACAAAATTTGTAGCCCGTAAGCGAGGAAATACCCGCATGACGTTTCGCAATAGCCCGACTTTGCGCGGCCTGGCGCTCTCCATTTTCGCCCTGATGCTCGGTGCACCTCAGGCCATGGCCGCCGATTCGGTATCCCTGACCCTGTATAACGGCCAGCACAAGGAAATCGGCGAAGCCATCGCCAAGGCCTACGAGGCCAAGACCGGCATTCATATCAATATCCGCAAAGGCAGCAGCAACCAGCTGGCCAGCCAGATCATCGAAGAAGGTGACCGCTCGCCTGCCGATGTGATTTACACCGAAGAATCGCCACCTTTGAACAATCTGGGCGAACTGGGTTTGCTGGCAAAGATCGACGATAGCACCCTGCAAGTGCTGCCCAAGGAATACGTAGCCGGTAACGGCACCTGGATGGGCGTGACTGCACGCACCCGGGTGGTTGCCTTCAACCCCAAAGTCATCGCTGAAAAAGACTTGCCACCGTCGGTCATGGACTTCGCCGACCCCGAGTGGGACGGCAAGGTCGGGTTCGTTCCTACCAGCGGCGCGTTCCAGGAACAGGCGGTCGCCATCCTCAAGCTGCATGGCCGCGAAGCGGCTGAAGAATGGCTGACAGGCCTCAAGGCCTTCGGCAAAACCTACACCAACAACATGGTTGCACTGAAGGCCGTGGAAAACGGTGAAGTCGCCGCCGTGCTGGTGAACAACTACTACTGGTACGCCCTCAAGAAAGAGCGCGGCCAGCTGGATTCGAAACTTTACTACCTCGCCGATGGCGACGCCGGCGGTCTGGTGACCATCTCCAGTGCAGCCGCGGTGAAAGCCAGCAAGCACCCCAAGGAAGCCCAGGCGCTGCTGGCCTGGATGGCCAGCGAAGAAGGCCAGCGGGTCATTACTCAGACCACCGCCGAGTACCCGCTGCACAAAGGCATGGTCTCGGATCAGGGCTTGAAGCCTTTCGAAGACCTGCGTCCGCCGAAAATCACTCCCGCGGATCTGGGCAACGCTGAGGAAGCCCTTGACCTCGAACGCGAAGTTGGCCTGCTCTGATGAGCATGACCCTGCCCGCCGCCGCGGTATTCGTACCGCGCGGCAAACGGCCCTCAATCTGGGTCGTCCTGCCTGTGCTGTTTCTGGTTGGCCTGAGCCTGTTGCCCCTGCTGTACGTGGGCATGAAGACCTGGGAAGCCGGCTGGCGTGAAGCGCTGCACCTGCTCTGGCGCCCTTTCGTCTGGGGCTTGATGCGCAATACCCTGGCACTGATGGCCGGCGTAACCGTGGCCTGTGCGTTGATCGGCCTGTCGCTGGCCTGGCTGCTGGAGCGCTGCGACTTGCCCGGACGGCGCCTCTGGGGGGTGATTCTGTGCTTGCCGTTCGCCATGCCAGCATTTGTCAGCGGCTTCACCTGGGTATCGCTGAGCCCGCGCTTCGAAGGCCTGGGCGGCGCGATTCTGGTGATGAGCCTGTCAAAGTACCCGTTGGTGTTCCTGCCGGTCGCCGCGACGCTGCGCAATCTCGACACCTCTCTTGAGGAATCGGCCCGTACCCTGGGGCAAAACCGCTGGGGCGTGTTCTTCCGGATCACCCTGCCCTTGCTCTGGCCGTCGATTCTTGGTGGCAGCCTGCTGATTGCCCTGCACATGCTGGTGGAATTTGGCGCCCTGTCGATTCTGGGCCTGCAGACCTTCACCACGGCCATCTACCAACAGTTCGAGCTGGAATTCAGCAACGCCAATGCGGCGATGCTTTCCGCAGTGCTGCTGGTGATGTGCCTGTCGATGCTCTGGCTGGAACTGAAGGTGCGAGGCAGTGGGCGGCATGTGCGGATCGGCCAGGGCGTCGCCCGCCGCGCCGCGCCGTTAACCATGGGTGCGCTGATGCCGGTTGGGCAGTTGTATTGCCTGCTGCTGGCCGTACTGGGCAGTGGCATACCGCTGGCGATGCTGGCCTACTGGCTGAAAGTCGGTTCGTCAGCGGCGTTTCCGGTGGCCGATATTACCCGCGCCTTGCTCACCTCGCTGTCGGTCTCACTGGGCGGTGCAGGCCTGAGCCTGTTGCTGGCACTGCCGGTGAGCCTGTTGGTGGTGCGCTACCGTGGGCATCTGGCGATTTGGGCGGAGCGGCTGCCGTACTTGCTGCATGCACTGCCGGGCCTGGTCATCGCCCTGACCCTGGTGTTCTTCGCGCTGCACTATGTGCCGGCGCTGTACCAGACCACCGGTTTGCTGTTGCTGGCCTACGCGCTGCTGTTTCTACCCCTGGCCCAGGCGCCGGTACGCACGGCCTTGACCAAGGCTGCTCCGCAGCTGGAAGAGGCGGCAAGGACCCTCGGCGCTTCGCCGTTCAGTGCGTTCTGCCGAGTCACCCTGCCGATCATCTTCCCGGCGCTGGCTGCCGCCTTTGCCCTGGTGTTTCTGGACGCCATGAAGGAACTGACCGCCACGCTGCTGCTCAGCCCGACCGGCATGACCACCCTCGCAACCGAGGTCTGGGCACACACCGCCAACGTCGAGTTTGCCGCAGCCGCGCCCTATGCCGCCCTGCTGGTACTGGTGTCCGGATTGCCGGTGTATATCCTGACCACCCGCATGTACCTGAACCGCGCCTGATCAGGCGCGGAACTGGCCCAGGCTGGCTTTGAGCTGGGCCGCCACCGCACCACCGCCAGCACCAACAGCACCAACAGCACCAACAAGCGCCAGACCCAGACCGATGCGCCAGCGCAGCGCTTGAGCCGCCCCCTGAACGCTGTGGCTGGGCATGCCGCATGGCCTCGCCACATCAGCCAAGCGGAGGCGCTTTTGATCTTGTGGGTGATTCTATGGCTGGAAGCAATCCCCACAGCCTTTAACACAAAAGCTGTAGGAGCCGAGCTTGCTCGCGATGAAGGCGCCGCGGTGATGCTGGCCCACTGTGCTGAATTCATCGCAGGCAAGCCTGGCTCCTACATCAAAAGCCCCTACAACGTACGGCTTACCGGCGGTGTTAGCGTCGTGAAACGACAAAGGGCCCCAGCGGGGCCCTTTGTCTTTTACATCAACGCTGTATCAGGCGAACGGGTGACGCAGAACGATGGTCTCGTTGCGGTCCGGGCCGGTGGAGATGATGTCGATCGGCGCGCCGACCAGCTCTTCCACACGCTGGATGTAGGCACGGGCGTTGGCCGGCAGTTCTTCCAGGGTCTTGGCACCCAGGGTCGACTCGCTCCAGCCCGGCATTTCTTCGTACACCGGCTCCAGGCCGATGTAGCTGTCGGCGTCGGTCGGCGCGTCGATGACGGCGCCGTCGGCGTTCTGGTAACCCACGCAGATGCGGATGGTTTCCAGGCCGTCAAGCACGTCCAGCTTGGTCAGGCACAGGCCCGAGATGCTGTTGACGTCGATGGCGCGACGCAGGATCACGGCATCGAACCAGCCGCAACGACGAGCACGGCCAGTGGTCGCACCGAACTCGTGACCACGTTTGGCCAGGAAGGCACCGACGTCGTCGAACAGCTCAGTCGGGAATGGGCCCGAGCCAACACGAGTGGTGTAGGCCTTGGTGATACCCAGGATGTAGTCCAGGTACATCGGACCAACGCCAGAACCGGTAGCGATGCCGCCGGCGGTGGTGTTGGAGCTGGTGACGTACGGGTAGGTACCGTGGTCGATGTCCAGCAGCGAACCCTGGGCACCTTCGAACATGATGTCCTTGCCAGCGCGACGCAGCTGATGCAGCTCGGCAGTCACGTCCAGCATCATTGGCTTGAGCTGTTCGGCGTATTCCATGCACTCGTCCAGGGTTTTCTGGAAGTCGATTGCAGGTTCTTTGTAGTAATTGATCAGCACGAAGTTGTGGTAGTCCAGCAGCTCGCCCAGCTTGGCGGCGAAACGCTCGCGGTGGAACAGGTCGCCGATGCGCAGGCCACGACGCGCCACCTTGTCTTCATAAGCCGGGCCGATGCCGCGACCGGTAGTACCGATTTTATGCTCGCCACGGGCTTTTTCACGCGCCTGGTCCAGGGCAACGTGGTAGGACAGGATCAGCGGGCAGGACGGGCTGATACGCAGGCGATCACGCACCGGTACGCCTTTCTCTTCCAGCTTGATGATTTCGCGCATCAGCGCGTCGGGTGCAACCACCACGCCGTTACCGATCAGGCACTGCACGCCTTCGCGCAGAACACCCGACGGGATCAGGTGCAGAACGGTTTTCTCACCGTCGATCACCAGCGTGTGACCGGCGTTGTGGCCACCTTGATAGCGCACTACGGCGGCAGCATGTTCGGTCAGCAGATCAACGATCTTGCCTTTGCCCTCATCACCCCATTGGGTGCCCAGGACTACGACATTCTTACCCATAACACTTGTCCTCATTCGCGCAAACTTGGCGCCGGCCGCAAGCCGGCGGGAAAACTCAGGAAGCCAGCGGCAGTACCTGCCAAAGCCCGTTCTGCTGAATCAATTGTCGGTCGCAGTCCGCCTCTCCAGCGGCGCTCAGCGGCTGCCCAGGCAAGGCCTGGACCACGCGCTGACCTTCGCTGCGCAGCTGGCAAACCAGCTGCCAGAGGGCTGCGTCCGTACTGTCTGGCATCCAGATGCCACCCGAGGGCAACACGACCTCGGCACGCCCCAGTGTGACCAGGGTCTTCAAATCCGTAGAGAAACCGGTGGCTGGCCGCGCACGGCCAAAATCGGCACCGATATCGTCATAACGACCACCCTGGGCGATCGATTGGCCAACGCCAGGCACAAACACCGCGAACACCACACCGGTGTGGTAGTGATAGCCGCGCAATTCGCCCAGGTCGAAATACAGCGGGATCTGCGGAAACCGTGCCGCCAGGCGATCAGCAATCTCGACCAGATCGTCGAGCGCCGCCAACACCGCTGCAGGCGAATCAGCCAGACGCAGACGCGCAGCCTCAAGCACCTCACGACCACCACACAACTCCACCAGCGCCCGCAGCATGCCGGCGAGATCCGCTGGCAGGTCGGCGGTCAAGGCGATCACTTCATCGATGGCCTTGCGCTGCAGGGCATCGAACAGCTGCTGCTCAACCGAGCCGGACAAACCGGCTGCGCGCGCCAGGCCGCGGTAGATACCGACATGCCCCAGATCCATATGGACATCCGGCACGTCAGCCAATTGCAGCATGGTCAGCATCAGGCTGATCACTTCAACGTCGCTGACCGGGCTGGCGTCGCCGTACAGCTCGGCGCCCAGCTGGATCGGGCTGCGTGAGGTCGACAGCGCCCGCGGTTGCGCATGCAGCACGCTGCCGGCATAGCACAGGCGACTCGGTCCTTCGCGGCGCAAGGTATGCGCATCGATACGCGCGACCTGCGGTGTGATGTCGGCGCGAAAGCCCATCTGCCGGCCCGATTGCGGGTCAACCACCTTGAAGGTGCGCAGATCCAGGTCCTGGCCGGCACCGGTCAGCAGTGACTCCAGGTATTCGATATGCGGGGTGACGACAAACTCGTAACCCCAGCTCTGGAACAAATCCAGCACCTGGCGACGCGCCACTTCGATACGCGCCGCTTCCGGCGGCAATACTTCTTCGATGCCATCTGGCAGCAGCCAGCGGTCTACCGTTGCCATTACGCCATTCCCCTATGATCCGGGCGACCGACCCTGCGGGGCGGCCTTGAGTGAAGCAGATATCGGCAGACAATATCCGGCGACCGCTGTTCAGTCAGTCACCTTGGGCCAATATCCTCGAAATCCTTGCCAGGCCGTCTACGACAGTCGCTAGGTGCGCGCTGTGCAGTACCTGGGGCCTGAAACGGCCAATCGATCTTGCAGACGCAAAAAAGCCGGGAATTTCCCGGCTGCCGCATCATACACCCGTTTTCTCAAAGGATCACCCCGCCAGGCATTTTAGGTGCCCGGCGGAGTGGTTCGATCAGGGCTTGAACTTGTTCATGAACTTGAAGAAGTCGCTGCTCGGATCCAGCACCAGCACGTCGCTCTTGCTGTCGAAGCTTTCACGGTAGGCACGCAGGCTACGGTAGAACGCGTAGAACTCCTGGTCCTGGCCGTACGCCTTGGCATAGATCGCCGCTGCCTGCGCATCGCCGTCACCGCGGGTTTCTTCCGATTCACGGTAGGCTTCGGCCAGCAGCACGCGGCGCTGACGGTCGGCGTCGGCACGAATACCTTCGGCCAACTCGTTACCCTTGGCCCGGTGCTCACGCGCCTCACGCTCACGCTCGGTACTCATCCGCTCGAACACGCTGCGGTTGACTTCCTTGGGCAGGTCGATGGTCTTGACCCGGACATCGATGACTTCGATACCCAGCTCTTTATTGGCCATCTTGTTGAGCGAAGCAGTGATGTCAGCCATCAGTGCGTCACGCTCACCCGACACTACTTCGTGCAGGGTGCGCTTGCCGAACTGGTCACGCAGACCCGACTCCAGACGACGCGACAGGCGCTCGTCGGCAATCTGCTTCAGGCCCGAGGTCGCGGTGTAGAAGCGCTCGGCATCTTTCACCCGCCACTTGGCGTAGGCATCGACCATCACAGCTTTCTTCTCCAGGGTCAGGAACCGCTGGGTCGGCGCATCGAGGGTCATCAGCCGCGCGTCGAAACGACGCACCTTGTTCACGTATGGCACTTTGACGTGCAGACCAGGCTGGACATCGGCCTGAACCACACGACCGAATTGCAGCAACACGGCACGTTCGGTCTGGGCAACGATGTAGAAGCAGTTCCAGGCCACGACCGCCAGCACCACGCCCACGATCAGGGCGATCAGTGATTTATTGCTCATCAGCGGCTCTCCCTGGTACGCGGCTCACGCGCTTGTGGACTGTCCGGTGCGCGATTGGACGCTTCGTTGGTGACCGTTGGCGTGCTCGACAACGCAGCGCTGCCGCGTGCACCCTCGACCATCTTGTCGAGCGGCAGATACAGCAGGTTGTTGGAACCGCTTTCACCGCTGACCAGCACTTTGCTGGTATTACTGAAGACGTCCTGCATGGTTTCCAGGTAGAGGCGCTGACGCGTTACTTCCGGAGCCTTGCGATACTCGCCCACCAGCTTGGTAAAGCGATCAGCCTCACCCTTGGCGCGAGAGACGACTTCATCACGATAGCCGTTGGCATCTTCAACGATCCGCTGGGCCTGACCACGGGCTTCCGGCACAACGCCGTTGGCGTAGGTTTCAGCCTGGTTGCGCGAACGTTGCTCATCTTCACGGGCACGGATCACGTCGTCAAAGGCTTCCTGCACTTCACGCGGGGCTGCCGCGCTCTGCACGTTGACCTGGGTCACGGTGATACCGGTACGGTAAGTATCGAGGAAGCGTTGCAGACGCTCCTTGATTTCGCCGGCCATTTGCTCACGACCTTCAGTCAGCACCTGGTCCATGGCGGTGGAACCCACCACGTGGCGCAGGGCACTGTCGGTTGCGTGCTGCAGGCTGACTTCAGGCTGATCGACGTTCAGCACGAAATCCTGCAGGTTGCTGATCTTGTACTGCACGGTCAGTGGGACTTCGACGATGTTCTCGTCTTCGGTCAGCATCTGGCCCTGCTTGGTGTAGGCACGCTCACGCGTGACGTTTTCCATGTACTTGCGATCGATGGGCGGGAAGTAGATGTTCAGACCCGCACCGACGGTTTCGTAGTATTTGCCGAAGCGCAGCACAACGGCCTGCTCCTGCTCGTCCACGACATACACGGCACTGTACAGCCAGATGGCCGCCAGCACGGCCAGGCCGATACCGAGCAAGCCAAAGCCGCCGCCCTTGCCTGGGCTGTCGTTACTGCGTTTCTTGTTGCCACCGAACAAACCGTTCAGGCTTTCCTGTAGCTTGCGGAAGGCTTCGTCGAGATCCGGCGGCCCTTTCTTGTCGCCGCCACGGCGCCCACCCCAAGGGTCCTGATTATTCGAGTTGCCACCCGGCTCATTCCAAGCCATAGCGCTCTCCATCTGATAAAGCAAAGACGCACCCACGGCGCGCCGACCAATGCTACAGAATGCCTGTCACAGCAGTACAACCGCTTTGTCAGGCTTTTATTGCAAAGTGTGTTGCTCGATAAATTCCAGCGGTTCCATCCCTTCGCGGCTGACCAGACGATTGAACTCTACTCGAGACAAACGTACCGCCAACAGACTACCGCCTTCTTCATCGTGCTCTTCACTTTTAACCGCCCCCAGCGCGAAGAACTGTGCCCGCAGTCGAGCAAAACGCTGACCCAAGTGCAAGGTGCCGATGAACAAATCGTCACCCAGCAATTCGGAAACGGCCTGGGCCAACAAGTCCAGGCCTCGTCCGTCTCGGGCTGAAACCCAGACCCGCTGCGGTTTGCCATCGGCATCACGCTGAATCTGTGGCTCTACGCCTTCAAGCAGGTCGAGTTTGTTATACACCTCAAGGATCGGCAAGCCTTCAGCCCCGATCTCACCGAGCACCGCCATGACCTGTTCGATCTGCTGCATGCGCTCAGGCTCATGGGCGTCGATCACGTGCAGCAACAGGTCGGAGTTGCTCGACTCTTCGAGCGTAGCTCGAAACGCCTCGACCAGCTTGTGCGGCAAATGACGAATAAACCCTACCGTATCGGCCAGCACGATCGGCCCGACGTCGTCGAGCTCGAGCCGGCGCAGGGTCGGGTCGAGGGTCGCGAACAGCTGGTCGGCCGCGTAGACCTCGGATTCGGTCACGGCGTTGAAGAGCGTGGATTTGCCGGCGTTGGTGTAGCCCACCAGCGAAACGGAAGGGATATCGGCACGTTTGCGCCCGCGCCGCGCTTGCTCGCGCTGGCTGCGGACCTTTTCCAGGCGTGCCTTGATTTGCCGCAGGCGCACCCGCAACAGGCGCCGGTCGGTTTCCAGCTGGCTTTCACCCGGGCCACGCAGACCAATACCGCCCTTCTGCCGCTCAAGGTGAGTCCAGCCTCGCACCAGGCGAGTGCTCATGTGCTCGAGCTGGGCCAGTTCGACCTGCAGCTTGCCTTCATGGGTACGGGCGCGTTGCGCGAAAATATCGAGAATCAGCCCGGTACGGTCGAGCACGCGACACTCGAAAACACGTTCGAGGTTACGTTCCTGACTGGGCGTGAGGGTGTGATTGAAAATCACCAGATCTACCTGTTCGGCTTTGACCAGGTCGCGCAACTCCTCGACCTTGCCGCTGCCAATCAGGTATTTGGCTGTGGGCTGATGCCGCGCCACATTGACGAACGCGACGGTATCGGCGCCAGCCGAAACTGCGAGCTCCTGGAACTCCTGCGGGTCTTCGCGCGCCTCAGGGTCCTGACCATCCAAATGAACGAGAACGACCCGTTCACCACCACCGTGGCGCTCAAAGAACAAAGCAGACTCCTATCAGGCGTTACCTGGTTCAGCGTCGCCGTGTTCAGTGTCGGAAGCGCTTGGAAGGCGGATCGGACGAACCGGGACAACTGTCGAGATGGCGTGTTTGTAAACCATCTGGCTAACGGTGTTTTTCAGCAGGATCACGAACTGGTCGAACGATTCGATCGTGCCTTGCAGTTTGATGCCGTTGACCAGATAGATCGAAACCCCAACTTTTTCTTTCCGCAAAGTATTCAAGTAAGGGTCTTGTAGCGAATGCCCTTTTGACATATGCCGCACTCCTGTAAGGATCAATAGTAAAAAAATAATAGAAATCTGATGGCTCAAGCCGCCCCACCCCCAAGGATAGACGGCAATTGCAAGGACTCAGTCCAATATGGAGACCGTTCCGAGGTATTTCAAGGTCCGTGGCAGATTGTCACATGCCAGGCTGTCCAGCCAGTGAAGATCAGCCCAACTGCGTAACCAGGTAAATTGCCGCTTCGCCAACTGGCGAGTGGCAATAATGCCGCGCTCCTGCATTTCCGATGCTGTCAACTTGCCATCTAGGTAATCCCAGACTTGGCGGTAGCCTACTGCACGTATAGACGGCAGACCGGCATGCAAGTCACTTCTGACCCGCAGCGCTCTGACCTCGTCAATGAAGCCATGTTCCAGCATGTGTTCGAATCGCAGTGCAATTCGGTCATGTAATACCCGGCGATCATTGGGTGCTATCGCCAGATTTGCGACAGTATAGGGCAATTGACTGCTTCCCGATGCGGCGGCTGCGGTACTTTGCGCAGATTGTCGCTCGCGATGTGAAGTCATGCTCATACCGCTGACCCGATAAACCTCCAGCGCACGAATCAGTCGCTGTGGATCATTGGGGTGAATACGCGCTGCCGACACCGGGTCTACCGCGGCCAGTTGCTCGTGCAATGCCTGCAATCCCAGACGCTCGGCTTCGGCTTCGATTTCGGCACGAATCCGTGGATCGGCGGCCGGCATGTCGGCCAACCCATCCACCAATGCCTTGAAATACAACATGGTGCCGCCCACCAGCAGCGGAATATTGCCACGCGCAGTGATCTCGGCCATGGCCGCCAGTGCGTCGGCGCGAAATTGCGCCGCCGAATAACTTTGCGCCGGGTCGAGTATGTCGATCAGACGGTGAGGATGAGCAGCCAATACCTCTTTCGAGGGCTTGGCGGTGCCGATGTCCATGCCGCGGTAGACCAGCGCCGAATCGACGCTGATCAGTTCGCACGGGAGCACACGGCTCAACTCGATCGCAAGGTCGGTTTTGCCGGCGGCGGTCGGCCCCATCAGAAATATCGCCGGGGGAAGAGCACTCATATTCAACGACCGCGCAAGAATAATTTGTCCAGATCATCCAGCCCGAGCTGAGTCCAGGTCGGGCGGCCGTGGTTGCACTGGCCGCTGCGTTCGGTGCTTTCCATGTCGCGCAGCAGGCCGTTCATCTCCGGCACTGCCAGACGCCGGTTGGCCCGCACTGCGCCATGACAGGCCATGGTGCCGAGCAATTCGTTCAGATGCGCCTGGATACGGTCACTGGTGCCGTACTCCATGAGATCGGCCAACACGTCCTGCACCAGCCGATTGGCCTCGGCTTGCTTGAGCAGTGCCGGAATCTGGCGGATGGCGAGGGTTTCCGGGCCCAGGCGCTGCAGCTCGAAGCCCAGGCGCTGGAACCAGGCCGCGTGCTCTTCGGCGCAATCGGCCTCGCGCTGGCTGAGGGCCAGGGATTCGGGCACCAACAACGGCTGGCCGCTCAGGCCTTCGCTGGCCATCGCCACTTTAAGACGCTCGTACATAATGCGCTCATGCGCCGCATGCATGTCCACCAGCACCAGCCCCTGGGCGTTCTCGGCGAGGATGTAGATGCCCTTCAGTTGCGCCAGTGCGTAGCCCAGCGGCGGAATATCACCCTGGCTTTCGGGCAGTGAACCATTGGCCGGCACACCGGATGCTGGCGCCCCGGGCAGCGGCGCGAAAAACTCGCGGTAGACGCCCTGGCTTTCTGCCAGCGGGATTGGCGAAGGCTGCGACGGCCGCGGCGAATACTGGTAACCGGCACCCGCGCCGGTGCCCGGCATGCGCGCCGCTGGCTCGACCCGCTGTTGTTCCAGCAGGTTGGCGGACAGGCGCATCTCACCCTGAGGGCCGAACTCACCCGCCTGCAAGCCGCTTGGGCGAACCATTTCGGTGACCGTCGCCGGCGCCGCCAGCTGGTCTTCAGGGCGAACGTCAGCCAGTGCCCGATGCAGGGTGCCGTACAGGAAATCATGGACCATGCGGCCATCGCGAAAACGCACTTCGTGCTTGGTCGGGTGGACGTTGACGTCGACTACGGCCGGGTCCACTTCAAAAAACAGCACGAAGGTCGGGTGCCGGCCATTGAACAGCACATCGCGATAAGCCTGGCGCACCGCGTGGGCGACCAGTTTGTCGCGCACCGCTCGGCCGTTCACGTAGAAATATTGAAGGTCAGCCTGGCTGCGAGAGAACGTCGGCAAACCGACCCAGCCCCACAAGTGCAGGCCGTTACGCTCGACTTCAATCGGCAGGGCCTGTTCGAGAAAGGCCGGGCCACAGACCGCCCCGACCCGACGAGCGCGCGCGGTGTCGTCCGCGGCGTCATGCAGGCTGAGGATGGTCTTGCCGTTGTGGCGCAGGTGGAAGCCCACGTCGAAGCGGGCCAGCGCCAGGCGCTTGATGACTTCCTGCAGATGATCGAACTCGGTTTTCTCGGTCTTGAGAAACTTGCGCCGGGCCGGGGTGTTGAAGAACAGATCGCGCACTTCTACCGAGGTGCCGACCGGGTGAGCCGCTGGCTGCACCCTGGGCGACATGTCGCGGCCTTCGGTCTCGACCTGCCAGGCCTGTTCGGCATCTCGGGTACGCGACGTCAGGGTCAATCGGGCGACCGAGCTGATGGACGCCAGGGCTTCACCGCGAAAGCCCAGGCTCATCACCCTTTCGAGGTCTTCCAGATCACGGATCTTGCTGGTGGCATGGCGTGCCAGGGCCAGCGGCAGGTCATCGGAAGAAATCCCGCCGCCGTCGTCTCGTACGCGCAGCAGCTTGACGCCGCCCTGCTCGACCTCGATATCGATGCGTTTGGCACCGGAGTCGAGACTGTTTTCCAACAGCTCCTTGATGACCGAGGCCGGTCGCTCGACCACCTCGCCGGCGGCAATCTGGTTCGCCAGCCGCGGGCTGAGCAGCTGGATGCGGGCTGAGGCGCTCATTGCTGGGCCGCCAGCGCGGTGCCTGGAATGCTCAGGTTCTGCCCGACCTTCAGTTCATCGGTTTTCAGCTCGTTGGCGTTGCGCAGGGCCGCAATCGGCACTTCGTAGCGCACTGCCAGCATGGCCAGGGTTTCGCCGGGGCGTACGGTATGGTCGCGCGGCCCCTGGGCGATCTTGCCCGAGTCACGCAGCCAGGCAATGTAGGTGCCCGGTGGCGGGTTCTGCTGGAAGAACTGGCGCACGCCGCTGTGAATCGAGCGAGCCAACGCCTGTTGATGGCTGGTGGTTTGCAGCTTGGAGGCTTCGTTGGCGTTGGAGATAAAACCGGTTTCGACCAGGATCGACGGGATATCCGGCGACTTCAGCACCATGAAGCCTGCCTGCTCGACCCGGCGCTTGTGCAGTGGCGTGACCCGGCTGATGTTGTTCAGCACTTTCTGGCCGACGTTAAGGCTGGAGGTCAGCGACGCAGTCATCGACAGGTCAAGCAAGACGCCCGCCAGCATACGATCCTTATCATCAAGGCTGACGTTGCCGGCGCCTCCGATCAGATCGGAACGGTTTTCGCTGTCGGCCAGCCAGCGAGCTGTTTCCGACGTGGCGCCACGCTCGGACAAGGCGAACACCGAAGCACCGAAGGCGGCCGTTGAAGGCGCCGCGTCGGCGTGAATGGAGATAAACAGGTCGGCGCCTTTCTTGCGGGCGATTTCAGTTCGCTTACGCAATGGAATGAAGTAGTCGCCGGTGCGGGTCAACTCGGCGCGGAAGCCTTTATCGGTGTTGATCTGGCGTTGCAGTTCCTTGGCGATCGACAGCACCACGTCTTTCTCGTGCTGGCCACGCGAGCTGGACGCACCCGGATCTTCGCCGCCATGACCGGCATCGATGGCAATGACGATGTCGCGCTTGCCGTTGGGCACCGGGGTGAGCTTGATCGCGGGCTGCGCAGGCGTCACCGGCACGGCAGGCGCGGTCGCAACGGCAGGCGTTGGCGGAGCAGGCGCGGCATCGGCTTCCTGGTCGAACAGATCGACGACCAGGCGATTGCCGTACTGCTGGTTCGGCGCCAGGGTGAAGCTTTTGGGCGTGACCGATTTGGTCAGGTCAATGACCACCCGCAGGTCAGTTGGCGTGCGCTGGGCAGAGCGCATGCTGGTGATCGGAGTGTTGGAGGTCGACACCTGCAACGGTGCCGCCAGTGTCGCGCCGTTGATATCGATGACCAGCCGGTCCGGCGAGGTCAAGGTAAAAACACTGTGTTGCACAGGACCCGACAGGTCAAAGACCAGGCGAGTGTTATCCGGAGCTCGCCACAAGCGTACGCTTTTGACTTGCGTGACGGCCAAAGCGTCCACGGTTACGGCCGTCAGCAGTAATCCAACGACAGCAACCAGTGCGCGAATGCGCATACCAATCCCCATTAAGTTATTTGAATTCCAATGCCAGAACGGCACACCAAGACTCGCCACGCGACCCCAATGGCGACAAGCTCAGCGAACGCCCGCCTGCATGGGGGCGTATGGTAATGGTCAGGTCGGGCTTTGGCAAAAAGCCCTCACCCTTGCCAGGCCACTCGATCAGGCATAAGGGGTCCCCGTCGAAGTAGTCACGGATGCCCATATATTCCAGCTCCTCGGGGTCGAGCAGCCGGTACAGATCAAAGTGGAATGCCCGCACATCACCGACTTCGTAGGGCTCGACCAGGGTAAAGGTCGGGCTTTTGACTGCTCCGGTATGCCCCAGGCCACGGATAATCCCTCGCGAAAGCGTGGTTTTACCGGCCCCCAGGTCCCCTTCGAGGAAAATCAAGCCATTCCCCCGAGTGACCTCGGCAATGCGTTTTCCCAATTCGTGCATGGCGTGTTCATCGGCCAGGAACAGGGTTACTTCTGACACGGTGTGTGCTCCTCAAGCAACTGACGAATGGTGGGGACAAGATCGCTGGCAGCCAGCCCACGCCCCCGCTCCCCTTGAATCTCTCCGGCACAGGCATGCAGCCAGGCACCCAGGCAGGCGGCGTCCCAGGCTGACAAGCCCTGAGCGAGCAAAGCCCCCAGCAGACCGGCCAGCACGTCCCCAAGACCTGCCGTGGCCATCGCCGGGTGGACGCGATCACACAACGCCAGGCGCCCGTCCGGGGCGGCGATCAAGGTGCCGGCGCCCTTGAGCAAACAAATCGTTTCAAATTGATGCGCCAGTGCTCGCGCGCTGCCTGCCCGATCCGCCTGAACCTGCGCCGTGCTGATTCCCAGCAAGCGTGCCGCTTCCCCCGGGTGCGGCGTGATCACGCTGCCTGCCGGCAGGCGCACGGTTCCTGTGGCCAGCAAATTAAGCGCATCGGCATCCCAGACTTGCGGCTTTGGCGTGCCGGCAGCCGCCGAAAGCAGGCTGCGCGACCAGCCGGTCTGCCCCAGGCCGGGCCCAACGACCAGCACCGAGGCGGCTTCGGTCAGCGCCATCAACTGATTGGCAGAGCTGACACCCGACGTCATCACCTCCGGGATACGGACCAGCGCCGCGGAAAGATGTTCGACACGGGTCGCCAACGACACCATGCCGGCACCGCTACGCAAGGCGCTTTCGGCGCTCAGCAGCGCTGCACCGCCCATGCCGCTGTCGCCGCCGATGACCAGTACACGGCCAAACTGGCCTTTATGGGCCGTGGGCTTGCGTGCGTGCAGTCGCGGAAGATTGACGATGTCCAGGCGTGTGGCGACAGGGGGCATCTGAGCCACGATGACCGGATCGGCCTGCAGGTCATCGAACACCAGTTGGCCCACACAATCTGGCCCCTGGGCGGTGAACAGGCCGAGCTTGAGGCCGATGTAGCTGACGGTCAGGTCAGCCTGTACCGCGCAACCCAGCACGCGCCCGGTGTCGGCACACAGGCCCGAGGGGATATCGACACTGACCACCGGCAAGCCGCTCTGGTTGATCGCTTCGATCGCATAGACGTACGGACCGCGTACATCACCGCTCAAGCCGGTACCCAGCAAGGCATCGACCACTATGCCTTCAAGGCTGCGGTGGTTGGCCCAAGGCCAGATCGCCACGCCACAGGCACGAGCCTGGGCGCAGGCTTGCGCGGCGTCACCGACCAGCGAGGCGGGATCCGCCACCGCCAGTATTTCCACCTGCCAACCGGCACGTTCAGCCAGTTCAGCCACCAGATAACCGTCACCGGCGTTATTGCCCCGCCCCGCCAACACCGTCAACACCCGCTCCTGCGGCCACTGCCGACGCACGGCGCGCCAGGTGGCGTGGGCGGCGCGTTGCATCAGCTCAAACCCCGGCGTTCCGGCGGCGATCAGCCGGGCATCCAGATCACGAACCTGGGCGGCGGTATACAGAGCGTCGGGTAAACAGGGGGTAGAGGGCAGCATAAGTCCACTATGGAGGGCGATGTCTGGCAGAATTATACGCACCTCAGCTCCGGTTTCCTTCTTCGCATGCCTGCTCTCACCGCCGACCTCCCCGCCCTGGCCCAGTCAATCAAGGATTGGGGCCGCGAACTGGGCTTCCAACAAGTTGGCATTGCCGGCCTGGACATCGGCGAGCACGAAAAACACCTGGAGCGCTGGCTGGCCGCCGGTTACCACGGCGAGATGGAATACATGGGCGCCCATGGCAGCAAACGCTCGCACCCCGAGGAGCTGGTACCCGGTACTTTGCGCGTGGTTTCGCTGCGCATGGACTACCTGCCCGGCGACACCGAAATGGCCCAGCGCCTGGCCCAGCCGGAAAAGGCCTACATTTCCCGCTATGCACTGGGGCGCGACTACCACAAGCTGATCCGCAAGCGCGTGCAGCAACTGGCCGAGCGTATTCAACAGGCGATCGGCCCGTTTGGCTACCGCGCCTTCGTCGACAGCGCCCCGGTGCTGGAAAAGGCCATCGCCGAACAGGCCGGGCTGGGCTGGATCGGCAAGAACACGCTGGTGCTGAACCGCAAGGCCGGCAGTTACTTCTTCCTCAGCGAACTGTTTGTCGATTTGCCGTTGCCGGTCGACGCTCCACACACGACCGAGCATTGCGGTCGTTGCAGCGCCTGCCTGGACATCTGCCCGACCAATGCCTTTGTCGGCCCTTATGTGCTGGACGCTCGTCGCTGCATTTCCTACCTGACGATCGAGCTGAAAAACGCCATCCCCGAAGAGCTGCGGCCGCTGATCGGCAACCGCGTGTTCGGTTGCGATGATTGCCAGATCGTTTGCCCGTGGAACCGCTTTGCCCGCCCTTCCGGCGAGAGCGATTTCAAGCCACGGCACAACCTCGACAATGCGCAACTGGCAGCATTGTTCTTGTGGGATGAGGAGACGTTTTTGAGCAGTACCGAAGGCTCGCCGTTGCGGCGGGCGGGGTATGAGCGCTGGTTGCGGAACCTGGCGGTGGGGCTGGGGAATGCGCCGTCGACGATTGCGGTGATAGAGGCGTTGAAGGCGCGCCGGGATTACCCGTCAGAGCTGGTGCGCGAGCATGTGGAATGGGCGTTGCGTCGGCATGGTGTGGATTGAATCTACGATTTTGGGGCCGCTTCGCGCCCCATCGCGGCCAGGTCCGCTCCTACACGAACCGCGCGGACTTGTAGGAGCGGACCTGGCCGCGATGGGGCG
>NZ_JAAAMT010000011.1 GCF_009905435.1 Pseudomonas sp. R5(2019)
AGCGGTTTCCAAAACGGTGCTCAAATCCTGTGCAACAGACATAAAAAATCCGGAATCCTTATCGGACTCCGGATTCTCCAGCTGTTCAAGGATTAGTCAACAATCCTTAAGTGAACAGCATTGCGCTTCATGAGCGGCCTTTTTTTTACTTGTGCTGAATCAGTCAGCCTGAAGCCAAGACTCAACCTCGTCATTGCCATACTCGGCTTTCCACTCTTTCAGCTGCTTGTGGTTGCCGCCTTTGGTCTGGATGGTTTCGCCGGTCAGCGGGTTTTTGTAGGTCTTAACCTTGCGCGCTCGTCGAGTACCTGCGGAGCTGCTTGCGGCGGCTTTAACGGTGCTCAGCTTCTGTGGGTCGAGGATCGCGATGATGTCGCGCAGCGACTTGCTGTACTCACCCATGAGAGTGCGCAGCTTTTCTTCGAATTGCAGTTCGGTTTGCAGGCGGTCATCAGTTTGCAGATTAGCCAAACGGGATTGCAACTCTTTGATTGCTTCTTCAGTAGCGCGGTATTCATTGATCAGGGACATGCTAGGTGCTCCATGTATAGAGAAGATAAACTAATTCTATTTCTGTTGTTCTTGCCGTGTCGATAACTTTTTTAAAATTTACGGCTTTTTCTTAGTAGTGCTTTTTAACGGTGCGGGTGCAGCGTGAACGGTCCGCTGTTTCCTGATGTCCCGGTTTGCCCTGATAGTTTTAAGGGTGGACTTGATCCCATTGTCCTGGCGAGTCGCTTGTTGAGCAGTCGCGGAGTCATGAAGTTCTTGATATCTGCTTCGGTAGAAGTCGGCATTGATTCGACTTTCTGTCGCATTCTCTGAGAGAAGGGCATTTTGTTGTTTCAAATCATCGATCCGCTTTTTCAAGCTCTCGATGGTTCTTGTCGATGCTGCTGTTCCTTCGTCAACAAGTGCTTTCGCTTCTACTCGCGCTCGTTCAATTTCACGCAAACAGTGATTCTCTACACCTTCCAGTCGTTCCACCGCGTCTTTGATTTCTTTTTGCGCGTTGGCATGAATCAGGTCTGCTCGTTCAGTTTGGAATCTGACCGCTTCATGGCCTTCCGATACCAATTTCTCGGTCTGATCTTTTTCCGCCTGAAGGACAGTGCATTGCCGGAGAGCATCTTGTAACTGTTGCTTCAGCGTATGGATTTCCAAGCTGAGCCTGTTGGATTGCTCCATGGCCTGCTGCGCATTGGCGCGCTCATTCTCCATCACCACCTGGTTCGCTTCTAACTCGCGCTCGATCTCTGCCTTACGGATGCCGAACGCCAGACCGGCTTCCTTCACCGCTTTGTGCCAAAGCTGTTCAAACAACGCCGAGATACTGGTTGGCAGGTCCAGGTTGAGCCCGACGCTTTCTGCTTCCGCATGGCTGACCTGGGTGGCCAGTTCCGCTTGGTAGTCGGTCTTCCCTCGGCTGATGTCACCCGCTGACCCTTTCTCGATGATCTCGCGCAATACGTTCCATCCCGGCAACGCATAGCCACAGCGGGTCAGTTCGCGGCAGCACACCAACGTGCGCGTGTAGGCCGACATCTTGTCCCAGTCCGGGGTTTGGACTAGGCGTGCGCGGGTCTGGGTGATGCCCATTGGGTTGAGATTCATCGTGTTGTCCTCCGTGTCGGTGCCGCTCGGTGTCGTACCAGCCGTGAAGTGGGGTAATCCCTTGCTGCCAGCGCTTGTCCATTTTTGGCCGCAGCCGGTCGAATTGACCTGGACCGCAGGGCCGGTTTTTGCCTGTTCAGCGAGTTTGCTGCCGTTTGTCGTTCATGAGCGAGCCTCTAGGATCGCGCAGGAGCGACGATTCCAGCCTTAGTCACCCGGTTGGGTGGCTTCAGTGCGGATCGTGGCGTAGGCGCGACCACAGGAGCTGCTGTGTTGTTCGCATATTTAGCTGAAAACGTACAATAAGTATCAGTATGGTATGTGATTCGAATACGTACGTAAATAGGTGTTTATTTCAGATAATTGGGATTATCTGAGGAAATGGAAACCTGCTCCATTTCTAGCGTACGCAGCAGATGTTCCACGGCTGGGGGAGGGGTGTTTTCGGGGGGATGTTGCTGAAAATGTTGGGTCATACCCCCGGTTAAATCGATGCAAAATTGCCCCGTGGAACAATTACGGAAAGTGGGGTACGGCGCTAAATTCGGGGGTTTGAGGGGGATTTTTCGCGGCTTTATGAGCTACGGACGTACTGCTTGTACGTTTTATAGGTACGAGCGGCGATCCTGCCCTTGAATCGCCGAAATGAGCTGGCACTCTATTTTCAGGTGGTGGCTTCAATGAATGCAGCCAAAGCGCGTCGAATCCAGCTAGCCGGTTGGGGTAGGTCGCGGCCATCGAAGGCCCAATTGATAAGGAAAGCGCAAAATGCACCCGGCGATCGGTCAACTGAACAACGGCAAGTTCTATGCCTACCTCAACGGCTACGACAATGAGCCAACCTACCGAGACACTGCTGAAGCACTGGAAGCACTGTTGGCCGGTGAACCTGAACCTTTGATAGCCGCGGTGGTGCACGTACCCGCCGAACAGGCAGCGCATCATGATTGCAAGACGTTCGACGTAACCCTGCGTTTCCAGTACCCGGGGGCGTGCCGAGATAAGCCAAAAATTAGGACATTCGTTCCGTAAGTAACTGTTTTTAAGGGAACTACTCATGTGCTGTGGAAGGAAGGTCGAGATTAGAGGGTGGCCGCCTGGGATTCTAACCAGCCTTACGGTTTTCGTCGTAATAACGAGCCCGCCGCATTCTCCTCGAAGGCTCTAGCCTCTTCGATATAGCCGTGGACGGTGCCGTCGTGCCGCCAGCCTCCCTGACGTTTAATTTCCAGAAAGTCCGCCCCAGCCCTATGCGCACTGGTGGCCAGTCCACGACGCAGACTGTGACTGCTCAGTTCGGGCACATACGAGAGCCCTGCGGCTTGGGCACGGGCCGCCAGGATGGTATTCACGCTACCCTCGTGCAGCGCCACCTCGCCGACGCTGCCCCAGCGGCTGATGCGCCGGAACAGCGGCCCCTGTTCGATCTGAGCGACATCCAGCCAGTACCGTAATGCCTTCGCTGGGCAGCAGACGCTGTCGCCGTACGGGATTGCCTTATTCAGTCCTTCTCCACCCTGATCGGTTTTGGAGCGCGGCAGCGTGATCTGCAGTCCCTCCCGCTCCCACTGTAGATTTTCCACCTCCAGCGTGACCAATTCGCTGCGCCGGAACGCGCCGAAGTACCCCACCTGTAGCAACGCGCTGTCACGCCGGGCGGCGATCCCTTCGAGTGTGTCCAGGTGCGACACGATGCGTTCAAGATCCTCCAGCAGTAAGGCCTTGGCTTTTTGTCGCGGACGCCCATGCACCCGCTCAATACCGCGCAAGGTCTTGCGTACGGTGGCGGTGGCGGCCGGATCAAGAAAACCCTGATAGCGGTGCCATTGCGCTAGCGCTGTAAGGCGCAGAGCCAGGGTGCGTGGGTTCTGCACGTCCGCAAAGGACAGCAGGTAACGAATCACCGCCGTTTCATCGCATGGCAGCACGCCACCCCAGGCGAGGAAGTGGCGGATGGCCGAGCGGTAGGTACGCCGGGTGTTGTCGGCGGTCGCCGCCGCGAGAAAGCGTTGGTGTTGTTGGGCCAACTGTGCAGGGGTGGTGAACGTACCGGGGGTACGCGCAAGCACCGTCGGTTCTTCTTGCCGACTGGAGGGGAGGTTTTCGTCATTATTGCCGGCTGTCATCACGAAGCGCCCGTTTAGGCCATGTGTACCGCAGATTATAGACACAACCCTCGATCGCGATGACTTAACTCACGATAACCAGGCTTATCGTGGGTTAACTGGCGGTCTCAGTCGGCTGAACTATTCTGTACTTAAATCGAGGTATTACGTTTTCCATAATACGGTACGAAAAAATCCGAGGTGGTCATGGCCCGTTCCGGCGTCCTCTATGTGCATGTTGCCCATGCCGCCGCTCGGCTCGTGGCCGAGGGCCACAACCCGACGATCGACCGCATCCGCGTCGCCCTGGGTGGGACTGGCAGCAAAAGCACGCTGGCGCCGTTGTTAAAGCGTTGGAAAGCCGCGCACCCCGGCACGCTGGCCCAGGCCGAACTGGGATTGCCCGCGGAGCTGGTCCTGGCGCTGAAAGGACTGTATGAAAAAGTTCAGGCGGAGGCGGCCGTCCAACTCCAGCAGGCCGTAGCGGCTCACCAGGCAGAGGCCGCCGCGTTGCAGGAACAGTTGCAGCAGGCATTCGTCGAGCGCGACGCCTTGCTCAGCGTTCAGGAACAGCAGGCCCAGGCGCTTGCCGTAGCCACTACGCGCAGCCAGGGGCTGGCTGAAACCCTGCAGCGTCAGGAGATCGCCCTGGCCAGCCTGGGCAGTGAAAAGCTCGGGCTCGAACAACGTCTGGCTGACCGCGCTGCCGAGGCGGCCGCACTGACCCGGCAACTGCAACACGCGCGGGAGCAGTTTGAACATTACCAGGCATCGGTCGCGCAACAACGCAGCGACGAGCGCCAGGCCACTGAGCAACGCCAGCAGCGCCTGGAACACGAACTGGCAGCGCTCCGGCAGCGTCTGCTCGCGCAGCAAACCCGCCTGGGAGAACTGCAGGCGCAGGAACAACGCCTGGTGCAGGACCATGATCGTCTACAGGGCACCCTGCTCACGACGCAAGCGACGCTCGCGCAGAGTCAGATTGCGCATGAACACGTCCTACTTCAATTCACCGACTTGCAACAGTCGAATCAGGCACTGGAGCAGCGCCATGGCCAAGGTGAGCAGCGTTTGGCTGAGACGCGGACGCACTTGGCCGTCAATGAACGGGAGCGAAGCCTGCTGGCGGAACGCTTAAGCCAAACTGAAAGCCAATTGAGCCAGTTGGCCACAGAAAAGCAGCTTCTCGTGCAAGACAACGCGGTGCTGTCAAGCCAGCTCGCAGAGTCCAGAGCGATGAAGCCGAAGACTTGTTGACCGAAAAAGGCGCCTACCTCAGGCACCTGAAACCATCCTCCAAACCAAAGGAGCCAAACAGGAGGACAGTGGAGCAATCAACTCTTCAATACACAGCATGGCTGGAAGCCTTTCGCTGATCTGTGCGCCTATTGCTGCCTTAACAGATTTTCGAGGTCGAGCGGCAACCGTTCATTCACCTCATGAGTAGCCCAGCGATTCTGCTCGTACGCCCGCTTCCGGCGACTCTGTTGAACACCTAGGCGACTGAGAAAGTAGCAAATTCTATTGGGCGCTTCAGCTAAACGGCTCACTGCTATTGAGCTGGGGATGAGCAAAACGACGCTTGACCTTACCCCTGCGGCAAGGTCCATGATTTTAATAGGGACGGCCAGAGGTTATTCGTAACCAAGCACGCCCCTTTACAGCTGCCGCCGTCCTTACCTTCTGGCAATTCTGTAGCCTGCTGCCGGGGCGTGCCAGAAACCAAGGTCGTAGATGAGGAAAGCCGCCATGCGTAACGCCATTACCTACACCGCCCTTGCTACCTTCATAGCCCTTGGAACTGTTGCCACGGTATTTGCCGAACAGGCCAAAGCCCCCGCCCAAAGCAGTGCCGAGACAAAAAAGGGTGAAGACATGCACATGATGGACGGCAACCATATGCCGATGATGGACATGCAGGAAATGTCCAAGATGATGAAAAACTGCAATGCCATGATGGAGAACATGAGCCAACACATGGGCATGGAGTCCTCGAAGGGCGATAGCAAGGCACAATAGCGATCTGGTTCACGTCGGCCGTCTCCGTCCCTCGCCTGGAGCGAACTATTGCTCCGTGGGTGGCGACGCTGTTTGTAGGGTCGCCACCCCGATTCCCCAGGCTAAGCGTGAGATGCCATTTCATTGCGGCAGGCAAAGGAGGCGTCCGGCCATGAGTGACTTCACCATGCACTATGGGCACTGGGGGTGGGTGCTGATCATGGTGCTCATTGTATCCTGGGGCCTCTACCATTTCGTCGCTCCACGCAGTTGGCGTGACTGGATGGGCGCAGGTTTAGTGCAAGGGTTCATCATCGCGTTATATGCCGAGATGTACGGCTTTCCTCTGACTATTTACCTGCTGACGGGTTTCCAGGGAATCGATCTCCCACTGACCGGATTCTCGGGCCATCTCTGGGCAACAATGCTGGGCTACGGTGCTACTGGAGCCATGCTGGAAATGATGTTGGGCGGCGTGTTTATCGTGGTCGGCCTGGCTCTGTTGATCCGGGGCTGGGTTCAGGTTTACCGCACAAGTCTGGAGGGGAAGCTGGCGACACAGGGTATCTACGGTGTGGTCCGCCACCCGCAATACACTGGGATCATGCTAGCGGTCTTTGGACAGGTCATTCACTGGCCGACGGTGATCACGTTATTGTTGTTTCCCCTGATCGTCTGGGCTTATGTCCGTCTAGCGAAGCGGGAGGAGTCGGCCTTGACCGAACGTTTTGGCGAGGAGTATCAGACCTATCGGCAGCGGGTGCCCATGTTGTTCCCACGGTTGCGGAATTGGCGGGAGTTCATCCATTCACTGCTCTTTGCTTATCAGCAATAACCTCGTGTCCTCTGAGCCTACGTGATGAACACGTCACTACAAACGGATCACAGAGGATACTTGTTGACCGAAAAAAGGCGCCTAACTCAGGCGCCTGAAACCATCCTCCAAACCAAAGGAGCCAAACAGGAGGATGGTGGAGCAATCAACTCGTCATTACCCCGTAGGGCCGCCAGCCTTTCACCTGCCTGGGTGGAAAGAGACAGTGCGACAACGGCGCTTGCAACGGCGATCAGGGTCAGTTTCATACGACTTTTCCTTGAGGGGTGGTGGATACATTCGCGAAGGCGCAGTGCTGCGCGTGCGACCCAAAGCGATGACCGTGGCGGTGATCATCGCCGGCCTGTTGCCGATCCTTTGGGGCAGCGGCACCGGTAGCGAGGTCATGAGCCGCATCGCCGCGCCCATGGTCGGCGGCATGGTCACTGCTCCCTTGCTTTCTCTCTTTGTCATTCCGGCATCCCTGGCTGCAACTTGACCTGCTCACTGACGACACGGCGCAAGTCGGCGACCACCGAGGCAATATCCCGCCCCCGCACATCGATATAGACCCAGCCAGAAGGCCGTGCATTCTCGCTCTTGAGCATCGGCGGACCGTCGCTGACCTTGATCTTCGCCACCGTGCCAAGGGTGATCTGGCTCCCCAGTGGGGTGTAGATCGGTAGTTGTCCGGCACCACCGAGCGAATCACGCCACTCACGCGGATATCGCTGAACAACTAAGCCCAACTCCCTAAGCGTGGAAAGTGGTTACTGCTTACGGCCTATCGTCCGGGTCACGCTTGGTCGGTTTGAGCTTCTGCGTGTCCTCGGTAGTCGGCGCATTTTTGTGCATACCACGCATACAAAACACCATCATTAGCGGACAAAGCAGCAACAGCAAGAGTGGCGCGGCCGCCACGATCCAGGTTTGGAAAGCCGGGAACAAGACATAGGCAACTGCCAAGACAATGGCTGCACTGACACCCAGCCGGACCATGTTGGGATTATTACGAATCATGATGCTCTCCTTTTGGGCTTGTCGTGGGAGGAAGCTCATCCAGAGCCGGCCCAGGTGGTTGCTCAGCCAGATACGACAGGGCCTCGCGCATGATCTGAAGCGTGGTAATACGCGCATTCAGCGCGTCGATGTTACTCAGCGCAATGGCCTGAACCTCGTCGTCAGGACGATTGCGGTCCAGCCATAACGCCAACAAGGCACGAACCCGTTCGATCGGCATCCCCAGATCTCGCGCATGGTGGATGAAACGTAAAATGTGTACATCGCGTTCGCAGTAAACGCGATAACCAGACAATGTGCGCTGTGGCTGCGGGATCAGGTCAATGCGCTCGTAGTAGCGGATCATTCGAGTGGACAAGCCGCTGACACTTGCCACCTCACCAATGTTCATTAGTTCCTCCCGTTCGCTGAACCGCCGAATCAACTCGATTCTCGATGTGCTGGCTGCCAACGCTTCAGCAGCAAGGCGTAAGTCACCACGGAGACACTGGACAGCGCCATTGCCGCGCCAGCCACCACTGGACTCAACAGCCCTATCGCCGCCAGCGGAATACCGATCAGGTTATAGATGAAGGCCCAGAACAGACTCTTCAAAATCCGCCCATAGGTGTGACGGGACAGCATCAAGGCATCCGCCACTAGCGCCGGGTCGCCGCGCATCAGGGTGATACCCGCGGTGTGCATCGCCACGTCGGTACCGGTCGACATCGCGATGCCGACATCGGCCGCCGCCAGTGCCGGCGCGTCGTTGATGCCGTCGCCAACCATCGCCACAACTACGCTGTTGACCTTCAGTGCCCGTACCGCCGCTGCTTTGTCACCGGGCAGCACCTCGGCGCGTACCTCGTCGAGGCCGAGTAGCCTGGCCACGCTGCTGGCGGCTCCAAGGTTGTCGCCAGTAATCATCACGGTACGGATACCCAGCGCTTTCAACCTGGCCACGGCTAACCGGGCGGAGGGTTTTAGCTCATCACCGAAGGCAATCAGGCCTAACAACTGTGGTCGCTTGGATAGATCTGCAAGCCAGGACACGGTGTTGCCAGCCTCGGCCAATGCCGCTGCGCGAACGGCTAGCGGCGACAGGTCCACACCAATCTCCCGCATCAGCTGTGAGCTACCCAGCCGCAGATCGTGGCCTGCCACTGAGGCCGCCAAACCTCGCCCTGGCAAGGCCGTGACCCTGGATGCCGGTAGTAACGTCATGCCTTCTTGCTGGGCTCTGTCCAGTAGGGCTTGGGCCAGTAGGTGCTCACTTCCGGTCTGAGCTGACGCCGCTAGTTGCAGTAAGTACACACTGTTCCCATCCTTCGCTTCCAGCGCCGTGACCTGGGGTTTGCCCAGTGTCAGCGTGCCGGTCTTGTCGAAGACCACTACGCTCACCCGATGCGCAATCTCCAAGGCTTGCGCATCCTTGATCAGAATGCCGTGGCGCGCGCCGACCCCGGTACCGGCCATGATCACGGTCGGTGTAGCGAGGCCCAACGCACAAGGGCATGCGATCACCAATACCGCAACCGCGTTAATCAGCGGGCCGGCCACCTCGCCGGTCAGCCACCAGCCAATTAGCAAGCTCAGGGCCGCGACCACAAGCACCACCGGTACGAAGACGGCACTGATCCGATCAACCAGGCGCTGGATCGGCGCCTTGGTCGCCTGGGCGTTTTCGACCAGTCGAATGATTCGGGACAGGGTGCTTTCCGCGCCTACCGCCGAGGTCATGATCAGTAGCAGACCTTCGCCATTGATTGCGCCACCAGTCACTGGATCGCCTTCACCTTTCTCCACTGGCAGACTCTCACCGGTCAGCAGCGACTCGTCGAGATGGCTTCGCCCTTCATGCACCACGCCATCCGCTGGCACTCGCTCGCCCGGCCGCACTACCACCAGGTCTCCGACGATCAGTGAGCTGGCTGGAACCTCGTACTCCATCCCGTCGCGTTGCACGCGAGCGATGTCCGGTCGTAGCGCTTGTAACGCACGGATAGCGTCCGCAGTGTGATGCTTGGCACGCGCTTCCAGCCACTTGCCGAGCAAGACCAGGGTAATCACCACTGCGGAAGCCTCGAAATAGAGGTGCGGGACGCCGGGGCCGGAATACGCCGCCAGAAGATAGACCGACAGCCCGTAGCTCGCGCTGGTACCGAGCGCCACCAATAAGTCCATATTGCCGCTGCCTACACGCAATGCTCGCCAGCCCGCCCTATAGAAACGCGCACCCAGCCAGAACTGAACAGGCGTGGCCAATAGCAGTTGCACCCAGCCTGGTAGGCTCCACCGTGCGCCCAACAATGCGGCGAGCATCTGTATCATCAACGGTAAGGACAGCACGGCGGCCACAACTACCGGCCACCCGTCACGGCGACGCGGCGTACCAGTGGACACCTCGGCAGCCGGAATGCTGGCCTCGTAGCCTGCAGTTGCCACCGCTTGCATCAACACTGACAGCGACACTACGCCGGACACCGCCCGGACCCTGGCCACTTCACTGGCCAGATTCACCGTGGCCGATTGTACGCCCGGTACTTTCAGCAGGGCTTTTTCGACGCGCCCGACGCACGAGGCGCAAGTCATGCCGTCGATGGCCAGGACCAGTTCGTCTTCTTTCACGCGGTAGCCCGCGTCTGCTATGGCCTGGAGCAGCGGTGTCAGCGCTGTATTGGCATCAACTTCGACGGTTGCCGTTTCGCTGACCAAGTTGACGCTCGCAGAAGAAACACCGGGTATTCGGGCTAATGCTTTTTCGACACGTGCTACACAGGAAGCACAGGTCATTCCCGCTACGCCGAGCGTCCATTGCTGGACAGGACTGAATGTGGCGGTAGTGGTATGGGGGAATAGGCTGGCCATCACCCACCTCCTGAGGGACCTATCTGTTATAAGGTTGGACCTTGCCACTGCGGCAAGGTCAAGCATCAATGTGATTGCTGGACGGGACCGCGAAAAGAGGATTGAGGCTGGTCTGTCGACGGAGTCATCAGTTCAAATTTGAAGGCGCCGAAAAATGTTCTAATTCAGTGAGTTATAGAGTGAATGGGCTTACAGGAGTAAATCAACCGGAGGGAAGCATTCTGAACGCCCTTCAAGAATACATTCCCAACCCCAGGTTCGAAGTGCAGAGGCACGCTCGAAATCTATGACAAACTCAGGTGGGATGTCCTTAAGGTCAGACCTAAGTTCAAATTGAGGTGTCATGGCATACTCAACGTCAAATCCCATCTTCCCGTGAATAAACTGCTGCATAACTTTGACGCGCTGAGGCCAATCAAGGCTTTTCCCTCGTCGGCTCTTACTCTGATAAACCATCGCGTTCAAATGGGCTGACGCATTCACGTAGTGCCGGCGTAGTATTGGTTCCAGGCATCCTTGATACGACTGGTGTAAAGGCTGAAGCCAAGGTTGTCGTTGGGTGTGTAATTACCGCCGAAGTAGGCGATCCACGGAGAGTTGACTTCGCCTGCATAGAAGGGTGCAAAGTCATCCCGCATGCTGCTGGAGTTGGGTTGGCTCATCGCGTGCAGCCGTCCGCCCTGTAGCACCAAGCCCTCGACACTGATGTTGGATGCGATGACGCCGCGGAAGCTTTCCTGCAGCAGTCGCGAATCGCCGTACTGCACGACAGGCGTGACAGGGAAGACATTTCAGTGTCCAGGAAACGGCGCCGCCGAGCTTGGAGTAATTGTCCTCGGCCTGGCCGAGCCCGACTCGAATCGGCCTATGACTCCGTGGGCCCATTCTTCCGAGTAGCCGTTTCCTGTACCACTGGACTGGTCTTTGCGAAAATCACGGTTGAAGTAGAAATTTCGATTGAGGATGCTCAGGCTGCTGCCTTCGATGAATCCCTCGCCTTTTTCCTCGGCGGCCATTGCAGCCTGCGCAGCGCTGATGCTCAAGGCGATCAGAGAAAGTCCCAACAGGGCCTTGTTGTTCATAAAACGCTCTTGATGTTTTGGCAGTTTTTTTCAATGTGAGGTTGTCTATATGCCGAAGCGCGCCGGGCATAGCCGGGTGCGCTACCGACATACTTCCACATGCAAAATAACGTCAGGGTGACTTGAAAATTACTTTTCCGTCAGCAACGCGTCATCAATGCTCAGTTCTCGCTGCTGCAGTTCGTTCCTGATACGCGGTACTCCAGAATATTCAGGTTTCCGCTCGAATCCTCGTAGGTCATTTGCGCAGGCATCACGCCGCAGCTGCCATTGGTCGACGTGACGTGAATGACCTTGGCGATGTCGAGCTTCATGCCATAGCGGTAGTGAGTGACTTCTGGCGAGTTCTTGCCTTGGGCGCTAGCGTATTCGCGCATGGATTGCTCGTTGGCCTGGATCATCTTGCCATACAGGCGATCGGAACTGCCCTCGGCCCATACGGTGGATGACAGCAGAGTCGCACTCACTATCAGCAGCAGTCTTAGGTGTTTCATAACAGCAATCTCCTCTCGGGTTTTCGACCCACGAGCCGACTATAACTCCGTAGTTAAGTACGGAATCAAGCAGGAAATGGAGTTGAAGAGAACCTAGACTATGGCGCTGAGAGAAGATGGTAGGGCTTAAGTACACTTTGGGGTTTGGGGAGCAATGGAACCGTGCGACCTGAGGTCGTCTGAATTTCTGTTTTACTGGAGAGTTTTCTCCCTCAAAGCCGTCCGAGCACCAACGCGTATCGCTGGTTTGCACCGCAATACGGCCTTCGTGCCGACGCGGCACGCCGGGCTGTTTTCGTAGACACCTCCATCAGATTCAGCAGCGGTTGCAGGTGCTCGCCGCACTGGATCACCCAGCGCGCCAGGGTTTGGCGGGGGATATCGACGCCGTGACGACCGAGGATTTTTTCGAAGCGGTGCAGCGGCAGACCATCGACGTATTTGGTGGTCAACAGCATCGCCAGGATGCTAGGACTGGCCATTCTCTTTTCGGTGACCGGTGCGGCTTCACAGCCGCGGCAGCCGTAGACCTTGTCCGCTGGCTCCCTTCACAACCACTGGCCAGCGCAGAGCGTTTTACCCATGCAGCGAAACGATTAGCGGACAGGAAACCGTCCCGTGGCTCGCACAACAGTCGTGAACCAGTTGCACCAAAACTGACTCGATCCGTCGCAGATCCGCGAGCTTGCCACGCACGTCCTCGAGCTTCTGCTCGGCGAGCACGCGCGCTTCATCACAGTGAGCGCCGTCATCCAGCCTCAATAGCCCGGCCACTTCTTCGAGGCTAAAGCCCAGCCGTTGCGCGGACTTTACGAATTTCACCCGGGCGACATCCGCCTCGCCGTAGCGGCGAATGCTGCCGTAGGGCTTGTCCGGTTCGGGTAACAGCGCCTTGCGTTGATAGAACCGGATGGTTTCCACGTTGACCCCGGCCGCCTTGGCGAAAGCGCCGATGGTCAGGCTTTCCAAATTGTTTTTCATAGCGCTTGATTCCGTACATGACTACGGGATTAACCTTAAACCATCGATCAAATGCTCGAAAGGAGAAATGCATGTCTGAACCATCAAACGGGCGCGCCCCTCTTGTCGCTGGGGGGCTTGCAGCGATTCTCGCCTCGACTTGCTGTCTTGGGCCGTTGGTTCTGATCACCCTGGGATTCAGCGGGGCCTGGATCGGCAACCTGACCGTGCTGGAACCTTACCGCCCGCTCTTTATCGGCGCGGCGTTAATCGCGCTGTTTTTTGCCTACCGGCGCATCTTTCGACCGCAACAAGTTTGTAAGCCGGGCGAGGCCTGTGCCATCCCTCAGGTACGTACCTCCTACAAGCTGCTGTTCTGGCTGGTGGCGGCATTGGCGCTAGTCGCGCTCGGCTTCCCTTACATCCTTCCCTTGTTCTACTGATCAGGAGTTCATCATGAGAAAACTGCTCGCATCCTTAGCCCTCGCCAGCCTGGTCGCCACACCTGTCTGGGCGGCCACACAGACCGTCACCCTGTCGGTGCCGGGCATGACCTGCGCCGCCTGCCCGATTACGGTGAAGACGGCGTTGACCAAGGTCGAGGGCGTGACCAAGGCTGAGGTGAGTTTCGAGAACCGCGAGGCCACCGTCACCTTTGATGATGTCAAGACCAATGCCCAGGCGCTGACCAAGGCGACCGAGGACGCCGGCTACCCGTCCAGCGTCAAGCAATAGGCGGGCATTCCG
Organism: Pseudomonas sp. R5(2019); assembly: GCF_009905435.1. GTDB lineage: Bacteria > Pseudomonadota > Gammaproteobacteria > Pseudomonadales > Pseudomonadaceae > Aquipseudomonas. Next base: position 13,682 of record NZ_JAAAMT010000011.1, read on the forward strand.
ATGGAAAATCCTTTCAATCTGTTCACGCGGATCGGTGACAAAGCCGGTTCCGTCGGCGTGCTGGTTTCCGCCATAGGCTGCGCCTCGTGTTTCCCCGCCCTTGCTAGCCTGGGGGCTGCGATCGGTCTGGGCTTTTTGAGCCAGTGGGAAGAACTGTTCATCACCACGCTGTTGCCGTTATTTGCCGGGCTGGCCCTGGTCGTCAATGTCCTCGGCGGGTTCAGTCACCGGCAGTGGCGACGGGCTGCGCTCAGCCTGATCGGCCCGGCCCTGGTGCTGATAGCGGTGTATTTGATGCTGGCTCACGGCTGGCGGAGCGGCTGGCTGCTCTATATCGGCCTAGCCCTCATGTTTGGGGTGTCCATCTGGGATCTCGTGTCGCCCGCCCACCGCCGTTGCTCCCCGACGTCCTGTCCGACGCCGTCAAAATGAAGGAATAACACTATGACCAAACTACAAATCGTCGGCATGACCTGCGCTTCCTGTGTCGAGCATGTGAAAGAGGCCTTGGAGAAGATCCCCGGCGTGCATCGGGCGGATGTTTCCTACGCCAGCGGGAAGGCCGAACTGAAGGTCGACGATGGCGTAAGTCGTGAACAAATGCAGGCCGCCGTCGAGGCCCTGGGGTATCGAGCGGCGTTCGAAGATGCCACGGCACCAGTCCGTCCCGGCCTGCTCGACAAGGCACGGGGCTGGCTGAGCGGTAACACTGACGTCGGGAAAGAAGGTGACAGGCTCCACGTAGCGGTCATCGGCAGTGGTGGCGCCGCCATGGCGGCCGCGCTCAAGGCGGTGGAAGGCGGTGCGCGCGTCACCCTGATCGAGCGCGGCATCATCGGCGGCACCTGCGTCAACGTTGGCTGCGTGCCCTCCAAGATCATGATTCGCGCCGCGCATGTGGCCCATCTGCGCCGCGAGAGCCCGTTCGACGCCGGACTGTCCACCACGAGCCTGACCGTCCTGCGCGAGCGGTTGCTCGCCCAGCAACAGGGTCGTGTCGACGAACTGCGCCACGCCAAGTACGAAGGCATTCTGGAGAGCACCCCGGCCATCAGCGTGCTGCGTGGCACCGCCCGTTTCCAGGACGGCCACACGCTCAGCGTGGAACTGGCCGAGGGTGGCGAGCGCATCGTAGCCTTCGACCGTTGCCTGGTTGCCACCGGCGCAAGCGCGGCCGTTCCGCCGATTCCAGGGCTGAAAGACACGCCGTACTGGACCTCAGACGAGGCGCTGGCGAGCGACACAATCCCTAAGCGGCTCGCCGTGATCGGCGCCTCCGTAGTGGCGGTGGAACTGGCGCAGGCCTTCGCCCGGCTGGGTAGCGAGGTCACGATCCTGGCACGCAGTGCGATGTTCTTCCGCGAAGACCCGGCCATCGGCGCGGCGGTGACGGAGGCCTTCCGTATGGAGGACATCGAAGTGCTGGAGCAAACGCAAGCCAGCCAGGTGTCCCACGCCAACGGGGAGTTCGTACTGACCACCAACCATGGTGAGTTACGTGCCGACCAACTGCTCATTGCCACCGGGCGCTTGCCGAACACCCAGGGCATGAATCTGGACGGCGCCGGCGTGAAGCTGGACGAGCGCGGTGGCATCCAGATCGACCAGGGCATGCGCACCAGCGCAGCGGATATCTATGCGGCCGGCGACTGCACCGACCAGCCGCAGTTCGTCTATGTGGCGGCTGCTGCTGGCACCCGCGCGGCAATCAACATGACCGGCGGCGAGGCAACGCTCAATCTCGACGTCATGCCGGCCGTGGTGTTTACCGATCCGCAAGTGGCCACCGTCGGCTACAGCGAAGCCGAAGCGCACCACGCGGGGATCGAAACCGACAGCCGCACCTTGACCTTGGACAACGTGCCGCGCGCGTTGGCCAACTTCGACACGCGGGGTTTTATCAAACTGGTCGCCGAAGCGGGTTCCGGCCGATTGCTCGGCGTGCAGGCGGTGACTGCCGAAGCGGGTGAACTGATCCAGACGGCGGTGCTCGCCATCCGCAACCGTATGACCGTGCAGGAACTGGCTGACCAGTTGTTCCCCTACCTGACGATGGTCGAGGGCCTGAAACTCGCCGCACAGACCTTTAACAAGGACGTCAAACAATTGTCCTGCTGCGCAGGGTAATGAGAGAGCGAGGTTGAAGCATGAGCAACACGGCAGGCGAACTCGGTAGGTGCGACAGCCTACGCAAGACCTGGCAGGTGGTCAGTTTCTGGGGGCTGCCTGCCGTCGTGGCGACGATAGCAATTGTTCTGGCGGATCGACGCCCTGCGTTGTTCCTGGCAGCAAGCACCGCGCTGGTCGTGATGGGCGGCGCCTGCCTGGTCAACGCCGCGCGCTGTCGCCGCCTGCACTGCTACATCACAGGGCCTTACTTCCTGATGCTCGCGCTGAGTGCGCTACTGGCTTATGCGTTTGACCAAAACGGCGAGCATCTCTCCAGGCTGTGGCTGCTACTGGCTCTGGCTACCGTACCGTTGCTCATCTGGCTACCCGAGCGCCTAGCCGGACGGAAATATCTGAGTGCCCCAGTTTGCGGTGATGATCGGGAGTGTCGGTGATGAATGTCTACTCCATATCCAGATTGGCCGAGGCCGCGGGCGTCAGTGTCCATATAGTCCGAGATTATGTGCTGCGCGGCTTGCTGCATCCCGCGCGGCGCACGGAAAGCGGTTACGGTATTTTCGATGAGCGGTCCCTCGCGCGGCTGTGCTTCGTGCGCGCCGCCTTCAAGTCTGGTATCGGGCTCGACGAATTGGCGAGGCTCTGTCGAGCGCTCGATGCGGACGATAGTACCGATGTGATCGGGTGTATCGAGCGCTTGCTCCGGCAAATCGCGACACGGCAGGCGGCTTTAGCCGCAGTGAATTCGGAGTTGGCCGGGCTGACCCATCGCGCCATCGAAGGTCACACCCATGCGTAACACCAACCAATCCGAATCAATCAAGATGCCCCGCTGGCGCGCCTACACGTGGGGTGTGCTCGCCGCGCTCACTTGCCCCTGCCATTTGCCTGTGCTGGCATTGCTGCTATCAGGGACTGCGGCCGGGGCCTTCGTCAGCGAACATTGGAGCCTCGCAGCGCTCGTGCTGGCGGTTCTCTTCATCCTCTTCCTGCGAGCGGCATTGCAGGCCTTTCGGAAGCGGCCGTGACCCGCTCGGAGCACAGCGCGACCGACCACCACTGCCGAGTTGGGAAGGGAGGCTGCAGGTCGATCGACGCTCAGTCACGGGGCGTTGCTAGGTTTTCTTGGACGATGGAGGAACCCCACAATGAACGCAAACAATACCTCCAGTTGCTGCGAATGCTGCAAGGACATTCCCCTTGACGCCGCACTGACGCCGGAAGGTTCCGAGTATGTCGTGCACTTCTGTGGCCTGGAGTGCTATCAGCGTTTCATGTCGCGCGCAGATAAGCGGGCGGCATCCGAGCCTGATCACCCCTGTCATTTTCAGAAGACGATTGCACCAACTGACTGGGTTTGACGGCTGTTGTGCAGGCGGCTCCTGACAGCCCAGTATCAGCAGTCGTCCGCACCAAGCTCGTTTATGCTCAATACTCGTGTGCACCGTATTGAAGTCTGAGCATGGAATCAGACACACCACGAATTACCGAGCGAGGAGTGGCGACCCTGCCCGGCGAGGCATGGGAACTGGCCCGCCTCCCTGGAGCAGTTGCCGGCTACGTTTGCCAAGGTGATGCCGGAGCTGAGGAAGGCGTGCTGCTAAACGTTCAAATTCTCAGTAGCGCAGTCGGCTTCTGACATTACGTGCAATCGTCTTCTGAAAACGACACATGCGTTTTTACACAGCCTGGGCCGATTGCTGCCTGTCGCCGCAGTCAGCTGTGGTTCGGCCTCATGTGGCCGTATCGATACACAGCGAACCTAAATCCTCCAGCCGTGGTCGCCAAGGGAGGGGACTCGCTACTGGAGAAATTCGTCATGCTGATAGAATCGGACTAGCTACTCATAACATCCCTCTGAGAATTGGCATGAACCCAGAATTAACTGAAGAAGAGATGCGCCGGGCGCTGTTCGGTGGTGGCGAGCAAGTTGCGCAGGGCAGTGCGCCTCCAGTGCAAAAGCCTCTCTCGGATATCGTGATCACGCAGTCGGCGAAGGCGGCAGAGAAAAAGAAGGTCTCGAAAGCATTCACGCCCAGGCTGAGAGTCACGCTGCGGGTGGGCAATGAATTTGAAGGCAAGACGCACGAGATGGTCCATGAGGCCAATACGTTGAGTACCCTCCTAGCTGAGCAAGAAGCTACTAGGGCGGCTAGGAAAAAATTCCGATTTGTGGAAGTGGTTTCGATCAAGTCGATGTAGGTGGATTTTCACGAGGCTAGCGGGCTAGGAGTTGAACGGCTTTCATTTGGTGGCTAACCCGAACGACCTCTCTGGGAGGGGACCCCGGCCTGACGTCACTGGCGGCAATCGGCCATTTCTGTTGAAAAAGTCGGCTTCGGTTTCCACGGCAGAAAAGTACGCGTCGGAGATTGAAATCCATGCTTTGCGCAGAATGTTCAGGGCTCAGATTTGACGTAGCAGCATGCAAAATGGACGTTCTCACTGCCCAATGCATGGGCGGCCAGGCCGTGGCGACTTTTTCAACAGAATCGGCCAACAGCGGCCAACCACAGTGCTATCGACTTTTGACATTCCGTGCACTCGCCTTTTGAAAACGACAGCACGGTTTCATTGCTCCCCAAACCCCACTCTAAAAAATCACTGACACAGCCACTTCAAAAGCGTCATTTACCATCGCATTCGCGACAACCATTAACACTGTTGTAAAGATGCCTTCCCCTTGCCACTTCGATGAATCGGAGTGCGCCTTATAGCCGACACATGAACCCCCCATCCAGACATAACCCCCCAGAACCCGCTTTGGGCGGGTAATGGCCTTGAGCTGAAAAGCGTAAACTTACTCGCCAGCCGGGCTCGGTGATGGCAGGCGCACGTAGACTGAAAAATTAACCGCTATTGATAATTACAGAATTGTAATCATCGAGTCACCTTCCTGTTATCTGAGAATTGCAAGGATAGGGTTCGGCCGCCACGGTCGGTGTATACCCTGTGGGGCAGGATTATAAAAAAAGCTGTAGGTCGAAAAAGACACTAATAGCTGCCAAAATCAAAGGAGTAAAAAATGAATAAAAAGTCGAAGCTATCCCTTGCAGTTTTTGCGGCTATCGTAAGTTCGAGTCCTCTCGCAGCCCTCGCAGAAGATAAAGCAGAGGGTTTTATTGAGGGAAGCAGCCTCAACGTACTGAATCGGAACTTCTACTTTAACCGTGATCACCGCAATGGCCAGTCCAGCGCAACTGGAAATGGTTACTCTGAAGCTTGGGCGCACGGTATCATCGGTAAGTTCGAGTCTGGTTTTACGCAAGGTACTGTTGGAGTTGGGGTTGACGCCTTTGCAATGATTGGTCTTAAACTGGACACTGGCAACGGTCGTAATGGTGGTCGTAGTTCGTTTGATGTGCTTCCCGTTAACAGTGAGGGTGAAGCACGCGATGATTGGTCGAAAGTTGGTGGGGCCGTAAAGGTACGCGCATTCGATACTGTTATAAAAGTGGGGGATGTGTTCCCTTCGAACCCGGTAGTAGCGGCGGGGGACTCTCGATTGCTGCCCGAGAGCTTTCACGGTGTGACCGCAGAAAACACCAGTATTGAAGGGCTTACAGTTCAGGGTGGCCGTTTGCACGCAATGAGCCAACCAACCTCAAGTGACATGAACGACGGTTTCGCCACTTTTTATGCCGGCCCGGTTGACTCTCCTTGGATCGCATACTTCGGTGGCGACTACAATCTGAATACCAACGTTCTGTTTAGCCTGTACTCCAGCGAGCTCAAGGATGCCTGGAATCAGTACTACGCAGCAACTACTATCAGTTATCCACTTTCGGATAACGCCCGCATTTTCGGTGGATTCAATTATTATAAAGCAGTGGACGAGGGCAAAAAACTTCTAGGCGAGTTTGACAACGACATCTGGAGCGGCAGAGTCGGTATAGCAGTGGGAGCACATAGTGTTGCTCTGTCCCATCAGCGTAACAATGGTGACGATGATTTCGATTACCTACGTCAGTCTGACTCGATTTTCCTGGATAACTCGATCCAATACAGCGACTTTAACTCCCCGAAAGAACGCTCCTGGATGGTTCGCTACGATTTGAACATGGCGACTTATGGCATACCGGGGCTTACGTTCATGACCCGCTACGCCAAGGGTACAGATGCGGACTATTCCAACGCCAACTCCGTCTACATGCGCCGTGATGCCGATGGAAACCCATTGACAGATCAGAAGCGTTGGGAGCGTGACATTGAAGTGAAGTACGTGGTTCAAACGGGGGCAATCAAGGACATGTCCTTCCGCATCCGCCAAATGAACACCCGTGCAACTCAGTTTGAGTCTGACCTGGACGAGGTTCGCCTGATCGTGGAATATCCGCTGGCTCTCCTTTAACCCATCGGTATCCGATGAGTGGTTTCACCACTCATCGGATGAATCAAAACAGTGCACGCATCACAGGCCGAACTGCCCGAAAACCCATCAAACATGTCAATATTGTAATTTTTCACTCATCGTGGTGTTAGGTTGATCTTTCTATACTTCAAACAAATCCAGAAGTAGCACGCAGCATGTCTGGTTCTCCGGACAAATGAGAGGTAGCCATATATGAACCTAGTTAAACTATTCCTTATCGGTGTTGTTGCCATCAGCTCTACATCTGCAATGGCGGAAGACGGCATTGAACGGTCTCAAGCATATTGGAAGGAATTTAGGGCCAATCAGGAAAAAATCCATGGGAAACCTGACCAACCAAAGACTTCCGAGGTCGCGAAGAAAAAAACTGAATCAAGCAATCAATTAGCAGAAGAGCAAAAACCAAAAAATTGAGCTGGATTCAACCAAATTCACCTTTAGAAGCTTAGTGCTCCTTTGGAAAGAGGTGAATCTTTAGCGCCCTTTAGGGCGCTTTTTTTTTGAAATCACTTCCGTCCCTCCCGCCTGTAGCTTATAGTTACATTTAGCTTACCCCACCTAAAGTATTTGCTTGGGAGGTTCGGCTGCCATCTCCGGGTCTGACCGCTGAGCGTGATCTCTACGCTGGCTAGCCGATATATTTTGTTAGTTTGAATGGCTGCTCAAATAATTTGATGCTGCGAGCATTTGTGTGCTGTGCCGGCCACGGCCTCATGCGCTGATTATGAAATTCAACACTTTCACAATCACCTTGGAAAGAGCGATGGATATTTAAAGCTCGATGAGAATATTAACGTTCAGTACACCAGTGCTAGGGAGCGCTGATTTATTCAGAAGTCCAGTTGATGCCCCCTGATAAATCAAGGCCTGCGGGGGAGCTTCGAGCGCGAAAAACTAAATTAATCAGCGCCTCCCTAGAGCAAGTTCTTGAGGTCACCAATGATGATTGACTTAGGACTGATGCTATAGCACTAAACGCGCATTAGCGGCCAGGTCGCACAAGCCCCCGCCTATGAACACAAGAATTAGAAACCAGAGGAGCAGAACATGTACAAATCCAGCTTGACGCTTGCCGTGGCCGTTGGGGTATTGACCCAGCAAGCCGGCGCTGCCGGCTTTTTCGAGGACAGCAAAGCCGCGCTCAGTTCCCGAACCATGTATTTCAATGCTGACAACCGTGAGACTGGCCCCGACCAGAAGGAATCGGCCCAGGGCTTCAAGCTCGATTACGTGTCCGGCTTCACGCCAGGTACCATCGGTATCGGCTTTGACGCTCAAGCGCTGTGGGGTATACACCTGGATGGCGGCAAGGGGCATCATCCAAACAACAACACCTTCTTTCCCAGCGATACCGATGGCTCGGCTGTAGATGAATGGAGTCGTTTCGGCGGCAACGTCAAGGCGCGCATCTCCAAGACCGAAGGCCGCCTGGGCAGCGCCCTGGCACCAAACCTGCCGATCCTGGTCGCCAACGACGGCCGACTGCTGCCGCAGACCTTTGATGGCGGCATCGTTACTTCCAAAGAAATCGACAACCTGACCATCACTGCCGGCCAGATTGAACACGCCTATGGCCGTGCTTCGAGCAACCGTACGGGCCTTGCAGTCTCCGGTGGTCAGCAGGACAGCAACCAGTTCCGTTTTGGCGGTGCAGACTGGAAGGTCACCAAAGACCTGACCCTGCAGTACTACTACTCGAACCTGGAAAACTACTACACGCAAAACTTCCTGGGCCTGGTTCATGTCTTCCCGATCGGCACCGACCAATCGTTCAAGACTGACTTACGCTACTTCGACAGTCGCTCTGATGGCAAGAACGGCCAGACCGGCTATTTCTTTGACAACAATGGTGGTTTTGCCAAGAACGCGAACGAGGTCGACAACAAGACCTGGAGTGCCATGTTCACCTATACCTTGGGTGGTCATGCATTCCTGCTGGGCCACCAGCAAGTGGGTGATGATGGCGGCTTCGTCTGGGTGAACCAAAGTGGGGTCGTAGATGGAAACGGTCGTAATGAAGGCGCCGGGGGTTCCAGCTTTTACCTTTTCACCGACAGCATGGTCAATCAGTTCGCCCGCGCCGGTGAGAACACCACCTTCGGCCAGTACTCCTATGACTTCGCCCGCCTCGGCGTGCCAGGCTTGAAGGCGTCGATCGCCTACCTGAGCGGCGACGACATCAAGAACAAGAGTGGCAACGGCAACTACTCCGAGTGGGAACGCGACATGCGTGTCGACTACCTCTTCCCGGAAGGCGTGCTCAAGGGCTTCGGCGCCACCGTGCGTCACGGTACCTACCGTGGCAGCGGCGAAAGTATTGCCGACCAAGACCAGACTCGCCTAATCTTCAACTACACGTATAGCTTCCTGTAATAGCGCGTAAATAAAGGCCTCGATTGATGAGGCTTTTTCAATGTGAGCAGGTTTTTATCGCCAAAAATCAGCATACCCGCCCTGCCGCCAGCCATTTATGGACGGCCTTGTACTCTCTCATGGGTCTGGATGCTTCTCTTGCCCTGTCCATTCGAGCGGGCTACAGGCGAGCTCTGTACCCCATCATTGCCTGAAGCCTGAATTTCAATAGCAATGCAGGATTGCACTACTGACCCGATTACTCACTTGTACATTTTGGAAAGATAAGACGAAATACCGTAATGCTGCCGGGTAAACTCCGCACTTCTGTAGACCCTTGATGAAGGCTCATTATGGATCTAACTATTGCTAACCCCAACCCAGTACCACCTTCTTGTCGTGCTCGGCTAGGGTCGACCCTATAGAAGCGCTCAAATAAATGCGGAATATGCTGCGCAGGGATACCAATGCCGGGATTGCTCACAGACAGCGAGGTTGTGTCAGCATGGGCTTCAATTAAAATTAATATTTCGCTCGCGAGCGGACTGTGTCTAATAGCGTTAGACAGAAGGTTAGATATCGCTTGCTGAACCATTATCCTATCGCCAAGCACCCATCCTTTACCAGCGACCTTCAAAGAAATTTTCTTCTCATCCGCTGAAATACTAAATAGATCGACAACTTTTAAGGCTTCATCCAGAAGAGATATTTTCTCAAACTGAATTTGAGAAGCAGGATCACTGACTTGAGCCAGAAACAACATGTCCGAAACTATTCGAGTCACGCGCTCCAGCTCTTCTGTGCACGACTCAAGAACAGCTTTATACTCCTCTGGCGGTCTCTCCCTCGAAAGGGTAACTTGAGCTTTGCCCATCAAATTGGTAATGGGGGATCTCAACTCATGAGCCAAATCATCTGAGAACTGAGAGAGCTGTTGAACATCACTGTTCAGCCTGTGCAACATAAAATTTATAGCGCGTGCCAGCTCACCAAGCTCTTGAGGCAGTTTGTCAACTGAAATACGGTGAGTGAGATCTTGCGCGGATACCAAAGCCGCTATTCTACTGAACTGCTCGAGCGGCGACAGACCTCTTTGAACTATCCACCATGCTACCAAGCCGATTAAAATGATCAGAAAAGGAACAGCGATGGCAGTCGCACTGAGGTAGCTCCTGAGTAACCCTTCATCATATGAACGATCGGTAGAAAGCAAAACGTATACGTTTTCCCCACCCTGCGACCGCATCCGTTTCGATGCAGTAAGGATACGATTGCCGACATCATCCACCCAATTTACATACGCCAAGGTTTCGCCGAGATCAACGTCCAACGCATTTATATTTATAACTTTCGACCCGATATCTAAGAGCGGCGATTTTGTCAGGTCTTGGTCAAAAATTGTAAGGTGCAAATTATCATGACCCATCACTAAATCTTGAAGCGCATGAGGCTTCAGGTAAATCTGCTCTTTATCTATATCCGTAACTAAAATGTGTTGAATCTGCTCCATCTTCTTGTTAAGACTTATTTTCGCCTGTTTTTCCAAGGCAAGCGAAAGCGATAAAAAAACCAAAGCAGCTAATAATATTACGAGTCCAGCCCCCATGAGACTGACTGTCAAACCTAGCCGTGTGGACAAGCTAGTTGGCTTCATCACCTCTCCTCCAAGACATAGCCAACGCCTCGGAGGGTGTGAATTAACTTGATTTCAAACGGATCGTCGATCTTAGCCCGCAGCCGACGCATTGAAACCTCAACCACGTTCGTGTCGCAGTCAAAATTCATATCCCACACATGAGATATTATTTGAGTGCGTGTCAATACCACGCCAGCTTGCCTCATCAAAAGATGCAATAAGGCGAACTCTTTAGTGGTGAGATCTATACGTTGCGATCCACGGAATGCGCGATGTCGACCTTGATCGAGCTCAAGATCAGCGACTCTCAATATTTCTGGCGTTGGCATTTGATCGTTGCGTCGCATTAAGGTTCTGACTCGTGCGAGCAGTTCTGGAAACTCAAATGGCTTTACCAGATAATCATCCGCCCCAGAATCTAATCCTCTAACCTTATCAACCAACCGCCCTCTCGCAGTGACCATCATTACGCGGGTGGAGCTTTTTTTGCGCAGATGTTCAAGGACTGTCCAACCATCAACTTCAGGGAGATTTACATCAAGAATTACCAAGTCGTATGCATGTTGGTTTGCAAGATGAAGTCCATCCTCTCCCGTGGAAGCGCAGTCGACAACATATCCGCTTTCGCTGAGCCCTTGGTGCAAATACTCAGCAGTTTTCGGCTCGTCCTCAATTACAAGGATTCGCATGTGGTTCACCTATAAAATGAATATGAAGTATTGCTTCGCACAGATTGACATAGGCCCCAGCGGGCACTACAGACCAGGCTGAGCCTGGCGCTATCATGCTTCGGCGAAGCAGCATAGGTATAAGCGGCAGTGGCCTCCTGTATTGTGTAACAGCATTTTTCTGCATTGCTGTCACTCTCTACGGCAGGATCTCCGTGTATGGTAATGCAAAATTCCAAGAAAAAACTCTTGATGACGAATTTGTAATGTTACAGTCACCTTGCTGATAGGTATCAGGAACTACATTATTCAGGTAATTGGTCTTCTACTTGTTTTCTCCGGGCAATAATTGATTAATCAAACGGGCTAAGTAAGTAGTAAAGCCTTCGTTTATCCACGCAGCGCTAGTGCCGCAGAGGGCTTTTAAGTGTACGTAAAACCAATGGCCGGTCATGGGGTAGGCATAGGTAAGTTCTGTATGTTTTCAGGCCTGCTGGCTGCATTGTTGATTGCCTCAGTAACAACAATTGCTGCCGAATCAGTAGGGCAATCAATAACGATTGAAGATGCGTTGGCGCAAGCGCTCACAGAGAACCCGGAGTTCGCGGCAGCCCAGTGGAATACAGGCATTGCCGAAGGCGCTCGTACTCAAGCCGGGCTGATCCCCAATCCTGAGTTGTCCTGGAGCGTTGAGGACACGCGCAGTGAGTCCCGCATCACCAGCATTCAGGTATCCCAGTCAATTGAGTTGGGCGGCAAGCGTGGCGCGCGAATCGATGTTTCTGAGCGTAATCAGGACGCTGTAGCGATTGACCTTGAGCGTAAGAAAAATACCCTGCGCGCAGAGGTAATCCAGGCCTTTTACTCAGCACTGCGTGCCCAGGAAGGACTGCAGCTTTCCACCCAGTCGCTGGACCTTGCCAGTCGCGGACTCCAGGTGGTCGAAGGGCGCGTAAAAGCCGGCAAGGCTTCTCCAATCGAAATTTCGCGTGCTCAGGTGCAGCTCTCGGAAATTCAACTAGAGCTGAACCGCGCGCGCCTCAATCGAAGCAATGCCTACAAGCAACTGGCGCTCATAACTGGTGCAAAGACGCCGAACTTCGAGCATGTCGAGGGTGATCTTGAGCGCCTGCCGTACCTGCCATCGCAGGCTGAGATGCTCGCGCGCATAACGGATACAGCGGATGTGCGGCTGGCCAGCATGCAAATCCGGCGTGCCGAGTCTTCCTTGGAGCTCGAAAAGTCGCAACGCATTCCCGACATCAACGTCAGCGTTGGCAGCCAATACGACGAAGGGCTTGGCGAACGAGTCAATTTGCTCGGCTTGTCGATGCCTATTCCGTTGTTCAACCGCAACCAGGGCAATGTGCTGGCCGCTGCTCGGGGGGCTGACCAAGCGAGCGATCTGCGCAATGCCACAGAACTTCGCCTGCGGGCGGAGGCTCAGCAGGCGTTTGAGCAATGGGAAAGCGCGAGAAGTGAAGTCGACTCGATCAGCAGCACGTTGCTTCCGACTGCGCAGCAAGCGGTAGAGGGGGCCGTTCGGGGATTTGAGATGGGCAAGTTTGCCTTTATCGATGTGCTCGATGCTCAGCGCACCCTTGTAAGCATGCGCTCCCAATACCTGAATACCCTGGATGAAGCTATTTCGGCTTGGGTGAGCTTGGAGAAGATTTACGGCTCCCAGCTCAACGTCGAATTCAAAAAATAAGCATCCCTGCACACCTACATAACGCCTTAGACGGTCGCGTCATGCGGCATAAAGCCTTGCCTGTTTACCAGGCGGCTTCATGTTTATTGAGCGCGTTTAGTCACCGCTGGGCCAAATTCAATACTTTTGATAATTTGGAGTTACCAATGGCATCAACAACTCCCAGAAAGCAGTGGCTGATGATCGCGGCCGTTGTCGCCATCGGTTTGGCCGTGGCGGGTCTGATTCTAAGTGGTAGCCCTGGTCAGTCCGGGGCGTCGGCTCACGCAGATCCCGAGCACCACGGGGATGCTTCGGCAGAGGCGCATGAAGAGGCGGACGAGCATGCAGATAAAGAGCACCATGAAGCCGTAGAACCCACCAAGGGCGAGCATGGCGGCAAGCTTTTCACTGAGGGTGATTACGCGCTTGAAGTGACGATTTTTGAGGAAGGCGTAGAACCTCAGTTCCAACTCTATACCTACCTGGATGGCAAGCTTCTAAATCCTGCGGACAGCACGGTGCAAGTGACATTGTCTCGGCTTGGTCAGCCTGCGCAAATCATCAACTTCAGCAAAGAGAATGACTATCTGCGTGGCGATGCCGTGGTTGTAGAGCCGCATTCGTTCCAGGTTTCCATCAGCGCCAAGCACAGTGGCAAAAGCTATTCGTTCGGTTACGAGCAGGTTGAGGCGCGCGTGACTATGACGGATGCACAGCTTGAGCAGGGCGGTGTCACGCTCGCTACTGTTGGTCCCGCGAAAATCGCCTCCACGCTGCAGGTGCTGGGTGAGGTTCGTTACAACGGCGACCGCACGGTTCAGGTGACCCCGCAACTTGCCGGTCGGGTCGATTCGGTGGGGGTTAGTGCTGGCGATACGGTCCGCAAGGGCCAGGTGCTGGCCAAGATCTCCAGCCAGGCGCTTGCCGAACTGCGTGGCGAACTGCTTGCTGCCCAGCAGCGTTCGGCGCTTGCCCGCACGACCTATGCGCGTGAAAAACAATTGTGGGAGGAGAAGATTTCTGCCGAACAGGATTTCCTGCAGGCGCAGGTTGCCATGCAGGAGGCTGCTATCGCGGTGCAGCGCGTCCAGCAACAAATTGCCTCGCTGGGCGGTGCCCCGGCCAAAGGCCGGAACCTCACCGAGTTCGAGATTCGCGCCCCTATTGATGGCGTGATAACCAGCAAAAACATCTCGGTTGGTGAGGTTCTCAAAGAGGACTCTGCGGTCTTTACCGTTTCCGATTTATCGACCGTCTGGGTGGATTCAACCATCGCGGCGAAGGACCTGGGCGTAATTGCCGAAGGGCAGAAAGTTGTCGTGAGCTTCAGCGGATTCGCCACCAAAGCTGAGGGCACCATTTCGTATGTCAGCGCTCTGGTTGGGGCACAGACCCGCTCGGCGACGGCTCGCATCGTTCTCACTAACCCAGATCGGGTATGGCGTCCCGGCTTGCCGGTGACGGTCGAAGTGGTTACTGAGGAAAACGACGTGCCTGTTGCTGTGGCGGTCGAAGCAATCCAGACCGTTCGCGATTGGCAAGTGGTGTTCGGCCGCTTCGATAACCAGCTGGAAGCTCGGCCTCTTGAGCTGGGCAAATCCGACGGACGCTTCGTCGAGGTTATCTCGGGTCTGAAGGTGGGTGATCGTTACGCACTGAAGAACAGCTTCCTGATCAAAGCTGAGCTTGGCAAAGCCGGCGCGAGCCATGACCACTAATCCGGAGTCGAGCCATGAAACAAGTTACAGCTATTTTTCGCCAGATCCGGCTTGAGGCCGTCGAGCAAGCGTTGCACGCACTGCCGCATCTGCCTGGATTTACCATTCTGCCTGCCCATGGCCATCCACGTGGCCACGGCAAGGATCACGGCTACATCGCAGACGAGTGGAACCCCGACTCTCACCAGCATCTCGTGCTATTGGCGTTCTGTTCCGACGAGGTTGCCGATGAGATCGTTCAGGCCATAGAGAAGGCTGCCCACACAGGTGTGCCCGGTGACGGAATCGTTGCCGTATCCCCTTTGACTGACGCATTGCGCATCCGTACTGGAGAGCGCGGTGATGCTGCGCTTTAGGGGAAATTGACATGTATGAACGATTAATTCGCTTCGCCATCGATCAGCGCTGGCTGGTTTTGCTGGCTGTGCTCGGCATGGCAGCGTTGGGTGTTTACAGCTACCAGAAACTGCCGATTGATGCGGTTCCCGATATCACCAACGTGCAGGTGCAGATCAATACCGAGGCCAAGGGCTACTCGCCGCTGGAGACCGAGCAACGTGTGACTTTCCCGATTGAGGCGGTCATGGCGGGGCTCCCCAACTTGCAGGAAACGCGCTCCATCTCGCGTTATGGGCTGTCGCAGGTCACCGTCATCTTTGAAGACGGTACGGACATCTACTTCGCGCGCCAGTTGGTGAATGAGCGGATACAGGAAGCCCGCGGCAATCTTCCCAGCGATCTGTCGCCGAGCATGGGACCCATCGCCTCTGGTCTGGGCGAGATCTACATGTGGACCATCGAGGCGGAAGACGGCGCGAAAAAGCCGGATGGCAGCGGCTATACGCCGATGGATCTGCGAGAGATTCAGGACTGGATCGTCAAGCCGCAACTGCGAACCGTTAAAGGCGTTACCGAGATCAACACCATTGGCGGCTATGCCAAGGAGTTCCAGGTTTCGCCTATGCCGGAGCGTCTGGTCGCCCATGGCCTTAGCCTGCAGGACATTGTTGCGGCGCTGGAAAACAACAACGCCAACGTTGGGGCGGGTTACATCGAACGCAGCGGCGAGCAGTACCTGATCCGCGCTCCAGGGCAGGTCGGCACTATCGCGGACATCGCCAATATCATCATCAAGAACACCGATGGCGTTCCTGTGCGTATCGGTGATGTGGCCGAGGTTGGCCTGGGTAAAGAACTGCGTACCGGTGCCGCCACTGAAAACGGTCAGGAGGTAGTGCTCGGCACGGCGTTCATGTTGATTGGCGAGAACAGTCGCTATGTATCGCAGGCTGTCGACCAGCGCCTGAAGGAGATCAATCGCAACCTGCCAAAAGGGGTCGTGGCGAAGACAGTCTATGACCGCACCGTATTGGTCGACAAAGCCATCAGCACAGTGAAAAAGAACCTGATCGAAGGTGCTCTACTGGTTATCGCGATCCTGTTCCTGTTCCTGGGCAACATCCGTGCTGCCCTCATCACTGCGATGGTGATTCCGCTATCGATGTTGTTCACCTTCACGGGTATGGTCAGCAACAAGGTCAGCGCGAACCTGATGAGCCTCGGCGCGCTCGACTTCGGCATCATCATCGATGGTGCTGTGGTGATCGTTGAGAACTGCGTGCGGCGTCTGGCCCACGCTCAGGCCGCCGCGGGCCGAACGCTGACCCGTAACGAGCGTTTTCATGAGGTTTTCGCGGCCTCGAAGGAAGCGCGTCGTCCGCTGCTGTTCGGTCAACTGATCATCATGGTGGTGTACCTGCCGATCTTTGCGCTGACGGGTGTGGAAGGCAAGATGTTCCACCCGATGGCGTTCACCGTAGTGACTGCCCTGCTGGGGGCCATGATCCTCTCGGTGACGTTCGTCCCGGCGGCTGTTGCGCTGTTCCTCAATGGCAACGTCAGCGAGAAAGAAAACCGCTTGATGGTCTGGGTCAAGCAAGGCTACGCGCCGTTGCTGGATTGGGTCATGGTCAGCAAGCCACTGGTGTTGACCATTGCGGCAGTCATCATGGTGCTTTCAGGCTTGGCTGCTTCGCGGATGGGTAGCGAGTTTGTGCCGAGTCTGGATGAAGGCGATATCGCGCTGCATGCCCTGCGCATTCCAGGTACCAGCCTCTCGCAAGCGATTGACATGCAGGTGCAACTCGAACAAAGGGTCAAATCCTTTGCCGAGGTTGATACGGTGTTCGCCAAGCTGGGAACCGCTGAAATCGCGACTGACCCGATGCCGCCGAACGTGGCGGACAACTTTGTCATGCTCAAGCCGCGCGACCAGTGGCCCGACCCTGATCGCAGCAAAGCCGATCTGGTTGCGGCGATGCAGGAAGCGGTCGAACAGGTTTCCGGCAGCAACTACGAATTCACTCAGCCCATCCAGATGCGCTTCAACGAACTGATCTCCGGCGTGCGCAGTGACGTCGCGGTGAAAGTGTTTGGCGACGACATGGACGTGATGAATGAGACCGCCGAGCAAATCGCTGAGGTGCTGGAGGGTATTCCGGGTGCCGCCGATGTGAAGGTTGAGCAGACCACGGGGCTGCCGATGCTCAGTGTACAAATCGACCGTGAGAAAGCCGCGCGATTCGGTTTGAATGTCTCGGAGATTCAGGACGCCATTTCCACCGCCATCGGCGGGCGCGAAGCTGGAGCGCTGTTTGAAGGTGACCGGCGCTTCGATATCCAGGTTCGCCTGGCAGACGAGTGGCGCAATGACGTCGACAAAATCCAGCAGCTGCCTATTCGCCTGGCCAATGGCGACGGTCTAGATAGCCCAGGGTTTGTGCGCTTGGCTGATGTGGCGAGTGTGATTTCCGCCCCTGGTCCGAACCAGATCAGCCGTGAAAGTGGCAAGCGCCGTGTGGTAGTTACTGCCAACGTTCGTGGCCGCGATATTGGCTCTTTTGTCGCCGAGGCCGAGAGCAAAATCGCCCAGGCGGTAAGTGTCCCTACAGGTTACTGGACAACCTGGGGGGGGACCTTCGAGCAGCTTCAATCGGCTGCCAAGCGCCTGCAAATTGTCGTGCCGGTGTCGCTGCTGCTGGTGTTCACGCTGCTTTTCATGATGTTCGGCAATGTCAAAGATGGTCTGCTGGTATTCACCGGCGTGCCCTTCGCACTGACAGGCGGGATCATGGCCTTGTGGCTGCGTGATATTCCGCTCTCGATCTCTGCGGGGGTGGGCTTCATTGCATTGTCGGGTGTGGCGGTACTCAACGGCCTGGTCATGATTTCCTTCATTCGTAGTTTGCGTGAGAACGGCATGGGGTTGGACGAGGCCATTCGCGAAGGCGCGTTGACTCGTCTGCGGCCTGTGCTGATGACTGCCTTGGTGGCGTCTCTGGGCTTTATTCCAATGGCCACGGCCATTGGCACGGGGGCGGAGGTTCAGCGGCCTCTGGCCACGGTGGTAATTGGTGGAATCCTGTCATCAACGGCGCTGACGCTGCTGGTGCTGCCATTGCTCTACCGCTTGGCCCATCGCATGCGTTAAGTTCACAACGCTATTCGTGTACAAGCAAAAGCCCCGCTCAAAAGCGCTCAAAAGCGGGGTTTTTTGCTTGTAGGCAATACTGTCTCTAGGTCGCGTCCAGTGCAGGTACTGCTTGTTGCCTGTCTCTCTGATGGTTAGATTGGCTGGCCACGCTAGTACGCGCTACCACCCGCAGGATCTACATGAAAGGACGTGAAAGCGGCATGCCAGAAGAGACTATTGGCAGAGTTTCTTCGACGCCGATGGCGTTGTCGAAACACTGTTCGATGCTGCTGGTGTCGCAGGTGATCGCCTGCCTCACTTTTCAGCGTCAGGCGATTACCTGGCCCGGTGTCCTTGATCTCGTACAGTTCGCCACGCTTCAACCCGCTTTTCTTGTAGTCCACCTCGGGCTGGATCATGTCCCCCACGCGGTAATACTTCGAGAATCGGCGTTCCGTCTGGGTCGTGTCCGTCCGGGTCAACGTATCGACCTCTAGAGGGTGTACGCCGGAACCCCCTATTTTTCCGGCAGTGTCCCAAACCCAGCAACGGCGAGGGCTGTCGAAAAACAGTTGTTTTCGGGGTTGGGGGAGCAATGGAACTGAAAACCAACGTAAGCCGAATTAGAGTTCGTTTTACTCGTCAGCGACTGCGAATTAACGAACTTTGATTCGTGAGACGGGTTTATTGCACTGATTTTCGGGTGTGGGTGACCTTTCCTCGCGATAGCGGAAACGGTTTCATAAAGCGGTCGTTTTTCGAAAACTATCCAGACGTTGCAAGGGTTTGCGGGGCAGCGACTGAGCTTAAGTGCACTTCCTGTTCCGTTGCTCCCCCAACCCCTAGCCCATCACCAGCACGCTCAAGCCCGCGAACACTGCACGCTGCACATCGACCTGACCGGCTAGCAACCAAGAGCCGATCAGCCAGCCGGCGAAGGCAAGCGCAGCGACGATCAGTACCGTGGGCGTGTAAACGCGCAGCACGCGGTCCACCAGGTGCAGCAGTCCGGGCTTGAGCGCCCGCGCGTCTTCGACCTCGCGGACCACCCGTTGCAGGAAACTGCTTTCACCGACCGCCATCACCTTCACCAGCAGTGTGCCGGTGCCGTTGATTGAGCCGCCGATGACGGTGTCGCCTTCGCGCCGCT
Organism: Pseudomonas sp. R5(2019); assembly: GCF_009905435.1. Classification (GTDB taxonomy): domain Bacteria; phylum Pseudomonadota; class Gammaproteobacteria; order Pseudomonadales; family Pseudomonadaceae; genus Aquipseudomonas. The sequence goes on from NZ_JAAAMT010000011.1 coordinate 32,870, forward strand.
CGACCGGGATCGGCTCGCCGGTGACCAGGGATTGGTCGACCGCCGAGTGCCCGCCAACGACTTGCCCATCCACCGGCACGCGCTGGCCGGGACGGATGCGCACCATATCGTCCAAAGCAACCTGCTCGATCGGGACTTCTCGCTCCTGCCCGTTGCGGACGACCAGCGCCGTATCGGCCTGCAAGTCCAGCAAGCGCTTCACCGCTTGTGAGCTGCGCGTCTTGACGATCAGCGACAGCCATTCCGAGAAGATGTGGTACGTCGTCACCATCACCGTCACGGCAAAGAACGGTGCCGTTGGGTACCCCGGCAGATCGAGGACAAAGCCGATCAGCCCGCCCACGATGCCGGCAAACGCGCCGATCTCCAGCAGCACATGCTGGTTGAGGATGCCGCGGCGCAGCGCCTGGAACGCCATGTTGAGGATGTGCCGCCCGAGGCCGAACACGAGCGCGAGCGCCATGACCGCGACGATCCATGGCACGACCGCTTCGAACCAGGCCTGTCCCTTCATTGGGATTATGGCCAGTGCAGCAGCCGTCAGGGCCAGGCTGCCGATGATAGCGGTGGCAAGACCGCGGGCCCGCAACACGAGGAAGACGAAGGCCGATAAGCTCGCGAACACGACGCCGGGCAGCAGCCAGGTGCCGATGCCCATCGGGTGCGCGATCAGAGCGATCGAGAGCATACTCAAGGCGGTGGCTGTCAGAAACCGCTGGCCCTCGTTGACGAGGTCGCGCTCATCCTCCTCGAACGGCCGCACCTTGCGCGGGTCAGAAATTGTGTAACCGATGTCGCGCAAGATGCCGAGCAACTCCTCGGGCCGCGCGACCTTGGGGTCGTATTCGACAAGGGCCTGCTCGTGGGTGAGGCTCACTGCCACCTTGTCGACGCCCGGCCGGCTGCCCAGCGCCTTCTCGATCGTGCCGGTGCACAGCGAGCAATGCAGGCCGCCGATGCGCGCGCGAATACGGGCTCGGTCAGGCCGGCTCGCCGGCTCCTCACTCCAGGGCCGGTTATCGTCAGCGAGTGTTGGAGTAACGTTCATTGCTATCTCCTCGGTCCCTCAGTTCACGATGCCACGTGGTCTACGACGCGGAATCCGAGCTTTTGGACGGTCTCGACAAGCCGATCCTCATCGGTGGCTTGCGGGTCGTACAAGACGCGCGCCCGACCTTCGTCGAACGACACGTCAGCGGCTTGAACGCCGGTTTGCGTGGCCATGCGCGAGCGGATCATTTCGGCGCAGCTTTCGCAGCGCATGCCCTCTACTTTCATCGTCAGCGACTTCATCGCGCACTCCTTCCCGTCGATTCTCAGAGCAGACGGCACGGCGGTCACGACGTTGACTGCCCTGTCGGAACGACGAGTGACGCGGGTAGCGCTGCCCGTGCAGCGTCCAGAAGCTGGCCGTCCCGGATGTAAATGACGTGATCGGCCAGACGGGCCAGCTCCTCGGAGTGGGTGACCACGACGACGGTGCGCTCGCGGGCGATTTCGCGCAGCAGCTCGTAGACGATCTGTCCCGAGCGCGAGTCCAGATTGCCGGTCGGCTCGTCGGCGAGCACGAGTCGCGGTTCGTTTGCAACGGCACGGGCGATGGCCACACGCTGCATCTCGCCGCCCGACAGCTCACCCGGCCGGTGCTTGAGTCGTTGCCCGAGGTTGAATCGCTGCAACAGCGCCGTGGCCCGGTCGAGCCGCGCGGCCTTCGGCACACCGTTGAACTCCATCGGCAGTGCCACGTTTTCGAGCGCCGTCAGGTTCGGGATCAGGTTGAAGGTCTGGAAGACGAAGCCGACCGTCTGGCGCCGAAAGCGCGTCAGCTCCTGCTCCGCCAAGCGGTTGACGGTCTGCCCAGCGACGATGACGTCGCCCTGCGTCGGCTCGTCCATGCCGCCTATCATGTGCAGCAGCGTCGACTTGCCGCTGCCGCTCGGGCCGACGATGGCTACCATGCAGCACTCGCCGATTTCGAGCGAGACGTCAAACAGTGCGTGCACGACCTCATCGCCTTTATGGTATGACTTGGAGACACCGAGCAATCGGATTGCCGGCGACGCGGATGTTTCTGCTGCTTCATTCATGTTTCATGGCCTCCAGAGGAGAGAGCTTGGTCGCCTGCCACACGCCATAAGCACTGCCCAGGACGGCCGCGATGACGGCCGTGAGCACTACTGATGCGACGAGCGCCGCCGAGATGTCGCTGTCCACCGTCAGGCTGTCGAAGAGTGGCTTGTATTGGTTCGGCAAGAAGGGCCCGATCCCGATCGCGAACAGTCGCCCGGTAAGCGCCTCGCCCGCGAACTTGAAGAGCACCAGGCCGAAGAGACCGCCGAGCAGCGTGAGCCCGATCGCTTCCGCGAGGAACTGCTGCGTTACTCCTGCGTTGCTTGCACCGATGGCCTTGAGCGTGCCGATCTCGCAGGAGCGTTCCTGCACCTGCATGAGCAGTACGAAGAAGACGACCACGACCATCAGAATGATGGCCAGTAGGGCGCCGACCCAAGTCAACTGGATGACGTTGCGACTGGTGGTCGATGTGAACATGGCGGCGCTCTCGGGAGCCAGAATATCCGCCACGTCGCCCACGGCCGCCTTCAGGCGCTGCGTGACCGCCACAACGTTGTCCACCGCGTCGACCCGCACGAACAGCCACGAAATGCCGCTGTCGATCCCGTAGATCGAGCGGAAGGTGTCGATCGGCATGAACAATTGCTGATCGCCAAAGACGTAGCCACTGGCATACATGCCAATGATCCGCAGCTCCCGCTTCGGCCGATCCATGGCGTAGATGACAGGGTGCGTGCGCGTCAGATCCACGGTCAGCGTCGTATTGCCGATGTCCTCTGCCTTGATGCCCGCCCACTTCGCGTATCCCTGGCCAATGATGCCAACGTCCTGCCCGGCATCGGCCGGCGAGAAGTCGCGGCCGGCGATGATGCGCGGATTGCCCGCTTCGCCGTGCGACTCCAGCCGCTTGGCCGCGTTCGGCGCCAGCCCGACGTGCATCACGAAGTTCGGCGGCGTGATCGGCGCCATCGCCAGCAAGTAGGGCTCCACCTGGATGACATGCTCGATCGCCCGCACTTTCTCGATCACGTCCTGCGGCAGGATGCGGTCTTGGTCGGTCATGTTCACGTGCCCCATCGAACCGCGCGCACGCAGTTGCACGACGGTATTGACTTCGCGAGTCAGTACGTCGGCCTGCTTCTGCACCGCCTGGCCGATCGACTGCATCGTCAATAGCAGGAAGAACGGCACGCCGATCAGTACCGCGGTCAGCAGCAGACGCGGTTTGCTACGCATCAGATTGCGCAGGCCGAGGGTAACCATGCTCATCGACTGTTCCTCATGTGCTCTTCATGGCTTGGATGGGGCTCAAACGCATGCCTTTGACGATGGGATAGAGGGACCCCAGCGCGCCGAAGGCAAGTCCGCCAAGCGCGATAAGGGCGAAGGTGCGGGGCCCGATTTGCAACTCGACGTCCAGTGTGGTGTGGAAGACCGCGGAAAAGACTGCCGAGACCACGACCGCACCGACGGCGCCGAGGCCGGTCAATGTGAAGACCTCGGCGAGGAACTGCTTCACGACCTCGGCGTTCGACGCGCCGATCGCCTTGAGTGTCCCGATCTCGCTGATGCGCTCACGCGTGGACAGCACCATGATGAAAACGACCAGCACACCGCCGATCGTGAACAGCAACAGTGATCCATAGACGGTGGCTGCGGAGATGCTGCCCAGCGTCGCTCGCGCGGTCGCAATCTGTTCAGCCGCGGTGACGGCGTCCACGCCCTTGAGGCGCTGGAGATCTGCGGTGACGGCTTCGACGTGATCGACGGCGTCGACCGTGACGCGAATCTTGGATAGTTTGCCGCCCGGCTTGAGGATGCGCCGAAAGGTCTCGAGGGGCACGAAGACGTGGTTGTCACCAAAGTCGTTGCCGGTCGAGTAGATTCCCACGACTTGCAGCGGCTGCCCGTCGAGCATCAGCGTTTTGCCGGCCAGGGCTGGCCCTGCAGCGCCGATGTACCCGTCGGCAATCCGAAGCCGCTCGCGGGCGTACAGCTTGCCGACGATGGCGACGTTGTCGCCTTCGTCGGCCGGACTGAACGCACGACCCACCTCGATACGCGCGTTCTCGTAGTCAACCTCGCCGATCGCCCGCATCGGCGAGCCGGGTCGAAGGCCGATGACCATGGCGTACGCATTCGGCACCGAAGGGTCGATCTGCGGGGAGTGGATGTACTCCTCGACCTTCTTGATGTAGCGGGCGTTCGGGATACGTTGGATTTCATCGAGCCGCGCTACGGAGAAATCTTCTGCGCCCACCGGTTTGTCACCGCCGAAGCCGCCGGTGCCGAAAGCGCCCGCTTCGCGCAACTCGACCACCGTTCGAACACCGGCCTGCAGACTTTCCAGCTTCTCGCGGGTGGCCAGCGCGCCCTGCACCAACACGGCGAACAAGCCGATGACCAGCGCGAGCAACAGCACCACGACCGCGCTACGGAAGCGGTTGCGGAACGGATTGCGGCAACCTCGAACCAGAGCACTCATACCGCAGCCTCAGCAGCTTTGCTGCGTCTCGATTCGGTACCCAGCCTGCTCTAGCAGGGCGACCACCTGGTTGAGATCGGCGACCTGCGCATCCACAAAGATGCGCGCCGTCCCCGCCGGATACGCCACTTCAACCTGCATGACGCCGGGCTCTCGAACGAGCCGCGCCTCAATCGTGCGGGCGCAAGCCCCACACTGCATGCCTTCGATTTTCCAATTGATAGTTTTCACGATGACGCCTCGGTTTTGCCGCCCCAATAACCACGCGGTCTGATGTACCTGTGGGTGGTGCTGCCCGAACGGCAAGATCGCAGTAGGCTTCGATCACCGCATCAGTCATCGCGGCTTCGGGCGCTGCGCAGGCTTCGATGGCGGACAGGACAATATCGGCCACCATCAAATCGTTCTGGCGAATCGCCTCTCTGTAGGCACTCAACAGGAGCCTTTCAAGATAAGTCGTTCCCATGGTGAATCCCTTGGTAGTACACACTGTCAAGGTAGTGGTTGTCACGGAGGGAAGGTCAAGCGGGGAAAAGGGTTTGGGGGAGCAACGGAACAGAAAGTGCACTTAAGCCCTGCCATTTCCTCTCAGCGCCATAATCCAGGACCTTCATCTCCTCTCTCCTTGATTCCGTACTTAGCTACGGAGGTAGAGTCGGATCGTGGGTCGAAAACCCGAGAGGAGATTGCCGTTATGAAACACCTAAGACTGCTGCTGATAGTGAGTGCGACTCTGCTGTCATCCACCGTATGGGCCGAAGGCGGGAGCGACCGAGCGATTGAGCGGATTGCTTCTATGCGCGAGAAGGCTGAGGCGACCCTGGTGGCGGAAACCGTCAAGGAGATTAAGCAACTGGGGGCCACCGCGGCAGGCCGTGTCGAAGCGCAGCCCGCCTGTCCGCCTGCAAAGTAGAGCCTGTGCTACTCGACCAGATGCAGCGTGAGCCCACCCTGCTGAGGCGCGAGGGCAAATAGCAGGACCAACCTGTGGCACTTGGCAAGTACTTCTGTGGCCATTCAGCGGCGCTCATTGAGCGCCGCTTTTTTCTAAGCGCAAGCCGACCAACAGGGGCGCCTTACGCAACGGGAAATCCTCGGTTAACGCCCGAAGTCAGCGCGGTTCGTTGTCCCCCTGCAGCGAAACGATCAGCGGACAGGAAACAGTCCCGTGGCTCGCACAACAGTCGTGAACCAGCCGCGCCAACACCGATTCGATTCGCTGCAGGTCCACGAGTTTCCCCCGCACATCCTCAAGCTTCTGCTCGGCGAGCACCCGCGCTTCGTCGCAGTGCGCGCCATCCTCCAATCGCAACAGCCCGGCCACTTCATCGAGGCTAAAGCCCAGGCGTTGCGCGGATTTGACGAATTTCACCCGTGCCACATCCGCCTCACCGTAACGGCGAATGCTGCCATAGGGCTTGTCCGGCTCGGGCAACAGCCCCTTGCGTTGGTAGAACCGGATGGTTTCCACGTTGACCCCGGCCGCCTTGGCAAAGGCGCCGATGGTCAGGCTGTCCACAGTGTTTTCCATAGCGCTTGACTCCGTACTTGACTACGGAAGTAACCTTAAACTATCGCTCAAATGCTCGAAAGGAGAAATGCATGTCTGAACCGTCAAACGGGCGCGCCCCTCTTGTCGCCGGAGGGCTTGCTGCGATTCTCGCCTCGACTTGCTGCCTTGGGCCGTTGGTCCTGATCGCCCTGGGATTCAGCGGGGCCTGGATCGGCAACCTGACCGTGCTGGAACCTTACCGGCCGCTCTTCATCGGCGCAGCACTGGTGGCGCTGTTCTTCGCCTGGCGACGCATTTTCCGCCCGACTCAGGTCTGCAAACCGGGTGAGGTCTGCGCCGTGCCCCAGGTACGCACCATCTACAAGCTGCTGTTCTGGCTGGTGGCGGCATTGGCGCTAGTCGCGCTCGGCTTCCCTTACATCCTTCCCTTGTTCTACTGATCAGGAGTTCATCATGAGAAAACTGCTCGCATCCTTAGCCCTCGCCAGCCTGGTCGCCACACCTGTCTGGGCGGCCACACAGACCGTCACCCTGTCGGTGCCGGGCATGACCTGCGCCGCCTGCCCGATTACGGTGAAGACGGCGTTGACCAAGGTCGAGGGCGTGACCAAGGCTGAGGTGAGTTTCGAGAACCGCGAGGCCACCGTCACCTTTGATGATGTCAAGACCAATGCCCAGGCGCTGACCAAGGCGACCGAGGACGCCGGCTACCCGTCCAGCGTCAAGCAATAGGCGGGCATTCCGATGGAAAATCCTTTCAATCTGTTCACGCGGATCGGTGACAAAGCCGGTTCCGTCGGCGTGCTGGTTTCCGCCATAGGCTGCGCCTCGTGTTTCCCCGCCCTTGCTAGCCTGGGGGCTGCGATCGGTCTGGGCTTTTTGAGCCAGTGGGAAGAACTGTTCATCACCACGCTGTTGCCGTTATTTGCCGGGCTGGCCCTGGTCGTCAATGTCCTCGGCGGGTTCAGTCACCGGCAGTGGCGACGGGCTGCGCTCAGCCTGATCGGCCCGGCCCTGGTGCTGATAGCGGTGTATTTGATGCTGGCTCACGGCTGGCGGAGCGGCTGGCTGCTCTATATCGGCCTAGCCCTCATGTTTGGGGTGTCCATCTGGGATCTCGTGTCGCCCGCCCACCGCCGTTGCTCCCCGACGTCCTGTCCGACGCCGTCAAAATGAAGGAATAACACTATGACCAAACTACAAATCGTCGGCATGACCTGCGCTTCCTGTGTCGAGCATGTGAAAGAGGCCTTGGAGAAGATCCCCGGCGTGCATCGGGCGGATGTTTCCTACGCCAGCGGGAAGGCCGAACTGAAGGTCGACGATGGCGTAAGTCGTGAACAAATGCAGGCCGCCGTCGAGGCCCTGGGGTATCGAGCGGCGTTCGAAGATGCCACGGCACCAGTCCGTCCCGGCCTGCTCGACAAGGCACGGGGCTGGCTGAGCGGTAACACTGACGTCGGGAAAGAAGGTGACAGGCTCCACGTAGCGGTCATCGGCAGTGGTGGCGCCGCCATGGCGGCCGCGCTCAAGGCGGTGGAAGGCGGTGCGCGCGTCACCCTGATCGAGCGCGGCATCATCGGCGGCACCTGCGTCAACGTTGGCTGCGTGCCCTCCAAGATCATGATTCGCGCCGCGCATGTGGCCCATCTGCGCCGCGAGAGCCCGTTCGACGCCGGACTGTCCACCACGAGCCTGACCGTCCTGCGCGAGCGGTTGCTCGCCCAGCAACAGGGTCGTGTCGACGAACTGCGCCACGCCAAGTACGAAGGCATTCTGGAGAGCACCCCGGCCATCAGCGTGCTGCGTGGCACCGCCCGTTTCCAGGACGGCCACACGCTCAGCGTGGAACTGGCCGAGGGTGGCGAGCGCATCGTAGCCTTCGACCGTTGCCTGGTTGCCACCGGCGCAAGCGCGGCCGTTCCGCCGATTCCAGGGCTGAAAGACACGCCGTACTGGACCTCAGACGAGGCGCTGGCGAGCGACACAATCCCTAAGCGGCTCGCCGTGATCGGCGCCTCCGTAGTGGCGGTGGAACTGGCGCAGGCCTTCGCCCGGCTGGGTAGCGAGGTCACGATCCTGGCACGCAGTGCGATGTTCTTCCGCGAAGACCCGGCCATCGGCGCGGCGGTGACGGAGGCCTTCCGTATGGAGGACATCGAAGTGCTGGAGCAAACGCAAGCCAGCCAGGTGTCCCACGCCAACGGGGAGTTCGTACTGACCACCAACCATGGTGAGTTACGTGCCGACCAACTGCTCATTGCCACCGGGCGCTTGCCGAACACCCAGGGCATGAATCTGGACGGCGCCGGCGTGAAGCTGGACGAGCGCGGTGGCATCCAGATCGACCAGGGCATGCGCACCAGCGCAGCGGATATCTATGCGGCCGGCGACTGCACCGACCAGCCGCAGTTCGTCTATGTGGCGGCTGCTGCTGGCACCCGCGCGGCAATCAACATGACCGGCGGCGAGGCAACGCTCAATCTCGACGTCATGCCGGCCGTGGTGTTTACCGATCCGCAAGTGGCCACCGTCGGCTACAGCGAAGCCGAAGCGCACCACGCGGGGATCGAAACCGACAGCCGCACCTTGACCTTGGACAACGTGCCGCGCGCGTTGGCCAACTTCGACACGCGGGGTTTTATCAAACTGGTCGCCGAAGCGGGTTCCGGCCGATTGCTCGGCGTGCAGGCGGTGACTGCCGAAGCGGGTGAACTGATCCAGACGGCGGTGCTCGCCATCCGCAACCGTATGACCGTGCAGGAACTGGCTGACCAGTTGTTCCCCTACCTGACGATGGTCGAGGGCCTGAAACTCGCCGCACAGACCTTTAACAAGGACGTCAAACAATTGTCCTGCTGCGCAGGGTAATGAGAGAGCGAGGTTGAAGCATGAGCAACACGGCAGGCGAACTCGGTAGGTGCGACAGCCTACGCAAGACCTGGCAGGTGGTCAGTTTCTGGGGGCTGCCTGCCGTCGTGGCGACGATAGCAATTGTTCTGGCGGATCGACGCCCTGCGTTGTTCCTGGCAGCAAGCACCGCGCTGGTCGTGATGGGCGGCGCCTGCCTGGTCAACGCCGCGCGCTGTCGCCGCCTGCACTGCTACATCACAGGGCCTTACTTCCTGATGCTCGCGCTGAGTGCGCTACTGGCTTATGCGTTTGACCAAAACGGCGAGCATCTCTCCAGGCTGTGGCTGCTACTGGCTCTGGCTACCGTACCGTTGCTCATCTGGCTACCCGAGCGCCTAGCCGGACGGAAATATCTGAGTGCCCCAGTTTGCGGTGATGATCGGGAGTGTCGGTGATGAATGTCTACTCCATATCCAGATTGGCCGAGGCCGCGGGCGTCAGTGTCCATATAGTCCGAGATTATGTGCTGCGCGGCTTGCTGCATCCCGCGCGGCGCACGGAAAGCGGTTACGGTATTTTCGATGAGCGGTCCCTCGCGCGGCTGTGCTTCGTGCGCGCCGCCTTCAAGTCTGGTATCGGGCTCGACGAATTGGCGAGGCTCTGTCGAGCGCTCGATGCGGACAATAGTACCGATGTGATCGGGTGTATCGAGCACTTGCTCAGGCAAATCGCGACACGGCAGGCGGCTTTAGCCGCAGTGAAAACGGAGTTGGCCGGGCTGACCCATCGCGCCATCGAAGGTCACACCCATGCGTAATACCAACCAATCCGAATCAATCAAGATGCCCCGCTGGCGCGCCTACACGTGGGGTGTGCTCGCCGCGCTCACCTGCCCTTGCCATCTGCCAGTGCTGGCATTGCTGCTTTCGGGGACAGCGGCCGGCGCGTTCGTCAGCGAGCATTGGAGCTTCGCGACGCTCGTGCTGGCGGTTTTCTTCATCCTCTTCCTGCGAGCGGCATTGCAGGCCTTTCGGAAGCGGCCGTGACCCGCTCGGAGCACAGCGCGACCGACCACCACTGCCGAGTTGCGGCAGGCTTGGAAGCGTTGGGAATTTTTGCTGCACTACCAGCCGCAGGTCGATCTGCGCACAGGTTCGATCACAGGTGCGGAAGGGTTACTAGGTTTTCTTGGACGATGGAGGAACCCCATCATGAACGCAAACGACACCCCCACTATCAGCTGCTGCGAATGTTGCAAGGAAATTTCCCTTGACGCCGCACTGACGCCGGAAGGTACCGAGTACGTCGTGCACTTCTGTGGCCTGGAGTGCTATCAGCGTTTTATGTCGCGCGCAGATAAGAGAGCGGCATCCGAGCCTGATCACCCCTGCACACCAAAGGTCAGTACCCGTCACGACGACTAATCTTTGCCTCTGGAAAGTGGCTCTGGTTTTTTGCAGAAAGCGTGAGCCCATTGAGATTAAATGCAAGTCCGCTCGTGGCTAATGTAAGCCCGAAGGCTTCGTCAGTAGTTTTATCTAGGCCGATGCCCAGGAGGACGGCAGCGTACCTACAGGGCGTCAAAACCGGCTACTCTGAGTCAAAGTCCACCCCACAGTACAGCGATGCTATAGAGTTACTCGTCATCAGTTTTACTCTGCACCTCCATTGTATTCAGTCTGCCGGCAGCCCATCTGCACGGATAGTCTAGTCCTGATAGTCAGGAGCAAGCGCTGCCAAAGGAGCAACGTGTTTAGAACCCGCCTGCAAGCATGAACATAAAGCAGAAATATCCTCTTGAAGGGCCATCGCCTGTTCCCAAATACTGTCGATATCACTGGAAGCCACAGTGAGGGGGAAACCTTCCAGTACCGTCATGGCCATGGCATGCAGGCGTAGGAAGTCTTCTCGAATGCTACCGACCCCTCCGATTTCAGCAAGGCAGGCATCCAGCCGGTCGACCAAGTTGAGCAACTGAGCGGTGTCGTAGCTTGCACGCAGAGAGTCGAGTACCTTGGCATCGACGTCCCCATAAGGTGTCACGCAGAACGAAGCTGGCGGGATATGCATCAGTTCGTCACCTCAACGTTGCTGTCGGGCATCTGTTTCGCACGCATTGATCCCGCAGCCTGCTGGAAAATGGAATCCTTGATCCAGGGTTCCGGTGGGCGTTTGAGTTTCAGGTTGAACTCCCCAAAGCGTTTGACATTGCTGGTCAGGTAGGGACTGAGAAACGATACGTCATTGTCAGTGAACTGCCAGCCATCACGGGCGAGCTTCTGCAGGATGCGCATCATGTCCACGGTGTTCTGCAGGATCACCGACGAGGCCACCATGTCGTTGTAGCGCAGGCGCTTCTGCTGCTCGTCCGGATCGTTTTCGGCGATCACGTCACCGCCAAAGGACAGCCACTTAGAGAAGCCGTTGTAGGACTCGATCTTATTGGTGTTAGCGGTGACTTCCTGGCGCAACTCGCGGCTGCCGATCCAGTTGAGTAGGAATATTGTCCGGATCACGCTGCCCAGCGCTTGCGCGGCATGGTAGAGCTTGTTGCGCCGGCTGTAGGAGCCAAGTTTGCGCAGCAGTATAGGCGAGGAAATCTTGCCGGCCTGGATCGACAGCGCGACCTGCATCAGATCCTGCCAGTGGGTTTCGATCAGGTGCCAGTCGGCGGTGTCGGTGAACAGACGGTTGATGTGTTTATACGCAACGCCGCGATCCGGCCGGCACATCACCAGGTCGCGCCAGTTGCGGATACGTGGCATCAGGTTGATGCCCAGCAGGTGAGTGAAGGCGAACACCGTGGCCGACTGCCCTTGGGTATCGGAGTACACCGTATCGGGTTCGACGCTGAGGTCGGCCTTGAGCAACCCCTCGATCACATAGATTGCCTCCCAGATACCAGGCGGGATGAAGTGCTGGAACACCGCGATGTAGTTGTTGGCCACGTGTCGGTACGCCACGGCCCCCATCTTGCGATAGCGGAAGTGGTAGCCGGCCAGCAGATTGTCGTCATAGAAGTCGAACTGCGTACCGTCTGCGGCCACCGCCTTGCCGTCGCCCCAGAGCTTGGGCAGGTCAAGTTGCAGATAGAGTTCCACCAGCTCGCGGTTAGCCTTGTCTAACTTCTCAAGCGAGAGGTGGCGGCGATTCGTATAGGACAGCATGTGCGGCGTGACATTACCGGCCAGATGCCGTGCGGCCTGGTTGGGGCCGAGGTTGCAGCCCATGGCGAAGATCGTCATCAGGTAGCGCTCGGCCGGTTCTTTGAGCTTTGGCTCGTTGCCGGACATCGGCCCGAAATGCCGAGTGAACTGAATCCAATGCTCAATGTTGGCCATGATGTCGAGCACGTGCCTGGCCGGCATGCGCTGCATAAGCGCCGTCTGTAGCGAGATGGCCGAAGGCGGGATGTCCCGCGCTACCACTCGGCGTAGCACCGGTTCGCCGGCTTCATTGATCGATACGTCACCTCGGCAAGAAGGGATTTTTTCATCCAGATGCTGCGCGGTTTCCTCCAACTGGATCTTGAGGGAGGCAACAAACTCCTTTGCCGTGCCAGGCAGCCCCACCTTTTCGCAGTAGGCCGGTAGACGCTGGAGACATTCTTCCCAGGGCAGAACTGCTTACGGTAGTCGGCGAAAGATTCCGACCCCAGCACGCACATATCACCCGAGCGCAGCTCACTGGCCAGATAAGAGAACACGCAGACTTCCAGATAGCGCCGGTTGGTCGGTGGCCCTTCACTGGCAGGACGACGCACGACCTTAACCCAGCGCTCCGACGCAAACGACAAGTCGACATGCTCGTCGATCCACTCGCGGTGTAGATTTTCGCTGTCCTGGATGAGCTGAAGCGCCTGGATAAGTGAGCGATCCTGAGTCGTGGGTTCCAGTTGAAGAAGGTGGCTGAGACGGAACAACAGCGAGCGATGGGACTTGAAGTGCTTCCAGATCAGCGGCAGGTAGTTGTTACCGCCCGTAGCCTGGACTTCGGCGCAAGTCTCGCGCAACCGATCCAGGTTGCCATCGGGAGAGAGGTATTCCCGGATCAGACTGCCAGCCTCCTGGTCATCCGGTTCCTGAACCAGAATCTGCACCACGCCGTCCAGGGTGGCCACCAGTTGCTCCAGCTTCTGGCGTTGCCGCGCCTGGATTTGCTCCAACTCCTCCTTGGCGCGTTTGTGGATCGTCGAAATCCGTCGGATGAACATCTCGGCCAGGTGATCCCGAGTTCGCACCCGCATCCGATAGATCAGGGACAGCATCAGTGTGTAGCGTTTCGGCAGCGAGCAGTCCTTCAGCTCGGCAACGTCCGACGCGGCGGCTTGGGTGGCGAAGTGGCGGATCTTAGCATCGACGACCCCCTCAAGAATGGCATCCAAATCTCCGAAGCTCTCTAACCACGCCAGGTGGTCGATCAACACTTCCAGGTGCTTGCGGGAAGGCTTCTTGGGTGCCTGTTTGAGTGCGTTGAAGTCACTCTGCCGACGCCCGAAATCCGTGTCGAGCAGCTCCTTTAGCTTGTAGATCACCTCGATTGGCGCTCGGGCCACGACCAGGTTGAAGGTAACTTCCTGAGCACTCGCCAAAGCGGTTTCTGCGATGTTGTTGAGCGTCGAATAAGCCGGAAGCTCATAGCCACGCTGAATCAGCTCATCAAGCATGGCATTAATGAGATCGACTCGCTGTTCAAGCACTACAGCGCAGTCACGTGCGATTTCCTCTGTGATCGCTAGCCCGTCGCTGCTGTAAAAGGGTGTAACCTGCAGGTACTGTCGTACCGCCGCTTGGTGCCGGTAAAGGGTGCGGGGGTTGCTGTAGCGCGGAGCTATTCGTGCGCCGTAGCGGAGGCATTGTCGGACATGACTGATGAGCTCCTGAGGAAGCTCCTCGAACGGAATAAAATAGTGAAGCTGCTGAAACACCTTTAGCTGGATTGCTAGCCCAATCGATAACGCCGGACTCTTAGCGGTGTTGTTGACCCATTCGATCTCTGAATCAGACAGAGAATAGCATCGATGCAGCTCCTTAGCTGGTAACTGGCTGGGCAAGAGCGGGTAGGCTGTCCTTTCCACCGAAGCCATTAAGTTCATCCCCCAAGCAAGGCAAAACATCAGCATAGACGGCTAGTCAGGCGGGGATGATCAGCAATCAAAAGCCAATAAATTTCCTTTTAATTCAATATCTTGCAGAACGAATGTCCTAATTTTTGCCTTATCTCGGCATAACCCGTACCCAGCTTGGAATGAGGTGGATGGAATTTTGTATCGCGGCATTTTCGCTACGACCAAGCGCGAGGCCAACAACAAAGCGCGCCGCATGGCTGACGGCGATGGCCACCTCTGCGGTGGTCAGGGTTGGGTAACGTTCACAGCGACTGAAGAGTTGGATTTGTAGGCCTCCGCGCCAATAGCTTTGCAGAGGTATTGAAAGGTGTTCCAGGAGTCAGCCATGCAATATCGTCCCGAGATTCAATTAGAGATGTTTCCGCATGCTCCAATGGAGGCTGCTTGCGTAGAAGGTCGGATTGCGTTGATGCGTCCCCACCGCTGGGCCAACAAGATCACGGGCGAGTTAGCGCTTGTAGAGATAATGCTCAAGCCGCACGAAAACCAATGGATGTGGGCCATCAGTTTTTGTTCCCGAAATGGCTCGGGCCAGGGCTATGCGCCGCTGCCGAAGTGGGGGAAGTTTGCAGACTCTCGCGCTGAAGCATTGGAGCATGCTGTGGAGGAGGTGCGTGCAGTGATGAGCAGAGCCACGCCAGATGAACGCTTGCGAATAGTACAGTGGTGCGGAGAGCTTCTCGCCGGTCAGCACTCCTGACCGCCATTGAGGAAATAATGAAACGTCGTTTGAGTTAGTCTCTTGCGGGAAAGATTATGTGTTGATCCTCTTCACAACATTAAAATATTAAATCTCTTTATATGTCGCATTTCATTACTCTCGATTCATTCGAAAAGATTAACTGTCGCGCTTGAATCGGCGTTTTTTTGTGGGAGTCTAGTCTCTGAAGAAAAACAAAGCCTTCCACGAAAATGCAGGACAGAATATGACTCTTAATGTTGATAAAGAGATTGCACTTGCTCATTTGGCAGCAGCGGGCTGGGCTCTCGATGAGTACAACCAGTCTAACCCTATTGAAAGTCACGCAATTTATGTGCATGACTTCCGGTGCAATAAATTAAAAGTAGTTTGCATCGAGCGCGAACAGTTTTCTAAGTCGCACGGTTTTCCATCTTTGGATGCATCGGTGAATGCCCTCTGCTGGTTGTTGGGGCAATCGTTCAAAGGGACGCTTACTCAGGCTGACTCGGGCGCTATGTTCGCATCTATTGTTGACTATCTCAGGGAAACCCAAAGCTATCGCGTCTGGCGTGGCCAGGCGGCGCTCAGCGAGCGAATGCATGCGGTGTTGAACATCTACCCCGGCTCAGGGCAACCTTGGGTTCGCCCTTTCATTATCAAATCCGATAGAACTGTAGTTGATGCAGAAGCTGTAATTGACGTTTCGAAGCAAGTCGCAACACAGGACAAAGTCCGTCATCCGGAATGGTTCTGAACTGTCTAAAGAAGTTGGTAGACGGCGAACATGTAGAGTCGCCGTCGTACAACAGCATTGAGTGCCTTGTGCTGTCTACCTTTTGATTGACAGATTCTGCTGGTTTGACAGCTTTCTAATAAATGATCTAATGACGCGAATTGATTCATATGGAGCGCGGTACATGGATGTTCAACGCCAGTTTGCCGGGGGCGAATTCGGAGATGAATATAAAACCGAGCGTGGTGGAAGCGTGTTCGCGACAGTACCCCATGGCCAGCTTGCTGCGCTGGTTGTCTCCTACTGGGAGCTGCGGGGGCGTATCAAGGGCATGGCCTCTACGATGGCCACGGAACACAGCCCTGATGACCTGCGGTACTTTCGCAAGGGGAACGGTATTTGTACCGGCATCCCCTTGAGCGCTTCGCCTGATCATCCGCTCGACGTTGAAGGGGCGTTAACCGCTCTGAGGTCAGATTTCTGGTCCCGAGCGCTCCAGCTAACCGATGTTTACGAATCCATGCCTCAAGCGCGCCAGGAGGCCTGGAATACTCGGTTGCTCGCTTGGCTTAGGCCCGGTTACAGGAGGGGCGTCAATCCAGCGGAGGATCTACCCGAGTTCGACAAGGAATCGGTCGATAACTTGATCTCCAATTTGCTTAACCGTCGGCCACTTTTCCTTGCTGAGCGTGTACACGGAATTTTCGTTGGGCTATCAGAAAAGTGTTTAGCAACTCAGCCTGAAGCTTTTTACAAGCCGCTCGTAATAGACCTCGGCCTAGATGAGCGGGAGAGAGTCAATTATCAAAAGCTTGGCCTTATAAATGAGCTGCGCTGGATAGTTTCAAAATTCAAAGGTGCTAATGAACAACCACACTTTACAACAACGTATAAATTGCTTTATCGCGCAAAAACTACTCAGGATGCAGTCTGTGATGTTGACGGCGGGGTTTTAAAGTTTACCTTTGATAAGGCGGGAGTAACTGAATTAACGGTTGGTGGAGAGATTGCGTGGAAACTGAATGCCGTGATTTCGAAGTTACACCCGTCAGCAATCCCTGAGAAATATCGGATACGCCACAGAAACCAACCCAAGCACATTTTACACAGTTAGCTTTTGGAGCATCAAAATGTCTTACGAGAACACGCTTTCGTCGTATCGCCGCCTTTTGGAAGAAAACCCCGGCAAAGCTCTGCGCATCGGTGACGACTGCGTAGCGATTCTCGTTGACGGCTATTTGTGTGGTGCTCACCTGGCTGCTCAAGATAACGGATTCGATGTAGGTGTTTCATTTGACTTTGATCATAGTGGCTGGGACAGCGACAACGATTGTTGGGATGCCGATTTAAGCACGAGCAACACTGCTTACTGCATAAGCCACCCTGTATTCATACAACTTAAATAGGAAATAAAGGGATTTACGATGGCACGACGCCGTAAAAGCTCAGCGCTTGACGATTTACTAGACATATCCATATCTATTCCACTTTGGGCAAATCTGCTCATTGCCGCCGTGCTATTCGTCGGTCTGCATTTATATGCTGGCGGGGAAACACCGACTATTAACATGACCTCAGGCAATGTTGGTGAGGCCATTGTTGGAAACATATTCAAGGTGCTCGGCTACTACGGTCAGTTCCTACTGCCTCCGGTCTTCATCCTTGGAGGCATAATCGGTTCGTTCCGGCGCAAATTACGGTCTGACCAGTTCAGCCGGATTTCATCCACTCAAGACCCTGGAGCTTCGATTCGAAGCCTTACTTGGCACGAGTTCGAACGGATGACTGGCGAGGCTCTACGCCGACAGGGCTACCTCGTTGAGGAGACGAAAAAAGGGCCAGATGGCGGTGTTGATTTAGTACTGCGCATGAACGACGAACTGTTTCTCGTGCAGTGCAAACAATGGAAAGCGCAAAGAGTGAGTGTCCAAGTCGTACGCGAGCTGTACGGAGTTATGGCAGCGCAGGGAGCCACGGGCGGATTCGTTGTCACGTCTGGAGCGTTTACTTCAGAGGCAATGAAATTTGCCTCGGGCACAAACATTCAACTCATCGACGGTAAGAGCCTGGCGAGCTGGTTTCGCGCAGTAGGTGATGCGGCTGCAAAACCTGCACCTACTCCTCGGTGCCCCCGCTGCGGCGATGTGATGACACCGAGATTCGCAAGGGCCGGGGGCGGAAGCCTCAGTGCCAGCAAAGTTTTTCTCGGATGTACCAATTTTCCAGCCTGCCGTGGTACCCGACAATTGGTTTCATCGGAGGCCAACAATGTCGCGCAAACCGACGGTCCTGAATCGAATGAACGGAGGAAAAGCTCATGAATAAAAAAAGGTCTACAGCGTTCATTGCTGGTCGCAAGACCAAAGAAGAAGGAATCAGTTTGGAGGATTCTGCGCTCAAGAACCTCCGCGTCGGCAGCAGGCAATATAAGGACTACATCGCTGGGTACAACAGCCATGAGGCCGAGCAGGGAGCGGGCACTGAACAGCGCCCTGGTTCCGAAGCGCTGCCTACCGACATTCAAGAAGTCACAATGCTTGCCGAGACAGATATTGATCGGCGTATGGCCGATTTGCTCGATGCGTTGGATGGTGTTGAAACAGATGGGGAGGTGCGGGATCGCTTGATGAGCCACGCAGAGCTGGTCCGCGATTTGTCCGATTCATGCGAAAAGACCGGTTTGTTTAATCGTTCAGCCGAGCTAATCGCTACGTTCAAGACGGAACTCGAAGCGCAAACCCCACCAGACCAGCGACTCGTGAAGTCGTGGCATTGGTTGCTGAGTCGAATCGTTTACGCACCGACCAACTTACACAGGCGCAGCGCGGTTCGCCTCTGCCTACCACTGGTCGCGGCCTACCTGCCTACGCAGAGACCATGACTGGAAATTGTGCAGCAGCATTTTTACAGAAACTCACTAATCGAATAAGTGATAAATATGCAGAACTCTCTTTTGGCTTTTCCTTACAATTTGATGGTCGTGGCTGTCGGATGTGTGATCGCATATTCGTTGCTGCATATTGGCACTGATAAAGAAATCGATGTGAATTCGTTGAAGGACGGCAAGCATTTTGTATTGCGCGATAAAGTCAAAGAAGGGGTATACAACACGACTATTTATGTAAAGTCTCCCGATAAGGTTGTACAGATGAATGGCGTGGTGGATGGTTTGCTGACAAACCAGCCTGGACAACTTGTAGATTTCAAATCAACCGACAAGGATTGCTCGGGTATGAAGTTAAAATTTCTTTATATGCAGGAAACTGCCCAAATTACGTTCGACGATCCGATACCGCGTGCATGCCAGATGTATGGAAACCTAAAGGACACGGAATGGTTGGTTAACATTGCTCCATGATTGTGACCGTCTGAAGTGGTTATTAATTAGTTCTTCGCTCTTGTAACTGGACTTTTGTAGTTTAACGTTTCCCCTAGTTGAAGTTATTCAATAAGGGGGAAAGATGTTTAAGTTCGACTTAGCTTTTCATTCAGGTATGAGTTCGAGAAGTGATTTACGAGCCGCAGTTGATGAGGGTGTTCCTGTAGGTGTTGTTGCCACGCTTCTGGATGTCGCTAAAACAATTTTAGTCCTGCCGCGTCACCTTGATGCCGGTTTCGCTGTGTTCATCGATTCCGGGGCCTTTGCGGCGTTTCAGAAGCGGGAGGTGGTTGAGTGGGCCAGGGTATTTCGTGCCTACGAAAGCGTTCTCCATATGACCGACAGGCCCCAGAAGTTGAGCATCGTTGCCCCTGACGTGATCGGTGATCAGCGCGGAACGCTCGCACTGTGGGAAGTCCATGCTGAACGCGTTCGTGCCTGGATTGATGCTGGTGCTCGCGTAATCATTCCGCTGCAATGCGGTGAACTCAGTGCCGGTTCAATGCTCGATAGAGCCAAGCAGATCTTCAAGACAGATCGTTTCTGCGCGGGCATACCTTCCAATTTAGAAGCTATGACTGCTGCCGATGCAGCAACACTTCGTCACTCTGACTTCCATATTTTGGGGCGCGTGATCCTGACGGAGGAGCTCAAGAGCAAACTCAATGCCTTGTTGGCCAACAATCCAGCGGCCTACTACACGGCTGACGCGAATTGGCTCCGCTCGCGCTTACGTCAGATTAGCAGCGCTGCGCAGGTTTTTCGACAGGAGCGCTCAGGCACTTCATGGGACTCGTCGCGCACGCGTGCGGTGCGTTCTGTCCTCCGAAAAGATGCGTATGATTTCAAACAGGCATGAAGCCGGTTTTATGGCCTGGGTGACACGGTAGATGTGTAATTGCATAGACTTGACCAGCACACGCTGTAGTGACGACCGGCAGAGAGCCACCAGGACGAAATATCGCCGCCACCGAATGGGCGAGCCCGTGCCCTTTGCCGAATCAGCCATAAAGGAGCTGCGATGCTTGTTTACAAATACATGAGTCTACAAGGGCTGGATGCGTGTCTGAACCAACGAACGATCAGGTTCACGAAGCCGGTCAACTTTAACGATCCCTTCGACTGTGCAGCGGCGGCGGAGAAGGAAATGGAAAAAGGGCTGAACATGCGCACCGCTGGCTCGACTAATGCCGACAAGCTTTTCACGATCAGAAACGCCATAGGCATCCTTTCCCTAACTCGAAATCCACTCAACCCTCTGATGTGGGCACACTATGGCGAGAACCACAGGGGAGGAGTGATAGCTATAGACACCGAGGAGGCGGGCCTCGAATGCACAGAGACAAACATTATCTCTGCCAGCGCTGGCAACGTGATCTACACGACCGTCAGGCCTAGCGTGGAGGATGACCATCTCCCTCACCACGGTGAAATTACGGCACAGCATGACAGGCTGATGCTTGAAAGACTGTTCCTCTACAAATCCTTGCATTGGTCATACGAAGAGGAGATCAGGGTGGCACGTCGCGTTGACTACACGCCGCAAGTGCCACACCAAGACTTCGAGATTCCTAGCACCGCCATTAAAGCTGTCTACCTAGGAGCCAAATATTTTTCTGCCCTAATAGATGATTATGACGACGAGTTGCCACGGGTTCACTTAAAGCACCCAAAACACGAAATCTACCTTTGCTACCAAGATCGCAAGACCTGGGACCTACATGCAGAGCGATATGATCCCACCGGGATCAAATAGCCTCCCGCTTAATACGGCCTACGGGCCTGCATATGGCTGCATTGGGTTGCAGTCCTTTGATTACATTTATTGCAGCATCTTCCCTATAATTGCGACAGCGATGCCTAGCTAAATTTCGACGTTCCCCCAAGAACCCGCATGCGGTTTGAGTCGATTTAGCTAGATTGCTTTCGGCCTTGGGGGAAGACATGTTTATCCGCATAACAAATAGCGACGATTTCCAAATAATATTTGAAGTGACGGACTGTCCCAGTCTAAAGGTCGCGATTCAGCTCGCTTGGCAAAAAATCGCCTCTCTGCGGCCTGATCATTTTTCCCATAGCAAAGCGATTCGGGATCAAGTCCAGCTTGAGCCATGCGGCCATGCATCTGTAGGTACCGATGCGCGGGCAATGCTTGAGCGTCTGCTTGCTCAAGCGGTCTCGGACCGGAAAATTCTTCCCGTGACACTAGCCATCCACCTATTTAACCGGCATGCCTACGGAGACTCGTACACGACCGCCGAAGCTATGCAGGGCTCTCGACCTGGCCGCGCCCCGGAGCCGTGGATTATCGCTGGTGGGTATCCGGCTGGTGATTCAATCAAGGTGGATCCGGACACTGAGCTGACTGCAACGAGAAATGGAAACAATCTCCCCAGAATGCTGGAGAAGCTACAGCAAGCAGATAAGCATGCGGCGTTCCTGGTGTCGGTCAATCGACTTCGGAAGAGTGCGTTGAAGGGGGAGGCTTGCCCGGACTAGGCCGTCAGCCCCGGTAATTCTTTTAGCGTGACTCACGCGACCGGTATCTCCTGCAATACATGCATTTGAGTTGAAACTCGTAAATAGTGTGGGAGGCTAGAAGGCAGTTTGGTACAGCTTCCGAACTGATAGGAAGGCGCGGTTTTCGCGCCTATGAATACAGCCGAGACAGGGAATTAAAAGTGATCAATACGTCGAAAGAAAAAGCAGGATTTTTTGCCGAAAATATTCGCTGGATTCAGCCCCTGATTGCAGCGTTCATCTTGTTGGCAGCACCGGGGATAGCTGATCAATTTGGCGGGTTCAAAATTCCCGTCATCGTATCCGGTTCTTTTGCTCTGTTGGCTATCGTTTACGCGGGCATCATGGCCCGGTTGACAGACACCTTGGCGGCCAAGATTTTCATATACGTCGCCATCGCGGCAGGAGCGATTGCACTAGGCGCAAAGCTTCCGCAGTTCATCTAGTCCACGGACCACGAAAAATCGTTGAAGCGAGGGAATGACCATGGCTGCATCAAGCAAAAAAAGTAAGGCGGAACAGTTTCAGGCGGACATGATCCGTTGCCGTGGGATCGAGTTTGCTCGCCTCGGCATGATGGTTGAGGTCGATGGTGACATGGGCACTATCGAAGGCATGAACGGCAGTGCAAACCTTGATGTGCGCTTCACTAACCAGCTCCAGTACGGCAAGCATCTGCACAACTGCCACCCGACTTGGAACGTGAAGTATTTCGACGAGACGGGCACCGTCATTGCACACTTCGACGAGTGCAAATGCGTGTTCCGTCCCGAACGTGCCGCAGCGTAGGAAAAGAACCAATGGCCACGCTGACCTTGGCCCTCAAGGGCGAATACTTCGACGCGATCAAAGCCGGAACCAAGACCGAAGAATTTCGCTTGGTGACGCCGTACTGGCGGCAGCGGCTGGAAGGTCGGATTTACGACCAAATTGAGCTGACCAAGGGCTACCCGAAGCGCGACGACCAAAGCCGTCGCCTGACGCTGCCATGGCAGGGCTACCGCACGACGACATTGACGCATCCGCACTTCGGACCGGAGCCGGTCGAAGTCTTCGCAATCAATGTGCAGCACTGAGAAAACTGTTAAAGGGAAATCCCATGGCCATCTACGAAGAAATGCAAGCACAGCTCCAGGAGCTGGTGGACTTGGTAAAACAGGACGAACAGTACACCGCTGCTGTCGCCTACGGCGCAATCGAAGCCGCTCAGGACACCGCCCAGGCCCACCAGCAGCGTGTAGCTCGTATCGTTGAGCTGAAGCGAAATTACGGGCTCAAGTGAGTCCTCTGCGGCAGAACGGTAAACCCCGCAGCACCACAGCCCCGTCAGTCGGGCTAAGAGCATCGCACCAGGAGAGCATTGGATGAGCCGCGATGAGACATTGGTTGGAGAAGACTTCTTGATGAGCCACGACGCACTGGGTCGTGTGCGTCTGGCCTCAGTCGATACCGATGAAGTGTTGATTGAACTGCCGGGAGGCTTGAAGCTGACTCCCGAACAGCTTGAGGCTATCGGTCATGCGGTAGAGAAGGCACGGCGAAAGGCATACGAAGATGGCCGCACCCGTGGCCAGGAAGACAAAGCGACTGAAATTCGCTTGGCTCTCGGCATTGTGCCGGGAACTCGGTTCTGATCGGAAAAAGAGAGGAAAGGAAGCCATGGCCATGATCGAGCATCCCATTACCCCCGAAGACGAAGCTCGCTATTTTCAGGTGATGACCGACTACAACGACCTGATGCGTAGCCTCGACGTTGGGCCGGTGCCAATGTGCCATTTCACGCCGATGGAGTTCCACGAATGCGACTCCGACCCGAGCGGGCGCAGTGACGGCTATCAGTGTCGGCATTGTGGACACAGCGAAGACAGCACCGAGGCATGGGCGAAAGTGCAGGCCCGCGAAGCCAAGTCGCCCGCTGCCGTTCGACCCGAAACCATGCCCGCGCTCGACAGCGCACCGTTCTAGGAGTCTCCCGCCCAGGTGCGCCCACGCCCAGCCCATGCTGGGCAGCGGCAGTAGGAAAGGCGCGGTTTTCGCGCTCGCAAAATCGAGATTAGGTATGAGCGATCAGACAAAACACTTGGCGGGAATTCTCATTTTCACCGGCCAAGTAGCAACCGCCATCCGCATGTACACCGCATATAACCAAAGCGGCACCGATTTGGATGAGTTCGCACCCAAAGACGTTATGTTCCTTTCGGATACGCTGGTCAGCTTTGAATTCATGGGCGAATACCTTGCGGCTGGTAATACCGCGAAGGTCATCAACTATTGCGACAGCATTGCTCAGTCCCTGAAAACATACATAGGCCAACCGGCGTTTGTGCGCAATCCAGCGGTGAATTTGCAGGCCGCGATTACTCACCTTGTCGCGCTGAAATCGGCGTTTGCCGAACAACTCGCCAGTTAAGGGAAATGGAGGAAGGAATTATGCAGAGCGCGAAGCGCGGTATCGCAATAGCCGCATTTGTAATCGCTGTTACCGGAGCGGCAGCATTTTGGGTTGAGTGGTTGGTAAAAAGCTCGGGTCACTAAACGCAAGCAACCGTTTGCGCGTTGATGTTTTCAAGGATGATAGGAAGTGACAAATGAACTTTGTAGAAACCACCGGATTCGTGTTGTGCATGAGCGGGGTGATTGCGGGCATCGGAGCCATGATTTTTCAGGCTAAGCGATTGGCTTGGACCGCAGTTGTGCCTCTCGTGATGGGGGCTGGCTTTTTGATCTACAGCCTTTAAGTCAAGAAAAGCCGCTGCAATTTGAGCCCGCCGTCGCGGGCTATCGAGGTTAGGGCAATCAACCCGCCTTGGGCTTTGAGCCGTTGGATATGACATTTGCTCTATTGACGTTCTAGAAGCAAGTCGATTTTCTGCTATACCTGAAGACGAAACAGCATCTATCAATTTCAATAAGGGAAGTATTTTATGAGAGCAATACTTGGTTTTGCGTTCTTAATTAGCGTCGGAGCGCATGCCTCACAAGCTACTGAGTCAATCATATTTCTTTCATTGCAACATCCGAAGATTGCCGTCTCCGTCTCTAAGGCCAGCATGCAACTGTCTACGATGATTACAGAAGCTCATTGTACGAATAAGGAAAGTGATAAATCAGAGCCCGGACTATGTGAGGTTATGTCTATACTAAAAAATACCATCGACTTAAATAAAAATTTAGATAAGGTATTGCCGAAAATATATAATGGGGCTGCCGTCTATGAGATAGAAGGAACTAGTGACCTGTATTTTGAGGATTATATCAAATCTGTACAGTCTCAAAATTCTGAATTATCTGAAAGCGATATAGTTGATCAAACAAGTTATGTATTTTCAGTAATAGCTGATCGAGCCAAAGTCCAACCCGATTGAAATTGAGGCCAGTGAATCGCGCTTGCCACTGCGGGCATGAGCAGGAAAACAACGATAGGAACCCAGCCGATGACAAACCTTCCGTTTGACCAGGTAGCCCAAGACCTTCGCAGCGCCGGTATCGATCCCGCCCAGGTAGACCCACATATCGTTGTTGGTCACCGAATAAATGGTGCCGAAACAACGTGGGTGGTTTCCGTAAATGCCGCGACCAACAACACGTTTGAGTTACCTAAGGATGTCAGCCTAACGGCTGTATTTGTTATCGCGCAGGCAGTGATCAAATGGGACATTGCCATGATGGAGGGGCAGAAGCTCAGCAGCGAGGATTACATTCTCACGGCCAAAGCAGCTTTGGCGATGATCGATGGACCTGTGCGACGTATGATCATCGGCGAGCAATGAGAGGAAAAGAGCTATAACTGCCCATGCCCTGCATCCGTGGTACTGGGCCGAGAACCACCACAACCGCAAAGGAACTTCGAACATGAGCCAAGCCAAAGTCGTCACCATCACCGTTGACAACGCCGGCCAGCAAGCCGACGCCCAACTGAGTCATGAGGAAGCCATGGCCTTGGCCCAGTTGGTCAAGCGCCTGACTTGGAACGATATGCGTGGCTGCGCTGTGGATGATGCCGAGACTTACGTTATCCGCGATGCGGTCGGCAAGTTGCAGGATGCCTTGGGCCGTGCCGGTTACGCGCCGCGCTGACTTTTCACACAGGTAGGAAAGTCCCGCCCAGGTACGCCAAAGCCCAGCCCATCGAGTTGGGCAGCGGCAGTAGAAACGGCGCGGTTTTCGCGTCCGGATACAAAGGATAAGCGCATGTCTAAATGGAAGTCATATTTGCCGTTTGTAATCATTATTTTGGTTGGATTTGGTGCAGGTAACATAGCCGACTCTCTCAGGTTCCGACCGGATAGCATGGGAGTTGGCAGCGCAATGTTGGCCACAGTTTTCTTCCTCTACAAAGTATGGTCAGGTCGCCCAATTGCCAAGCGGTCTGACGGTTGAGGAAAAGTTCGCTGCACGCACGGCCCTTGACTGGGCCTGTTGCAGTGCCAGGGTGCGGGTTTCGCGTCTGCGACATACAGGTAAAGCCCCTTGCCGCCATTCAACTACAGGTTTAGGAGTAAACAGGGATGTACAAGCGGAGTTTTCTAAGTGTCGCGATGCTGGGTTTTGCGCTTGTCGGCTGCCAGAGCAATCAGCAAGGCCGGGGTGAGTATGCGGCTGACGCGAATTATCTTGGCAAGAGTTATGTAGTCACAAAAGATCAGGCGTACATGGGAATCCGTGACGCCTTGATGGACGGTCAAAAAGTAACAGTCGTGCAAACCTTTAGATCTCCTCAAGGATTGCTGCTTGTAAAAGTTGCAGGCGATACGGGAAAAGTGATCTTAGATAAGCCTTACAGTTTGGGCGATCTGGGGCTGGTTGATGAGATTGGCGACCCAGTTCAAAAATCTGTAGATGAGAACAAGGTTCGGGCAGGGGTACTCGGAAAGCAACAGCACGGTTATGGCAGAAAGCTGTTCGGCGATGATTACAGCTATACCTCCACTGTCGAAAATACACGGCTCGACGGCCCGGTAGCACACGGTGAAAATCGGCGAGAGGGTCTGGGTGCTATTTGTACCAAAGGAACAGTATTCCTGACTGTGAAACAATCCGATATTATCGCGGCCCCAGGTAGCTCGGTTTCATATCGTATTTATGTAGATCGGCAGCAAACGTACGATGTGCCAGCGCAAATGGCAACGTACTCTGCTCTTGTATCTACGCCGCCGAAGGCTCTTGTTGATGATCTTCTATCCGGAAGGGAAGGTATCCTTAAAATTGTCACTCCGACTACTGTTCGCACCGTAAATTTCAGGCTTGATGGGTTTGCAGAAATGTACTCACGAGTTCGAAACAATTGTTCCATCTAAGTTAGTTAAGATGCACATAATTGCCAAAGACTCTCCATTAGTCTCTGGCAATTATCCGTCGGCTATCCTGTCTCAGGGCAGTCGTTGACGTTCGATGGTCATTATCTGCAACAGCATGTGGAGGGCAATTAGATTGCCGCCGACCTGATCGCGCCACGCTTGATGGGTGCTTTTGTAAAGCTCATCGATTTCCTTCATCACCTGGCGATAGCGGACGACCTCAAGGATCAGGCGGTGTATGTCGGGGTCGGCGTGCTGCCTCCAGAGGGCACGCAGTTCCTTTTTCGTGACCGTATCGAAGGACGGTAATTCGCGGGTCATGATTGCAACCTGTTTGCTGTACATATGAACAGTATGTTGGCAGGCGCTCGCCGTGGCTACTGCCAGTAATCGATAAGCGATACTCATGACCTGGCTGGCACCTCATTGCAGGATGGACAGGGCTGCGCCGAAGGTGTGATCTATTAATCGAGTAATCAGATCAGGGGAACCATCGACCATGACTGCGCTCGACCAAAAGCTACGTCTTCCTTTCGTCTTCGACGACGGCGGTAGAGCCGAGGCGGGCTTTCGCGGGAAAGCAGACGACTGCGTTGTGCGCGCAGTGGCGATTGCGAGCGACCGTCCCTATGCCGAGGTTTATGCGGCCATCGCAAAAGGTGTAGGCGCTGAACGCGGTAGTAAGGGCGCGACAGCGAGGCGCGGAGTGGACACCCGGCGCAAATGGTTTCGAGATTTCATGTACGAGCTTGGTTTTTCCTGGGTGCCAACTATGCAGGTCGGTCAGGGCTGCACCACGCACCTTTCGCAAGGTGAATTACCGTTGGGGCGGCTGGTCGTGAAGCTCAGCCGACATACTGCTGCTGTGGTCAATGGGGTGATCCGCGATACCTACGACCCCTCGCGGGTAACTGAGGTCATCAACGCTGATGGGAGTGTTCGGGTCGCTCACCGTTGTGTTTATGGCTACTGGGTGTGGTCGGCAGTCCGACCTGTAGCCTGAGGTGATCAGTGCAAGGTCACTGGCCAGTGCCGACCTTTGCATCTCATCTGGCAGATCTAGCGGCCCGAGTCTTTAGGATATACTGTTGTTATATACAGTATATTTTGAGGACATATCCAATGCCTGAGATGAACGTTGGCGCTCCCGGTTTGCAGCCGAGTAAGGCCGAGGCTGTTGCGCGGTGGGAAGCGTTGCTGCGTGACAAACAAGCACTGCTCGCGAAACCTGGTGCACACCATAAAGCGCTTCTTCAGCAGGCCCATGCGCTGCACCTGGCGAATGTGATCAGCAAAGAGGAACTCAGTGATCTGTTGGAGCATGCCGACGGAGCACTGGCGTTCGCTTTGGAAGCGCTCATTGATTGTGAAAGTAGCGATTAGGTCAGGCGCGGCCCCTGTGAAGGGGCCGGTGGTTGGGAAACCGAGTGGCGTTCGCTACGGCCTTCAAGAAACGATCGGTGGAGAGTACACAGGGACAAGGGCGCATTGCTCGATAAACGCTACCACCGCTTCCTTGGAAGGCTCTTCAATCCCGTGAAAGTTGTAGAACTCAAACTGCTCTTCATCCTCGTTCCACAATGCCAGTTCATCACTGTCAAACGACCAGCGCTGGCCATTGTGATTGAATTCAGACCATTGGCCCACGGTCGGGATGCTCGGGGCTGTGCTTTCGTCGCATCGCTTCTCACCGTCGCACACGCTACGAAAATCGATCTGCTCGACATCCATGAACGTCGGCGCGGCGAGCACTTCTGCTGCGTTCTCTTCATCTTCCCAACCGCGAGGGTCGAAGTCGCCAACATACACCGCACGGGTACTATCGTCGCTCAATGTAGCGCACAGCAACGCGCCATCCTGCAAGAGTGCCACCTCGTTGTTACCCAAGACCAAGGCTTTACCCGGATTCGGCTCAAGCAACTTGGTATATCCATCAAACATTTGATAGAACGTGACTTCAGCCGTGTTAGGTTCTTCGAGGTTGCAGCCAACTTCAGAGTGAGCAACGAGCACTTTAACGCAGGGTTCAGTAGAAGGCATTTCTAGTTCCTCAGTGATTAGTTTCAATGAAACTAACGTACCCCATAAGTTTCGGCTTTCAAGTGGTGCCGTAACAAAGTATGCAATAAATTATTTGTCGTAAAATTTGTAGAGCCATGTACTTGCATCTGTGTTTTTTTATAGGACACTATGCTTTTCGAATTAGGAGTTTGCCCAATGGAAGACAATTGGATAATTGGAGAGCCACCGAAAAATAAAGATGTTTGTTGGCTTCTTATAAGAGGTTGTGTGGTTGAGCGGGGCGAGTCCGAAACCAACGTAGTATTGGCCGTACACGACGGCCAAACGTGGTGTGAGGCGGGCTGCTGGCGTGGGGTGAGTTGCCTGGAACCGATTTACGACGACATTCTTGCGTATCGGGACTACGTAATCCCTGAGCCCCCGGCGCTAGAGGCTCTAAATCTCGTCAAATCGGCGTGGTGAACGATCTACATCCAACGCCCCGCAAGGGGCGTGCCCTCGTTAGGCCTCCTGCGCATAACCCCGTCGCTTGTCCTCGAACTCCTGTCGGGCTTTGGCCGAACTGAGTGGTCTCGCGCAATCGATCCCTTGCTGCATGAACTCTTCGACTGTTACCAAACCGAGCTTCACAGCCAGCGACGGCGAACGCAGCGGATCAGCATAGAGCGGCGAACTGCCGATCAGTGATAGCGTTTCTACGCTGCCTACGGCGTGACCTAGGGGAAATGCCGCAGCCTTGGGCAACTCGAAGACTGGTTTGTTGTTCGTCTGAGTGCCGGTATCCAGCAGATTGACCAGCTCGTAGAAGCGAAACTTTGCGAACAACTCCCGGTGAGTGCTGATGGCGCTATTTATTAACCCATACCAACGGGCTTTGGACGCTTGCTCTCGCGTGCGCTTGGCGCGGTGTACAGCTTGGAAGTAATTGAGGTCTCCCATGTTGGAGTAATACACCTCGACTTCGGTACAAGCGCGCAGAACCGCCATGGACTCCCGAGTAATTAAGGAGTTCTCCTGAAGACTTGCGAAACGATCATACCCACTGAGGGCAAAAGAGAAAAACTTGGAGGCCCGTTCAAAAGTCTGCCAGTCGTCGTGTTGGCCTACGCCCTGGTATGAGGTGACAGCGGTTACCAAATTGTCACGGATGGACTTGGAAACTAATGAATTGACCTTCATTTAAAATTACATCCTTGAAATTAGTATTCTCTTTATACCATTAGTGCTAGCTATTGAGAATCGAATTTTTAGTGGTACAACTAGTGACATGGCTTTCTTCTATAAGGGTTTAAGGTGCTGAAAAACATTCATGATAGACACCTTGCGAGAGCGTTGAACCGCTACTTGGGAACTGTTGATCCGATGCGTCCATGCGCAGAAAACAAGTTCGCTGGTGGGTATGGTTGCCGGTGGTGCGATAGCACGAATCGTTGGGTAGTGGTGCTGCCTGGGGAAGCAACCGAGAAGATCGACCACATCGAAAACCACTTCAGACTTCACGGCCTGGAGACATTCAGGCTCCCCACAGGAAATGGCACTGGGGTTGAATTGAGTGGTTACGTACAAGAGGAGGGGTTGAGGTTTCAATAAAATAGCTTTTTATCCTATCCATGTAGGCGCGAGGTGCTTGTTCCCCCAACCTCCGCGCTCTGGTGATCAAGGCGATGAAGCTAGCGCAAGATTGGGTAAGGTGCGAAAGTACGCGACGAAAAACTTAGGAGAGGTGCCTTATGTCGTACGGTAAATTCTTGATCTTGATTGTGCTTTGTTTTGCGGTGGCAACGCCGTACCTCATGAAGCATCGCAATGCCCAGGCCGAAGCCGAGAAGTTGGCGCTGTACTGTAAAGTCGCTCCTGAGAAGGCCAGACTTGATGGGGTAGATTGCAAAACGCTAACGCGAAAGTTGTAGTCACGCTTAGTAAGCAGTCGGCCATGAATAATTTATCTGCCAGCTATTGAAACCGGATTTTTTTGTTGTTCAATGGAATAAACAAGCCGTCAGAGTATTACCAACATGAGCAAGCAAAACCGCACCATTTACGAAAAGAAGTACCTGGGCGCTGTCAGCATCTGGGAGACCTGGTTAACTGAAGCGCGGGCTGATTCCGATGGCAAAGCAGTCGAGGAATGCACGCAGATCATCGACGAACTCAAAGGTAAAAACACCGGACTGCTGCAAGCGCTCGATGCATATGACGCGCAGGGTCTCGGCGTAACCTTCGTCAGTGGCAGTAACGATTCGTGGGCGATGATCATTCTCGATGCGACGGAGAACACTGCTACTGCCCAAACCTCCAGCTTCCGCTATCAACTGTTCGACCGCCGCGGCTTTGTGGGCCATGGGGTCTACCCTTCGCCCTACGCGGCGATTGCCGAAGTATTTGATATGGGCTACGCCATTACCTGCGCAAGCCCGCTCGATGAGCTGGCGAGCACCGAGGAATGGAAACAGGGCATGGTTGTGACCGAGGCCGCGCAAAACTCGTGGCGTACCGCTGCTGGCGGTAATTGAACGGGGGCAGTATGAGTCGCATGCAAACCATTGGCATTGTTATCTCTCAAAAGCAGGGCAGCACCACGGTGTTTGTCTGCTCTGCTCCCCGGCCAAACTTTCAGGTAGAGGTCATCGCTCGAAACCGATTCGAAGCGATGCAGAGTCCGAACCTCCTGGTAGCGTTCGAGAAAGCGATGCAGGAAAGTGCTAGAGTACGAGTGCTGTGAGGTTCTGGTATCGCTTCAGTGCGCGGAAGTTTGACCAAAAGCTATGACTCGGTGAACCCAGTAGTGAAATGCCAGAATCTCGCGAGTGGTGAATACCTTTAATCGTGAGGCGCTTGATGTTAAACGATGCAAGTAGAGCATTTGCCTTTGGTGAGATGCATACTGAAATTTCAAAGTTATTCCAAAATTATGAAAATGTACTGATCATGGAAAGGGAGGATTATGAACATTACTCCTCGCCAATCGAGTTCGAACGTAGCTCAGTGCATTTGGATATTCGCGATTGCAGTTTAAAAGCCGGTGACGATTTTGCCGTACGCACAATGACAATGCGTGGCGACCCGGTTCTGAAAATTAGCTTCCGAAAAGCAGTGCGTTTCATCGTTTCTTACTCGGACAGTATGCTTGTAGTCGATGAACCTGGACAACGCCTGCTAATTTTTCGGGACTACAATAAAGTGTGTTGTCTGTTTGGTTGTCTTTGGGGCGATCAAAGTACCATGCTGACGGAAACCAATCGAATGCTGAAGTCTCGAATAACTTGGGCCAACGGCGTGATTAAATTAAAGAAGATATTAGAAAAAGGGTAGATTGAATTGGACGCTATCCCGGCCCCATCATCAGATATTGATCCAGCCAGCATTGCTGACCCGCTGTCGGCGGTTGCTGAGCATTCCCCGGCTGGCAATATCATTGGTGCCAAAAATGATTTTGAGGCTGTGCGTGCTTGGATGAAGGCCAAAGGTCTCCGTTCTCGGCACACGTTCAAGAGCTATAAAACAGAAGCAAAGAAGCTTCTGATTTGGATGATGGAAAAGCGCCTTAACTTGAATTCGCTCAACGTTGAGCATGTGCATGATTTCTACAATCATCTGGGTAACCCCCCTAAACACTGGATCAGACCGGCGAAGGCGAAGAGCGGAGAAAAGCTTGCCGATACTCAGTTGCTTAGGGCTGCTGTGTCGAACGAGTCAATCTGCTTCAGCCGTACCGTTCTGATTGGCCTCTGCCGCTATCTGATCGCTGCCGGGTACATGCGGCTCAACCCTTTCGAACTTTCCCACAAGCCAACTGTGGTGGTGCACGCGGACCAGGATCGCTTCCTTTCCGTCGAGGCGTGGGACTACCTGTGGATGTTCATTCTGGGGATGGCCAACCGGACGCCCCTTGAGAAAAAGCATGCAGATCGTGTTCGCTGGGTCTTTGCCTTGTTCTATCACACCGGGCTGCGGTGCGAGGAAGTAGCGAATGGCAGGATGAGCGATTTTGTACGCCGTGACATTACCTGGCAGTTGAAGGTGGTCGGAAAGGGATCCAAGGCGCGGCTTGTAACGATCAACTCGATGTTGCTGGCTGAACTGATGCGCTTCAGGAAAATTTGTGGCTTGCCCGTTTACCCACTGCCCGCCGAAAGCTTTCCGTTGGTGCCGCGTCAGTCGTACAAGGGTGGAGTAGGGGTGTCCCCTCGTACGATTCAGGCGATTATCACTGAAGTCGGCCAGCGAGCAGCGGCAAGCTGCCTGGATCCGCAGATCGCGGAACAAGTGGCTGCCATGTCGGCGCACTGGCTCAGGCATACCAACGCCACCCACCGGTTGATGGTCGGGGCTAGTCTCGAAACGACACAAGATGAACTCGGCCACGCAGATCCTCGCACGACGCGGATTTACGCCAAGACATCCAGTGTGGCAAGGAAAGACGACGCTGAGAAACTAGCAGAGCTTCACAAAGGAAAAGAGCAACAACCATAGTTACAAACTTATCTGCGTAACAGTATTTAATCCGTTCTATTAATCAATGGCTGCATTCGGCTGCCTGAAAGTCGGGTATTGGAGTACTTATGAAAATTTTTTACGTCAAAGACGAAACCGGTTCTGGAGTTGGTTTTGCTTCAGAGGCAGATGCACGCTACGCAGCAACTGGGGAAGCGCAGGGACTCTTCGTAAACGAACTGGCGGTACAGTTTCGGCGGATTGCCGGTGCCAAAAAAGGCACGGTATTACCGGTCGTTGTTGTCGAAATCCCAGATGGTGAAAAAATTCTGGAAACTGCGCAATAAATTGCAAGAAGCGGAGAATTCGGAGTCGAAAAGGAATGTAGGATTCAGCCCGATAATGGAGGAGTGGGTTTATGGGCGAGCACAGTACAACAACCAATCAGGCAGCCGGTAAGGGTAAGAAGTGGTTAACAGGCCTAACGCTATCGCTGTCCGCTACGGCGCTGGCTGTTTCCATGCTGAACTACCAACGAACCTCAAATGTGTTGGCAGAAGGGCAACTGCTTTCCCAGCGGGTGCAGGCCGTAAAGCCATGGGCGTACAGCGCGGGTGAATTGGCATCGGCACTAGCGACCTATGGTGTGTCCCGACCGGACAAGCGGGCGGTGGTGCCGGGGCTTGAGTTGGTTAACGCTGAACGCTCCTACGGCAGCGCAACATCCAAGTTCACCATCATCGAGTACTCGGACTTCGAATGTCCGGCATGTCGGGCACACTTCCCGGAGCTGATCAACCTGGTGGACTCTTCGGGAGGAAACATCTCCGTCGTCTTCAAGCACGTTCCCGTTCACGGCAAGACCTCTATGAACGAGGCGATTGCGGCCGAGTGTGCCGCCCTGCAGGACGGCAACAATGGTTTCTTCAAAATGGCCGGACTGATTTTCGAGACCACGGAAGGAAACGGCGCGGGCGTGGTCAGGCCGGTTGGTCAACTGGCAAAGGAGCTCAACCTGGACCACCGAGAGTTTATGCGTTGCATGGATCAGCAAACGCCAATCGGTAAGGTGCGTGCAGACCTCGATGAGGCCATCGGTTTGGGCATTCAACAAACGCCTAGCTCTCTGCTTGTTTACAAGGATCGCCATGCGCTGTTGCAAGGCATGTACTCGGGCGAGCAGCTGATGGAAGCGCTCGCTGAGCTGACCAAAGCGGATGGTGAGCCAGCGAAAAAAGCGAATGCCAGGGAACCGCAGTAAATGAAGCTTTCCCCAAGGGCACGAAACAGCTTGATCATGGTTGGTGTCGGGGCCGTCGTGATTGCAGCATTGGCGTACAGGCCGCTAATAGACTCCACCCGCAATACAAAAACGGCTTCTGCAACCATTACCTCAGGGGCAGATGCCGGAAGCATTCGACCCATTATCGATGACTCGCAATCGTTTAAAGGCCGTACTCAAGGGGCAACGCCAGAAGCGTCCACCGGCATGCCACTACCGGGGGCGGCAGTGCTGCAAGTCGGCTTTTCACCCGGACCCGGAGGGCTCCGTGTAGTGCTGAACATGATCAATGGGGCCGAGCATGAACTTC
Source organism: Pseudomonas sp. R5(2019) (assembly GCF_009905435.1). Classification (GTDB taxonomy): domain Bacteria; phylum Pseudomonadota; class Gammaproteobacteria; order Pseudomonadales; family Pseudomonadaceae; genus Aquipseudomonas. The sequence goes on from NZ_JAAAMT010000011.1 coordinate 67,581, forward strand.
GACTCGCGGCGTATTCGTTTACCAGCCCTGAAGTCGTAAAGGCATTGATCGCAGCCAAGAGACGTGGTGTTGATGTGAAAGTGGTTGTTGATAAAAAAGGCAACGCCTCAAACAGCGCAAGTCGCCAGGCTCTCAACTTGTTAGTGAACAACGGAATATCTGTACGATTGAATGGCAAGTATCAAATTCATCATGACAAATTCGTCGTATCAGATAGAGCGCACTTGCAGACCGGTTCATTCAACTATTCGAGATCCGCTGAAACTCGCAATAGCGAGAATGTTTTAGCAATATGGAATGTACCTGAGTTAGCGAAACAATATTTAAACCACTGGGAGTCCCGGTACTCCGACGGTGTTCTTTGGCAATCGGCTTATTAGATCGAGGATGGAACCAATGCAAACTGAAAATGAACAGCCCGAAGAACTCGGCGGCGCCACAGAGAGCATCGTAGGTGAGCAGCGGCCAAAAAAAATACTGATGACGCCACGGCTGAAAAAAACTTTGCTGGGCGTGGCTATGGCCGCTGCCGGGGCGGCGGCAGTCTATAGCCTGCTGCCTGGTGGTGAGGAAAAGGTTCAGCCCCAAACATCTTTGAGTTCTGACTCTGGTGTTGTAGAGCCGGTCGTTGCAGCGGCGCAGGAGCAGCCGACTGAAACCAGCGACGAAGTGAATGAGCCAATAGACAGCTCGATAACAACCAAACCGGTGTTGAGCCTCTTGGGCAAGCCGGTCACGGATGGTGAGCCCCTGGACTCGACGGGAACGACCGCTGAGCCAATGGTTGAGCCTGAAGTCGCTAAGGCACCCGTTGAGCCCGAAGTCGTCAAGCCACTGGTGACTGAGGACAAGCCCTCAACAGAACAAGGTCAGTTGCCGCCAAAGGCGAAGCCCGAGATGGTGCTTGAGCAGCCCGCACCCGAAGCGATCGGCTCGCAGGGTAGTGCCTCCAGTGCCGTACCAGCCAAGAACCAACCTAACCCGGAACAGGAAGCCATCGCGCTCCGCGAAGCGGCGTCAGCGGCGTTCAATCACGTTCCAGGCAGCAGCATTGCGGCGGCTTACAAGCGTGATAAGCCCGAGGTGGCCATATCGTCCAATCAGCCCCCTGCCAGCAGCACCATAGCCCCAGCAGTAACAAATGGCAGCTATGGTGCGCCACAAGGTGTAACGGTCTACCGAGATCCATCGCCAGAGACCGTCGTCGGGAAAGTGGTGAAACTCAAGCATTCCAGCGAGCAGGTCTATTTCCTGAAGGTAGCAAAAGACCTGCCGACGAAAATTCGACTCTTGCCGGATCCGAAGGGGAAACTGATTTCATTCCTGTCGAACGACCAAGACTGGGTGGTAAAGCAGTTCAATCAGGGGGTCGTGATCGTCGAGCGGAAGCCGAATGCCTCATCGACTTCGGTAGCGGATTTGCTGATCCAACATGGTGACAGGTTCTATTCGTTCACCCTGGCGTTGACTAGGAACCCGGCTGAACGCGACAACATGATCATCTTCGAAAAATAGCTTTATCCAGCGAGAGGTTATGTAAAGATCTAACGCAACTACGCAGCGTCGGTGGAGCTTGATTTGTTGGAGAACCTGTGCTTACATTTCCTCAAATCAAGCCTTACAGACAGGCTTAGCAACAGAAAATTTGCAGAAATTCTAATATGTAGCAGCGCTACATATCTGATGCTGGCATCGCACCAGTAAAAATAAAGCGACTAAAACCTTAAAAATGATTTTTTGATCCAAAAAAATGCAGTACTTAATTAAATAGAGTTGGCGTAAAAAGCCAATCAAAAAATAGGTTAGTGAATTCACACCCTCCGGGTGTTTTGTCGTTTCCGGCGAAAAATCACATAACCAAAACCCGCAGGGGAATGTCCCCTGAGGGGTTCATTCGCCTGTAATCCAAGGAGAATGAAAATGCTGAACCTCAACCTGAACCTGTTCAAACCTAAAGCTCCCCGTGCCCAAGCAGAACGTCTCTTTCCGAAAGAGTTGATGACGCCTGAGCGTGACTGGAGTCTTTTCGATAAACCGTCTTGGCAACGGGTCGGCGTATCGAATGAAATAATTGATGTACTCATCTCTCAAAGTCCTTCTACCGACGCTCTGTCGGAGTCCTTTGAGCAGCGTAAACAGCGTCTACTCAACCAAGGTGAAACACTGCGTTCATTTGCTGTCGCAAGTGTCGCGGTCGTACCTGAGCAATTGCCATCTCTACCGGAAATTGAGCAGGTGCAGCAAGTCCATTCTGGTGAGTTCATTGAACGTGAACAAGCTGAGAACGACGACCTTGGAAGCATCGCAGGCTGGATTACTGGGACCGTCCAATACATGGGCTATCACCCCTATAAATTCAGAAAAGGCCAAAACACGTGTTATGTGGTAAGGCTTGATGGACGTGATGTTTGGGGCGTTGAACTTGCTTCTGCGTTAAAAGATGCAGGGGTTAATACTGGTGATAAAATAGCCATTAAGAAAATCGATAAATCTGATGTTGTTGTCCAACAGCGATTGATTGATAGCAATGGAAAATTCATTGGCAGCAAAGAAGTTCACGCGAAAAAGAACCACTGGATAGTTCGGGTTGTCGAAATTCGGGAGAACGACGATGAATCTCACGATTGATCTCTTATCCCTGGGTGGTGATGACAGGAATTTTATCGAGGTTGGTAACTCTCGTATAACGAAAATCATGGAGACCGGTGTAACTGATCTCTACGAAGTTCGTATGGGGCCTGCGAAATTAGTGTTTGTTTTGGGGAAATCTCCCAGAGCTACGTTTCGTGTGCTTAGTGAGTCTGATGTTTTGGGTGTGCTTGAGGTTTTTGGTCACTGCACGTCATTCTCAATCGAATGCTCACACTCTGATGTCTATAAGTTTGAGCTTTTCATGCGACTTGACGTTCAATTGGCCTGTGAGGTCACGCTATATAACCTCATTCAGGAGTTTGCTGAGGAACTTAAACCAAGCACTACCGCCGTTGCCAATAGTTCCACATCAAAAGCAGCATAATCAATAGAGCGATGAATGGCGTATTTTGCTATTCATCGCTCGTGTTATTGCTCGTTAACTAATAATACAAAACCCTGCGCGGGAGAATTCCCGCTTGGGCATTCTCCTATTGCGGGTCAAGGAGAATGAACATGACTACAATCGTAAATACCAAAATAGGTATGTCGCGGGATGTTCCACGTATCTGGCTGGAGGGTTATAAGCTGGTTCGTGCAGGCCTGAAGATAGGTAGTAAATACGGCCTGATTAAAGGGGACGCGGACTCTGAGCATTTGGAGTTCAAGGAAGTTGATGCTGACTTCACCGGCCCTACATTCAGCGTTTCTAAACGTGAACGGAATGGCATCACCACGCCGCTCATTGAAATTCGAACCAATTTGCTGAAGACGGTGTTCAAGAATATCGAACGAGTTAAGGTTGCAATCCGGCTCGGTCGTATTCTTGTAACTTCCAACTATATTGAAACTCGGATACGCGAACGCATTACCCGTCTGATGACTAAACTCCGTAACAAGGAAAAGCTGGGGATACTCAGCCTTTTTCACGGTGGTGGCGTGATCGATAAAGCCCTGCATAGTGGCTTGAGACGTGTTGGCCTGGACTCATTTGTGCAGGTCGGTGTGGAAATGGATTCTGATTATTTGGACAGTTCGCTCAGGAATAATCCTGAAATCTGGACGGGGGATTCAATCGCTATTTGCTCTGACATCCGGGATGTGAATTTCGGGCGAAATGCACCACAGGCAGATATTTGTATCGCGGGTATTCCTTGCACTTCCAGCTCAAAGGCTGGTCGTGCAAAGAATAAAAATAAAATCATCGAGGAGCACGAAACTGCGGGAACGTTGTTTATGGACTTTTTAGAGGCCGTCAAAGCAACCAATCCTGCAATTATTGAGCTTGAAAATGTCGTTGAGTATTCCAACTCAGCTGGAATGGCGGTCATTCGTTCGGTCCTGTCGTCACTTGGCTACGTGCTGTATGAAGGGGTCTTGACTGGAAGTGATTTTGGGGCCCTGGAAGATCGGCGCAGAATGGTCGTAATTGCAATAACGAGAGGGCTTGATATTGAGTTCGATTTCTCTAAATTGCGCTCAGTCAAGCAAAAGGAAGAGATGCTTTCCGATGTGCTCGAAAACATTCCGTTGGATTCAGAGCTTTGGAAACCATTTGAATACCTTGCTAAGAAAGAAATACGGGATAAAGCGGCTGGCAAGAACTTTGCTCGGCAGCTTTTAACTGGTAAAGAACCAACTTGCGGCACCATTGGGCGTGGTTATTCCCGCTGTAGGTCAACGGAGCCGTTTATACTGCATCCAACTAACCCACAGTTGTCGCGCCTTCTAACACCAAATGAACACGCACGAGTTAAAGGCGTGCCTCTTGAGGTAATCAATGGACTGTCCAATACAACTGCAAACGAGGTATTAGGTCAGTCTGGAATTTTTCCAAAATTTGTATCGGTGAATACCCATCTGGGCGTTCTGTTATGTTCCTTAGTGGACGTGGAAGCACAACCAGAAGCGTATGACGGGATCGTGATCCCGTTCAGGATCAGAAAGGAAGATGCTGTATCTGAGTTCACCGCGATTTCAAACGTTGACCCTAAAGCCTTGAAAGCAAATCCTGAACTTCAGGCGATGCTTTTCTAATAAATAATAACCCTTGCAGGGCTATAACCCTGCGGGGTTATAGCTCCGCTTAGCATTTAAGTGGAGATTGAAATGAAAAACTACCAAATCGCTTTTAGCAATTCGTACCAACCGGAATGTGACGATCAAAACACACTGGCTACCAAGCTGGTGTTCGTCACAGCTGATAACCTGGTAGACGCGGTTGAGAAGTCCCGTTGCTATGCTGCGGGACTACTTCCGTTGTATGTGGCCAGTCATGCTCTGGACGACAGTGTCTCCTACGGGCGCACGCACTATATCTTCTGGGAAGGCGTGACTGATTCCGGATTCATGATCAAGCGTACTGCCGATAACGACTATCAACTCATTGAGGAACGCGATGGTAGTTGCGTTGCGAGCGTCGTCTTGGCAACGTATGGTGCATGCCGTCATATGGCCCAGGCTCGATTATCGCAGCACCTAGCGTGGAAGCAGGAACATCACCCTGACTTCTTTCAATCGATAGATCATGTATTGGAAAAGTACGAAAATTTGCAAAACCTTGAATTAGAGTGGCAGTGTTTTCCGAAAGGTACACGAGTCAGTGATGCTAAAGAATTCTTCGCGCAGGTTATCCCTTGATATCGCGAAGCAGATGAATGAAACCGGCCCCTGTGGCCGGTTTTTTTTTGCCTTTAATTTGTGTTTTGTACTTTTTTAGGGAATTCATGGAAATGAACAACTTATTGCACAATTCCGCCAATATCCGGGCTGCCGCTGTGTTTCCATGTCAAAAGTTATATTACGGATTGCTGAATCATGCGCTTTTTCGAATGTCTTCGCAGTAAGCCTTTCAAGCTGACCGTCGCGAGTCTAGTGCTACCACTTTATGTAAACCTATCGATCTTCCCAGCTTACGCGGAGGTGGCCGCAGCGAAGTCAGCCAAAGATTTGGCCAGCTCGCTCCCCGGTGTATCTGTCACCGGCTCCGGTGCTGTGTCGTGGGGTAGCAGCACACCAATTGATATGAATTCGGTGTACCCGCAAAGCAACACGGCGAGTTCCAACCTGCCTGGTTTGAAAAGTGTTTATGGAGACGACTTAGGTACAACAAATATTGGTAACTCTGCAAACGTCACGCTGTCTACTGAAAACTCTCTAACGGGGGATGCCTATAGGACGCTGAAGGACAGTTCAAAGAGAGCCTCGGTAGACTTCTCTAAAGACCCGATTTTTAACACCCAGATGGATGTATATGGCAATTTAAACCAGTACAAAGATATCCTCGGGGACTGCTCGAAAAGCATCAACACTGTGACAACCAGCAAGGTCAATCACATACCTGACTACAAACAATGCACTCGCGTTACAGATGCTACGGGGACCACAACACTTACTCATAATTACAGTGCTGGATTGATTGACTACATGTCCGGAGATCCAAATTTCCAGAGCTGCGGGGAGGGGTGTCTCTATCTATGGGTAGGTACCGTCGGTGACAACTATTTGTCGGGATGGTGTACGGTTTACGAGCAGGCAATTCAATATCGTGTAATCACTAAGCAAGCAATTATTAGCGCGAAACTCGATTATGTTCAGTGGGATGACTTCGCCGAAATCTACTTGAATAACGATAGAATCTGGTTAAACCCTGTCGGCTTCTTTCCGGAAAATCCTGGGCAGTTGCCGCCTGGTTGGGAATGTGAGTATGTAGGTAATCTTGGTGGGACGGGCACGCTTGTAGGGGGAGGTGTCGATATCACGGACCAATTTAAAAATGCGGATGATGTTCAAACACTAAAAATGCGTGTATCCGTTGGTGTCCGTGGGGAAATCTACGCACGTATCAAAATCCTGTATGACCCAACAAAGATTGTTTCTGAAGATATTTGGGAAGGTGCTGAAGCATTTAAGACCATTGATGCGATTAACAATGGTATGTGCTCATCTCAATCGTATAGCTGTGACTCGATGCCAGCTCTCAACGAGCAAGGTTGTACCGAAATTGCTGGCACAAAAGTGTGCGAAAGCTTTTTCAAACCTAGTCCAGTCCCAGGTATATCCCCGCTTTGCAAAAAAGTCACAGTTACCGCGCAATGCAGTTTCTACACAGGTGAAATGACTTGCTATACGGATGTCAAAGGCAATCGGATCTGTCCAACCAATGGTGGTGGGAACTTAAATTCTTGCGCTGCTTTCGAGCAGAATCCTAGTTGTGGGTTTATTTCCCAAAAGTGCATCAAGGGTTCGGAGGGAGACCAAAATGGTTGCTTCGCATTTGATGAAGTCTGGGATTGTGGCGTGGATGTCTCAACCCCTACCGTCATTGGTACAGGCGAAAATATCAGTTGCCAAGGCGGGGTGCAGTGCATGAATGGCGACTGTGTAAATCCAGTATATGAGCAAAGCCAAGACTTCAATCAGGCCGTAGCCGCTCTACAAGTCGCGCAATACGCTGAAGCGGACCTTGATTGCGGCAACAATGATGACGTTACCACGACAAAGGCCTGCACCTTGTTCAAAGGTGAGGCGATGGAATGTCTACAGGCTGTCGGTGGTTGGCAGGATTGCTGTGACATGCCGGTCAACACAACCTGGCTGGATTACGTGAAGTTGTCTGTAACCTCACTATCCCTGGCGAATAAAACCGGTGCGCTGGACGGCATTAAATCCTACGGGGCCGGGGTACTCGATGCCGCCAAAGCGACCGTGAATGAAGCGGTCAGCCCTATTGTAAAACCGGTGGTGTCAGGCTTGGATACCATAATGGGCGGGTCGAACGAGGCTGCATCCGCCCTGGCAGACCAAGGTGTGGGCTTTGCAATTGATACCGTGGTTTACAACCTTCAGGAAAAAATTGCGATGTGGGTGGCACAGCAATTTGGTGCTGCTGCGGCAAACACACTGTTCGTGTCGGGTAGTGTGAACGCTGCCGGGAATTTCACCGCGAGCGGTAGTGCGGTATCAACCGATGCGGCAGGGGCTGTCAGCTCCAACGCGGGCAATGGAACTGTAGTCGCGCTGAACCCGGCGATTACCGCTGTCATGAGTGCCGTGGCGATGGCGTATATGATTTATCAGATCGCAGACATGCTCGTCAAAATGGTGTGGCAGTGCAGTGAAACAGACTTCACTCTTGCAGTTAAACGTGAAACTAAACTGGCAGTGTATGTCGGCAGCTATTGCGCTACCAAAACACCGTTTGGCTGTATCGAGAAGAGAAAATCTTACTGCACCTATAACTCTCAGGTAGGCCGAATAATTCAAGAGCAGGGGCGGGCTCAACTCGGCATATCTTGGGGTGACGCAGAGTCCCCTGAGTGTAGAGGACTAACGGTTGATGAGTTTTCGCGTATCGACTTCACCAAACTTGATCTTAGTGAGTGGATTGGCACGCTGTACCAAGCGGGCATATTGGACACGAAATATACGCTCGACAGCCTAACAGGGACCGGCAGTGTGTTAAACAGTGTCTCTGAGGGTGGCAACCGGGATGACACTAGCGAGCGCACTATCAAGAATATGCAAGGCGTTGATTTCAACACCATCAAGAAGGATACCGAGACTGGGTTAAGGAATAAATAGACGCAGTGTTTAAGTTAAGACGGGGCTAATAGCCCCGTTTTTTTTCCTGCTCGATCCCGAGGGCCTATGTGCCCTCGTCCTAAGTCGGCGGTATTACCGAACAGTACATTGGTCCTGTGTATTCGATTGGCCCACCATTGAGCTCCTCAACCATTCTATTTTTTGCATCCATCCAGTCTTGGAAGACACTGACGCGATGGTGAATGAGAGGGTGATTCTCTACAGATGCCGCGATTAGAAAAGCGATAGCCTGGCCAGCTTCCACACAGACGAGTAACGCATGGTTTACGTGCCAGCTATTCCGACCGTATACACCTACTAGCGAGAAACCATGTAAATCATCCCCAACTGGCCCCATGTCCTCCACATGTTCGATCACAGATTTACGATTTGGGTGTGCGCCAAAATCTATTGAGGCGTCGTAGTGAGCAAGCACGTACTCGGCCATAACTGGATCAATTATCCTCAACTCATTTGCTGCATTCTTCGCAGTAAAGGTCTTACGACATCTCTGAAGCGCGCTTTCTGAATTGTGGCGGTTAATCCATATGTCTGCTTTAGCCTCATCACGAGCAATCAGAAACGCATAGCATGCTGATTCGAGCGCCGCACGTGCTATCGGATATGTTGACACTACATGTCCCGAAAGCGCCTGCCGAACTGCACTTAACACCAGCGTGTACGAGTTCATTACAAGAAGGCCGACAACGGGGTGCACCTCAAAGCTGTGTTCGAAGATCTCTTGATGGAATATCTGGTCCATCTGGTCTACCAGGAACATCAACTGAGGTGGCTCAGCCGTATGATTCTGAGCGTTCTCCAAGGTTGCTGTCAGATAGTCGTTGAGCGTGCCAGCGTCAATTTTCAATGAAGATTACCTACCTATATTCGCGAACGCTTCGCGCCTCTTCTACGTCCACGGCCCCATAGATGCGGGGCTTGGATGTTCCAGGGCTTATCCTGTTTTCGGGGGGCTGCATATCCGCCTTCAATGTTGTCCGGCGTTTAGCTGGCGTCCCCACTCCAGGCATCACAGGCATCTTGCGCACGTAGCAAAAGGACGTTGCACTCGGACCATGGCAGCGCGTCCAAGTCGCCCAGAGCCTTGAGATATCCTTCTACAACGCGCATCGCTTGTACCGCATCCGAGCTTGTAGGCGCTGACTGGATTTTCTGAATCAAATTAGCGACTCGATTGCGGTTGAGCGCCATTTCTTCTTCGTTTTGGGTCGTCATCAAAGGAGATCCTTTCTGCTGATTTCACGGATGAGAAAAAATGCACCCCGGTTCTGCCAAAACCCGTCGGGCTCACTTTGTTATGGCCTGCTTGACTTCGAAGAGATACCAGAAGCGTTGTTCGATACGAACAATCCGACGTTCCAAATCAAGGCAGTCTTTGTGGAAATATTCCCTTGCAGGGTGCCGCTTCAAGATCGTAGTCCAGAACCAGCGGTAGAAACCTACAGACCAGAACCTTGCTGTCTGATTTTTTCGCGCCAATTGATATTTAAGATTGCGCAGAGCTTTATCTACCTTCGCCTTCGCTGTGTGCGTAGTCGCCATATCGTTATCCCTTCGATTATGTGGACGCGAAAAATGGCGTCCTTTTACGCACCTGGCCCCGCGGTTGAGGCGGGGCTTGGGGTGCAGCTGAGCGGATTTCTGATCAGCCCTGACGCCGCATGTATTCCGCAAACAGTGGAACCGTAAAGTTCAGGTAGCCGTGATCTGTGCTGTAGATCATTCCCTTCGAAATTATGTTGGCCCGAGTTGGGCCCAGCGATGTTGGAGAGCGCCCCATCGCCTTCGCAATATCAGCCATGGCATAGGGGCCATCGCCAAGTACCGACATTGTCTTTACAAACTGAACCTCTGCCTTTGTCAGTCGATCAATACGGACCCTGAAGAAGCCCGCATCAAGAGAAGCCAATGTCTCTGTGTAAGATTGGTCCACGTCACCAACAGTAATTTCTGGTCCGTCTGCGTTGTTCCAAGCTGTAGAAGCCCACTCCTGTAGGAAGAAAGGATAGCCTCGTGTGCGATCTACGATGCTGCTAAGAGCCGCCTCATCGATTGAGGCTTCTTCTTCTACGATCGGCTTCTGAACAGCTTGCATTGCTGACGATGGATCGAGTGCACCAACACCGGGGTAGAGAAATAACCGTTCAGCATAGGACTTCGCCTCACCCGCCAATCTCGCAACCTGGGGAAGGCCAGCGCCGACTAGTAGTACTGGAAGACCTTCCTGTGCCATTCGGTGTATGGCCACGATAAGTGCAGATAAATCGGCCTCTGAGAGGTACTGCACTTCGTCAATGAGAAGAATCCATCCTTTCCCAGCAGCTTGTGCGGCCTCGCCGATTACCTCAAACAGGTCTGGGAGGTCGTACTGAAGATCGCCGCTATCGGCGAATCCCGGTTCAGCTTCAGGTTCAACGCCGATCTCAACTCCCGCAATGTCAATTTTGAAGATTGACGCAAAACTGCGAAGCCCCTTCAGTCCACGGCTAGCGATTTGCTTTGCAGCCTCGACCCCTGAAAGCGTGCGCATGATCTTGCGCATCTCAGGATAGAGAAGACGTGCCAGGCTCTCACGTTCAGGAGATTCCACCTTGGAAACGAGAAGACCTTCTGCCTTAGCGATTTTCCCAATTTCATTTAAGAGTACTGTCTTGCCGGTTCCCCTCAAACCGAGCAGCATGATAGATCGAGCGCTCCGTCCATGAAGTGCCCGCCCACAAGAAATCCTTGCTGCATCAAGGATCGTGTCTCGACCTGCCAATTCAGGCGGTCTGCTTCCAGCTCCTGGAGCGAAAGGATTACGTAACGGGTCCATGTGAGCCTCAAATATACTGATTTCTACCTAAATATAGCATGGTATAGCGAATGTCACTATACATAGCTATACATCGCTATGAATCGCTATGAATCGCTAGTTTTTGCTATTTTCGGCGCTAGACGTGCCTGTGCTACGAAAAGGGAGCATCAATTTCAAAGCGCAATCTCATCTGCACCCTTGGTGATTTCTGCTCGCAAGCGCACCTCGGGCTTGGCACCGCTTGGATGCAGCGCGTCAGCGACCTTCAGCAAGGCGAGTTCGGTAACGCGAAGCCGTCAAGGTCAAATAACAGCTTCTTACCACACGAAAAAAGGCCACTTCAAATAGCTTGAAGTGGCCCAAATTGCGGTCTGTTGAGTGACGTGCGCGAGTGCCGCGCCGCTAGGTAATTACTTAGGCTGTGTTACGAACACGAGCACTTCGCCCTTGTTAAACACTGCTGGAACGAGCTTGTCAGTTTCAAGCGCAGGCTGATAGAGATAGATCCAAGCGGGAAGGGCGCTCGAAATCTTTGAGAAATTCTCGACGTTAGTTTTCTTCTTGTTCCAGTCGATGATGTTCGGAGCCAAAAAGTAGATCGGGCCATACGCCTTGCCGCCCACGAATGCTGGAGCATCAACCAACGGCGGGGGAGTGAACACAAACGACTTAACCGGATTCAACAACGTGTTCATCCGATTATCACCATACGGCATACGTCTTGGCTCTGCCTGCCAGCCCCACTTTTGCTTTTGGTTGTTCTCAAGCTCTGGCCAGAAAGCGCGATTTTCAAGTAGCGCTTTGGTCTTGGCGACGGCTTCTTCACCGCTGGATGCCTCCGACTCGGGTACCCAGGCTACGAACTGCCCATAGCCACCGGAAACAGCTTGACCAATCAGGCCGGAGATCCCGCCTGCCCAACCGATGGCGTAGTAATCGAGTGCGCCGTCAAACACCTGTGTTTTCGACGTAACCTGGCCGCGACCATCACCCTGCAGAACCTTCTTATAGGACACGTCACGAACGCCCTGGATCTGCGCCTCATTCGTGATCTGCATTGCGCGAGAAGGTGCCTCGTCATGCGGCGTAGATGCGCAACCTACCAGCGTCAACGAAAGTACGCTCAACGAAAAAAGCTTTCTCAGTGTCATGATCGCATCCCTTCGAATCGTAAAAGTTAATTCATTTTCACATATTGGCTTGAGAGATCAAGAGCTGAGCAAGAAACCGCCGTTGGCAATACAATTCTGAATTTTCCCTACCCGGCCAACTTCTTTTTCTTTTCATATGCACTTTTAATCAAATCCTTAACTGTCTCGTTGAGCACAAGATTTCGCATCGCACGGGTCACAGCAACATAAAGAAGGTTTAGTTCGTCCTCCTGCGTAGCTGGCGGCATTTGTGGATCAAGTACATCCGGGAAGTCTTCATGCAGAATGACATCAGGGGACTCCAACCCTTTTGACTTATGGGCTGTAGTCAGAAGAAAGTCAGGGTATGCCTCAACATCCTTCTCCTCGCCAACGATAAACGATTCTAGCGTTTTCAATGTTTCGGGGATGTCGGCATAAGTTTCGACTATCTTGATAGCCCGATTCATTTCGGAATCTTTAGTTTCCTCGGCTATCGCGGCATACGCGTCCCAGTTTTGGAAGTCTCGCTTTAACTGCTTGTCCTGGATGTCATCCAGTTTGTCATTCTTAAGATAAAATACGTCTAGCAGGTATTGAAGATTATAGGCTGATTTTCCACCTACAAACTTCACGGTGCGCTCATTAATCGCAGCAGCAATTGCATTTTCAAGAACGCCCATTACTGTTCGACAAATGATCATAGGACTACCGTACATCATCTTTGCCGGTATTTCGTCAAACAGAAAGTCCTCTTTCCCCATGCCCACAACGGGAACTGTCTCGCCCTTAAAGCTAAGTACCACGTTTGCGACAGCGGCGACTTTAGGACCGAATCTGAAGCTTTTGGTGAGGTTGAATCGCTTGGCTCCGGCCTGCACAAAATAATCGAGAGCGTTCTCAGCCCCTCTAAACCGATAAATTTGTTGGTGACGATCACCCACTGCGATGACCTTGCAAGTTTGGCTAAGAACAATTTCCGTCGAAGGCGGATTCGCATCCTGTGCCTCGTCGTAGAGTATCCATTTGTACTTGGAGTCAATAACCGGTTTAGACAACTGATATAGTTTTAAATAACCATCATGCGGCATCGGTAGCGCATCTTCCACGTCACACATCAGTGACCATATCTGCTCAGCAGTTTTTTTAATAACGCTTATACGCTCCGGCCTAATTTTCTCTAATTCTTTCTCATTGAAGCATTGTATTGCGTGTGCCTCTGTGATGCAGTCGTCAGCACTGGCTAACCAATTATTAACGGTGTTTAGTGAGTTTCGAACTAATTTCCAATCTTTAAGATCTAACGCACGCGATATATCCATAAGCCGGATGTTGCCATTTGCCAACTTATGACTATACATTTTGCCAAAAGTCGGCCATGCCAACTGATGGCTCGTCTTACACTCCACATTTTTTGGAAATCTACGATGGGCTTCATCGCGGATTCCCCTGTTATAGGAAACGTACAACATCTTCACCTGTGGCCGCCATTTTGCGAACTCAAGCAGCGTCCACGTTTTACCCGAACCTGCGTATGCAAAGACGACTAACAGTCTGTCTGGACCATCGAACTCAGCAATGGGTTTCTGCTCATCGGTCAACATGTTCATTACCGCTATCCTTTTGCTTGGCGCAATTTTCCCATTCTTTTAACTGAATGCAATAAAAACTTTGGCTTTTTACCCCTTCTTGAGTTGCTGACTTGAAAGAGAACAAATGCATGGGAATATGAAGTAATTGATGGAGGGATAAGCTGTGTCAGGGCTTCGTAATTATCAGCTCACAGGAATTGAGAAGGCGCGATTAGGCTGGCTTTCCGGTGATATCAGTCAATTGATTTCTGGGCCTCCTGGTTCGGGTAAAACGCATACCGCATTGGAGTTGATCAAGAGCGCTGTCTCGAAGGGACGTAGGGCGTTCTTTATCGTTGACGATCTCCGACTACTTGAGCAAGTAGTTGAGCGCTTGCTGAAGGAAGGCGTGCGCCTCGGTGTTATCCAAGCGGACCACCCACTTACGGATATCCGGCAACCTGTCCAGATCTGCATGATTCAGACATTAGCCTCACGCTGGTGTCGGATAATCGCGGAGCCTGGCTTGCGCCCCGATGTGATTGTTGGGGATGAGGCCCACGTCCTCTATAAGGCGCACAAGCGGATCATCGCGGACTGTCGTGTGTACCGGATTCCCTATTTGGGACTGTCGGCAACGCCTTTCACTAAAGGGCTTGGCCAGCACTTTGATCGGCTGATAGTTCTTGCCTCTGCGGATCAGCTGATTGCGGACGGGCAGTTGGTACCGACCGTAGTAAGAGCGCCGTTCATACCCGACTTGAGTGAGGTGCCTACTGTAGGCGGTCGGCCAGATGCCCGGTGGATTAGAAGCGAACTCGCCAAAATCATGGGCCAGAAGCGTGTTATCGATGATGCGGCCAATCACTGGCTGGAGTACGGGGAAAACCGGCAAACCTTGGGCTACGCCATAAACACAGCCGAGGCGAGGGCCTTCGCGCAGGAGTTTTCCCGGTGCGGGGTGGAAGCAGACTTTATCGATTGCCATTGTGAGCCTGAGATCGCCGTCCAGAAGCTGAAGGCCTATGAGCGTGGTGACCTGAATGTAATTTTTTCGGTGGGTATGCTCATCAAAGGTTACGACGATCCGGCAACGTCCTGCATCGTTGATTGTGCTCCAACCAGGAGCCTAATGAGGCACAGGCAGAAAATGGGAAGAGGTGCGCGACCTGCACCCTGGCTCGGCAAGAAGAATCTCTATTATTTCGACCACGCCGGTAACGTCCTGCTTAACGGCTTGCCAACTGATCCAACGCCCAGTCATCTCGACGATGGGAAAAGCAAATCCGTGCAGCATGACCGCAATGTCAAGCGACCATCAGATATTCCACTGCTGATATGCCCTAAATGCACCGTGGTTGCGAGAGGGACAGTTTGTACAAGCTGTGGCACCTGCAAAGTTTCCTACGAACGGCCTGCTCATGCCGAAGGTGAGCTTTCATGGTTCTCGGGAGATCCTTTCCAGAAACGCACAAAGGATAAGGAATATTTATCTGAAGAAGATTGCCAGAACATTTATGCCGGTCTAATGGGCTATGCGGCCACTACCAATAAAGATTTTAGTTGGGTCGAAGCAGCCTATAAAAAAAGAACTCGAAAAACGGAATTACATTTTTCCAAGACGGTGCCCCCCAAAGTGCCTGAAGCACAATTGTTGATGTGGATAAAGGGCTTCAACCTTAAACAGGCCAAGCACGCTACCATTTGAAAAACATCACCACTCGCTATTGAACTCCAAAAAAAGCGTGAGAGACTTTAATCCTAATCAAATTCTTACTCGGAGAAACAAATGGCAAACGTCAACAGCGATCAATCCGGCAACCTGGAAGAAAATGGCAACAACGAATTCTCTGGTGACACGGCTCAAAATTCCGGGACGCTTGATACAACTCAAGGTGGAGGGCAAGCCTCTAACGACAATGAGGGTGCAGCAAACTCGCCGCTAGGTAATTTGACACCGAAGTCGCTGACAAAGATGGCAGCTTTGGCCGCAAAAACTATCGTGCTCACCACCAGCGCAAGTAAGATCGAGGAGGAGATTCGCGAATCGATCAAGGCAGCCAAGAAAGGCCAGTTACTTGCGTCCCAGCGAGAGCTGGAGGGTGAACCAACACCCGAAGGTGAAGATGTCGAATCGTGGGTAAAACTCGTCCGCAAACTGAAAAACAAATTGGACAAGCACATCACCGCCAACGAAGCATTGGGCAAAACGCTAGAGCAGCATGCTGCCAATTTCAAAGCGCTGTCCGAAGGTTTCCTTGAGCTTGCCAAAGCCTACGAATAGCAGATAAATCCAGTTCCTAAGGGCGTCATGATGACGCCCTTTTTTTTTTATATTAAGATTAAGTGGAATTCTGTGGCAGACATTAGAATGCTTAATTTCTTTTTATACTCAACGCTGTGGTTGATGGCATGGAGCTTGATCACAGTGATTGTGTACCACCGCGATAAGCGGCATGCCGAACAGGGACGTTGGCGAATTGAGGAGTTCCGGTTACACGCGCTAGCTATTTTTGGCGGGTGGCCGGGTGCCTACATTGCTCAAAGGCTTCTGAAACACAAACTGAAACACAAGTTTCAGAAGGAGACCAAAGCGATCATCGTGGCCTGGATATTGGGCTTGATAAGCGTTTGGTATTTTATTTTCGTTGGCGATGCAACGCAGGGGATGGGTCTCTAATGGACGTAGGCAATTTGACCATAAGCACCGACATGATTATTGGCTTCGCCGCAGGTACTGGGGTTTCGTTGGTGAGAGGGCTTCTTTGGAAAGCCCTCATTGGTGCGGCAACGACCTACTTACTACTGGGCGGCAACGTGGATGTGAATGCGTTGTACCGTTCGGTTACGTCGCTGATCCCCTACTAACCAGTCTTCAATTGGTGGAAGGGGCGGCGACCAGTTTCTGTTGGCCACTGATGGCAAGACGGTCTTGTTCGACTTCCGCCAGGGCGGGCACTGGTAACCCCGTCGGGGGTTGCTTAGCCAGCTCGTTGATTGCTTTGGCCAAGTTCGCAACGGGCTGGCCACCTTTCACAAACACCCTTTGCCCAGTCAAATTATCAACAATCATGGATGCCGGTGTTCCCGTGATGCCGATCTTTGCGCCGTACTCTTTCTGTTCGTTGATAGTCCCCTGATGTTCTGCATTCGCTAGACATGCATCGAACACCTCGGTATCTACCCCCACGCTGGCTGCGACTTCTGTGATCGGCTGGCCAGTGCCTTTGCCATTACCTTGGCTCAGCTTGAACCACTGATCTGTAAAAGCCCAAAAGCCGCGACTGCCTTTTTGGTCGTAGACACACTCACTCGCAAGCGCACCTTGGGTCGCAGCGGGTTCGTGGAAACTGAGTGGAAGATGCTTCCACTGCCAGTTCACGTTGCCCTTACTGTTGTCCACCAGGTACTTCGGAGTTGCATGGAAATTCCGGCAATAAGGGCATTCAAGGTCGCTGTACTCGGTGATGGTGAAGCGAGCTGAAGGGTTGCCGTAGAGCTTGATGCGGTCGGCAGTCGGGGCGTCTGAAGATGTTTCCCACTCTGCCAAATTCTTTGTGGCCTGTGCTGCGAACTTTTGTTGCTGGATACGCGCCATGCTGCTTTCAACAAGCTTGTCGTATTCGACAGGGTTGCTCAGTTTGCTGACCTCATCCTGAAGGCTTTGTACCTGCTTTATCGTCCATGCATTCACGCCCAGAGCACCCAGCAAAAGGACAAAAGTGAAGTCTGAAAACATCGATCGTTTGGTTACGGTCATGGTTTGGCTCCCTTGTATTGCAGGTATAGAGGAAGGTCTTTAGGTGTACCGTTCACCAAGGTTTCCCATTCGGCGTAGGTGAGCCTTTCCTGACCACGGCAGAGCTTTTGCTTGACCACGAGGTAGTTCGAAACGTTGCGTCGTGCAGAGACAATTGCTCCCTGCTCATCAAGGCCGCTGCTCAAGATGGCCTGGCATTCGTCTTGGTCTTGGCGATTGAACGTAGGTTGCGTGTTGCTGGCCCCGTAGCTAACTGCACCCGTCGGGCCGTACTTCATGTACTGATCGATCACGTTCGCTGGCTTCGGCTGTAGTGCCGGATACATGGGGCCGCTGCGGTCCTGAAGTAACCTGTCGGTACCCAAAACATGCTCATACGCAGGGGGACGCAATGCTGCGCCGCCGCGTTGGGTCTGCTCCCAAGAACTCGCCCATTCACGGCTTCGGTCCTTAGGTAGGACGCTTTGAATTTCCTGGAGCTCTTGTTGCCGCAACGCGGTCAACTGGGCCTCGTTTTGTACTCGGGCAGTTTCCTGCTTTTGCTTCTCGGTTGTACATCCTTGGGCAGCAACAATGGCAATGGCCAATGCCGCGAGCTTCAGATTTCGCATGCGACCTCCTTAATAGCTGATGCCCAAATTATCCAATGAGGAAAAAACAAAATGTTTTGAAAGGTGACAACTATTTGCCACGTTCTGCACATTTTTCGAAAAACGCCGGGGGATAATTTGGCGACGAAGTGCGAATGGCGCGAGATGGATGAAACTTATTAGATCGATGCTTAATAGCTTGTGGGGTGAAAAGCGTGGGGCAGATACCAAGCTGAAGGAACTAGCGCGCTTACGAAAAGAACAACACCCAGCGATAGAAGATCTTCCTGAGCATCTCCTAGTTAAATTGCGAGATGGCGATGAGTCGATCATGCGCTATCCGCCGTTTACTGAAGGATGCCCCGCGTGGGTTCCGGCTTCATACCTACTGAAGCTGCATACAGACAAACTGCGAATGCTGAAAGGTGGCGTGGGATTCGACGAAGCCAACTATGAGCGCTTGATCTATCCCATGCTGCTCAACTTTGCAGACCTCGTGCATATGCTTCCTGCATCGCAGCACCACCACCATCGTGGCTTTGGCGGCCTACTCCGGCATGGGTTAGAGGTAGCAGTGAACGCGCTGACTTACGCACAGTGCGAAGTCTTTGACGCGAGGGACTTGCCGGGTCGCCGGGACCAACGATCTACCGTGTGGCGAGTAGCGGCGATTGCCGCAGGTCTGATGCACGACGCCGGGAAAGTCCTAACAGACCTCAAGGTCATCAGCGAGGACGGTTCAACCGTCTGGCAACCCTCAATTCGGACCATTCCTGAATGGGCCGAAGTGAACAACCTGGAACGCTATTTCCTCCGTTGGATTCCTGATCGGCACGAAAGCCATAAACTCCAATCGCTGACCCTGGTCGAGCGCGTCATCCCTACAGATCTCCGTGAATGGATCCTAGAAAATGGCGAGGACATCTACACCGACATGACCATGGCGATTGCCGGTGAGGGCGATAACCGGCAACTGACTCGCATGATCAAGCGCGCTGACAGCGCCTCGGTCGCAACGGACATGAGAGATCATGGTGGTGATGCATCCCGGTCGGCAGCAATTGGCGTACCGGTGGCGAGCTTGATCCTCGATGCGATCAAACGCCTGATCGGCAAAGGCCTGTGGGAGGTTAACCGGCCAGGCTCTCCAATTTGGGTATCTACTCAAGGTATCTACATAAAATGGGCTGACGCGTGCCCTGATGCCGTTAAAGATGTACTGGCAAACGGCTTCAAAGGGATCCCGCGAAGCTCCGATAGCCTTGCTGCAATTTTGATTGATCATGGGATCGCCGAAGCGGACAGCACCGGGGACACCTACTGGTCCATCGCAATCCACATGCTCAGAAAGCGTGATCACGACGAAACCAAAAAAGATATTTGGTTGAGATGCCTATACATCCCGGATCCTCATCACATTTTCAACTTCGAGCAACGGCCTGCACCTGTCTCGATCAGCGTGAAATCCAATAATG
Organism: Pseudomonas sp. R5(2019); assembly: GCF_009905435.1. Classification (GTDB taxonomy): domain Bacteria; phylum Pseudomonadota; class Gammaproteobacteria; order Pseudomonadales; family Pseudomonadaceae; genus Aquipseudomonas. Next base: position 87,139 of record NZ_JAAAMT010000011.1, read on the forward strand.
AAGTGTTGGAGTTTTTGACTGAGAAGTCTGCTGCGCGGGAAGTGCAAAAGGAACTCGCTCGAAACTCCGAAAGTCCGGCAGAAGGCCCGAAAGCGGATCACATGGCTGCCAACCGTCCAGCCGCGTTGGCGGGCAAAAAAGCTGGAACAAAGTCCAATCCTGGTACCGCTGAAACCTCATCCAGCAAGCCAGACGCGGGGAAAACCACTCGCAAGATTGTCCAGGCGGATGAAGTTCGAAACGCCCTCGGCATGTCATCCAAAGACGAACCCACGGTGGCGGTACCTCTGGCCGATGATCCCCCGGAAGTCGAGCAAGAGCTAACAGAGTTGAGCGCAGGCATTCCCGCGCATCACCTTGAGGGTGCAGATGGTCAAGCGCCTGAAGCAGAGCAGGAGGAGCCCAGCACGCCGCCACCAAGTACAGAGGATATGTTGGTCGCAATGAATTTCTTGGCGCTCAACAATGCTCCAACCAACGAAAAGCCCGCAGAAAAAAAGGACTTATTGAAAGAAGCGCTGATGCCGACAAAAGAAGCAATTGCGGAAGTCCCATGTGTCGAAACGCCCAAAGTTGCAGACACGCCGACTTTCGTTCCTGGTGAGCAGTTATCGACGATTGAGATACCCGCGACCGGCGCAGTATTCAGGCTATCGGAACATGCCATAGAGCGAGCCAACATCGATTTCGAAAAGTTGAGCCCAACTGTTCAGGGTAAGGTAAGGGAACTCTTTGTCGAATGCGGTGAGCTAAGGAAGTACACGCCTGAAATGCGCGTGGAACTACCGATTGACGACGGCAGATTTACTGAAGATGAGTTGCACGCCTTTGTAGCGTCACCGCTGGTATTTAAAAGTGTTATCGAAGGCTATTCGGGACTGACGTATAAGTACCGAAAAAACTGGGTATGCCTAACCTACGACGCTGCGTTTTTAATGGCCAGTTATGATGATGCATTCATACCTTTTGATGTCGAAATTCCCGAGATCGATATGTCAGCTCTCAAGCGGATAGTGCAGAAATTCTGTCTCCCAGAAGTCGATTTGAATCATAAAAGTTTTTACAACCTAAGCAAGAAGGCACAAACGGATATCGCGCGGTATCTATCGATCACCAATACGGAATTACTGAATATATTCAGAATTCACTTTGGCTCTGTTCGTCCCAGCCCATCACGCGCTACAGAAATTGTATTCTTTGGAGAATAAACATGGGGGAATGGTCCTATGATATGCCCTGGCGCAAGAACTATGAAGCCTACCAGATCACTGGGTGGGCGACTGGGATTGCGATGTCCTCAGCCGCCTACCTCTTTTACAGTCTTCCAACCTTGCCTTATGTGGTAACTCTTGGCTTACAGGCTTCCCTAATGGTCAAGGCCATGCCGAAGGCACTCTATGTACGCAATTCCAAAAAGGGGTTAGAGGCAAAGCCGCCGATACAACTGGACTCTTCCCAACTGATGAAGTTGATGAGTGACAATCCGCTGGATACGTACCTGGGCGAAGGCTTCGAGTGGACGCAAACGGAAGGACAGCAAGTATTCGAATTGCTAAAGCGCGACATATCAAAACTCGTTCCCCCACCACCACCAGGCTATATGGGCAAGGCCTTTATCCACGGTATCGGCAGACTCAAAGAACAGTCTCAGTTTATCCGCAATGATTTGCGTGCTCTTCATACACTGGTGATAGGAACTACAGGTGCCGGGAAAACCCGTACTTTTGACCTATTAATATCCCAGTGCATTTTCAGAGGAGAACCGGTAGTTATAATCGACCCCAAGGGCGATAAAGACTTGCCAAAACTTGCAAGAAGGGCGTGTGAGACAGTTGGCCGTCCGGAGGCGTTCAAATACTTCAACCCGGCGTTCCCGGAAAAGTCAGTTCGGATTTCACCTACAAAAAATTATGGCCGTGCAACTGAATTGGCAACCCGGATCGCTGAATTGGTTAGCACTGAATCCGCGTCTGACCCTTTCCAGAACTTCGGTCTGATGTCTCTGATCAACTGCGTTCAGCTCATGCTGTTTTGTGACAAGCAGCCAACATTAGTATCGCTGCGCAGCGCCCTGGAGTCTGGCACGGCGCGACTCGTAATTGATGCGGTTAAGATTATCGGGCACGAAGTGTTGGGTGAGCACACTTATGAAACGATTTTCGCTCAAGAGAAAATGAAGCTAAGAGGTCAGATGAAAGACGACCTTGAGCAAATCGCAAAGATTTGTTGCAGCATCTACTACAGAGATATACAGCCACAGAAAAACTACCCCGACCTTGAGGGCGGGTTGACCATGTTTCAGCATAACAAAGAGCACTTCAGCAAGATGATCACGGCACTACTGCCAGTTCTCGTCAAGCTGACTGCCGGTCATTTAGGGCAATTACTTTCTCCTCAAAGTGAAAGTGAATTTAACGCTGAAGTAGAGGTTTGCGACACTCGAACAATCGTTGCATCCAATCAGGTTCTGTTTATGGGTCTGGATTCCCTGTCAGACTCTATGGTTGGCTCAGCAATTGGTTCTATCTTTCTCTCCGACATCACCTCGGTAGCGGGCAACATTTACAACTATCACGAGGCCAAACCGGTAAACATCTTTGTCGATGAAGCCGCCGAAGTAGTTAACGACCAGTTGATTCAACTGCTGAACAAAGGCCGGGGTGCTGGATTCAACCTGATCGTTGCAACACAGACAATTGAGGATTTTGAAGCCCGCTTAGGGAGTGCCGCGAAAGCAGGCAAGATATTGGGAAACATGAACCACGTAATCGTGCTTCGCAGCAATACACCGGAAACACAAGAGCAGATTTTCAAAAAGGTGCCCAAGACCCGTTTCCGTTATGTCATGCGTACACAGAGCGGGAACGCCGGTACAACGCCGCATGAGGTGAAGGGCAGTATTGGTGAACGTTTGATGGAAGAAGAAGCAGAGTTGTTTCCCGCCGCGCTCGCTGGCGAGCTTCCAAACCTGGAGTATTTCGGAATCATCTCCGGTGGCCGATTAGTGAAAGGGAAAATTCCGTTAATCAATTACAACGATAGTAGCGATAAACGAAACAAAGCTTATGCCAACCTAAAAAAATCAATCAAAAAAGCGACAGCAGTATGAGTGAGGGAGTTTTTACCATGACCACTAACTGGTTCAGGTTTATGGACTATTTTCCTAATAATCGTTGTGCAAAGCTTTGGCTTGGCTCGCTTACTACACTTTGGCCGTGCGTAGACGGACTAATTAAAAAGTACGTGGAAATTACCTGCAATAGTGAAGAGAGAGACCTCATCGTTAAATGCAACCGGCATCCCAAGACATACACCCTGGAAGAATTGCCGGTGTCCAGCACAGTGGCCAAAGGGCTGACCTCTGCACTCACGAACTATCAAGAAGAATGCAGCATAGTGAAAAGTGACCGAGAGCGGCTGGAGGTCTTTGTTACGCCGATCCTTGAAGCAACACGACAGGTGGAGGTCTTGAAGGGCCTGTCTCAAGGACACCTTCAAGGCCCGCTCAATCGATACCTACATGACATCATCGACGCCAAAGGGTAAGTAGAGATGGCAGAGGAAGCAAAGGACGAACGCTGGCCGCGAGCACTATGGGCCTGCCTACTCGTGCTGGTACTGGAAGCCTTTCTGGTGGCCGTGGCCCTCCCAAAGACGATGATCCAGGGACAGCTGCAACGTGAATTGGACTGGGCTGTCAGCATCTATGGGGTGCAAGAGTCAAACAAGCTGGTGAAGTCCACGAACGAAGCGTATTCGACCGTATTCATCGAGAGTGGTCTCAATGACAAGGTTCATGATGTGTTCTTTCCAAAAGCTGCACCGACGACATTTGTCGATAGGTTTGCGAAAAAAGCTACTGAGCCCTGGTTTGATTGGCTTTCAAACAGGGTAGGGGCTCTAAAAACAATGGTGTATCTCGCGACGTATCGCGTCGTGAGCTATCTCTACTGGTTCCCTTACTTTGTTGCTATGGGGTTGCCCTCGATCTTCGCTGGATTCATGCAATGGCAAATTAAGAAATACAATTTTGACTACAGTTCACCGTTCTTTAACCACTACGGGCACCAAATAATTACGTGGTCCCCGCTCTTGGTGATCCTGTCGGTCTTGGTGCCGGTATCGATCCCGCCGATGCTGATCTGCATGCTGATTGTGGTGCTGCTCCCAATCGCGTTTATGTGGATTATCAGCAATCTTCCAAAGCGAATCTGACGGTTCGCTCCACCACCAGCGTTGCTCTCTGCCCAGTAGCCAGGGCGCAGCGCTGGAGGTAACGTGAAATTCTCAATTTTCCCCCAAACTGTGCAACATCTTGCCATCTACTGCCATTTTCATCTTTCTAACGCGTTCAAAATAGGATGGTGCCCACGTTTTTTTGATTGTAGGAGTTACCAAATGCCAGATGACTATATTCGCTTACCGCACGAGGTGGACGGGCCACCGATGCTTCTCTTCTGGACGCTGGATGAGATCCTGCCTGTTATATCCATGCTTTTTGTGGGAATCGTGGTAGGGAAACTGCTGCCAATGCTGACCATCGGTGTTGTGATCATGCATTTCTATCAAAAGCTTCTAGACGCAAACCCAGATGGCCTAGCGATGCATCTTCTTTATTGGTACTGCGGGTTGACTGTAGGTCGGAAGCTTACAATCCCTAATCCTTTCTCAAGGATTTATATCCAATGAATGCCGGCAAATTCAAAAAAACGTTCAATGGTTTGCATTCGGACAACTTCTATCTGAAGGCTTTGGTAGTGCTTTTGGGAGTAGTTGTTCTGTTCTTGGTTGTGAAAGCAAATTCTAAGGACACCATCGTAACAATCGTACCTCCGACAATGGCAGAGCAAGGTTGGCTAGATCGGCAGAAAGCATCAGAGTCGTACACGTCATCGTGGGCTCTCTATATTTCGTATTTGCTTGGCAACGCAAACCCGAAAAACGGTGCGCTAATTAAAACTGCGATCACCCCCTTGCTTGATAACGCGATTCAGGCTGATATCCTTGCAGCTATTGACGACCAGATTAACCAAATCCGCCGCGATAGCGTGAGTATTGCTTTTGAACCAAAGCAAATCCTCCAGGACAAGCGCACCCCAAATAAATATTACGTGTATGGCGACTCTTCCGTAACTGGCACCTCAGCTAATAAGGTCGATGGCAGAAGAACATACGAAATGGATATTGAAATTCGAAATTACAAACCGGTGCTCACCATGGTTAAAACATACGCTGGACAGCCTAAAACGCCGGAATCTCTAGAGCGGGAGAAACGTATGACTAACCGCAAAGCTGACATGCGGAAAAAGCAAGGACTCGAACCATGACCAATAAACTCATTAATCGGTGGCCGTTGCTGTGGGCCTTCGCAATGGGCGTGTCTTCTCAAGTGCTCGCAGACGGCAACATGCCTTATGCGGCGAGTGCACCGGCACCCGCAGGTACAGACCTGAGACAAGTGGGCACACCGCTCGCTCCACTCGTGGTTGATGCCAACGCGAATGTTGTTTCCATTGCCAAATCCAGAGCTGATGGCTCGCCCGACAACAACGATATTCAAAACGTTCCGAAATCGGTGGTGAGCAACCTGGGGCGACCAGCTGATCCAGTACAAACCAACCAAACGATCGTTATCAAACCTGGTGTTAATACACTAATTCCTGTTTCCATCGGGCAAACCAACCGCATCGTTACTCCATTCGAACGGCCCGTGGTGCAAACACTGAGCAGCGCTGAAACCAAAATTATGCAAAATGTGATTTACATATCCCCCGGAGACAAAAATCCGGTCGCTGTGTACATCACAGAGAAAGATGACGAATCCGCGGCGATCTCGCTAACTCTTTTGCCGCAGCAAATTCCACCCATTCAGGCAAACCTCGTAATTTCTGCACCAATCAACGCAGGGCTCAGCGGTCTCCATTCAGTGGACGGAACTACTGCGTTCACAGCAAAAGCCAAGCAGTTTGAACAGGCACAACCCTATATGGAGACCATAAAGGTGATCATGCGGTCCCTAGCGCTCGGTGAAGTGCCACAAGGGTACTCCATAGGCAAATTGCTTTCCGGCTCCGCAATTCCCAGTTGTCATTTGAGTGGCTTCGAGTTTGACTTCAAAAATGCACAGTTGATTAAAGGACATGATTACAACGCCATCGTTGCGACGGTAAGAAACATCTCGGGCCAAACACTCCAATTCGACGAAATGGCGTGTACTCACCCGTTACTAGCGGCAACCGCCGTTTGGCCGAAAAATGTACTTGAACCGGGTGAGCGAACAGAGTTGTACGTTGCGACAAGATCAGCGAATAACATAGTTCGAGCCTCGAAGCGTCCAAGTCTTCTGGATAATTAAATTAGGACTCGACATGGCATCTTTTAAGGATCTTTTAGACAAGTTTGACTCGGTTCCTCTTTCTCCGGCCACGAAACGGGTTGTGATGATTGGCTCCGCCTTTGCGGTCGTTATCGCTATCGTGTGGTATGCAGTAGCCAACGAAGAAAAGCCAAAGCGCCGAGCGATCAATCCAGTGGCCAGCACTGTATTAACCGACGCAGACACACGCGGGGTCGGTATCGACTCGATGCGCTCCGAAATCCGAGAGTTAAGAGTTACACTCGATGAACTTAAAGGCACTGTAAAGGACGGTGTAAAGAGCGATAGCAAGGATGCCAGTAGAGCGGAATTAGAAGAGCTCAAGAAGGAAATTAAGGAGTTAAAGAAACATAAGAGTGACCAAGAGAGCGAGAAGGCGAATAGCGCCAATGGTCAAACTCAAAACACGCCAAAATCCGGAGCCGGTAAAAGCCCTTATGATGTCGCAGCAGCAGAACATGCCCTTACTGCAAACGCGAAGTCACTTCGGCCAGAGGACGTGTATCGCAGGGCTGACCTGGAGCCCAATGATTCCGTAAGCGGGATACAAACATCTGTTGGTGAGGCGGATGTAAAAAAGGAAGGTGCAACACTGAAGATTCGTACCATTGAAGAGCAACTTCCAAAAGAGGTCGCGGCAAAGGATGACCAATCGGACGTGCTATATCTGCCAGCTACAACCATGCTTACAGGCACGCTTATTACGGGGATGGACGCACCTACCTCAAAACAGGCCCGCACTGATCCGTTCCCGGCTCTGGTCAGAATTCAAAAAGAAGCAATTCTACCAAACAACTTTCGCGCCGATGTGCGCGACTGCGGCATGATCGTCGGGGGTTATGGCGACCTTAGTTCTGAACGGGCCTACCTTCGCGGAGAAACAATCTCCTGTGTGCGAAACGATGGCGGTGTGATCGAGGTTTCTGTTGATGCATACGCCAGTGGCGAAGATGGCAAGGCTGGTGTGCGCGGGAATGTGGTGAGCAAGCAGAAAGAATATATCACCCGAGCGATGATGGCAGCCTTTATACAAGGTGCGTCTCAACTGTTCTCAGTGCAAAGTATTCCTACTATTCGCATCTCACGCGGGGATAGCGATAGTGAAGATCAAGCAGCATTCCAGCAGGCATTTAATCCAGATGCAGTGCAGGGAGCCGCAGTAGCCGGTGTTGGCAATGCGCTAAACCGAATTTCTGAATATTACATGGACATGGCAGAAAATTTGTTTCCCATCATTGAGATCGATGCCGGTCGTCAAATCGATTTCATCATTAAGAAGGGTGCGAGCTTGAAAATAAAGTCCGTGCCTAAGTCCAAGTCCAGCTAACTAGGAGAATATTCATGCATATACTTAGATTCGCTGCACTGCTTTCCGTCGCCACCACAATATTAAGTGGCTGCTCTAGCGCGAGCAGTGATTACGCTTGTAAGGGCCTGGCCGAAGGCGTCAACTGCGTGTCAGCGCGGGATGTTTATCAAATGACAGATGACCCGAACTTCCAGACCCAGCTTCAAAAGGAAAATGCTGCAAAGGCTCGAAAGAAAGCGGGTGACGACGGCGCGTCGGACGACCAAACAGAAGGCGGCACGGTGGTGCTTCGCGAAGTGCCTGGGGAGCAGTACGTGACACCACGGCCCGCACGGAATCCATTGCCTATCCGGACACCGGCCACGGTCATGCGTATCGGTTTCGCGCCGTGGGAGGATGAGAAGGGGGATCTGAACGTGCCAGGCTACATCTATACCGAAATCGCACCACGGCGCTGGGAGGTTGGCGTTGAACGGCCACCAGAAACTCCTACGCTTCACCCCTTGCAGGTGCAGGCGGTCCCAACGACGCAGATGCCATCGGCGAAGGCCGCACCAAACCAGAGCGCTGCTGAGATTGCAAAAAGCGCTAGACGCAACGCACAGAGCACACAATAAAAAAAACCGGGATTTGATCCCGGTTTTTTTTACTCTGACTTTCACTTCAATGTCCTTCCCGGTTTACAAACCCGCGCAAATGACATCGCTCATTCGTCCGGTTTTGGTATGTCCCCGGTTGACATGCTCATCAACGCGATTTCAACTTTGGCCTGAAATTCCTTCGCAAGTGTGGCGGGAGCCCAAGTTGATATGTAGACCCAACCATCTCTAGACTTTTCTATTTTGGTCATTACTGTTTTGACAATTTGGCTAACGCGCTGCTTTGTTAATCCAAGATGCTCATGCACATACTTCTGCGACTTGCCTTCGACCAGCACCATACGCGCCGCTTCCAAATTCCTTGGACTGTGGTCTTCTAGCTGATGGGCAACACTATGCCAGGCTTCAAGTGATAGCCTTCTCAACTTTCTGCGCCGTTCCATCGTACGTATCAGCCTCAAACGTTCAGTCAAGATCGAGTCAAGACGATAGCAGCAATTATTCTCCAAAATAGTCGATTCGGTACGGTTTGTTGTCAACATTCGTATTTTTGTAATCGTCGTCTTGAGGAAAATGTATATCGAGAGGAGCTAGGCGGCTTAACCCCTAAACGATAGTGCGCTTGGTCCTCTAATTCGTTCGACTTCATTCCGTTTAGGAGCTTTCCATGACTGCACTATCTCTGAAGCAAGAAAACGTCTCCCCGTTTCAAAAGTACGTAATGCTGTTCCTGGTCGTCGCGGTTTGCACCGTTGCCTTCGCAACCATGGCGCATGCCGGTACCGGTGGCGGCGATGGCTTCGATAACGTCTGGGCCGCGATCAGTGAGTACTTGAAAGGCACCATGGGCCGCGTGCTGGTGGGTCTGATCGTGATCGTCGGCGTTGCAGCCGGTGTTGTTCGCCAATCCCTGATGTCCTTCGCTGTTGCGGTCGGTGCGGCTATCGGCCTGTTCTACAGCCCGGAAATCATCGAAGGCATCATCACTTCGACGCACGCTGTTGCAGGCCTGGTGTTGCCAACCGGCATGTAACTCCAGCGGGTCAAACAGAAGCCGATAGGGGAAACCCTACCGGCTTTTTTGCTTTTGAAGCACAGAGATGGCGAAAAGAGAGGGGCGCGGGAAAGGCGCACAAGCGCGAGCCATCCGGACCAAATACTTTGGTACCCGCCAAAACAATCATGAAAATACGCAGCTTCGGGGCTTTCAAGTTAACACTTGTGACTGCTGCGCTGGGCCTGTCCTCCAGCGCCTTCGCGGAAGTACTTCAATATAAGTTTACCGATACCGACGGCCAGGAAAAGTCCGTATCGTCGTCACTCGGCTATGTGAACCCTAAGGCCGCGTTCACAGTATCAATTAGCGCTGGGATCGACCGGAAGGTGAAAGTAACGCTGCTGAAAGAGGATGACACTCCTGTTTCGACAGCCACAAGCAAGCTCATCGGTTCTGCTGACCGCTTTACAATCGCTGACAAGAGCTATTACGGTGCTGAGCTGAGGTTTACGAAGCCAGTCGATGGCTCGTACAAGCTTCTGGCTGAAACACTCTCTTCGAAAGACGTTGTGGTAAGTTCGGAAACCGTCAATCTAGTGATCGATAGTTCCCCCCCGGTTCTTGGTGCGTGGTCATGGGGAATGAATTATGGCAGGGGTACAGCTCCTGACGGACTACCGATCTTCTCAACAGTTGAAGCCAGACATATCACATTGAACGTTGCGGATAGCAGCGATGTCAGCAAAGCGACCTACGAGACATTTGAACATGCCCAGGACGGCACCGTAAAACAAGTGCGTCAAGGTATTGTTAATGTCATTGCTGACAGCAATAAGGTAATGCTCGGAACGGGGGGGGTTAACTCTATCGGCAACTCCCAATTCCCAGTTGGTGCGCAAGGAAAATATTCAATAAAGTTTATTGTAGAGGACAAGGCGGGTAACCATTCCAACTCCACGCTAAACTTCTGGAACAACTCAAAGTGCGGTGCGGTTCCGGAGCCTGTGGCTATTCAGGATAGCTCCTATACTGGTCCAGGCTATATGGGGGTCAGTGGCTTTCGCTCTCTGGAGGGGCAAAGCACTACGCCTGTATCCCAAAATCCGGCGAGGGTGATGTTTCGGCTACCCAACAGAGAAGTTCAAGCTACTGATGAAGGCAAAATATTCGGCGGTTATGCGTCTGGGGCACAGGATTATACCATCGTTAAATCGGAAGGTGGGCTCACTTACTTTATTGTCAAAGAAACAATTAAAGACAATGGGCAAATGAACTGGAACAGCGTGGGTTGGACCAACAACAGCACGTGGCGTTGTAGTGCGCTTGCAGTAAAAAATCCTGTATTCAGTGATGGCACCAAACCTCCTGTACAGATATCGACAAGTCCTTATATCGAGGGTTACGGTTGGCTAGGATTATCGGTTACAACAAAAGGTGGCAGTTTCGCAAGAGATCTTACAATCTCTAAAATCAGGGCCACCGCCGAGCCAAGAGCTTATAATCAAGTCGTTGCTCTTGGATATGGCGCTAGTTGTGTCATTCCCGCTGGTGCTAGCGAGTGCATTGCAGACACAAATTTAAAATTTAATACTACTGGTACCGCAAGTTACTACCACTCTCGGCCTTTTATATACCGAGAAGGACAACCTGAAGCTCGAACCTCCACAGACAAAGCGGTTTATGTCTGGGAATGGGATGGTTCCGATCCGGTTATTGATAAACTGGTGAGCCACGACACCTTGAATAAGGTGGTCGTCTTCTCTGGCATTGAGCTTTTCTCTGGCTCAACGTGGGGCCGAGTTATCATGGCTGCTGGCGGATTGGTCGCAAAAAATGCAACGGGTACAGAGGTTAAGCTCTCGTCCAGTCAGATGACCAATTCAGGTAATAACACAGTATTTACTGCTTCTTATAAAAGTCTGAAATCCGGCACTTGGAATATTTTCGGCTGGGCACAGGACAATTATGGAAACTATGGCGAGAAAGAACTGTTCTCCATCAATAATGATGGGGAGGCCCCAACTGTTCGATTCAATACGCCCAATGCCAATATTGTGTCACTTGACGATATTAAAGTAGTTGTAGGGGATGACGTTACGGAAAGACCAAAAATCACTTCCGTAAAGCTGGAAGGCGGGCCATCAAATAGTGTGGTCTATCTGGCTGTTCGGGAAATCACTCCGAACGAATACAATCTTGAGTATCCAGTCATTTTCCCTAGCCTTGGTGCCGGGTATAAACTCACTGTGACGGTTCAGGATGAGTCGGGTAACACAACCACCAACAAGCTAGACTTCAAGTATGAGCCACCGACTGTCGGGCTTGAGGAAGATGGCTTTGGCATTCCTTCCGTTGGTCAGTATGCCTGGGTACATGCAAACGGGAAATTTCCGTTTTACTCGGAGACGCTAACAAACTATGAAGGTACTCCCCTCACCGGCTCATACGAGCTAACAGGTACATTGCGTTTAGACTCTACTTCTGGCCCAATTTCAATCAACGGTGTAATTTTGAAGCCGGGTGAAACAAAAAACATCGGAAGTTTTGACTTTACCTCAAGCAAAGGCCATCTGGCGCTACCCGTTTATTCTGTAAAGAATGGCAGTGAAGGGGTAGCGAATTTGCTAGTTACCAGTGGCGCTCCTGGTGCTTCCATAGTTGTTGGAAGTTTTAATATTTGGTCTCCGAAAGTATCCGTCGATCCGTTTGAAACAAAGCTTGATGGTCGCATTTTAATTGACGTATTTTCAATAGCATTAAAAGACAGTTCTGGCAAATGTAACTGGCGTCCGAAATCGGAGATCAACAGCATTTCCAGCGTTGATATCATTTCAAGCCCAGCTTGTTTCAACACTGCGCTAGAAAATGGCTTAGAGTTTTACCAAGATAAAAACTACTCGGTTCTGCAAAGCAGGCTTGCTCAAGTGACCAGTACTTATATTCCCGCCGGTAGTGCTTCTGGCGCGAAGATGAAAGGTACGTATCTCAATTCGAGTGGAAGTAGAGAGCAGGTTGTAATTGAGCTTCCCGTTGAATCAGTTGAGCTAAAACTAAATGCGCGAGATGCATCTGACTCCATCAAGTTCGGTGACGATAGCGCTAAAATCACGCTCTACCGTTCAATTCAATCTATAAATCAGAGTTTGGTCCAAACCTCGGGTCCAAGTTGCGGCTCGATCACCAACAGCGAGAGCGAGGCGAAAGCCAGCGGCGCGAAGATGAACGCCGAGAAAGGTATCGCTTCTGTAGCGTGCTATTTCAAATGGCTTTCCGCGCCTCCCGGCGTGGAGACCATCGGCGATGAACAGAAGGGCTACAGCTTCAGTGGTACCGTGTCGGAGCTTGGCACCTATCCCATCGCGTGGGAACTGGTCGCTTACAGCCCTTTGGGCGAAGCGTTCCCCGTCACCCTGTCGAAGCAGACCATGACCGTTGATGTGGTCAACCCGCCGCCACCCTCGATTGATGTTCAGTCCACCAGGCTCATTGCCGAAAATCTGTATACCGTGCAGAAAAAGCCAACCAATATTGGCACCGTGAACTTCGTCGGCTTGGCCGAGGGTGCTGTGGTGTACAAAGTGCTGCGCGGGGGAACGGTGATTGCCGACTCGTCCGACAAGGCCGAGTACGCCAAAAAAACTGCCTCTTACCGCTTGAACAGCGAGACGCAAGGCAGTCTCTGGGCGAATCAGTCATACACCCTCATGGCCAGCTACGTGAAGCTGCCGGACATCACCATTGCCAAGGAGATCAGGACGGTCACGGTTCCCGACGACGACATGTCGATGAAGGTCAATACCGAACTGAGCAAGGCCTTGTCCAGTGACACGATCCCCGTCACTGTTGGCTTCTATAACAAGTCCAACGTCAACACGCCGTACAGCGTTGCAGACGCCGGTGATTGGTCAGTGCGACTGGTGGATGTGAAGTCGGCCAAAAACCGCCATCCAATTTCGTCCTGGGTACCGGTCAACAGTGACGGTACCGTGACGATCGACCTTCCTCTGAACTTGAGCGCCGGGGACACCATGCACGTTGGCTCGGAAGGTACGCTGGCCAGCCAACAAGACGGCTTCGAGATGTCGAAGACTTCTGCCAACACCGTGACAATTACTGTGCTCGATGCTTCCCCTGTGCAGGGTGAGTTGAAGTCGTACAAGGTCTCCGGGGTTGCGCCGTTGGCCGTGTCTACCTCTCTTGTCTCCGATCAGAAGGACTTGGTAAGTCTGGTCGAATGGCAAATAAGCGAGGACAACGGTGCGAGTTGGAAAGGTATCGAGGGATCGCCTACCGTCGCGAGCAAAATGCTCTCGCACGTCTATGACGTTGGCATTCATCAAGTGCGGGCAAGGTTGACCAACAAATATTCAGGTGTCCAGTCGTACACCTCCACGCTCCAAATTCAGGCCTACCACGTACCGAATGCCCGTTATATCAAAGGCCCAACGGTCATGCTCATGGGGCAACAGGGCGATATGTACGTCACAGACAAAGAAGGAAACAGGCTGACCGACAGCAATGAGATTGTCTATGAATGGAGCACCGACCGGGGGGAAACTTGGGCGGTCTCCGAGGACAAATATGTTTTTAACCATACCAGTGAGATTGGCAACTACCCCCTCTGGGCGCGTATCCGCTACGCCAGTTCCCCAGCTGAAGACAGCTACGCGTACAAGATCGTCAAAACAGCGGTGTCCGTCAGGAAGACGGCCAAGGTCACGATAGGCCTTGTTGGCACATCTCAGCCGGAGGTGAACAAGTCAAACCTATACGCCGCTACCGTCAATCTTCCTTACTCGAACATGCAGGGGCAGGTCGTAGGCAGATTCACTCTACCCGATGGCTCTATCGTGGAAGGTTTCACCCTGGATTACCGGCCCACGGTAAAGCCTACTGGCACCGAATTGATCATGTTTGAGGCGTGGATCGAAGGCTATGAAACGGACTCCAAGCGTACCGTGACCAAAAAGCTCCGTGCTTGGGAATATGCCTGGCCGGTGTTCTCACTTCGCGCCATTGATGATCCGGGTCTCTATGCGCCCATGTCCCTCGACATGCGGGTAGAAAGTGTGGGCAGCACCACCCGCATTGAAGAGTTGTCGTATGAATGGGAACTGCCTGAGTCTGGCAACTTCGTGATGACTAATGGCCGACTGGACACCCGGCGAGTGGCGAGTGTCACTGAGCCGGGCACCTATCCGGTAAAGGTCACCATCAGCGATGCCCGTGGCAATCGGACTGTCCTGGAGCAGGACTTTGTGATTTCCAAAGCACCGCCTTGGATCATTGACTTGCAATGGACTGGATCAAACTCAACCAATCGGGCGACTCTCAATATTCGGACCAAACCGCAGATCACCAGAGGGCACAAATACGATTCGATCAAAGGCTACAGCTATAAGGTCAATGGTAGAGAGGTGGCGGCTGACTCCCGCTATGTGAACCTCGATTTCCCTACCCCCGGTCGGTACACCCTGGCACTGGACCTGACCACAGAGCTGGGTTTCGGAAGCCATGGCCAAACCGAAATTGAGGTAGTTGAGAACAAAATACCTGTATGCGAGTTCGCCGTTAAACAGACTTCAACAGCGTACGTAGTCTCGTCAAAATGTGGGGATGAAGACGGTAAGATGGCGTCTTATGAGTGGTCTATCGACAATCAGATTCAAGCGATTCGCGGTAGCTCGATCTCCATCAGCAAACGCTCCTATCCTGTGAAACCGAAAATTCAACTCGTTGGGGTTGATGATTCAGGCGGCAGATCTAACCCAGTTACCTGGTAACACACGAGCGGGCCGCAAGGCCCGCTTTCTATTTGCCCTTCGATACACCTCCAACGCCAATCACTCCCACTGGGCCAGCTACCCGAACCACCTAAGATTCAAATGGTGGTGGACGATTCTGGAGCATGCTCAGCAGTCGTCGCCTGGCAGGTACACATTTAGAAAGCGGGCCACTGGTCCGCTATTTTTTTTATTTATGCAATTATTCGTCAAATTCGACCAGTTTCAGAGTTATGCCAATGGCAGACTCCTCCTATAAATCTAGGAGGTGACTAATGAAACTGACGAACATTGCCTTGGGAGTTCTACTTTGTGTGAGCTTTTCCCAGGCTCAGGCGGCAATCGAACCTATCTTTCCTGAGAGCTTTACCGCCGACGCAGCGCAGAAGTCACCAGCGCAGAAAGTTGAGCAACAAGTGGCAGACCAAGTTGTAACGCTTCCAGCAACTGGAGTTCTTGCCACGGAAAAAGGTGGCAAGGTTGTCGTCATTACTACGAACGGACGTTATACGATAATCGGTGAAATCATCGACAACTGGTCAAAGAAAAGTTTGACCTCGCTGGGTGCAATCCGAGATAGCGCGCAAAAAATCCCTATTCAAGACATGAAGCTGAACTTTGCTGAGTTTGAACCAATTACAGTTGGTACAGGCCCTAAAAGCATTGTGATTTTCACGGACCCGTATTGCGGGTACTGCAAGAAGGTTATTGATCAAGTCAAAGATCTGGACCCGAAAGAGTACACCGTGCAGATTCTCACCCTTGGCTTGTTAGGAAAGGAGAGCGAGCAGAGGGTAGCTGACATCTACTGCGCGGAGGATAAACGCAAAGCAAATGCATTGTTCCTCGCGGGCGACAACACGACACCAATAAAGCGGGTACCTGGTACGTGCGACGGAGAGGCGTTCATGAAGCGAAGTGTGGCTGCCCAGATATTTGGGGTAGCTGCCGTACCGTTTATCATCCGAAATGACGGGCGGTATATGGCGGGACTTCCCAAGTCGTCTTTGAAAGACTTTCTGAACAACTGAATAGGTACGACAACATGGGCGCCTTTATCAGCCGCTTTCTGAACGCTCGGGACAAGTTCTACAAATTGTGTCCAGTCCTGGCTTACGACGCAGATAATTTCATGTTTCAATGTGAGGGAAACATGATTTCTTTTGGGTTTGTATGCCAGCCTCTTAATGGCACGAACGGAAAGGAAGCCTCACAACTTCGAGCAACTTTGTCCGCTGGTTGGCCTGCTGGCTCTATCGTGCAGTTTGACCTTGTTTGCCATCAAAACATCACCGCCGATATTAACCGTATGCTGGAAATGCGCGAAGACTGTCCGCAACGGACTCTGCGCGATGCAATCGTGAAGCGAGGCGAATTCCTACAGTCTAAAACCTTGCATCCTATTGACTCCAATGGTGTTAGGGTCCGTGACCACGTTTTGCTTATTACCGCAAAAATCAAAATCTCCGCAACGTTCCCAACCGAAACCGAAATAATTGGTGCCAGTGAGTTAAGAGCAACCTTGGAAACCACTCTAATCAATAGTGGCTTTCAACCGAAAGTATTGGACTCATACAGTTATATCAACGTCATGAGTTCAATTCTTAACCTTGGTAAAGACGTATCTTGGCGGGACGGTCGAAAGATCGATGTCGATGAAGACGCGCTAATCGCCTCCCAGATACTTGACTATGATAAGGACGTTACGGTCTTCAAGGACTGCATACAGATTGGAGATCATTACGCGAGGACACTTAGCGTTAAGCGATATCCTCGGGGTGTATACCAGGGCGAAGCTTCTTATTATCTCGGCGACCTGATGTCCGGATCGGTCGGAATTCGATGCAACTGCATCTTATCGTTCACCATGCTGTTCCCTGACCAGCAGAGCAAAAAGGGTGAATTGAATCGGATGCGTAACTGGACCATCAAACAAGCGCAGGGCCCTATCATTAACTTTGTCCCGAGGATACGGGAGAAGAAAGAAGGGTTCGATATCCTATTCAAAAAGCTGGATGAGGGCGAGCCGGTCATTCGCGGAAAATTTACCTGCGTGGTTTTCGCCGAAAACCGAGATCAATTGGTCAAAAACACATCTGCTGCAAAGTCTTACTTCGCCATTCGTCAGTTCGGCATGCTCCCAGACAAATACATGGCGCTACCAATCTTCCTAAATGCTCTACCGATGTTCACAGAAGAATCGGCCGCCATGGAGTTGTTCCGGTACCGTACTTTTTCCGCGTCTCAAGCAATCGCCCTGGCCCCGCTGTACTCGGATTGGAAGGGGACGCCGACGCCTCAGCTCTGCTTTACAAGTCGCAACGGCCAGCTCATGACACTGGACTTGTTTGACTCGCAGACCTCCTATAACGCCATTGTTGCGGCAGAGTCTGGTTCAGGTAAGTCATTCCTTACCAACTACCTGATCACTGCCTACCGCTCAACAGGCGCAAAAGTTTGGGTTATCGACGTGGGGTTCTCATACCAGAAAATCTGTGAGGAGTATCGCGGAGATTTCGTGGATTTCGATCCTTCAAAGAATCTTTGCTGTAACCCATTCGAACTCATCCAGAACTATTTTGGTGACGATGAAGACGATGATGAAGGCGGTGACGAAGACCTTATCATCGGCTTGCTGGAAGCGATGGCTGCTCCAACCGAGCCTTTAATCGATAGGCAACGAGCGGCATTGAAGGAACACACCGCAAACGTCTACCGGGTCAAAGGCAACAACATGATTGTTGACGACATTGCCGAAGCATTGATTGCTGATGAAGACACACGCGTAAAAGATATTGGCAAACAGCTATACCCTTTCACGACCAAGGGTACGTACGGTAAATATTTTAATGGCAAGAACAACGTTGACTTTAATAATCCGTTCACTATCTTGGAGCTGTCCAGACTTGAGGGCCGTAAGCACCTTCAGCAAGTAGTTCTGCTACAACTTATTTACCAAATTCAAAAAGATATGTACATGGGAGATCGTAGCACACGAAAAATCCTGATTATCGACGAAGCATGGGCACTGCTTCGGGAAGGTAACATTGCCAAGTTTATTGAAACTGGTTATCGTCGTTTCCGTAAATACAATGGTTCAGCTATTACCATCACGCAGTCAATTAACGACCTTTACGAGGGTTCTGCCGGTAAAGCAATTGCCGACAACTCCCCGTATACCTTCCTTCTAGGTCAGAAATCCGGCGCACTCGATACAGCGAAAAAAGAGAAGCGCCTTGACCTGAACGATACCGGTTACGAATTTCTGAAAACTGTGAGATCCATTCGCGGCGTTTATTCCGAAATTTTTATTCTGTCGAACTCCGGTTCCGGCATCGCTCGGTTATTTGTAGATAAGTTTTCGCTCTTGCTCTATTCGACCAACCCGGATGATGTCAACGCCATTGCGGTGAAAAAGAGTCAGGGCATGGAAACGGCGGCGGCCATTCAGGCAGTCATGCATGATCGCGGTTGGGACATTTAAATCTAAGGGAGCGCCGTAATGACGGATCAAAAGGAACGTGTAATTACCCCAGTGACAGCAATTATCGTTGCTGTTTTGATGTCATGTATATGCACGGTAGTGCTCATAGACTATCTGGCACCCGAACCTGACCGCATCGCGGTGCTTAATCTACGGGTTGGGTTAACTGGTGAACAAGGCGAAGAGCTAATCAATCGCGCCCAGGATCTTGCGAAGGCAGGCTATGTCGTTATTAACGCCAACCAATTGGCAGCGTGGCCAACAGAATTGGAACTGCTTCCAATACCAGAACGCAAGGCATCCAAATGAAAATGCAGACAAAACTCGACAAGTGGAAAAAGTCTCGCCTTGAAAAGAGAGCGAAGTCGGTAGAACGGCGAATAATGCTCGCTGTGAATGCCGCGAACCTCCCAAGACGCTCCCTCATTCAAAGGCTCCTGCACAACCCAAACAAGAAGCCTTGGAAGACCTTTGCCCCTAAGGTCGTGCTGGTTTGCACTCTGGTTGCGCCAGTGTTCATTTATGCCTTTGACCGATACTCGGTGGGCATCGATCCCCAAAATAAACAATGCCTACCATGGCGCATCTTCCTGATCGACAAGTACGACAAAACGCCCGTTCGAGGAGAAACTTTTGCGTTTAAGTCTGAGTACATGGAGCGGTATGGCCAGGGCATCAAGTTCGTGGACGGCGTGCCTGGTGATCTTGTAGTGGTTGATGCCGAGAAAACCACAGTCAATGGCAAGGTTGTTGGCCACGGCCTGATGTTTGCAGAAAAGCTCGGTTTCACACCTCAACAGCTCAGCCGGTCTGGCCACGTGCCTGCCGGAAAGATCTGGCTGATGGGCCGCACCGATAACAGCTTTGACTCGCGCTACTGGAACTCCATCTCAGCGTCTTCAATCATCGGGAGAGCGTATCCCATATGGTAACGCCACCAATTCGTTTGGCTCACTGCTGGGTGGTCGCGGCGTGCCTTAGTGGTTCCATCCCGGCGTGGGCCACCGAACTCGACATGCATGACATGCAGAGCCTCAGCCAACAGCTCAAAAGCAATGCCCTGAGCCTGGATGACCAAGTGCTGATTGACGGCACCCGCAAGCGAGCGCAGGAGCGCGCAGACCAAGATACCGCGTGGATCGGTGACATACAGAAGAAACGCCAAGAGCAAGTGGCCGAGCTGATCCGCAATGGCGCATTACCTATCGGCGGATCGAGCGGGGAACAGACAGGCAATGGCAAGCCGTTCCCGAACAGGGCGGTGGAGCAGGGACCAGTCACCTACGTGCTGGTTTCATGGTCCATGCCGCGCACAGAGCTGCTGGAGATCATGGACCGGATGCAGGGGCAGAACGCGGCGGTCGTTTTCCGTGGCATCCCAAAGTCCACCACCATGCTCGATGCCCTGGAGCAAATGAACTCGTTAACCGTTGAGTCCAAGTCGGAAGTGTCCGTGTTGATAGATCCGTTCCTATTTCAGCGCACCAATACGGATGTGGTGCCAACCGTCGTAAAGGAGGAGGACCAGAAACTTATTGCGAAGGTCTCTGGACTTTCAACGACGGATTATTTGGAGCAAGCCTTATCCGAAGGGAAAAGCGGCGACCTGGGGGTACGTGGGCCTACTCTCAGCATCCTCGAACCTGACTTCATGAGCCTGGTTCAAGAGCGAATTGAGAAGCTGGATTTCGAGGAGATGAAAACCAAAGCTCTCGCTCGCTACTGGAAAAACAAGAAGCTTGAAATCCTGCCCACTGCGACAGAACACGACGTTAGGCACGTCGATGCGTCGGTTATTCTGCCGTCGGACATCACCTCGCCAAACGGCGATGTAGTGGCAAGAGCCGGATCGATCAATCCGCTCAAGCTGCGCAAATTTACGCAGCGTGTTGTGTTCATTGATGCCACATCGAGTTGGCAGGTTGAATTCGCCAAGAACCAGGTGGAGCAATTCAAAAGCAAGCAACGGGTCACCGTCATTACAACGAATGTTGATGCTGACGATGGTTGGAGCACGTTCGGCAAAACCTCTGATTACATCGGTGCGAGAATTGGGCTTCTGGACGAAGGTCTGAAAAACCGCTTTCAGATTCAAAAAATCCCTTCCGTGCTCACAGCCAATGACAGTGACTTCATCGTCGAAGAGTTTCCTGAAGCAAGCGCGGAGGGTGCTCAACTATGAGCAAATTATTCTTGCCCGCATTCAGATCGTGGCGCTCAAAACTCATGCTCGTCGGAGCACTCGCATTAGGCACGTTGGTTACGCCGGTAAGCGCGACTGCCGACGCCCCCGCAGGGTCCGTGAACGTAGATCCTCAGTGCAAATCAAACGACATTATTTCCTCGAAGCTGTTCACGGATATTTGTTGGTCATGCCTCTTTCCGATCAGGGTGGCCGGTATCCCCCTCGGCGGCGGCAAGTCACCTAACAACGCATCCAAGCAGGTTTTTTGCTCGTGTTCCGATGGGCTGGGTGTCTACCACCCTGGCATCGTGAACTCGCTTTGGCAGCCACAACGAATTATCGAGCTTACGCGCACACCCGGCTGCCTCAGCTCGTTGGGCGGGGCGAAGCTGAATCTGGGTAGCAACTATATGTACGGCTCACAGATCGATCACATGAGCGGTGCAAGCGGCACAGAAACGAAAGCGACCAGCTTCTATGAGGCACATTTGTACGCGCTCCCATTGCTGGAGATCCTCGATCTGTTTTTGCCTGCTGACTGCGACGTATCCGGCTACGTGGACTTCGACATCATTTCGTTTACCGAGATTGACCCAACCTGGAACAACGAGGAGCTGGCTTTCTTCCAAGCGCCTGAGTCAGCCGCGGTGGCCAACATCCTGGCTGAAACCGCCTGTTCGGTCGATGCAGTCAGCCAATTCGCCGGAAACATGCCAACGGAAAGCCTTTGGTGGTGCGCAGGGAGTTGGGGAAGCATGTACCCGCTGGCCGGGTTCAGACAGGCTATGGACCCTGCAAGAACTACCTCCTTGCTGGCATCCAAGATCCTTGCACAACAACACAGAAGAGGGTTGGCCTACGCGACCGTAGGAGACGACAACCTCTGTAGGGGATCGATATACCCCACCATTCCGAAACAGCAATACAAGATGACGATGTTCTA
The DNA here is from genome assembly GCF_009905435.1 of Pseudomonas sp. R5(2019). Lineage (GTDB taxonomy): Bacteria > Pseudomonadota > Gammaproteobacteria > Pseudomonadales > Pseudomonadaceae > Aquipseudomonas. The sequence goes on from NZ_JAAAMT010000011.1 coordinate 108,815, forward strand.
TCCCACGCCAGAGACCAAGCGCGGGCACATGATCGGAGATCATCCCTACAAATGGCAGGGAGGCACGACCCGGTATCCCATCGGCCAAGGCAGCGACAGCACCTACCTCATATGGAACTTTATCGATTGTTGCAGGCGTTTTTGACAAACACCTGAGACCTGATTGTAAAGTTTCAGCTGGAAAGACCCCGTGAAAGCGGGGTTTTTTTCGTCCTGAAAGACCGGGCCTAAGGTGGCCATAATTTTTCGTTGCCAGGTTTTCACCGACGTTGGCCAGTATTTGAAATTATGTTTGTTTTAGAGTTTGCTCACACAAAAAAGCCCGCTCTGACTGGCGGGCTGTTGATGCAGATTTTCCTACTTAATTCGCTTGTGACGGTTACGCGCCTTCTCGCCCTTGCTCCGCATGGCTGGAGTGAAGGGGTTGCGCTTGCGCTTCTGGTTATCGATGTGAAATTTCTTCCAGAAACTAGATACGGTTTCCATGGCTACCGAAACCTCAGACACGGCGCGGATAACTGCGCTGTGGCTGAAGAATGACTTTCCTGAACCTTGTCTCATGCCCTGCTCCTTCAGAACGCCTTGGTTTGTTGAGCAACTGAAACGCAACGCTCACGCACAAATTTCAAGTCCTTCCGCCGAATTTCAATCGCATCGCGGTTCGCATCTCGAAGCATTTTTTCAGCGCAGTCAGAGTCGCTGATTGCAGATTGAATTTCAGCGACGGATGCTGGTTCGAACTCCTTGATGATTGCCCTTGTGACCGGAATACCAGTCGAGATAACCAACACAGAAATCCCCAAAATTAAGAGCTTGGTTTTCATACTTTCCCTACGGTATCTGGTTGTCGAGGGGGGCTTTAGCCGCGTCCAGGGAAACAAAATGCGCGATCAGTTCTGGTTCAGCATTCGCCCATGCCAAGGCGTCTGACATGTCGCTGAATGCGCGTTGGCGAACGTCAGTTTTGCTGACACGAACCTCACGTTTTTCCACTTCAAGAACCCAATGGTGTTGGGTTTCACTGATCAGTTTCGCAGCGGATATGTCGCCGTTCTTGGAAGCAATGAGCATTGGTCGATCCCTCTAAACTGTCGGACGCTAAAATGGGCGTCCTTCCTGTGAGTACCGAGCGTCTCTGTGTTGTCGCATCGCAGCTAGCCTCGAAGCAGACAACTCGGATGTAAAAAAGGCGACTTCGGGTAACCCCTTGTCGCCTTTGCTGTGCGCGGGAAATTCAGCTTGCGTGCTGGAGGCCTTCAGCCTTGTCGATTGCACCCGCTGTTTTAGCAACGTCAACTGGAGCGACCTGAGCGTCTTGCTCGCCCCCTGCAGAGCCGTCTTGGTCTGCCGACTCAAAAGCTGCCAGCTCAGCCAATACTTCATGGTTCGACGGGTCGGTGTCCCCCGCAGCAACGTTTGCCTCGCGGGACTCGCGCAGCTGACGCAAGGCATTGGTGGAGCGAACATAGAGCGACCGGGCAAGCTCTTTAAACTGGTTTGCGATCTTGTAGCTGATCTCATCGACCGTGACTTTGCCGGTGAGGCCGTAAAGGTACGCGGTATCGAGATAGGTGTTGAGCTTGTCGAAATCGGTGAACATCTTTAACGCAGTGAAGGACTGCGGTGTCTTGATGATGAACTCGCGGCTCCACGGGTTCTCGTACTCCACCAAATCATTGATCTCATGGTTGGTCAGCAGCGCATTGATCTGCTCGTTTTTCGCGCAGATTTCATTTGCCAGGTCAGCAAGTTCTTTCTCGACGGCGCCAATAACCTCGTCGAAGTCAAAGCTACTCGTTTTGTCGGACTTGGCGCGACTCCGGCAAACGATATCAAGGGCAAAAAGAGATTTTGATACGGAGTCGTAGTGGTGGGTGACAGCGTACTTGGCTGAGTTCGACATGAACTGTTCTACGCGCTTCACCCCTGGATTCGACCGCTTCCACTCCTTGAACCTTGGTGCTTCTTTTTTTGCGTTTGCCATGGTGGTCTCCTTAGGCAACATTGTCAGTGTACGAGCGCTGAAGGCCAACCCTTGGTGCGTCTCATACGCCCCAAACTAACGACCCTACTGATCGTGCAATTTGAGTCAGTGCAGCATGAATGATGCAGTAGCTCGCGCCGATAAATTGCAGAAACAATGCAGAAAACGGTCAAAATGTGAAATAAAATTTGGGGGAGAATTGACAGCGGAGCTGTTGCTTGACAGACATAGCCTCAAGACCTATATTTCCGAAAAATGATGTCCCCTGCGTGTATGACCATAGAAGGTCTGCAAGCACCGCCTGACAGGCAAATCCATGAAAGACCCTGGCGCTGAAAGCCACGGCAATACCGCTACCCTACTACAGTAGGCTTCTCGCAAGGAGGAGAGCGGTATTCGTCTGTCCACAGAATTCCTCTTTACCAAACACTAAATCGCCTCTACATACGTAGAGCGATTTTTTGCGTTGGCCTATGCCAACAAATAGCTATGAAGGGCTATTCAAATAATCTTCACAAACCTGCCATTTGGCTAAACCTACTAAACCTCATAAAAATACATAACGCCCAAAAGGGGAATGCCTCCTTATGGGGTCATTCTCTTTGCGGGCGCAAGGAGAATGACAATGAACTTGATCCAACAATTGATGGTCCTGGTCTGCAACTTTTTCACCTACTGGAATGTTTGCGACTCACGTGACAAGCAATTCAAAAACGGAAAACTACGGCGCAAATCTGTAGTTAGTGTGTTCGCTTCTTTTTACGCTGAATTTATTCACAACAAAAAACCTGTGAAACCAGCAATGGCAACTCGGGATGTGAGTGCTTCGCGTGTTAAGTTCGCACCTGCTATCAACTACGATGCGTACGATTCTCCTGCCTACACTCGCTTTGCTAAGTCAGTCAAATGATGGCTCGCAACATGCAAACGTCACCAGTGCAAGCTGAGGGTGTTGTTGTGACGCCTCTTCGTTTAGAAGACGGTAACACTGGGCTGTTCGCTTATTTCAAAGCAGCATTCGTTGATATTGACGAATGTGATTGCCTCGCTTTTGGGGCTCTCGGCGTTGAAATGATTGATACGCTAAAAGAGTGCGACAAAATAACGGTGAGCGGGGCCCTGTATTGCGATAGCAATGACAGAAAGTCTCTCTACATCTTTGACATAGAAAAAACCTAAACAGATAAGCAATCCCTGGAAAGTGGCCTTCGCTACTTTCTAGGTAATTGCATAATACCAAGGAGAATGAAATGGCTAGACAATATGGTAATGACCGCTATCAATCGTCCGGTAATAATTTTACCGCAAAACAAATCTTGGATTTGTTGGAAGATATCCGCGAACAGTTTGAAGAAACTGTTAAAACCGAAGGCAGCACTTTGCAGTTTAATAGCGAAAAAGTGTTCTTCGCACATAAGCTGATTCAAAGCCCCGGCTTGTGCAAGATCTGCGGTAACAATCCGGAAGCGTTGAAAAATGCGTTCCTGTCAGTCGCTGCAACAGGGCTGACGATGGATCCGACCCAAAAGCTCGCATGGATCATTCCGCAAAAGGGGAGCGTCGTTTATGACATCTCATACCGAGGCATGATTCGTGCGGCAGTAGACAGCGATATTATCGCTGATGCTGTCGTTGACTTGGTTTTTGCGAACGATAGCTTTAGGTCGAATGGTCTCCGTGCCTCTCCTACTCATGAATACGACCCTTTCTGTTCGAAGGGTTCTCTGATCATGAACAGTGAGGATCGCGGAACTGTAGGCGAGCGAGGAGTCTTCAGAGGAGCGTATGTTGATTACCGCTTACCTGACGGCTCCACGCTGGTCCATTTCGTTCCTAAGGATGAGATCGCAGCTGTACGTGATGTCTCTAACTCCTGGAAGAACAAAGACAAGCGTAATGAGTCGCCATGGTCCACGTTCCCGTGGGCCATGGTGAGAAAGTCAATTGTTCGAAGTGGCAACAACATCCTTCCAATTCGTTCAAATAAAGTGGACCGCCTGGTTCACCTGCTTGATCAAAACGAAGGGTATGAACCACTGGTTGGTGACGTTGCAGCAACAATAGCTGGTGAGCAGACAACCTCTAACCGTCAAGGTTTGATGGTTCAAAGCGAACCGACTCAACATGAACCGACCCAGACAGCAACTGAGACACCGGCAGTAACCAGCAACAGCCAACAACCTAAAGGTTCTAAGCAGAAGGCAACCCCAACTGCTCAGCAATCTAACCCATCGCCACAGCAATCTGCACAATCGACTCCTGACAAAACAGCATCGGAATTAACCCCGGTACTAGTAAAACGTCTGGAGAACCTTGCAAAGAGAGCTGCGGCAAGCAAAAACTTCAATGCTGCTTATCAGCATATCAACGAGACTTATAGCGGTGAGTCGTTGGCACACGTTACAGGACTGGTGAACAAAGCTCGGCATGAATATGCCAGCGGGTTGATCCAGCGCGCTAATGTACCTGGTGTCTACCAAGAAGCATTGGAGTTTGTCGGGACGCTGCCAGATGGAGCGTTCAAAGACAACTTCTTGCCGAAGATTCAGGAAGGGGTACGTAAGCATGTAACAGACTTGATTGAAGAAGCTCAGCGCGGCAACGATGCTGATGCAATCGAGTATTTGGACCATATGCCTGATGGTGACATCAAGACGGCATTAAGCGCATCGCTGTACGAGTTGGCATAAAAATAAAATTGCTACCCCACGTTCTCGTGGGGTAGCAAAAGGAGAATGAATCAGATGATTAAAGTCGAAATCCCTCAAGGTTCACCAGGCTGGCACAGATGGCGAAACAAGGGTGCAACGGCTTCCAATACTGCTGTAATTCTAGGCGTGTCTCCTCATAAGAGTGCCCTGGAGTTGTGGCGCGAATTGGTAGGGCTTTGTGAACCTGCCGATCTATCGATGATCGATCAGGTTCGTAAGGGGCATCTACGTGAACCTTTAGCAACGGAGTGGTTTGCACAGCAATATGGAAGCGTTACCGGTCCATGCTGCGGAGAATCAACGCTCAATCCGATTATGCGGGCGAGCTTTGATGCCTTTTATAGAGAGCATCCGCTTGAAATAAAGAACCTTTCTGACACCAACCACCTGGAGGTATTGAACGAGCGCGAAGAGAGCAGTCACTACAAGCTGTACTTTTGGCAAGTTCACCATCAGATGTATGTGTCAGGAGCAGATCGAGGATACCTGTTGTTCTGGCATCCAGTGCATACGCCGATTTGCTTTGAAATAAAGCGTTCTGAAGAAGCCATCAGGAAACTTTTGAAGGCTAATTTAGAATTCTTCGAAAAAGTAAAAAAAGGTATTCCTCCGGAGTTCGATTTTTCTCGTGACACCTTCTTTATTAACAGAAGTTGGGAGCACTATGAAAAATGGCGGGATGCAGGTAAGCATATTCAGACGTTATTGGATATGCGCTCCAAGATCAGCAATGAATTAAAAAACATAAACAACCAACTGGACGAACGAAAGGCGCAGCTTGTCCCAGACATCGGCAACCATTACGCGGTGGAAGGGGCAGGACTCAGGCTTTGCAGGTCTCAAAGGGATGGCTCGATAAACTGGGAAGCAGTAGCAAAAACGCTGATTCCTGAATCGGAACATCACAAGTTTGAGGAATTTCGTTCGCAAACCTCAGCTTCTTTACGGGTGTCGGCGTCTGACAAAGACATCGACGACTCTTCCGTATTAAAGCCAGAGCAAAAACCACAGGTTGTTGCGGGCATATCGTTTGCTGGGCTACCTCCACCATCGGTAGTTGTAACCTCAAACGATCTAACGTTCGACTGGTAAATCCCGCCCAGCTCTGCTGGGCCTTTTTATTCAGTTTCGCGCTTCCCCTCTTTGGAAATTCCAATATGTAGCAGCGCTACATATTTGATACTGGCCTCGCACCAGTCTAATTAAAGCGACTAAAACCTTAAAAATAATTTGAAAACCGCAACACAAATAAATTAAAAAGATATTATGGAGTATTAAAATGAAAGTCTTGAATTTCTCTTGCCATCGCCCAACCCCTGATCAGATCGAAGCTGGTGTGATTGAGATGGGCGTGAGAGAGCAAAAGCGGTTCCGCACTCTGACTTCATACTATGGCACTTCTAAACCTGATGATGCTGATACCGAAACTCGGGTAAAGGCACTCGTTGAGTTGGCTAAAAATGAGTGCTTTGCATTTGGAGTCAATACGATCCTCTTGCATACCGCGTTGTGGATTGCAGTACCGTTGGTTGAATACCTCGACTCAATCGGGATCAATACCGTCTATCCATTCTGCACACGAGAAATCGCGCCGCAGAATTTGCCTAGCGGTGAAGTACGATTCACACGAGTCCACAAACATTCGTGTTTCGCAAACACAGTGTTTGTTGCCCAATAAAACTTAAGCATTAACTAAAACTAAATAATCTGCCCACTGGGGAATATTACCCCTATGGGTAACATTCTTCTTGTGACGCGGACCAAGGAGAATGAAAAGATGACTACTAATACCCTGAACAGCTTCAACGACAAAGCTTCCATTGCTGAATTTGGTTTTCAAGGTGCTGCACAGATTCCAAGTTTTGGACCTCATAAGTTTCAATATGCGGTTCCTGACAAGGAGTTGTACGTTTTTCGCAAAGACCTTTTTAATCCGGTTCTGTATTGGTTGAGAAGCGATGACTGCAAGAAAGAGGGCCTGTATTTAACAGGTCCAGCAGGCTCCGGTAAAACGAGCTTGCCAGAACAAATAGCTGCACGTTTGAACTGGCCATGCCTAACCGTTTCTTGCAATAGTCGTATGACTGTTGCGGAATTGATTGGGTACACCCAACTGACTTGTGACCCGGTTACAGGTGACCAGACAACTCAATGGGTTGACGGTCCACTGACAACCGCCTGGCGTAATGGTTTTATACTTATCCTTGATGAGTACGACTACCTCGATGTAACTACGTCAGCAGGTCTGAACGGTGTTTTTGAACATAAGCCCCTGGTCCTAGATCAGAACAACGGTGAAGTTCTTAAAGCGCATCCGTTCTTCCGCATAATCACGACAGGTAATACCGCTGGTTTGGACGATGAAACTGGTCTTATGACCGGCACTCAACGTCAAAATCCGGCTAACATTGACAGGTTCATGACCCTGATTGTTCCTTACATGGACCTTTCGGATGAATTGAGTCTTCTGCAAGGCCACTTCCCGCAAGACGACCAAGGGAGAGAAACATTCCCAACGGACGTGCTTATCAAAATGCTGGATGTTGCTACAGCAATTCGCAAACAGTACATCGGAAACCTCGACAGTAGCAGTAGTGGCGAAGGGCAGTTTACCTTCACCATGTCCACGCGAACTCTCGTCCGGTGGGCTAAAAAAGTAATCATGTGTAAGCAAATCAAAAGTAACGATCCGATTGTGGACGCACTGGCAATGAGCTTCACAAATAAACTCAGCTCTGCTGAAGCAATGGCGGTTAAAGAAATCGTCAAGCTGAAGTTTGGCAACTAATTAAAAAATAAAATACCCAGAAGGGGAATGCCCCTTCATGGGCGCATTCCCCTTTGCGGTATAAAGGAGAATGAAATGATTGAACATAATGAAGTTGAAGTACTTGGTCGGGTAACACTTGTCTCCCTGCATGGCATCCACTTGTGGACCGCTCGCAAGAAGATCTCCCCGGCTGACTTCCCTGGTGTCGAGTTCCCACCGGAACAGCTCGTCTCACTGGGGAGTAAACATGTCCTGGATCCTGAGCAACTTAAAACTTTCGAGAGATGCAAACGCGAAGCTCATTCTGAATGTTCTCGTGTTGGCGTTCGTTTTCTCGGCGGTTACGCGGTTCCAGAGGAAAAGCTTGGTGAGTTACTGATCAAGCTTAGGGACATCAAAAAGAACTTCATGGATTACAAAAACAAGTTTCTCAGAAATTACGATCAGTACACGTCCGATTGGGCTAATGCTGATTGGAAAAAACCCGAGTGGCGAGAAATGATTCTTAGGTCTTTAACTCCGAAAGCTGAAGTCGCATGCAAGTTTGATTTTGGGTTCACTGCGATGAAAATCGTACCGCACCCAGATGAAGAACTTAGTGAGGGTTTAGGGGATGAGGTTAAAGGGCTAACCTCTGAGTTGATCAAGGAGGTCTCCACTGAAGCGAGAAACATTATCCAAAGAGGATTGTTAACTCGTGGCACGGCAACACAAGGCACGGTTAACACTCTAAGGAAAATCGCAGAGAAGATTGACGGACTTACTTTCTTGAGCCCGTTTGTCAAAGTCGTTTCGAACTATGTTTCAAGCGTCGTGAAAGCGATGCCAACGGAAGGGATCATCAAAGACAACGACTTTCAGGCGCTGTCTTCGCTGGTTGTTTCACTTTCTAGTGAATATGGCATCAAAACGTTTATGAACGCTGCTAAACAGAATCATGCTGGTAATGATGATCCGTTTGAGTTCCTCCACGACATCGCGGCTGTAGCGCGTGATGAGTTTATCCCGGCTGAATCAAGCATTGCTGTTACAGATGCCGATGTTCAGATCGAAAACGAGGTAGCAAGCACTACTGAATCTTTTACTACCCATGAGGTGTTTTGCGACCCTTCAGACGTTGTATTCGATGCAGAGCCACCTTTGGATATCGTTGGTGAGCAAGTTGTTGCAGTGGATTTTAAAGAAGCGTTAGAAGTAGAAATCGAAAACATAATAGAGCCTGAGGAAGTTGAGGAGGTTGCTGTTCCGGAAGTTGTATCGCCGGTTCAAGCTACCGAATCTCTGTCTTTCGACTGGTAATAAATAAAAGCCCGTTCTTCGGAACGGGCTTCAAGGAGAATGAATAAGATGAATGCAATTCAAAAAAGCATACCGTTTATTGCTCGTGTACTGTCGGATTCAACTGGTGTTCAAGTTGTTTTCGGCGCGCAGCACCCGTACACAAATGGTCGTCAGATCTTCATTCCCATGGTGGAACCAACGCCACTGGGAGCGAGTTTGACTTTGGGCTTTGTGGCTCATGAAGCAGCACATTGCCGCTTTTCTGATTTCAGCGGTGATGCTTTTTCCAACGACAAATTCACCAATACCATCGCTGGTATTGTTGAAGATCTGTGGATTGAGCGAAAAATGTTGGTTGAGTTCCCTGGAGCGCGCAGACACATTGATGTTTTTATTGAGAAGTTTTTCGGCTCAAGAAATCTCGATGATCTCGTGACGCAAAAGAGACAAGACTCGTTTCATAACTTCGTATTGCTATTTGGTCGTGCCCGCGTACTGCAACAAAATATAAAGGTCGATGAACTAGCTAAGAAATTCGATGACATCTTTGGTGCAGGGTTATCACAAGCAGTCTTGGAAATTCTGATGAAGACCTACAAGTCAGGGTCGTCTAAAGAAAATCTTGGGCTGGCTCAGGAACTCGTGAGCCTTTATCGGGATTCAGCGGACGCTGACTCCCAGAGCAGCACTAATGCCCAACCCGATGCCGACGCTCAGGCTGATGCAGATGCTCAGGCCGATGCAGACGCCCAACCCGATGCTGACGCTCAGGCTGATGCAGACGCGCAAGCCGATGCAGACGCGCAGGCCGACGCAGACGCCCAACCCGATGCAGACGCCCAACCCGATGCTGACGCTCAGGCCGACGCAGACGCGCAAGCCGATGCAGACGCGCAAGCCGATGCAGACGCGCAAGCCGATGCAGACGCGCAAGCCGACGCAGACGCGCAGGCCGATGCAGACGCCCAACCCGATGCTGACGCGCAGGCCGATGCAGACGCCCAACCCGATGCTGACGCTCAGGCTGATGCAGACGCGCAGGCCGACGCAGACGCCCAACCCGATGCTGACGCTCAGGCTGATGCAGACGCGCAGGCCGACGCAGACGCCCAACCCGATGCTGACGCTCAGGCCGATGCAGACGCGCAAGCCGATGCAGACGCCCAACCCGATGCTGACGCTCAGGCTGATGCAGACGCGCAAGCCGATGCAGACGCCCAACCCGATGCTGACGCTCAGGCCGATGCAGACGCGCAAGCCGATGCTGACGCTCAGGCCGATGCAGACGCCCAGGCTGATGCTGACGCGCAAGAGAATGCTGATGCCCAGGCTGATACAGATGCTCAGGCCGACGCAGACGCGCAAGCGAATGCAGACGCCCAAGCTGATACAGATGCTCAGGCCGATACTGATCCTGAAGCGCAAAACAATGCTGAATACTACCTGCCTGAACTCGGAGATCTGTTGGGAGAGATGCTGCAAGATCTTGCAGCAGCTCAACCGGTTGATTTTCCGGTTCCTATGGAGGTCACCAAAGCTTCACTTGGTTGCCCATATAGAGCCATGCAGCGATACAACGCGGGAAGGCTAAATGCCGCTTCTGTAAGACAGTCGTTTCGTGCTGTTTTGCAGGGAAGGCGAGCTACCCAGGTGTATCACCGTGACAACGGTAGGAGTCTGGACAGGCACAAGCTAGCTCGTGTGCCTGCCGGTCAACGTGAAGTGTTCATTCACCGGACTGAGAAGGACGACGTGAATTGCGCTATTCAGCTACTGATGGATGTGAGTATTTCGATGGAAAGTTCCATTGATGCCGCCGAGACCGCCCTTATGGGAGTTTTGGACGGACTTGATGGTTTGCCTGGTGTTACCACTGGAGCAATGGCGTTCCCGTCTAAGGATGCGAAAGCCATAAAGTTGAAGGGGCACAATGAGCGTTTCAAAGGCATTGTGAAAAATGGCAGTTTCGGTCTTTCCGTAAATGGCAGTACTCCTTTGGCAGAAGCTCTATGGCCAGCAGCCATCGAACTGTTGCGAGGGGCAGACGTGAACGCTCGAAAAATCTTGATGGTGATAACGGATGGGCAGCCAAACTGTGCTGATCAAACGGTAGCTATGACCAACAAGATCAGGGAATCAGGAATAGATGTTTTTTGTCTAGGTTTTGGTTCTGTTGATCCAGCGTTTTTAAAGCGGTGTTACGGCGATAGAGGTATTGACGTCCAAACCGTGAGTAATCTGTCCCGAGCATTGTTCCAGATCCTGAAAACTCAAATCTAAATACTAAAAATAACCCATAGGGGAGTGCATCCCCTATGGGGTGTATTTTCCTTGTGGTCAAGGAGAATGAAAAATGAAACAACTAAGCCAAGCAGTAAAAAGCATCAAGCAAAGCAAAGGTTTTCAAAACGACTTTCAATATTCGTTTTTTGAAATTCTTGAGATGGATGAAATATCTTTCCTCACGAAGCACACTGACATTGATACGGTTAGCAATAACCACTCTTTGGCAGAGTTTCTGATAATTACTGCTTTGCGCGACATTTGCGCTGTAAATGTGAAAAAAGAACTAAAGGACGATTCATTCTGCTGGTTCTTTTCCCAAGAAAATCAGAAGCACCCATTCAGCTTTACGGTTTGCTGCCATCTGGTAGGTATTACCGACCCGGACTGGTTCAGGGCATTAACTGTCCGAAACTTTCGTAAAGCCATAGATGACAATGAAATAAAAGGACTGGATGTTGCCATGTATGAAGCGTGTCGTAAGGCGCTACTAACAGGTGACTATTCGGTTGGGTTGGTTCAAGAACCTGTTCGTCAACCTTATATCTAAACTTAATAACTATGAAGTACAGGGCCATGCAACGCGTCTTACGCGTGTTGCATGGTCCGACAAACAGGGAGCTACACGCTCTACTGCAAAAAAGGCAGCGATCATATCGCTGCCTTTTTTTTTGCCCGCGTTTTGTCATTTTTGCCAAAAAAATCAGATTCTGAGCACTTTCTTGTCACCTACGGCGAAACCCTCCCGGCAGTTCTATGAATAATTGCAGACAAATACCTTGGGAACCAATGCCATGGCGCTCACTCCTCATAATCTTGCTATTGCCGATACATCGGAGCCACACGTAGATGCCGTACGGGAACTGACGGAAAACTACGGGGTATACATGTCCCTGGAGCAAGTCGCGGATGTTCTGTACCTGTCCAGCAACACTGTCCAAAAACGTATTGGAGCCGAAAAACACCAGCACCTCCCCTGGGTTCGCGGAGTCAAGTCGGCACGTGTATGGGAGCGCTCTAACCGGGCTTTTCATACCCATCTCATTGCTCCGTTGCTGGAGCACGTTTGATGAAGAAAATGCATGGAGCATGTCTGATCTTCGCGGCCTGGCCATTCCTCGCGGGTGCAAGCGAGCCCGGTCCTATCGCTGGCGACACTTTCTACAAAGGCAAGGGGGATGGCTGGTTTTGGTACAAAGACCCTCCGACTCCTATCGAGGAAGAGGAACCAATCCCAGATCCTCCGGCAGTGCCTACAGCGCAAGAAAGTAAGCCTACAACCGAGGCCGCTAAACCTGTAGGCCCAGCGGTGGGCAGTGTTGCGTGGCTTCGAGAAAAGATCCCACAGGCCCGAGAAAAGGCGATTGATGATCCAAGTCCCGAGAATATGCAGCGATACTACTATTTGCAGCGTATAGCCCTGGATAAATCCCAGAGATTCGCCGATGTCTCGCGTGTCATCACCATGTCTGACCCTCTGATTGATGAATCGATCAGACGTAGCACTTCATCATTTGCTGCCAACGCTCAAACAAAGTCGGCAGGACTTGCACAGGCAGAATTGCTTCAAACACTTTCCCAAAAAGTAGGTTTGTTCTTTTTCTACAAAGCAAACTGCGATTTGTGCCTAAAACAGTTGCAGGTGCTCAAATCGTTCAAATATTCCACCGATTTCACGATCATCCCGGTTTCACTGGATGGATCGTTTCTTGAAGGAAACTCCTTTGGTGCTTACCGCAGGGATAACGGCCAAGCAAAGCTGTTAGGGATCACCGACGCTCCGGCCCTAGCATTGGCCATTCCGCCGAAAACGGCAAAGATTGTTAGCTTTGCGCCAATAGCAGCGGACGCACTTCGCAGCCGGATCATCCTCGCCTCCAAAACCGCTGGGATTATTTCGGAGGAAGACTACAGGCAAACACTTCCATACAACGACACTGGTTACCTGCTAGTGGATGGAATGGATCAAATGCCGCCAGAGCTATTTGACGACTCAAAAAAGTTTACGGAGTACGTACGGCAACAAGCCGAGAATGCAGACAGAAAAAGCAAACCAAGCGCAGCTGCATTTTCAAATGACAATTTTGGCGAGCGAGCCTTAGGGGTAGGGGAGAGTTCGTTAATAACCGAAACCCTCGACTACTTATTGATTCCTGAGAACAGCCAGTCGCCTACAGCAAGATAGTCGCGGTCGCGTTACCTAAAGCTGATTCAACATCCTCTTAAAAATTAACATTGGAATAGCCCATGAAAAGCAAAATCATTCGGGCGATTAAGCGAGATACAACAGCCAGACGCACCGCGAAGGCTGCTCTATTATCGTTAACGCTGACCTCGATGACCGCGAGCGCGGACATCAACAATCAACTCACTCAAATGTTCGACTCTATGTCGAACACGACAGCTCCTGGTGGGTATGAATCTGCCACCAGAGGTGGTGTAACTGGTGGTTCGTTTGTCTTGAGAAACCGTTTAACCAACATCCAGTTGGTTGACGTTCAGATGCCATCTGGCCAAGGCGGGTGTGGCGGTATCGATCTTTTCGGCGGATCGTTCACTTTCATTAACGCGGACCAGTTCATTCAGCTCCTCAGAAATATTGCCGCTAACGCAGCAGGTCTTGCCTTTCAAATAGCTTTGCAGGCGATTGACAACGCCCTTGACGGCAAAATTTCCGAACTTCAGCGTGTGGTTCAAAGCCTAAACCAACTCAACGTGTCCTCTTGCCAACTATCAAAGGGTTTGCTGGTAAGTACAGCGAGCGCAATTGGTAATAGCGCCCTAACTGACGCAGCAAAACATGTAACAAACTCCGGATCAGCAAGCGACTATTTGAGCGGCTATTGGACTTCAATCACGCATGGTAGCAAGAGTGCCGTCGAGTCCAAGGCGGATTCGGGTCAAGCATCTGTGTGCAACGACTACGGGAACTACCTGTGGTGCATCATGAACAACAACAACTTCACTACGGCGATGTTCGGAAATGACGATTCGAGCAAAAGGTTCGCCATGTCGGCGATTGGCACGTTGATTGTTTCTCAGGATCTCTCTAATGCCCCAGATGGGGAGGGCAGAAATCGGCGTGTTCAAGACATCTCGCCTATCGTTAACGAGAACTGGATAGATTTGTTGACCAGGGGCGGGACAACTAAAATTTACAAATGCGGTAACGCAGACTGCACGTCAATACCAGGTACGGAAGACTATGCAATATCTGGCCTGGCTTCCAACATTGTAAAACGCTTTAACGGAAGTGGCGGGATCATTGAGCACACCGTCAATCGCTCAGCCCTTTCAGCGCAGGACCGGGCTTTAGTCGCCACGTTGCAGAACGGCGGATTTGCTCCACACATCTTCGATCTAATTCAAGTCAATCCTGATTTAGCTGCTCAATTTGTTGTAGAGAATTCAAACTTCTTGGCCTTACACGCCGTCTATCACTACATGAATTCCATAATTAATTTTGCTGCAACCTCCTACTCATCTGCGGCGGACGGAATAACCGCCGACTACTCAGAACGATTCTCGCGCAAGCTTTCTGATGCAAAAGATCGGTTGGATACAAACTATACCGTTGCTTCATATCAATATGGTGGTGCAACTCAAGTTCATCAATCGTTTTACGTAATGATGAAAACCTCCGGTGCTGACGTGGGACGCCAGCCTAACAGCAATAGCCAGACGTTAAGGTAAGGTGCCTACTATGGAATGGACAATATATTCATTTGGAGCTACGAAGTACCTGGAGTCGGTATTCAATGCAATTGCGATGTACTCCAACAGCGGCAATTTTGACGGAATGTTTAAAGTAGCGCTTGGCATCGGGATAATCCTGATCGCAGTGCAGTGTATTTTAGACGGTGGCCAAACGATTAAATTTCAGATGCCCGCCATTGCTATTGCCATCTACATGGCAATGTTTTCTGCCACCACTCGGGTACAACTCGAAGACACGTACACCGGACAGGTAGCAGTCGTAGATAACGTTCCCTATGGAGTGGCTGTAATCGGGTCCATTATTAGCGTTGCCGGTCACAGTATCACCCAAGGTATGGAACTGGCATTCTCCACCCCTGGAATGACCCGATACGGGATGATCGATCCACTCGTTACCATCGCCAATGCGAAAGACACGTTCTCATCTCCTATGACACTAGCGGTCATGGCTGGAGGTAACCTTAACGTAAATATCGCAGAATCAATAAAAAATTACCTCAACGACTGCACGATGCGCAGTGTGCTCGACGGCTCACAGACATTGGATAAGATTTACTCTTCAAGCAGTGGAGTTGAGGCCCTGGCAGTCTCCAACGCAGCCGTGTACACCAAAATTTATGATGGCGCGGGTACAAATAGCACATCGTTCAATCCAACCAGAGCAAGCCTTTTAACTTGCGATAATGCATGGGCAAAGATTAAGAATCTACTTGCAGCCAATGAAGGGAGAGCGTGGAACCTTGTTGCCTGCCGCAGTCCTGAATCTCAATCGGCTTCAGAGTCCGCAGCTACAACCTGTGCCTCAGGCGGCGCTAACGCAAAAGCGCGGGTGGATAGCGCAATCAACTATTTAGGCTGGTTGAGTCAAAGTAGTTCAACCCTCCAACAAATGATGATACTTGGTCCATTTCTTGACCGGGCAGTGGTGCGCAAAGAGAACAGTATTTTTCAAGACGCTAGCGCTATACAAAGAGCTAATGCCTTAGATCAGCAGAACGTGGCACTTGCAGGTAAGGGTTCTGCATTTTTGACGTGGGCACAACCGTTGATGACCTTTATTCAAGGGATGATCTTCGGCATTACTCCTTTCATGGTGTTTGTCTTGGGCCTTGGGCTCATGGGCCTAAAAATGCTGGGCAAATACTTCTTAGTCTTAGTATGGGTTCAACTTTGGTTCCCGATATTGGCCATCATCAATATGTACGTGATCACGCGTACTGCGGAGAGTCTTGCTGTAATCAATACTCAAGGTCTAACTTTCGATACGCTTTCTGAAGCGCTGCGGACCATTTCTATGGATGCCGGGTTAGCGGGGAACCTTATTGCCGCGACTCCAGCCCTGGCTGGCTTCATTGTATGGGGATCGTCGGTAGCCTTCTCCAGCATGGCATCGCAGATGACAAACTCTCAGGGCGTGGACCCCAAGACCCTTGCGCCAGACCTGGTAAACCCAGCACCGGTAATTGCACAGAGTTCAGCTTACCAATCGGACGTTTCCTCAGGCGTCAGGGCAAGTGGAACAGATACCGCAACAGGAACACTCAATTCGAGTCAGGTACTGGGTGCGTCTGTCAGCAGCTCCTCAGCGCGTGCCAGAGCGGCGCAAGACAATCTCTCTTCCGAGGTTAACTCTACCTATCAAAAAGCCTTCCAAGCGGCTAGCAGTGCCGGTATGGGAGCGCAGTTCCAACAGGCATACAACAACAACCTGACCAGAGCTGTCGGCGGTGGGGAAACCAGCAGTAGTGGCATAAACACTGGTGCCACTACCGGGTTTGCGGAAAAATCCAACACCTCTAATCGGCAGAGCCAAACACTTGGCGCAAATGCTGGAGTAGGCCTGGAGGTTGCTGGTTCCGGCGTAGGTGGAAGGGCAAGCATCGATAGCAGCAACTCCAGTGGTAATGATACGTCCAACGACATGTCCTCCACGCGAGCCTATGTTACTGGGCAAGGCTCTACCGAAGGGACAACCGTTCAAAATGCGACCGCTGAGCAAAAAGCAGCAGCGTTGTTAGAGACATTAAATCAAACACGGTCTTATACAGCGGGTGCCACTACGGCAGAAGGTGTCAAACGAGCTCTGTCGGAAAGCAATACGGCGACCGAAGAGTTTCGCGTTCTATCACAGCTTTCGCAAACAGAGGGAACCGGTTATCAAATGCCTGTTTTGCAAGCTGCAAACATTGCACTGGGCATGGACAGCAATACTTCACAAGAGGAGCGCAATGGCCGTATGGCAACCCTGCAACAAATGCTTGAAGGTAAGCAGATGAATAACGGTGAGCACCTAAAAGAATACGTAGGACGAACAGCCGAACGAATGATGGAAAAAGATCCATCCTTGAACCAGAGTACGGCATTTGGCGCGGCAGCCATTACTGGTTTAAGCAAGGCTGGTGAACTCGGAGCACTTCTAACCTCTCCAATATCACCGCTTGAGGCTGGCGGCTTTGATATTGATCCCAACAAAAATCAACACCTCACTGGTCCCTCGAAACAGTCGCTTGAGCAGCTCCACAATAAAGCCGAAAATGTCGAGGCTGGCGTTAGGTCTCAAATTCAAGCAGGTGCTTCTAATGTTAATAGAAGCCCTGAATCGCTATATGAAAGTGGCAAGGGCAGGGTTAGTGACGCTCAACACAGTGGCGAAGCTACGGCCAATACTCATGTCAAGGAAGCTAGAGAGGGTGTGGATAGCAAATATAATCAAATGGCCGCAAATCGCATAATGGACTACGCTGCCGGACGCCAGAACAGTGATAGCTTCTCAAAAAACCAAGCCCATGTCTCGGAAATGGCTCAGCAAGCTATAGCACAATTGATTTCTGATCCCGGCCAAGACCCTCAGAGCAAAGACTTTCTCAACCACTACAACCATGCAATGACGTTTGATGGGATAAGTTCTGCTCAAGCCGCTGTTTACGCAGCTTCCAAGTCAAACTTTATGGAAACTAGTGAGCTAGGAAGATCGATATACGCCAATGCCTACCAAGACGCTATGAAGATGTCAGGAAACAATGACACATATGCGAGAGGGGTAATTGAGTCTATGCGCGATGGCGTGAGGGGAACAAGCGGTATAGATAGCGATCAACGTTTGGTCGAACTGAGCCACGCAAACAAAGCAATGACGGTAGAAGGGTATAACAAAGATGAATTCGCTATAAATCCTAACGGAATGGCCAACAGACCTGCAAATGGAAACGGTCTACAAAGCCCAAATTCCAGCTTTAATGAAGATATTCCGTGGCTAGAAAGCAACCCGAAACGATAAAACTTAGAGTCGTATAAATAAAAAAGGGAGGGATGTTCGCACCCTCCCTTTTTAATATCCGCCAGAATTCAGTATCAAGTATAGGCAGATGGTCACAAAAATCGCCGTAAACACGGTATAGGTGATATTCCGGCTTAATGTCTGTGGATCAATCTTATCGAGCAAGCCGAGTTTTTTGGTGTAGGTCTCATGAAAGCAATATGGGCACCGAAAGCCGATAATATGCTTCGTCATGCCAGGCAGACGGCTATAATTATTGACTCCGCCTACTCGGTTGTAGGAAAAAATGCTGTGCCGGTATAGTGGCACTGCTTTGCTGCCTAGATCGCGGTCGCAGCTTCCGCAAGTCAGATTCTTGTCCACATTATTCCCCTCATCGCGCAACTGCGCATCTCCGCTGTGGCTAATTCCTCGCATCTTACACCCTCATTGTTGCCTTGAGTAGGAGGATCATTTCCTCGTTTGTTGATTCAACTATCTCATGGTTTATCGACGATTCAAGTTTGACCAACACAAACACAAACGGCTGAAGCAAATTAATAGATAAAATTATCTTTGAACCTTCGAGTTACAAACTGGGCATTTGTAGGGCGACGGCGCGCTTGCACAACGCAGCAGATGCGCAAACTTAATTTTACAAACTGGGCATGAAACATACTTCAACGTTCCGTCTCTGTATTCACGCGCAATCGAGAAAGCGGCGTTTCCGTCAAGCATATGCTCCTGAGCCAATCCACCATTGATCGATAGGTGGATGCTCTGATAGATCCGTGTCGCCGCGATGAGAGCGTCTGCGCTTATCGACTCAAAGGGTTTATCTGCAACGTTCAAATATGCACCGACAAGTATCCCAACTTCACGCCATTTCAAACCGTCACGGGCCAGCGTCAGCATGCTTGGTACTCGTGAAAACTTCGCCTTAGTCTTTACGCTGGTACGCGATCGACACCGGTTTTTCACGATTCTGGGGTCTACGTGCAAAAGCGCTGATACCACAAGGGTGTGAAATCCCTGTTCGAGTAACGCGCCTATGGCTTTGGCTTGGTCTGGGTGCGCTGTATTCATATCGTCCATTTTTTGTTCCCTCCCAAAATAGTACGGGTTATGCCGCGAGCGCGATCATCTGCCTGTGGAAGGCCGACGACTGATCTTTCCTGGTGAAGTGGCGAAAGTGTGTAGATGGGTGGAATCGGATGTACCCGAGGGCTGCGTACGAGACGAGCTGGAAAGGTTCAACACTCTTTAGCCAGGTAGCGACCTCCTTCGAAAGCCCCCACTGGAACTGAGTGATAACCTCATCCATCAACAAGCTTGTCTTGATCCCGATCATCAGAGTCGAAACGAAATAGCTCGCGGTGTCGGCACGCGCAAAGCATTCGAGTGCTTTTTCATCCGTGATCCCTTGAATGCGCTTCAGGTCAATCCTCGGTAGATAGAAAAAGCGACCGAGCGTCCTTGCGTTATGCAACAACTCCGCTCGATAGCACTTCAGACAGTCGTAGTCATCAACCGACAAGTGAAAGAACTTTTTGGCGTCTTGAGAATTTTCCTCCCAGTAATGAGGCAACTGATTGAGGAGGAGTTCTTGCGTAGTCATTTTGCTCATGGCTATTCCTTGAGTAGAATCAGTCGCTTCCAGATTTTTAAAACATCTCGGCCATACTGCTTTGCGTCTTGCTGCTTTTCCGGGTTAGGCGTGTGGTAGCTGCCAATCGCCAGCTCGATGTCCCCTGGATATCGTTTGATTGCGTCACACAGCACTGATGCGCCGACACGAACATTCGTTTGAAGGTCCAAGAGCTGTTCGGGGTTCGCTACTCGCTCACCATTCCATCGAACATTGACCTGCATAATCCCAACGTCAGTCAGCCGGCTCGCGGCCAGATAGCGCTTCAACTCGCTACGGGCCTCGGAGTAGCTCCCAATGATGCGTCCTTTGTAAACCGGGTTATTGAGTGCAAAGGCGCTTGGGGCCGCCGTATCGCTCCCTGTCAGCCTCTTGGACTCCTTTAGCGCGATTGCATAAAGAAGGTATGGGCTCACACCACACTGACGGGCTTCCCGCTCCCATACGGTCCCCTCTAGGTCGAAGCGCGGTCCCTTGGCCTGCGCGAATGAGCTAAGGGCGGCCATCGTCATGACTGCAACTATTAACCGCCCTTGAATTCGTCTCATAATTCTCCCCCAGCGAGTATCAACGATGATACTTCCTGAAAGGGTGAGTATCAACTTTGGGCAAAAAAATACCGCGACAGGCGCGGTATTAGGTGAACTTTACTACGGCATTCTTACTGTTCTGACGGGGCGTTGTTGTTCGACTCGTACACCCCGCCCTGGCTCTAACTCATCGCTGGCCCCACCGCTCTGCACAGAATCATTGTCGTTCGCTTGATCCCGTAGTGGAGTATTTTGTTCAGCCAACTGTTTTTCGGCGCTACTCTTTTGTTCGATTTCAACATGAGCACTGGCAGTGTTTCTATTGCCTCGGAACCTGTCTAACGCTTCATTCGTTGCTCTATACCCCATTAACGCTTTCTGAACTTCCGGGGCCTGAAGCGCGCTGAAAAATTCACCGGAGAAAAATCCACGCTCTACCAGTAGCCCTAGATTTGCAAGACTCGCAATGCGCGTGCTTCTAACCCCATCGTCTAACGATGCGGCTTCCTCCAACAACAAGGGTTGAGCACTTGTAATGGTTAAATGCAGTCTGATTCTTGAACGCGGCTTATCAGCAGAACTGGGAGCAGCGCTAACGCCGCTTTCATCATCCATTCTGTGACTCCACTTCGCCCAAGCCATAGAAGAAAAACCCGCGACTATTACTGGCTACTGGTTCAGCGGAGACGTTAATGCGTGCGTTAGGATACGCCTCTCGAACCGCGCCTTCGTAAAGATTGGCACCACCACCGGCAAGCAGTACTTCATCAACTCGATCCGTGCTCATAAAGCTCAAATCGTTTCGCACCTGGCTCAGCAGACGTGGATAAACAATTTTTTTGGCTTTTTCAATGTACGGAATCAGGTCATATTCTTTTCCGAACAAATAAATACTTTTTTCATTAGAGCGGAATGCTTCCTCAATTGTGTCCAAGCCGGGCTCGGTATGAATCTCATCCCGCATCAACTCGTTGATTGTACTGATCAACGAACGGACTGCTTCCACAGAGCTATTAGAGGCACGCTCATTCAGGTTGCCTTTCTCGTACACAACGTAGTCAACACTATAGTAGCCTGGGTCAACCACTAGAATATTGCTTCGAAACAGGCGATTAGGGTCGTCAATGGAGTTCAACACGTCGTTTATCACCCCTGAGCCTTGGGCGATCACAAGGACTTTCCTTACAACGACTTCAGTATCTTCGTCTATTTTGTGTACCCCCTGCATCATGGCGATCAGTGGTTTCACAATTGCTTGATTACGTGCTTGGCTGGCTGGAAGCCCAGTAACCAAAATATCAATTTCCTTGGTGACCTTGCTAATTTTATCCAACGCCCCGAGGTACAACGCTTTGTAAATAGGGGTCTTAGAGTAGCCACTGTTGATTTCACGCTCCTGGCTTTTACCCGGCCCGAAAACAGCCCACTTCTCGCCATCGACTTGGACGGTTACTTCATCTTGGTTTTTTCGCTTCAGGAATGTCGATGCTTGTTCTCGAATCCCTGTAGCGGCGAAAATCTCGGTGGTAAATTTGTCATGATCACTCCAGCCGTACGTCAGTTTCGTATTGCTGTAACCACCGTCATACCCAACGATAAATTGTTTTTTTTCACCCTTCATATGAATCTCCTTGTTTCAACTACCGGTTAGATTTTCTGTTTTGTCACATGCCGAAAAATTTGCGTAGCGTGTTCATATCGCCTAACTGCGGACGAAATATCAGCACCTTCTGAGACTTTCAGAAAGTTACTTTATATGGCACCTACGAGTAACGCCAGAGTAGCACACGACCTTTCGGCATACCAAGCGCTGATACTTGCTTTGGGCTGGGATTAACATTTCAGCCGGTTCATAACATCCCTTACGCGGGGAGGTTGTCCAGGATCCAGTACCGGTAGTTTTGCTGCTTTGGAAATCGAATCTGTGTTCCATATAGATAGATATAGCGGCGCTGACGCGACTAACTACTTGGTGAAATTGAAACCGTTTTCCATATAGATAGAATAGAGACAACGCGGTATCAGGCAGGTGGCGAAATTGAAACCGTTTTCCATATAGATATATAGTGATAGGCAGGCTGTTAACGGCCATCAGTCCACAAGGAGATCTTGCACCCCACACTGTCGTGGCGTAGCGAAATCGAAATTGTTTTCCATATAGACAGATAGCCAAAATATCTTTGAAATGTTGCACTGTTGGAGAATTTGGTGCATGCTTTCCATGCCAAATCTGTGTAGAAATCGAATTCGTTTTCCAAATAGATAGATACTATGGATAGCAAATACCCTAGTACCGTAAGGAGGATGTAGTGGCAATGGAGCGGGACGCAGCCAACAAACAAGTGCTCAGCGCCTTGGACGACGCCTGTGAGGTGTACGCATCCGAGGCCCAGGCGGCTTCGAGTGAGTACCACGAGAAAGCCATGGCCCGAGCAGCAGCTTCCAGTAGTGACCCTAAAAAGAAGTTTGTTCCGTTTGTCATTATGATCAGACGGAAGGAACCTACTAGCACTGCGGGTTTGGGTATTGAAATTTTATGGGCTCGTCGCTTCCCTATGAAAGATGGACAGGGAACCCGTTTAATGACAAGTGCGATAGCGAAGGGCAAAAATAATCATTACTCAAGGCGTGCCATAGGAAGTGGTCCAGCATGGTTCGAGGAACTATTCGCTGAATACGAGCCCCGCTTGACCGCTCTCCGCTCGCTGATTAAAGCAAATAGGCAAGCTAGGCAAATGCTCAACAAGAACCACAAGGCAAACAGTTAGAACCAGCTACACCAACCACAAAATAAATAGCTTTATGGACGTATATCGGGCGCTTACGCGCCATGATTTGATTGGATCTGGTAGCAGGTCGCAGAGATTTGAAAAGGCGAAAAGGCCGTAGAGCGCCACGAAGAAAATCGCCTATCAATACGCGTAACAATTTGCGCGTTTCTGTAGCTATTTATTGAGTGAGGTTTACATGGAAGTCGAGATCGCGAATGCCTGGCCAAGTTACGCAGGCGAAGACAACAGCTCTACGTCGCTGCTTGAACGTACCGACAAGTTTCTGGCCGCGCTTATTACGCGTCATGACTATCTGGAGTCCGGCATATCGTTCCTTGAGGGCAAAATAAGCTTTAATGAACGGCTTGCACTGGAACTGGATATTCCAAAGGTCATTCTCGATGTACTGAGGGAAACGGGGGATCTGAAAGATGAAGACTGAGCCCGCTGAGGCATTGTTTGATTTCCATCCCTTGGCGAATCTTTTCCCATTGATGGATGATGAGGAACTATCGGTTCTTGCTCTTGCTATTCAAGAGAATGGGCAGCGCGAGCCGATCATTTTGTATGAGGGAAAGATTCTCGATGGAAGGAATCGCTTCCGCGCGCTGCAAGCGCTCAATCTGCCCATTAATACACTGAACTTTGACGGCAATGATCCCGTTGGGTATGTAGCGGATCACAATCTGCATAGACGGCATTTAAAAGCAAGTCAGAGAGCAGCGGTTGCCGCTTTGTTATCTGAGTTCCCACGGGGACGAAGGCGAGTTGCGCGAGATAATAATCTGGATGAAGGCGCGGAATCTGAGGCAGACGGTGACGATATTTCATCACTTACCCAGGAAGAAGCGGCTAATAAATTCGGAATATCCAAGCGATTAGTTGCCGCAGGGACCAAAGTAAAAAAACAAGGACATCCGGATTTAATAAATTTAGTTAAAGATGGGAGGATGAGCATCGAGAGTGCGATGTTGGTATCCGACCTTCCAATGGACTCACAAGAGCAGGTACTGAACGGTTCTGATGAGGATTTCAAGAAAGCCATCAAGGATGTTCGGAATAAGAGCAAACTTGGAAAATCCACCGGCAAGGGGAAAGTGGCGAACCAGGCAGCAGCGAACTCCTCGGTCACAACGGGACCGTTGTTAATTCCGTTAGACGGTGAAGCTAGTTCTCTACCTTCCCCTGTGGCTGAACACCTCGCAGAACCCATCAAGGTGTTTTACGACTCTCTGATGCATGTAGGTGAACAGGTCGTAGCAAGTGGTTTCGACGCCGAAGAATGGTTCGTGCGGCATGGGCAACATTTGCCAGAAACTTTCTCGTCAAAGCACATGCGTGCAGCGATGTCGGCTTTGCGTGTGCTAGAGCAGCTAATCGATCTGATTCAGCAACGCGAGTCCGATTGAAAGAAATGCGGGGAAATTTGTAGAAGAATTCACAGTGACGCAAAAAATATCTTTAGATATGGTAAAACCCTCCACATGTTGGAGGGTTTTTTTTTGCGGAACGATTTAAGATCAGCATTGTCGGAATTTGTGCTTACAATTTCTGTCGGAGATCGCTGAATGAATGACTCCAACACACATCCGGAAATCGCCAACAAAATGGCTCCCACGTTCTACTACGAGCCTTCACGATAGGCATACACGATGCAATACATAACCGAAGATGCAAGCGGCTACCTGGTCAAGATCCTCTCTCAGGGGATCGAAAGGCATTTTCCGTTTCACGATAGTGCGAGCAGAGCAAAGGCACTGGCCGATGCGATCCTCTACCGGCACCAAGCGGTGCGCGACACAGACGACGCTCAGGGCATCCTGGATAGCCGGAGAAGCCGTTCTCGCTACCTGCCCCACAGCAACCCTAGCGGTGGGCCCAGTGCGGTATCAGGCGTAGTACTGGAGATATCGAACCGAGGCGGTCACCTACTGCCACGGGCGACGTTCAACTGCCTGTACAGAGACGACGATGGCCAGTACCGGAAAAAATCATTTGGGATTCGCAAGCACGGCTATGTGAACGCGTTTCGGCTGGCCTTGGCTGAGCGTTCGAAATTTCTGACTACGCTCGCCTCAACGCTGTACGAAGTGCCAGTACCATTGCCCACTGAGGAGCAATACAAACTAATCCAACAATTGGCGAGCGATATTCCGCTCCCAAAAGTGTCTGAGTCACAGCTACTTTCGTAGCGGATCCAACCAAAAAGCGGACCTCCAGCAACCACCCCTCCCTTCGGGCGGGGTGGTTTTTTTTGCCCTTCAATCTGCTTGCACACACCTCCTTTGCCTCCATATCACGCATGACGCTACGAGTTACTCGTGGGTGCTTTTCAATCTGCGGGAAGTACACCTGCACTCCTACATGCACCTACGAGTAGCTTTACAGTGCTTTTCAATCTGATTGAGGCACACGGAATTCAGACGGCACGCACCTGTGAGTAACCTGTAGGTCGAGACAGATCCTTTGGTTGCCACTGCCGGGTACCAGGAGTGCACCAGTGAGTTACGGATGGGTGCCGTGGGCTTGAATCGTCTGAGCGCTTTGGCGCAGCAGATCGTCTTCTACGACCAATGCACGAGCGATATCATTTTCGCGACCACCTAAAATGGAGGCGTTTTTTTCAAAAGTTTTCGTCGTACGGGAGAGTTTTTTGGTCGGAGTAACACGGATTTAAGACATGCTTCGGAGGCGGTTAACGCGCACAAGAGTTCTCGCGTTTGTAGCGAATACACCGGACGTGTTAAAGAAGACATTCCCGTTACAACTACCTACGTGCGTGTTTGTAAAAAAATACAAGGAGTTTCAATTGTCAGGTGCGACGATGTTTGTCGGCGGTAAGCCCGTTTACGTGTACAGCTACAACCCGAACGCCGGGTTAAGAGCGGTTTTTCAGTACCGAAATATTCTGCCGAAATCTTCGGTAGAAGCCGAATCAATGCCTTACCTTAATGCGTGTTCATTTTTCGACTCGTATCAGCAGAGTAGAACTGTTCGTGCCCTGGCTCGGATGTTTTCCCCAATTGCGAACCTTTGGGTGAATCGCAAGCGCAAACACCTGGAGTCGAACCTGAGCGGTTTAGCCGCATCAAGTTTCGACTGGACAAAGATTCAGATGCTCAACGTTTCCAACGCGGTTCATCTGGTCTTCATCGACTACTTGAGCAAAGACGGCGCGCATTTGGTGTACCCATCGGTGCATCTGTACGAGCGCGTACTTTCGCCGGTTGATCTTGACAAAATTTGCACTGAACAATTCTCGCGGATGTCGGGAGAACTGGCCGTCGCCTACAAGGTTGCCGCGTGAGGCCAGGGTCTGTCCGGAGGTGCTATGTCAGCGGATCGAAACAAGCGCAGGATCGAGGCATTGCGGCAGGTAGCCGCAGTGGCTTTGGTCGATGCGAGCTGGCTGGTACCAGAGCTGCTGCCCACGGGAAAACTACGGCGTAACCGGTACTGGGCGCTCAATCCAAACCGTGGTGATAGATCGATCGGCAGTTTTTGCGTCTCGATGGATTCCGGAGGTTGGCATGACTTTGCGACTGGTGATCGAGGTGGCGACCTCGTATCGCTGGCCGCGTTTGTCTGGGGAGTGAAGCAACTGGAGGCCGCCGAACAACTGGCCTCCAGGCTCAGGCTCTCGGTGTTCGAGGAACCATCGCACGAGTTATCCGAAGCTTCTCGCAATAAGCAGGCCGAGCGCGTGAAACAGGCCATGCTTGAGGCGGAAGAGAAGCGCAAAAAGGCCGAGTTAGAGCGCATCCAAGGTGCCAAAAGGGCGAAGAGATATGCGCTGAGGCTTTGGAACGCGAGCCCCGTTGCTTCTGACAATCACCCGTACCTGGTGCGCAAGGGTATCTCAGCGGAAGGTGCTCGACAGAAAGGCGACATGCTCTTGCTGCCGGTCTACCGCAAAGGTGAGCTGATCAACCTCCAGCGAATTTTCCCGGACGGCACAAAGGTCTTCCTGCGTCATGCGGAGGTCATGGGTGGGTACATTCCGATAGGGAAGCCTGTTTCTGGCGATACTCTCTTCATTTGTGAGGGATGGGCCACAGGCAAAAGCGTGTCTGCTCTACACGGCAATTCGCCGGTAATCTGCGCGCTGAACACCGAAAACCTGCTGGTAGTAACCGACTTCCTGGTTGAACGTTTCGGAGATGTGATTGATCTCGTGATAGCGCGAGACGATGACCGCAAATCCGCGGTGATTATCGATGGCGAAAAGGTGGTGAACCCCGGCAAAGCCTTTGCGGATAAAGCTGCGGAGAAGCACAAGCTACGCGTAATCGCGCCGTGCTGGCCAGCAGGAGCACCGCTTGAGCTTTCGGATTTCAATGACTTGGAGGTCTGGCAGAAGGCTAATTCGCGGGCCAATTAGCTTGAACGAGTTATGTTGGTACTGTATAACGGTAAGCGAATGCAATAGAACTTTCTACAACGTTGGTTCTCTTTTCATTCTCCTTACTTAAAGGTCACGGTCAAACGTGGCCTTTTTTTTTGTCTAAATTTCCTCCCCCTGGTGCATCTCGCACGCGCTCTCACGACTACGATGCCAATGCTCGATGCCGGGGCCCCTTGGCCTGTTAACCGCTGGTCGAACGCAGATCGAAAGTTTGGTGACGACAAGCAACATCGCACACAGCGATAGGATAAATATTTATTATGTTACTATAACTTAAGTCAGCACCGTCATGTTCTAGCGAGACTATTACCATGAGCATTCCGAGAACTAAGCAAGAGGCAATTTTTTCCTATCACTACTCTATTTCTGGGGAGTGTGCGTCTATTTGTTCGGAAGGTGCCGTCTTGCATGAAATGGAGTCTTCTCTCAACAAACGAATTCTCGTCGTGCCTCCCAAGCTGGCCAAATCAGCCGAGGGCCTGGTCAATCGCCTCACGGAATTGAGCAAGGACTACTGCGCGCAGTTCGAGCGGACATCCTGGCGGTTGGTCACACCGCCGATACTGGTTCGAGAAGTGAATGCGGCCACGCTTTACCGGAACAGCGCGTTTTCCGTGTCCAAACTCAGCGAGTTCGACCGGGACTACCAGCTCAACGCCATTGGCCAGTTCTTGCACCTTGCACTTGAGCAGTGGAGCGCGCTGGAGATCGAGAATGCTCAGATCCGCACTACGCAGGCGCAGATCCTGCGTCACCAGAAGGCTGATGACCTTTACACGTTAAGGTCGTCTGGGTTTTCTTACCGGGTAAATGCAGTAACGGACGGCTTCACCGGATCGCGCACGGAGAACCTCAATCAGTTACTGGTCCTGGTAGGCCAAAGTGGAATTCCCGACATCCAGACCCGGCATGATCGGAAACAACGGGGTGCAAAAGAGAGGATTCCCCGGATTCATTTCAGCGGAGGAAGCGTGATCTCCGATAGCCAGGACCTCACCATGCTCCCGGCCACTTTGTACTGAACATTCCCCCTGCAAAAAGATGCAAGTTTGCACCTTTGTTTGCGTCCATTCAGATATCAGGGAAACCCCGAGCAGTTCGGGGTAGTCCCGAGGCCTAAGAGCGGTCGTTGAGCTCCGGCCCCAAGAGCGTTTCACCGTGAAACGTTTTTTAGATAAGCTCAGCACCCACTCATCTAATCCCAAGATTGCCGCAACAAGCCAACTCCGTTCATTTACTGCTGCCAGGCGACGGCACTGGGGACAGGTGATGAGCGCGAATGAATGCCCCGGCACCAAACGCAAGAATCTCCGAAGGATTGGCTTCGCAGTATTTTTTAACCCACAGGGCTATACCATTTACATCGACCCGATTTGCCCCCTGACTGCCAGCAGTAATGAAACCAGAGAGCCACTGCGTGTAAGCATTGGCCATCGTGTAGTAGGTCTTGCCGCCCGTAACGATGGCATTGGTGGGCTGGTAGTCTGAAAGCGCTAGCACGAAAGAAGCACAGGAGTCGCCACCTATGCCATTCACGACATACTGGGGAGGTTCCACGGCCTTGGCTGCTGTGCACAGAAGCAACAGGGGAATTGTTAGCCACAGCAGTTGATCTTTGGTTACGGTGGTCATTGGTTTTCCTTCACATTTCAATGGGACGGCGCGGGCCATTGATCCCAGCCTAATTATCTCACTCACCAAGAGCGTTTCACCGTGAAACGTTTTTAGATTCGGTAGTCCCTAATCTAATCCCAATACCGTCGCTATTTCGCAAACGGACTGGTGCGAGGTATCTCCACCTTATCCGGGGATTCTGTTTATTTCCAAACAGAGGGTGAGTGAAGTAGGAATGAGGGTCGCGGTAGGGATGGCAGTTACCTGCCACCCCCCGCACAGATCCGTACGTGCGGAACTACCGCATACGGCTCCTGCCTCGGGTGTCTGACGCGAAGCGATCCTCAGGGTAAGGATGCGTATTTCTGGGTCTAGGTATGTAAAGGTCGGCAAGGCGTCCATAGCGTGACCACTGAAGCCGGCTACGCTGGCTGCGACGTTTGAGGGCTTGCCGCCATAGACGGCACACCGCCGAACGAAAACCGCCAAGACGTATCAGGTTTCCCGGCACGGCGTGGTAATTGAAGTAGCCCCTGACCACCCGGGTAAGCCACTGACCCACGACTTGAACAGACTCGTGGCGCCGACGTTTCAGCTCATCCCGAATGGCCAGTAGCGTCGCACGCATTCGCTTCTTGACTGTCAGTCGCAGCACTTGAAACTCACCGCGTCTGCTGACACTACAGCAGTGTGTGAAGCCCAGAAAATCGAAGGTTTCTGGTTTTCTCAAGCCTCGCTTCCTGCGATTTATCGCAGCGAAACGACC
The DNA here is from genome assembly GCF_009905435.1 of Pseudomonas sp. R5(2019). Taxonomy (GTDB): domain Bacteria; phylum Pseudomonadota; class Gammaproteobacteria; order Pseudomonadales; family Pseudomonadaceae; genus Aquipseudomonas. Next base: position 138,551 of record NZ_JAAAMT010000011.1, read on the forward strand.
GAACTCAATCAACCGTGTCTTCGAAGCGTTGAGTGACAGACCGAACCTGGCCAACCGCTCCTGCAATTGCTCCGAGAACTGCTGAGCCTGTGATTTTGTCCTGAAACCCACCACGCTGTCGTCCGCGTAACGCACAACAATTACATCGCCACTGGCATGCCGCTGGCGCCACTGCCTTGCCCACAAATCCAGCACGTAGTGAAGATAGATGTTCGCCAGCAATGGCGATATCACTGCGCCTTGGGGAGTACCCTTGGTTGCAGCCACCCTACGACCGTCCTCCATAACTCCCGCCTGAAGCCATTTGCAGATAAGCCCAAGCAGGCGCCGATCTGCAATCCGGTGTCCCAGAAACATCAGCATCCATTCATGGTCGATCTCGTCAAAGAACGACGTGATATCCGCATCCAATATCCAGTTCACCTTCTGGCTCTTCAGCGCGACCGTCAACGCATCCAACGCATCGTGCTGGCTGCGCCCCGGCCGAAACCCATACGAGAATCCCAGGAAGTCCTCTTCATAGATCGCATTCAGAACGGTAACGACCGCCTGCTGTACGATCTTGTCCTCCAAAGAGGCAATGCCCAGCGGGCGCTGCCTGCCATCGGCTTTGGGGATGTAGACCCGCCGCGACGGCGTTGCCCGATAGGCTCCACGGTGGAGCCTTTCGTGCAAATTGGTTACCCGCTGGAGAAGACCTTCCTCATATCCTCGCCACGACATGCCGTCCACGCCCACCGCTGCATCGCGGCGCAGGGCATAGAAGCTCTGCGCCAATAACTGCGGTGTGATGTGGTGCAGCAATGCCGTGAACTGCATGCCCTTGTTCCTGCGGGCTGCTTCACGTACACCTTCAAGTCCCATCGACGCGCAGCTGATCCGGCTCAGTGTCCGGGGCGCGGGAGGCCTGTTGGTGTTTCCCTTGGCTACGCCCCTTTCCTCCACTATCTCCGCCGGGCCAGGCCCTTTGTTCGATGGCTTCTCAGGTACTACGGACGTATCCGACTTCTCAGCGACGTGAACAGCAGGGTTACGGCTTTTGGCCTTTCCTGCTCCGCCCGGTGCTAGCGCAACGGGCGCCGCTGAGATCTCCCAGTTTCTGTGCGAAGGACTTCCCGACGTGCACAGGGTCTCCGACCGCGCGGGATCAGAGCATGACTGGCGTATAACGCCATGCTCCGTATTGCCTTCTGCTTCGCTTAACAGCATCGGCATCCCGAATTCCTGATTACGCGGCTCAATGGCTGGCCCATCGGTTTCCCCTGTCAACGCTTCACCCTGCACCTCGCGGTGCAACGTGCATGACTCGGGGTCTGGTTGATTCGCCATTTCTTACCAGTATCGAACTTTCATCGACTATCCTCCGCCAGCTTTAACTGGCGCTCTAAGCGTCCAGCCAACACACCTTCCGAACTCCAGCATTAAGGGCGATGGTGTCCGCGTATTTTTAAGCGGACGCAATAGCCCTTAACGTCAGGATTTCCATGCGCCAACGAAGCTCTTACCCGAAACCCTTCAAGGCCCAGGTTGTTCAGGAATGCCTGCAACCGGGCGCAACCCTATCCAGCGTTGCCATCAGCCACGGCATCAACGCCAACGTGATCCGCAAGTGGCTACCGCTTTACCGAGACCAGCCGCCAGCGGCGTTGCCGGCTTTCGTTCCGTTGAGAGCCAAGCCCAAACGGCAGGAGGAAGCATTGGCGATTATTGAGCTGTCGCTTGGCGAGCAATCGATCACAGTGAAATGGCCAACTTCCGATCCTGACGGCTGCGCCCACTTTGTCCGTGGACTCACTCAATGATTCGTATCGATGCCATCTGGCTCGCCACCGAGCCCATGGACATGCGTGCCGGCACTGAAACTGCGCTGGCCAGGGTGATTGCGGTGTTCGGTGCGGCGAAGCCGCACTGCGCTTATCTGTTTGCCAATCGCCGCGCCACTCGCATGAAAGTTCTGGTGCATGACGGGTTTGGCGTTTGGCTGGCTGCACGCCGGTTGAACCAAGGCAAGTTTCACTGGCCAGGCATTCGACAAGGCTGCGAGATGGAGCTGGATACCGAGCAACTTCAGGCCTTGGTGCTCGGCCTACCTTGGCAACGCGTTGGAGCTGGCGGTGCAATCACACTGCTTTAAAAAGTTGTAATTAGCTCCTTGGTCTACTGCCGCAAGCGATCTGCTTTGGTAAAATCCAGGGCATGACTTCCTCGCCCAATCTCGATCAGATGACCCCCGATCAACTGCGTGCATTCGCTGCGCAGTTGCTGTCGCAGGTCGACACGATGGGCAAGAAGATCCATCGGATCGAAACAGTCAACGAACAGCTCACCCACGAAATCGCACTGCTCAAACGGCACAAGTTCGCCAAGCGCAGCGAGCAGCTGAGCCCTGACCAGGGCAGCCTGCTCGACGACCTGCTGGATACTGATATCGCGGCTATCGAGGCTGAGTTGAAGGCGGTCAACCCGCCTGCCGCGCCGGCCGAACCGCGTCAGCAGCCCAAGCGTGCACCGTTGCCACCGCAGTTTCCACGCACTGTGATCCGCCACGAACCAGAGAACACCCAGTGCGCGTGTGGCTGCCAGCTTCAACGCGTCGGCGAAGACGTCAGCGAGAAGCTGGATTACACGCCGGGCGTGTTCACGGTCGAGCAGCACATACGTGGAAAATGGGCCTGCCGCGCGTGCGAAACGCTTATCCAGGCACCGGTGCCGGCCCAAGTGATCGACAAAGGTATCCCGACCGCAGGCCTGCTGGCTCATGTGATGGTGGCCAAATTCGCTGACCATTTGCCGCTGTATCGCCAAGAGAAAATCTTTGGCCGCGCCGGCCTGGCTATCGCCCGCTCGACACTGGCGCAATGGGTAGGCCAAACCGGTGTGCATCTCCAGCCCTTGGTCGATGCGCTGCGCGAAGCGGTACTTGCCCAAGGCGTTATCCACGCTGACGAAACGCCAGTGCAGATGCTCGCGCCGGGCGAAAAGAAAACCCACCGTGCTTACGTCTGGGCCTACTGCACTACGCCGTTTTCGGCACTTAAAGCAGTGGTTTACGACTTCAGCCCGAGTCGTGCGGGCGAGCATGCGCGCAACTTCCTTGGCCAGTGGAACGGCAAGCTGGTGTGCGACGATTTCGCCGGTTACAAAGCAAGCTTCCAGCAAGGCATCACTGAAATCGGCTGCATGGCCCATGCCCGCCGTAAGTTCTTCGATCTGCATGCGACGAACAAAAGCCAACTGGCCGAACAGGCGCTGCACTCAATTGGCGGCTTGTACGAAATCGAACGGCAAGCGCGGGAAATGACCGACGAAGATCGCTGGCGAATACGTCAGGAAAAAGCAGCGCTCATTATCGACGCACTACATACCTGGATGTTGGCCCAGCGCGATCTTGTGCCCGAAGGGTCGGCTATCGCCAAAGCTCTGGATTACAGCCTCAAGCGCTGGACGGCACTGGCTCGATATCTCGAGGACGGCGCTGTGCCCATAGATAATAACGCGGTCGAAAATCAGATAAGGCCGTGGGCACTTGGACGCTCGAATTGGTTGTTCGCCGGGTCACTACGCAGCGGTAAGCGGGCAGCTGCGATCATGAGCTTGATCCAGTCGGCACGCATGAATGGGCATGATCCGTATGCCTATCTCAAAGATGTGCTGACGCGGCTGCCGACGCAGCGTGCCAGTGAGATTGATCAACTGCTGCCGCATCAGTGGATGCCCGCCTGAGTCACGCAAGGTGACTTCGGCGGACGCTTACGGAATGAGCCCCCACAACTTCTCAGGAGGTTGTCCGATGAACACTCGAGCTGCCGTGGTAAAGCCAGCGTCATTCCGCGAGTTTTCTCACTTTCTGTATCAGCCGCAGCCGCACATCCGTACGACGATGCCACCCAGGCACTCAACCGTTTTTTGTCCGTTAATCAAAGCGATACGTCGAGTCGCAACGTGAGCAAGCCGCTAGCACTAAATTCGATCACCTCTATAGCAACCGAAAATATAGGGTCGAATGGGCTTTTTTTGAGCTCTACCATATAAGCATGTTGCTATACTCCGCGCAGAATATACGGTTAGCCAAAATTTTCAGATCTTTACGAGGATAAATGAGCCATGACGTCGTTCGAAAAGGCCCAAGGCATTCCGCTGTACACGGACTTCAGCACATTGCAGTTCGCACCCCAGTTCGCCTCTGACAGCGTGGGAGTTAGTCAGCAGACGTTGAAATTGATGGAGCGCGATCATGGCCTGGTCATTGCCCGCAGAAAGGCCGGCTCAGTCCCGGTTCGAGTTTACTCCGTCCAGGATCTGTTCCAGATCGCTCATATGCGGCGCGAAAAAGGTCTGACCAAAGGCCTTGCTCGCACAGCCGTTATTTCAACTTTTGTGCAAAAAGGCGGCACGGCAAAGACTACTACGTCAGTAAACCTTGCTATCGACTTTGCGTTGAGAGGGCTCCGAGTGCTGATCGTCGATAACGATCCTCAAGGCGACTCGACCAGCATGCTTGGTTATGACCCAGACCTTTCCGCAAATGAGCTCGCTGCGTTGAACGTACCTGGTGACCGTGCGGTCGATGGCCATTTAGGTAACCTCCTCGGGGTCTCGATGTACCCTGCAAAAACGCTGGATGAGGTAATCAAAAAGCCTTTTGGCGAGTTTGGCCCGCACCTCATCCCCGCAGAAGAATCGTTGGAAGACCTGGATGTCGCTCTACGCAATGCAAACGGATCCGACTTCCGGTACGGGCTTTTCTTCCAAAAAGCTCTCAAGGGTGAGAACAAGAGTGCCGATTTGTCCGGCTATGACGTAATCATCATCGACAACGCCCCTTCAACTTCGCTGCTTACTCGCAACTCGATGGTCGCTTCTGACTTCCTGATCTGCCCGATTCGGATGGACCGGTTTTCGTTCAAAGCACTAGGCCGACTGTCTGACAAGCTGGAAGCTTTCGCCAAAGACTTCCAACGTTCTCCTGAGATCTTCGTTGTACCAACGATGTACATCAAGAACAGGCCGCGTATTCAGTCGAACATGGAAAAGCTTAGCGAGACATTCCCTGGCAAGGTCGCTGAGGTGCCACTCTACTTCTCAGAAGATTATTCCAAGAGCTTGGATGACGGCGTACCCATCATGCTTTGGAAAAATGCGAGTGAAAATTCAATCGGTGCGATGCGCTCGGTGTTCGGCAACATCCTCAACCGCATTCGCGCCACGGTTGGCAGCGCTTAAGTATCGAGATTGATCTGAAAGCCCAAAACGTTTCACCGTGAAACGTTTTTTGGGGGTATCAGCTCTGCTGAATATCAAGAGGGAAATTGATAGGTTTCCCCAAGAATTTTGGAGGTGTACATGGGAGAGAAAACGCGGCGTTTAGGTGTAGAACCTGCTCGAATGCCAGGAGATGGCGTCAGCGAACCGGTTGTTGCAGATATACCCAAGGCAAACCTGGGGAAATCGCTTGACCAGTTGTTAGCAGAACAAGGTCTTCTTGATGAACCAGAGGCGTTGGAACCTGCACCACAAACGCCTGCCCCTCGAAATGGGGCCGACGTTTCAGCTAAGGCTCCGGGATCATTTGTTGTTGGCAAGATCCTGGTAGAGCTGATCGACCCTTCGCCTTACCAGCCACGTAAAGAATTCGACGGTGAGAAACTGAGCTTGCTCGCGGACGCGATTCAGGCAAGTGGTTTGCTAAACCCTATTCTCGTAAGACCAAGCCCAAGTATTCCTGGTCGGTATGAATTGGTCGGTGGTGAACGACGTTGGCGTGCACACAAGCTTTTGCAATGGAATGAAATTGAAGCGCGCATCAAGGAGATGTCTGACGCTGAAGCTGAAGTCAATGCACTCACGGACAACGAAGGTGATGCACTCAGCGATTTCGAACGCGCCAGGGCGTTCAACAAAATGCTTGAGCGTAACGAAGACTGGAGCATGGCCGCCCTGTCTCGGCATGTTGGTGTAAGCAAAGCCACCATTACCCGCTGTATGTCCTACTTCAAGTTGCCTCAAGGCGTGTTGGAAATTCTTGAGGAGCAACCTCGCCTTATCGGAACCAAATCCGTTGCGGAGTTCGCAGCGTTCGACAAGCGCTATGAAGAGTTGGTAGTCGAAGGTGTTGGCATGATTGCTAACGGAAAGACTTCACAGGCTGGCTCTCTTCGTTGGATCAAGCGACAAATCCATTTGCGGACGAGCCCGGTAGTTTCTCGACCTCAACACAACCACGTTGTCGCTAGTGGCGAGGTTCTCGGAAAGATTAAGGTCAAAGGGAATAGCCTTGAGATTGTTTGCGAGCAAGGTGTCAACGTCACCCAGTTGGCTGACCTGGTGAAGCAATTGCTTTCCGACCAGCATATCCCCAAAGGTCTTGAGGACTCGGAGGATTGAGTTTTCCCCTTTTGTATTCAAAGGCCCGCCCCTCAGCGCAATGCTGTTCACTTAAGGATTGTTGACTAATCCTTGAACAGCTGGAGAATCCGGAGTCCGATAAGGATTCCGGATTTTTTATGTCTGTTGCACAGGATTTGAGCACCGTTTTGGAAACCGCT